>CAVWAK010000041.1:0-10552 GCA_963752745.1 uncultured Gammaproteobacteria bacterium
TCACCCATGCCGCGATTAAGGGTGCGTAAAGGGTCGTCATTAAAGGGTACATCGCCGGCTTCTTCGACGACCAGGCCTTCACCGGCATAATCGTAAGACTGGCCCTGCGGCAGGTTGAACCTGTGGGGCTGATCCGGTGTAACCAGGCTGCCGCCGGCCTTTTGTTTTTCCTGCCATCCCCAACGGTAGTGCTGACCCAGCTCACCCTTGGCCAGATGTGCCGGCAGTACCTTGATTGCGGCTTCTTCCAGCACGCATGCCTGTTCGCACTTTCCGCATCCGGTACAGGCATTCGAATGTACAGTGGGAATGAATACTGCGTGTTTGCCGCTGCGATCATTGTGCTGGCGTTCCAGTGTGATGGCCTCATTGATGGCGGGGCACACACGGTAGCAGACGTCACAGCGCAGGCCCTGGAAGTTGAGGCAGTTCTCCTGGTCAATCAGAACTGCGAGTCCCATGCGCGCATCATCAATATTGGTCAGGTTGTGATCCAGTGCGCCTGTTGGACAGGCCTTGACGCACGGAATGTCATCGCACATTTCGCAAGGTACCTGGCGGGCAATGAAGTAGGGCGTACCGGTGGCAACTTCATCGCCCAATGTCGCCAGGCTCAAGGTGTCAAACGGACAATCGCGTACGCACAGGCCGCAACGGATGCAGGCGCCCAGAAAGGCATCTTCGTCCAGTGCGCCGGGAGGGCGAATGGCTTGTGCCGGCAGCGACGCTGCCTGGCGTGTATATAAAGTTACGCCAAGACCAAACAGTGCGACACCGCCGCCGGTGCGCGCCATGTTCAGCAGGAATCGCCTTCGGCTTGCCGATGTGGCGGTTCTCTTATGGCCAACAGCTTTTCCCATGCCCTGCTCAAAGAACCCGGCTTAGGCCTTGACGACCTTTACTGCACACTTCTTGTAGTCGGTCTCCTTGGACAGTGGGTCAGTGGCGTCGAGTGTGACCTTGTTGATAAGACGACTGGCATCGAACCAGGGTACAAATATTAATCCCTGCGGTACCCGGTTGCGGCCACGTGTTTCGACACGAGCAACGATTTCGCCCCGACGGCTGACTATTTTAGCGGGCAACCCGCGACGCAAGCCGCGCGCCTTGGCATCTTCGGGGTGCATGAAAATCACCGCATCCGGGAAGGCTCGATATAACTCCGGTACGCGGCGCGTCATCGATCCCGAGTGCCAGTGTTCCAGAACACGTCCGGTCGAGAGCCACAAGTCATATTCTTTATCCGGGCTTTCTGCTGCCGGTTCGTAAGGTGCTGTGATGATATTGGCTCTACCGTCACTGCGGCCATAGAAGGTCAGCTCCTTGCCTTTTTCGACATAAGGGTCGTAGCCTTCGCGATACCGCCACAGGGTTTCCTTGCCGTCGATAACCGGCCAGCGTAGTCCGCGCACTTTATGATAAGTGTCGAACGGTGCCAGCTCGTGGCCCTTTTTCGGCCCTTCCAGCTGGAATCGCCGGTACTCTTCAAACAGTCCTTTCTGCACATAGAAGCCGAAATCGTCCATCTCGTCATTGTGGTATGTGTTGTTACGGTCATCTTCGACAGTTTGCTTTTCGAACTGGTCAACCTGGCCATTGGCGAACAACACTTCATAAAGTGTCTTGCCCTTGTACTCAGGGTTCTTGTCCAGCATTTCCTGTGGCCAGGCATCTTCGGTTTTAAAGCGCTTGGAGAACTCAATCACCTGCCAGAGGTCTGACTTGGATTCGCCTGGTGCATCAACCTGCTGGCGCCAGAATTGTGTACGTCGTTCTGCATTACCGTAAGCACCTTCCTTTTCTGTCCACATGGATGTTGGCAGTATCAGGTCAGCAGCCATCGCGGTGACCGTTGGATAGGGGTCTGAAACCACGATGAAGTTTTTCGGATTACGGTAACCTGGCAGGGTCTCCTCGTTCATGTTGGCGCCGGCCTGCATGTTGTTATTGCACTGCACCCAATAGGCATTGAGCTTGCCGTCTTTCAACATACGGTTTTGCAACACTGCGTGATAGCCGACCTTGCCGGGTATAGTGCCCGCTGGCAGTTTCCATATGTTTTCGGCCAGGTCACGATGTTCTTTCTTCTTGACCACATAATCGGCAGGCAGCCGGTGCGAGAAGGTGCCAACCTCACGCGCTGTTCCGCAGGCTGAGGGCTGTCCGGTCAATGAGAAAGGACTGTTGCCGGGCTCGGAGATCTTGCCGGTTAACAGGTGAATGTTATAGACGAGGCCGTTGGCCCAGACACCGCGGGTATGCTGGTTAAAGCCCATGGTCCAGAATGAGCTGACCTTTTTGTTGGGATCGGCATACAGCTTGGCCAGACGCTCGAGATTTTCCTTTGGCACGCCGGATAATTCGGATGTGTATTCCAGCGTATAAGGTTCGACGGATTTGGCATATTCTTCGAAGCTTATTTTGGAAAGCTTGCCCTTGCCGGCATTTTTGGCATTCTTTTCCAGCGGGTTCTCGGGACGCAGGCCATAGCCAATATCTGTCGGTGTCTTGGTAAAGTTAACGTGCTTGTCGATGAACGACTGGTCGTAGGCCTTGTTCTGGATAATGTAGTTGGCGATATAGTTCAGAATCGCCAGGTCGGTCTGCGGCGTGAACACCATGTTGTTGTCGCCAAGGTCGAAACAGCGGTGTTCAAAGGTGGATAATACGTGCACCTCGCAGCCTTCCTTGGTCAGGCGCGTATCGGTAAGCCGCGACCACAGGATCGGGTGCATCTCGGCCATGTTCGAACCCCAGAGCACAAAGGCATCGGCGTGCTCCAGGTCGTCATAACAACCCATCGGTTCGTCCGAACCGAATGCACGTATAAATGCGCCTACGGCGGAAGCCATGCAGTGGCGGGCATTCGGGTCAATATTGTTGGAGCGGAATCCGGCCTTGTACAGTTTGGAAGCGGCATAGCCTTCCCAGACTGTCCATTGTCCTGAACCGAACATGCCAACCGTTGAGACGATCTCTTCCGGTGGCTTGCCCTTGTTGGCTTCCAGGTCATGTTTTAGTGCGGCCTTGAATTTTTCTTCCATGACATCGAAAGCGGTTTCCCAACTGACCTCGGTGAAGTCGCCTTCCTTGTCGTACTTGCCGTTCCGCATGCGCAGCAAAGGTTTGGTCAGGCGGTCCTTGCCGTACATGATCTTGGAAAGGAAATAGCCCTTGATGCAGTTAAGGCCCCGGTTAACCGGGGCATCGGGATCGCCCTGGGTGGCGATAACGCGGCCATCTTTGGTGCCCACCAGTACACTGCAGCCAGTGCCGCAAAAACGGCACGGCGCCTTGTCCCAGCGAATAGTGTCTTTGCCTGCGGCCAGCGCTTCGTTGACACCGGGTATGGTCACACCGGCAGCCGCGGCGGTTGCGGCAATCGCATTGGTCTTGATGAATTCACGTCTGCTCAGTTTCATGCTTCGTCCTCCTGCTGCGCCAGTTCTTCGAACTGGTGGTAGATCAACGATGTAGACAGTATCCGCGGTATGTCCTGCATATGGTTAAGCACATCCGTTAAACCCTGTTCACCGGGTTGTTCAACGGTGACGACCAGGCGTCCGTCATCGTTGGCGCCGTGTACCTCAACGCCGTCCAGCCGGGACAGCGCCTCTGATACAACGCCAATATCCTTCGGGAATGTTCTTACTACGACACCACTGATATTCATACCGTCTCCTTAAGCGGGTAGTGGTTGCATGCTGATTGCCTGCGCGGGGCATACCCGCACGCAGGCGCCGCAACCAGTGCACGCCTGTGAATCGATGTCAGGGGTTCCGACGCCGCGGGGGCGAAAAGAAATGCGAACCGCTCGTGGTTCACAGGGGTCGATACAACCCCGGCATTCGACACCCATGAAGGCGATGCATGCCTGGGTATCGAGGACTGCCTTGAGTGTCCAGGGCGAATGGCCTTCAACTTTACGCAAAGCCTGCGGTTTACAGATGTCTACGCAATCACCACAGAACAAACATTCGTCCCGGGTGAAATCTATTTCCGGAAAACCACCCCGGCCGGCTTGAATTACATGGGTTGGGCAGACGTCAATGCACTGGCCGCAACGATCACATTGTGTAATAAATTCGCTTTCATCAAGTGCCCAGGGCGGGCGAACGGGTGACTTTTTTCCTGAAACATCACCGCGCAGAAACTGCATTCTGCTAATTGACATGACAATTTATGCTCACTCATTAATCTATAGCACGCACTGTGCCCATATCGGGTCAGCATGACCTTGATACAGATCAAACGTAAAATTAATAGCCTGGTAGAGTTTTCGCGATCATCAAGAGAGTGGTAGCAGGGAGCCTGGTTGGCGGGAACGGCGTGGCGATTGATATTCCCGGCGTCAATAATCGGTGGCTTTTATTTCCCGCCGGATAGTCTAAGCTTTCTGCAAGCTGATAATAATCAAACCAATTCAGGTCTGAATCACAGAGGAGCGTGTTATGAAGCAATATGGTGCCGAGTTTATAGGTACGTTCTGGCTTGTTTTGGGTGGTTGTGGCAGCGCTGTGCTGGCGGCGGCCTTTCCCGATGTGGGTATCGGCTTGCTGGGTGTGTCGCCTCGCATTTGGTCTGACTTTATTGACCATGGCCTTCGCTATTGGCCATATATCGGGCTGTCATATCAATCCGGCAGTATCTATCGGTTTGTGGGCAGGTGGACGTTTTCCAGCAAGCGAGTTGGTGCCTTACATTATCGCTCAGGTGCTTGGAGGAGTGGCGGCAGGCGGTGTGCTTTATCTGATCGCCAGTGGCAAGGCCGGGTTCGATGTTTCTGCAGGTTTCGCTTCCAATGGTTACGGAGAGCATTCGCCGGGTGGCTACTCGATGCAGGCAGCACTGATCACGGAAGTCGTAATGACCATGATGTTTCTGCTGATTATTCTCGGTGCCACGGCGAAACGCGCACCACAGGGTTTTGCCCCGATTCCGATCGGCCTTGGACTGGTACTGATTCACCTGATCAGCATCCCGGTAACCAATACCTCGGTGAACCCGGCACGCAGTACCGGTGTTGCACTCTATGTAGGGGATTGGGCAGTCGCCCAGCTTTGGATGTTCTGGGTGGCTCCGATAATCGGTGCATTGCTGGGTGCCCTGGTTTACCGGGCTATCGGTAGCAGTGACGACTGAATAACGGGTTCAAGGTCTATGAACGGCTGTTGAACCCGGCGAATTCAGTCACGGTAAAGTTGACGCGACTGTCCCCATACTGTCCATTGAGTTGGCCCGGGCATGGGGCGCTATACTTTCGACTCGGGCAGCGTATTGAGGAACTCCAGCCATTGGCTGGCGGCTTCGCGTGTCGTTGGCAGCTGGCTGGCATGATTAAAAGCTGTTTGGGCGGCCGGTATCTTCCTTTGTTCGTAGCGGGCGATGCCAATCAGTAACCATCCCTGGGCCTTAAGCCTGTTTTCTTCGGTTTTCTCAACTACTGCGGCCAGTAATTCTTCGGCGGCTTTCCAGCGTTCTGCTTCAATGTACCATTGCGCCAGTTGTAGTCTGATGATGGGAGCAGCTGACGTCCCAATTGCCTGTTCCAGCGCCAGGATGGCCTGGTCACGTTCACCGCTTGCAGCCCAGGATCGGGCGAGTAATTTTTGATGCGCGCTGGTATCCGCAATCCGGCCAAGCTCAAGTTGCTGTTCCAGCAGGCGGGCGGCCTTGTGCGGCATGCCGGTATGCAGATACAGGCGGGCGAGCTGAATCAGTTCCTGCTCGTGTTTGAGCGCACCGTCGCGATAGGCCAGTTCGAGTGCAGTGGTAGCAGCAGAGTAGTCCTTGAGCGCCAGGTGCACACCGGCCAGCTGTGACCAGTAGGCCTGCCGTTCCGGGAACAGGCGGAGCATATCCTTGAGCAGCGGTATACAGGCCCGCCAGGATTCCCGTTCGTAGTGCATCGCCAGCAAGGCTTCATACCAGTCGGCGTGCGGCTCCTCAGAGAGTTCGATGGCGCGTTGCAGTGCAGGAACAGCTTTCGCATACTGGTTATTCTGCGCATAGGCGTGACCCAGTAGCGCGTAGGCTGTGGCGTCTGCCCGTGTTGTGTCTGCGAACCAGCGTTC
This sequence comes from uncultured Gammaproteobacteria bacterium, assembly GCA_963752745.1. Taxonomy (GTDB): domain Bacteria; phylum Pseudomonadota; class Gammaproteobacteria; order DSM-19610; family DSM-19610; genus Thiogranum. Next base: position 6,075 of record CAVWAK010000041.1, read on the forward strand.
AAGTAATTGAATGGCTTTTACTGTCTTGCCAGAGGTCAGGTAGAGCTGGGCAAGGTCATATCGCAGTCGCTGTTGCGTGGTTGTCGGCAACTGGTCCAGGACAAGGGCCTGTTCAAACGCTTTTGCGGCTGGTGTATAAGCCTCGCGGCTGATCTGAACATAACCGAGAGTTTGCAGTACAACCGCTTTTTCATAGCTGTTGTTGCCAATGTCGACCAGCAGTATTTCAAGTTCCGCCAGTGCTTCGTCATAGGCCTGCTTATCGATCTGTTCATGAATATCAGTGAGCTGGCGGTGAGTCATGGGTGACAGGCCACCAGCCAGAGTGCCAGGAGCCGTTAGCAGAGTGAAGATTGCGATGAGTAGCGCGCGCAGTAGTTGGGAGTTCACTGGTTGCATGATTACTCGTTGAGTTTGAACTCAACAACCTGCTCGGCACGTCCGGCCACCGCTGACCCATTTACCATGCGAGGCTTAAAGCGCCAGCGGTAAACGGCTTTAATGGCTGCACGGTCAAATACGCCCGGCGGGTCGGACTCAAGCACGACGGCGTCTTCCACCGTCCCCGTCTCGGTCACTTCGAAGGAGACGCGCACCCAGCCTTCGGTGCCCCGGCGAGCGGCCTGGTAGGGGTATTGCGGTGGTTGGCGGGACAAGGGCACAAATTCACGATCCAGTTGTGTGGCAACCGGGCCAATGTAAGGCCCGTTACCAATCGTCAGTGGCAGGTTCATGTCCATGCGCGCGTTCAGTTGTGGCGTTGGCTGCGGCAGGTCCGGCTCAAAATCGAGTTTAGGCCGGGGCAGGGGTTTAGGTTGTTGCGGTGGCTTGTCGAGATGGCGCTTTTTGAGTTGTACGCGCTCTTCTCTTTGTAGACGAATGAAGTCGACCAGCCCGGATGTTTCACTTCTTACCAGATAGCCGTCAGGTGGAGTGACCAGCACCTGCATCAGCCAAAGCAGGCAGGCGGCGGCCAGGATGCCTGTCAGTCCGGCGATCGCGTAGCGGCCTGACATGACATCAGTCACCCGGTGTGGCGGCGATAGATACATTGCTGACACCACCCTTGCGGATCTGATCCATGACTTCGACCAGCAGGCCGATCTGCGCAGCGCGGTCACCCTGGATGATGACGGCACCTTCCGGGTTTTCAGCGACCAGTCGTTCAACCACGGCGCGCAGCGAGCGAATATCGACCGGCCGTTTGTCTATCCATATTTCACCATTGGGTGCGATGGCAATCAGGATGTTGCCCTGTTCCCTGCGTTCGGCGGTTTCGGCAGTCGGCCGGTTTACGTCGATGCCTGATTCCTTGACGAACGAAGTCGCCACTACAAAGAAGATGAGCATGATGAAGACGATATCCAGCATGGGTGCCAGGTTGATTTCGGCTTCTTCACCGGCGGGGTCAGTGTGGCGACGTTTTCGCATCGATTTATGGCATCTTCAGTTGGTCGGATAGCTGTTCAACCGACCGCCTGGCGCGTTGTTCAAGCTCCAGGCAGAAATACAGGCCCGGTAAGGCAACCACCATGCCAGCCATGGTCGGAATAGTAGCGCGCGATATTCCAGAAGCCATGGCGCGAGCATTGCCAGTGCCCAGTGCTGTGACTACATCAAAAACCTCGATCATACCGGTGACGGTGCCCAGTAATCCCAGCAGTGGACAAATGGCAACCATCGCCTTCAGCAGGGGCAGGGACTGGCGCAATTGCAATTGCGCCAGTGACAGGAGTGCTGTGCGCTGGTGGCGGGCCAGTTTGCGATTGGGCGCGCGTGCGTGCCGCCAATGACTTGTGAGGTTCTTTGCCTGCGCCGGAAAAACACCCAGTACAAACCAGTAGCGTTCAGTGACCAGAAAACCGATAAAGGCGGCAACCGCGATAATGACCCACAGCACCGGGCCACCCGCGACAAGGAAAGTGCGTACGTTATCGAGCTGCCACCACAGGGATTCAATCATGACGACTGGCCTGGGTGGCAACCACGCCCGCGGACTGTTCATCGAGTATCTGGATGAGATTGCGGCTGCGACTGGCCATCAGCGTGTGCAAAAACAATAATGGTATGGCCGTCACCAGTCCCATGACGGTGGTGACCAGGGCCTGTGATATGCCACCGGCCATCAGTTTTGGATCGCCGGTACCGAACAGGCTGATCGACTGGAAGGTAACAATCATGCCGGTGACGGTACCAAGCAGGCCCAGCAGTGGTGCGACGGCTGCCAGCAGTTTGATCAGGCCAAGACCACGCTGCAAGGCAGGCGTTTCTCTAAGAATGGCTTCATCAAGCAGGGACTCCATGGTCTCGATGTCGTGTTTTTGCCCATCGCCCGCAGCCAGTAACACCCGGCCCAGCGGGTTGTCCGCTTCCTGTTTGTCTACCTGCGCAAGCTGGCGTTTAACGCGGCGTGCAGTCAGGTGAAGGTAAACCAGTCGCAGGGTTGCGATCAGCAGGCCAAGAATGCCGATGACGATGATGACGTAACCCACCGTGCCACCTTGCTGAACGCGTTCCATCAAAGTTGGTGCCTGGACCAGCAGGCCGAGAAGACCGCCGCGAGTCGGATCGATAACCATGGTGGTGTAGCGTTCCTGCGAGTTGCCGAAGGCTGCGGCCAAGGCGCGGCGATGACCTGACGGTTGACGGCTCAGTTCGACCAGGCGGTTACTGTCGGGCAGAAAGCGCAGGTAACGGTCGCCGGAGACGGCATTGAAAACGCCTATACGCGTGGTACTGGCCGCTTGCGTCAAACCATCGATGCCGGTTACCTGTGCTTCAAAATGACTGATATTCCCGGATTGTTCTATTTCCTGCTGCATCAGCAGCCAGAAACGTTCCAGCTCGGTAACATTCGGCAGCTTCTTGTTTTTGGCTACCTGGTCAAACCAGTTCGCACGTCCCGGGAATTCTGCGCTGACCAGTGAGTCCTTGAGCAGTGCGTGCATGTCATTGGCTGACTGGCGCACGGTTCCGAACAGCTCGCCGAGGTTGCCGACACGTGCGTCGAGCTCGGCCTGCAGTGTCTGTAAAGCTTTTTCATTGGCTTCAAACTTTGCCTTGAACGTTTGGCCGCGCTCGCGCTGTTGTTCGACACGGCCCCGAAGTTCCTCGACTAGTGCCTTGCGGTCGGCATTCTCGGCGAGAAATCGTTGTTCGCGTTCTTTGCGGGTTGCAGCTTCGCGGACATGGGCCTGCTTGACCTGTAGCAGGAGGTGATCGAGATCCGTGGGATGATCAGCAAACACCTGAGCGCTCGAAAACAGGCATAGAAGTCCGGCCAGCAGGTAGTGTTTAATGATCTGCATGGCGGCGAGCGTTCAGTATCGGCAATTCCAGCAGTTCAGGGGCGGCCTGCTGATTGGCAACCCGCAGGGCACGGCGCACGGCCAGCCGGCCGCTTGTGTCGAGTGGTATCCAGGCCCCTGCAACCTGGTCCCAGTAGGCTGCGGCGCGGCCATCAAGCGTCTGGTAATACAGGCCAATGCGGCCCAGTCGCAGGAAGTCGACAGTCAGGCCCTGGCCGTCCAGATCAAGTTCCTCGCGATAGGCTTCCAGTGTACGGCTGTAGTCGAGTTCGATCTGGTAGGCTTCCAGGACCCTGCGGTACTTCTCCGCAACGGCAACATCTGATCGATCCATCAGGTCGCGCAGCAGTTGCACGCGTTGCAGGCGCTCCAGCTGCAGAAAAGGAACATCGTTGGTGACGAAGCGTTCCAGGCTATCGATCATGCGCAGCATCAGTGGCACGATCTCCCGCTGGGTCAGTTCTATGTCGCCCATCTGTCTGTGTATCAGGGCCTGCTCTTCATCCTGCGACTGCACCAGGCGCTGCAATTGATCATTGTAGACTGTCAGTGAATCCAGTTCGCGGCTGAGGGCGTGATACTCCTCAAGCATTGCACGCGTCTGTTCGCCAAGCGAATCGATGCGCTGCTGGGAGGCCTGTTCCTTGCGGTTGTTTTTATCGGTGGCCGTGATCGACTCCTGTAACGGGTCGGCATGAGCGACAAACGTTAACAGGATCAGGGCACAGGCCTGGGCTGTTAATAATGAGAGCGAGCTGTTCATAGGGGTTCAGGTATTAAAACACCTCGTCTCTGTGGCGGTGATCTTCATTTAAATGCGCCTGCCGTGGTTATGCCGGCGCCAGCTTTAATCGTATTTGAATTCAAGTGTGGCAAAGTAATTGCGCCCCGGTCCCGGTACATGTTCGCCAACGGCTACATCTGAATCGGCAACACGGTTGATGCCCGAGAGGTGCGGCTGATAGTTTTTGTCCAATACGTTCTCGATGCCCAGCGATATCGACAGGTTGCGCTGCAGGTCGATGCCGCCAAGCAGGTTCATCAGTCCATAGCTGTCAGATTTGCTTTCGTCGTTGGTATCGGAGACCTTGTTTTGTTTCGCATAGCCGACGCCTTCTACACCTGCCCACCAGCGAGATGCGCGGTAACTGAGCATGGCGCTGCCGTTAA
>CAVWAK010000042.1:0-13837 GCA_963752745.1 uncultured Gammaproteobacteria bacterium
GAGGTGGTGTTGCACCTGCGCGACGGGGAGGATGAATTCCTCGAAGATTACCGCCTGCGTTCTATTATCACTCGATACTCGGACCATATTTCGCTGCCGATCGAAATGGTGTCGGCCGAAGAAGGCAAGGAGAATGAGTTCGAAGCGGTGAACAGTGCTTCTGCCTTGTGGAAACGTCCCCGCAAAGATATCAGCGAAGACGAGTACAAGGAGTTTTACAAGCACGTTGCTCACGATTTCGGTGAGCCCATGGCATGGAGTCATAACCAGGTAGAAGGCACACAGTGCTATACCAGCCTGTTGTACATTCCCAAGCAGGCACCGTTTGATCTGTATGACCGCGACCGCCGCCACGGTATAAAACTCTACGTGCGTCGTGTGTTCATTATGGATGACGCAGAAAATCTCATGCCGCAGTATCTGCGCTTTGTGCGCGGCCTGGTGGATTCGGATGATCTGCCGTTGAATGTGTCGCGTGAAATCCTGCAGAAAAACAAGTTTATTGACAGTATCCGTGCCGCTTCAGTGAAAAAAGTACTCGGCCTGCTGGAAAGTATGGCCGGCTCGGAGCCGGAGAAATACGCCGAGTTCTGGAGTCAGTATGGCGCCGTGATCAAGGAGGGCCCGGCCGAAGACTATGCCAATCGTGAACGCATTGCCAAGCTGTTGCGTTTTGCCTCTACGCATAACAATTCAGATGTCCAGGATGTGACGCTGGAAGATTATATCGGCCGCATGAAAGACGGGCAGGAGAAGATCTACTACATCACGTCTGACAGTTATACTGCGGCGTGCAACAGTCCTCATCTGGAAGTCTTCCGCAAGAAGGGTATTGAAGTACTGTTAATGCACGATCGTGTCGATGAGTGGCTGGTCTCTCACCTGGCTGAATTCGATGGCAAGTCACTGGTTTCCGTAGCCAAGGGGGATCTCGATCTCGGCAAGTTGCAGGACAAGGATGAGGAAGAGGCTGCAAAGAAGGTCGAAGATGAACACAAGGATTTTATAAAACGTATTCAGGATGCGCTTGGTGACGACGTCTCGGAAGTCCGGATCAGTCACCGTTTGACCGATTCCCCGAGTTGTCTGGTACTGGGTGCGCACGAAATGCCGGTGCACATGCAGCAGATAATGAAACAGGCGGGCCATGATCTGCCAGACAGCAAGCCTGCCCTGGAAGTAAATCCTGAACATGCGCTGGTCAAGCGCATGGAACAGGAAACAGATGATGGGCGCTTTGGCGAGTGGTCGCGTCTGTTGTTTGAACAGGCCATGCTTAGTGAAGGTGGGCAGCTGGAAGATCCGGTTGCCTTCGTCAAGCGTACCAACAGCCTGTTGATAGGGTTGTCCTGATCAAGCGTTTAGCGGATTGAGCGACGGCGTACGCATCGACAAGTGGCTCTGGGCTGCGCGTTTTTATAAAACGCGCAGTCTGGCTGCCCAGGCCGTGACTGGCGGCAAGGTGCAGTTAAACGGCGCACGTGTGAAGCCTGCACGAGCAGTGAAAGTCGCTGATCAACTGGAGATTCGCAAGGACGGTTTCAGTTTTTGTATTTCAGTGTTGGCAATATCCGAGCGTCGTGGTCCTGCCAAAGTGGCTCAGACGCTTTACCAGGAGTCGCAAGACAGCGTGGAAAAGCGTGCTGTATTGCGTGAGCAGTATAGCCTGGCTAATGCCAGTACGCCCCGGCCTGAGCATAAACCTGATAAAAAGGCGCGCCGACAATTGCGTAACCTGAAATGGTAATGTGGTGAGCCGCCCCGAAACCCCGTTACTGACGGTCGATATTATTATCCGAATGGCTGATCGTCCGGAACACACCATCGTTTTGATCGAACGCAAGTTCCCTCCGCATGGCTGGGCGTTGCCCGGTGGTTTTGTCGATGTCGGTGAGCGTCTCGAAGCTGCTGCAGTGCGCGAGGCGAAGGAAGAGACTTCTCTTGATGTACAGCTGGAGGTCTTGCTGGGTTGTTATTCCGACCCTGCCAGGGATAGTCGCGGGCATACCGTGAGTGCCGTGTATGTGGCGACTGCCAGTGGTGAGCCGTGTGCCCGGGATGATGCGAAACGCCTTGCCTGCTATGCCCCGGACGATTGTCCTGGGTTGGTATTCGATCACGACCTGATTATGAGCGATTACCTGAAATATTTGCGGACCGGGCAGGTTGCATTGCTGCGATCAGATTAGGGCGTGCCCTGGTGCGGGCAGCGGCTGTGGGACGTCAATTGTGGCTTCGGCGCAGGCTGAAGGCGCCCCAATTGACGTCCCACAGCCGCTGCTTTGAGTCTGGTGACCAAGCTGTTAACAGTAAGCCGGTTCGTGGACATAGGCACTGCGGCGCAAGTTGCTGAGTATGGTCAGGAAGGGGTCGGCCGTGGTGTCGGCGCTGACACAGAGAGCCGTTTGTTCAGAAGACTGGTGTCCACGCCATTGGTCTGACAACGCAGACAAATGGGTGCGTACCAGCGCCAGATCATAATTCCTCAGCGCCATGGCGATACGGGCTTCCTGTGCTGACCGGGCGCGAAACAACTGCGTCTGCTGACCAATGGTGTTCTGCACCAGTTCGGCCAGCCGGTCGTCATCTTCGACGTGCAGTATGCAGGGCATTCGTCCGGCAGATCGCTGGCCAGCCTGTTTTAGCGCAAATACCAGGCGCGCGTGATCGCTGGTGCGAGACAGCCAGTCAGGTTCGCTTTTCCCGTTATTGGTTTGCTGTGTTGTCGAGATGACCAGAACCGACATCCAGGGGTGTTCTTCGCGTAGGTCCATGGCGAAGGATATGCCATCACGATCTGCCAGAAGCAGGTCAATGGCAACCCCGTCATAGTGTTGCTGCCAAAGCAGTTCACGTGCTTCTTCAGCTGTGATGACGCAATCTACCTCAACACCTGCCGCCTGGAGACGCTGTGCTAAAGGGGTGAGTTTCTGTGTGTCTGAAGAACACAGCAGCAGACGTGAAATACTGGTTTTGACTGGTGGCATGTATGAATGATTCTGGATTATCTAGTACCACAAGGTAACGGCGATTCGCGCGAATTATTGAGTGGGTTTATGCGCTGATTTATGAGTCTCGAAAACGCGATTTAACCCGTTGTGTTTAGGTGGTTTTCTGAGAGTCGCCATGCAATTTTTGCGCGATTTGCGTACTATGTGATGCTTTAAGGGGCGGCGTCATACGGTCGCCGGAATTTGGAGGAGACATGCGTCCATCCCAGCTTTTGACCATCCTGGAAACCGAGTTTCAGAGCGTTCAGCATGGTCAACATACACCGGTAATGCTGTGGGGGCCGCCAGGTGTCGGCAAGTCCCAGATAGTCGCCCAGGTGGCGGAACAGCATCAAGTGCCGGTTATCGATCTCCGCCTGTCGCAGATGGAACCCACCGATCTGCGCGGTATCCCGTTTCGAGTCGGTGATCAGGTCGAATGGGCAGTGCCTGCAATGTTGCCGGATGCCGGGCGCCACGGGCCTAACGGCGTGTTGTTTCTGGACGAGATAACGTCTGTGCCGCCCAGTGTTTCTGCGGCTGCCTATCAATTGATTCTGGATCGTCGGTTGGGTGCTTACCAGGTGCCGGACGGCTGGGCGATTTTTGCTGCCGGCAATCGGCAGGGAGATCGCGGCGTGACCTATAGCATGCCTGCGCCGCTGGCCAACCGCTTTTCACACTACGAACTCGACGTTAATCTCGATGACTGGGTTGCCTGGGCGTATGGCCAGGGAATCGATGAGCGCCTGATCGCGTTTCTGCGTTTCCGGCCGGAATTGTTGTTCGAGTTTGATCCTGCGCACAACCCGGTTGCGTTCCCTTCACCGCGTTCCTGGGAATTCGCACATCGGGCGTTGCAGAAGTTCAACAGCCGTTCCGATGTTCTGGTTGAGGCGCTGCAGGCCTGTGTAGGTCCGGCTGCCGGTATCGAGTTGCATGCTTTTGTCGATAACCTCGACAAGTTGCCGGACATCGACGCTATCACGCGTGGGGAGTCGGTACCGGTTCCCAGGGAAACCGATTTGCAGTATGCCGTTGCTACAGCTTTGGTTGGACGGGCAATCCGGGCACAACAGAGCGCTGATGCCAACACGGTGCATGGACATATTATAGATTATGCAGGCAAGTTTCCGCAGCGCGAGATGGGCGTCATGCTGATTTCGGATATGCACCGCGCCATCGGTCAGGATCTCTTCCAGGTTCCACAGTTTTCCAAGTGGGCCAAGGCAGTGTCTGACGTCATGCTGTTTGACATGTGACTATCCGGTTGCGAAGGGTGCAAAATTGAGCGACGAAATTGAAACCAAACTCAGTGCCGCGCGAACCCGCCTGATCCTGGACCGTCCGTTTCTGGGGGCGCTGGTACTTCGTCTGCCGATAAAGGCAGTCAAGCCAGAGCGTTGCAAGAGTATTGGTACCGACGTGCGCGCGCTCTACTACAACCCCGAATACATTAAGAATCTGACTCTGGATCAGACGCAGTTTGTGCTGGCGCATGAAGCATTGCATTGTGCCTTGTCGCATTTCGCCCGTCGCGAACATCGCGTAAAGCATCGCTGGGATATTGCCTGTGATATGGCGATCAATCCGCTACTGATCAAGGACGGGCTAAAGCCGCCGCCAGGCGTGCTGCTCAAAAGCGGTTTCGAAGACATGATGGCCGAGGAAATCTATCCTTATATCGATGACGATATGGAGGAAGAGACGCACGACGATCATTTTTACGACCAGGAAAACAAGTCTGACGGCGCATCTGGTGGTCAACCGCTCGACCAGGATCAGGATAGCGAGCAGGGTGGTGGTAGCGGGCAAGGGCAGACTGACTCTGATCAGAGCGGCGATGTGCCGCGACCGCTTTCGGAAACCGAGCAGGAGCAGTTGGAGGTCCAGTGGCGACAGCGTCTCGCCGGAGCCGCGCAGCAGGCCATGCAGGCTGGCAAGCTGGGCGCGACCATGGCGCGCCTGGTTGAGCATCTGCTGCAGCCGCAGTTACCCTGGCGTATGCTGCTCGCACGCTACATGACCACTGCAGCACGTGATGATTACAGCTACCAGCGGCCTTCCCGCCGCGAAGGTAATGCCATACTTCCGACCTTGAAGAGTACGCAAGTTGATGTGGTGGTGATACTGGATACCAGCGGTTCGATTAATGACACTGAAATGCGGGAATTTATTTCTGAAATCGATGCGATCAAAGGGCAAATGCGGGCCCGGTTGACGTTGCACGCCTGTGACGCCGCGCTCTGCGAGCACGGACCGTGGATCTATGAGCCCTGGGAAGAATTCAGCATGCCGGATAACCTTTACGGACGCGGTGGTACGCGGTTTGTGCCGGCTTTCGAGTGGTTGGAGCAGGGGCGGTATCAGCCCGACCTGCTGGTTTATTTCACTGATGCCGAAGGTGAATTCCCCGGCAGCGAGCCCAGTTTCCCGGTGCTCTGGTTGATCAAGGGCAGGGGCAAGGTACCCTGGGGACAACGAATTCAGCTTAACTGAAGCCGTGTTGGCTAAAGTCTTCCATAAAGAATATGCCGTACCCCGCCGCTAACCAGTTGTTGCAGTTTTATCTTGTCTGCAGCTGAGAACGGATACCCATTCCTGTACGGACGCTAGTCATTTACCTTTCAGTGCAACGCACGGTTGGCAGGGTCTCGTAACGATGGCAATAGTCCTTGAAACTGAAGGTTCCAGATCTGTCGAAAGGCGGATCGAACAGGTCTACGAGTTGCCGCCGATGCCTGATTTAGGGCGCCGAATTCTCGAGCTGCAATCAGATCCGAATGCCGGTGCGCGTGAACTCGCCAACATTGTTCAACTGGATCCCAGTCTCGCCGCGCAAGTGATCCGCTACGCAAGTTCTTCCTACTATGGTTATACCGGTCGTATTAGCAATATCCAGGAGGCTATCTCCCGGGTACTGGGCTATGACATGGTTATGAATCTGGCTATCGGTCTGGCTGCAGGTCGATCGTTCTGTATTCCCGAGAAGGGGCCACTGGGTTTAAAGAGCTTCTGGGAACATGCCATCATCAGTGCTGTGTTAATGCAACGGCTTAGTGCAGTGATGCCGGAAGGCAGGCGACCTTCTCAGGCCCAGTGTTATATCTGTGGCCTGTTACACGATTTTGGCATATTGCTGTTGGGACATCTGTTCCCGCCGGAGTTTCAACTTTTAAATAAACTGGCACAGGCAAATCCAAAGCAGTCAGTAGCCGAACTGGAATCCCGGTTGCTGGGTATGGGCGAGGCCCGAGAGATGATCGCGATGGGGCATGCTCGTATCGGTGCCTGGCTAATGGAAGCATGGCATATGCCGGGTCCTCTGCGTATTGCGCTGCTTGAACACCACAACACAGAGTATATGGGCGAGTACGAATTACTGGTTCATCTGGTTCAGCTCAGTGATTTCCTGCTTCAGCATGGGGAAGACCTGCCTGATGTCAGCGAATTTCCTGAATTCAGCCTGCGATTGTTACAACTGTTGCCGGAACAGGCTGGGGAGATTTACCAGCAGGTGATGGACGGGCGCTCTGAGCTGGTGGCATTGTCCCGGCAGCTGGTAAGCAACTGCAGCGTCTGAATTTTGCTCCCTTCACCGGTCGCAGACCATTTGGTTGGTCAGGCGGCTTGTTTCCTGTTGGCGTCAAAAATGTGTCGTTATACGGGCGATGACGGCTTTGAATGGCCGTAGAAATTGGCTGGTGTAATATTAAGAAATCAGCCTGGTAGAGTGTAAGAAAAATGCAGGTTAAATTACATTAAGCGGGCTGGACAAATGTCTATTTAAGGGCGTTAGGGCGCTATTGCACTGAAAAACCTGTCAAAAAAATGCCGCCGATATACCCTGAATCAAGCTGGCCTGTGAATAATTTATTCAGATATTTCAAAAGCTTTGATTTTCACTTTAGAATTCGTCCAATTCGCTGTTTGTCCTTTGTGGTTAACGGGAGTAACGTTCAGATATATGCTACCTGCAACCGGAGCATAACCGGGCAGTAAGCGCACAAGAAGAGCGTAAGAAAACCACAATAATAGGTGTCGCGGGAGTTTAATCAGAGCATGGGCGCAGCCGATATTCACGGTCTGGAAGCTACGGGTGTGCACAAGATCTTGTGCCTGCTGGATGCCTTGCGCCATTCCAAGACCGGTGCGGTTATTTATCGCCAGGTAGAGCGCATGCTGGAAGACCTGCTCGAAAGCCATCAAATCGTTGAGAAAGCCTACCTGACGCTGGTCACACAACTTCTGGATGCTTATCTTGGGCACTTGCGCGACGGTTCGCCAATGCAGGTGCAGGTGCGCCTGCTCCAGGCAAGATTACAGCCACCCTTAACCGCAAGTGACCTGGCAGTATTAAGTGATTACGTGGAACTTTACGCCAGTCAGATTGAGGCTGTGAAGCAGCTTGACTCTGAAATGTTTCGTCAGGCCGTTGAGCCCCTGCTGGCTTCGTTCGGGATTATCGATAAAATGCCAGAAGATATGGATTCTGGTTTAACGGCTGATGCCCCGGCAATTGATGAATCCAGTGAGCTTCCGCCTGAAGAATTTGAAACAGACCTGACGGCAGGCACAGCGGTACAAGAAGTCCTGGAAACGGACCTGACGGATGATTTTAGCCCGGACACCGGGTCTTCGATGTCTTCCGAAGACAGTCTGCCTGATGGCAGTTACGAGGATTTCTGGGATGCTGACGAGGAGTCATCGGAGGCTGTTTCTGAACAACAGTTGAATACAGGCGGTGAAGCGGAAACTTTCGATACCGGCATGGCGTTATCTGAATCAAACGAGTTAGATAATGAAAGCAACAATAATGTTGAAAACCAGGTCGATACCGCTTACCGCAGTCATCTTGATTCGAAGCGCCGTGATATTCAGAAGTTGCAGTCAACATTGGCCCAGCAGGTATTGGGTACCATTGCCCAGAACGAGGAGTTTGGTGTGTTGCTGGAAGTTGTGCTTGGCGAGTTGCGCCAGGCGGGCGAGGGTAACGAGCTTCAAGACCTGCGTTGGACCCTGATCAGAGAGATTGAGAAACTGACCAAAGGTCATCATGAACTCGCCGAACAGCTAGACAGCACGCATCATTACTTACAGTTGATCGAGACAGATAGTCGTCAGCTAAGCGATGAATTGACACGTGTACGCCTGCTCAGCCTGACCGATGAACTGACCGGCTTGCCCAACCGCCGTGCCTTTCTGCGGCGAATCGAAGATGAAGTTGCGCGTGTGCAGCGGTATGGTTTTCCATTGTCGCTGGCGCTCATTGATCTTGACCACTTTAAACAGGTTAATGACAGGTATGGGCATGGCGGCGGTGATGAGGTGCTGCAGAGCTACTCAAAAAACATCCTGTCCATTTTCCGTCATCACGATCTGGTGGCGCGTTACGGTGGCGAGGAATTTGCGGTTCTATTGCCAAATACAGATGCTGAGGGTTCGTTACGTGCCCTTACCAAGGTCAAAAACCGGGCTGGCGAAACCCGCTGGCAGGCAAATGGTGACCTGATTCCTGTGCCGACCTTCTCGTCAGGTGTTTCACTGTACAAACCCGGTGAAACTGCCAGCGCCTTTATCGAACGGGCCGATAAGGCGCTGTACCGGGCAAAAAGGCTGGGCCGGAATCGTGTAGAGATGGACGCGACTTATCGCAATGATGCCGGTGGGGCCGGTACCGCCAAAGCGCCGGAAATCACCGATCCCGTGCAGAACGAAACATCCTGAGCGTCGATCTGTCCTGATCCTGACGCTGTCGTTTGCGGTTCCCGGGTTTTACCGGCCGGTGTACAGTTGGTACACTTCGGCCTGATTTCCGCGACTAACCCTATCAGCAGGTATCCTTCATGGCGGCCATTGAGCTTAGCAACGACAATTTTCAGGAAACGATAGAGAACAACGACATCGTCCTTATCGACTTCTGGGCTTCCTGGTGCGGTCCCTGTCAAAGCTTTACACCGGTATTTGAGGCCGCTTCGGAGAAGAATCCGGACATGGCCTTCGCCAAGGTCAACACCGAAGAGCAGATGGAGTTGGCAGCAAATTTTCAGGTACGTTCAATTCCCATGCTGGCTATTTTCAAGGAGCAGGTCATGGTTTATGCGCAGCCCGGCGCGTTGCCGGCCTCATCGCTGGACCAGCTGATTGAACAGGTGAAAGAGCTAGATATGGACAAGGTCCGCGCGGATATCGCCGAGCAGCAGAAAAACAAGGCCTGAGCTGGTTCCTCGTACGTTCCCCATGGAGCGGGTGTTTTCAGTCACTCCTGCTCAGGCAAAATCGCTGAATGGCTGTACAGTAACGAGTGATCCTTGCTCCGCGCCCGCGCTTTCCGCGTCCAGAATCACGAAACAGTTTGCCTTGCTCATGGAGCTGAGCACATGAGAGCCCTGTAGCCCGGTGCTGCGAACTGCCCACTCACCCTGATCATCCCTGTATAGCACACCGCGCTGAAATTCTGTGCGTCCCGGTGCTTTCTTGAATGTTTCACCGGCAGACACCCGAATCAGCAGCGGCGAACGTTCATTCAGGCCATTCAATTTGTGAATCGCTGGCAGCACGAACTGATAAAAAGTCACCATCACCGAAACCGGATTACCCGGCAAGCCGAAAAAATACGCCTGCCCGAGGCGTCCGAATGCCAGCGGTTTGCCGGGTTTCGTGGCCATTCGCCAGAGTGAGACTTCGCCCAGTTCATCGAGCGTTGCAGTGACATAATCAGCTTCACCTACAGACACGCCACCGGAGGTGATTACCAGGTCCGCCGTATCGGCTGCCTGTTTGAACGCTGCGCGCACGGCCTCACGATCATCGGGTATAACGCCAAGGTCGTGAACTTCGATGCTGGCATTATTGAGCAGACCAAACAGGGTGTAACGGTTACTGTCGTAAATCTGCCCCGCCTGCAATGTGCAGCCAACACTGGTCAGCTCATTGCCGGTGGAAAAAAAAGCGACCCGAATCCGGCGTTGTACATTGACTTCACTAACACCGACCGATGCAAGCAGGCCGATTTCTGCCGGCCCAATACGGATGCCGGGTTCAAGCACAGTATCGCCACAACGTGTGTCTTCGCCGGCGTAGCGGACATTCGTACCTGCACGTATGCTGCTGTCCTGGTTGAGAGTGATACTATCGCCCTCGCGGGTGACGTATTCCTGCATGACAACTGCATCGGCTCCCTCTGGTATGACGGCACCGGTCATTATTCGCACGCATTCACCCTGATTAACGTGGTCAGTAAACGGAGCGCCGGCAAAACAGTCACCGATAATTTTGAATATACCGGCCTGGTCGGGGTGGCAGTCTGTACTGCGCAGTGCGTAGCCATCCATCGCAGAGTTACTGAATGGCGGAACATCAATAGCCGACACAACCGGCTGCGCCAACACGCGGTCAAGCGCCGAACGTATATGTAACTGTTCGTGGTCATCAATGACCTGGATGGCGCCAAGTATGCGTTGCCTGCCTTGTTCAACGCTTAACAGGCTATCGGTGTTATCCACGCAGCAGTCACGGTCAGTAGGGGCGCTCATAGAATATTTTTACTCATGAGAATGAGGCGGCAGTGTAACATGGCAACAGCATTCCGATGGTAATGTGGTAGGGTATTCAGCGTGCGAAATTCACTTGAAAAAACTTATGCGGCTTGCTGACGGAAGGGTGTCGCTGGTACGGCGATGTACAGACGATGATGTATCTGTTATCGATCATTTCGCAGATACTCTCTGGCTCGAGAACGGTCTGAGCGAGAACACCCTGGCAGCTTACCGGCGTGACCTCTACCGTCTGGCGGCCTGGCTGAAGCCGCGTCAGCTGGCCCTGGTCGAAGTCACACCGGCCGATTTACTGGCGTTTCTGGCCGAACAGCGTCACACCGGGCATGCACTGCGCAGTACCGCGCGGCTGTTGTCCAGCTGGCGGCGTTTCTACCGGTATCTGGTGCGGGAGGGACGCCGCAAGGATGACCCGACAGCAAATATTGAATCGCCGAAAATGGATCGTCCGTTGCCACATTCGCTGAGCGAAGCCGAGGTTGAAGCGCTTTTGAAGGCGCCAGATGTGGAACAGTCAATCGGTTTACGGGATCGTGCCATGCTTGAGCTGCTGTACGCCAGTGGCTTGCGGGTGTCTGAACTGGTTGCTTTGAGTCATGATCAGCTTAACCTGGGGCAGGGCGTTGTTCGGGTGATGGGCAAGGGTAATAAGGAACGCCTGGTGCCGGTCGGTGATGAAGCGGTGATCTGGATACAACGCTATCTGCGCGACGCGCGTGCGGAATTGCTGAAAGACAGGCAGAGTGACCAGGTGTTTATTTCCAGGAAAGCATCGGGTATATCGCGGCAGGCGTTCTGGTACCGGTTGCGACAATACGCGGTCACCGCAAGTATCCGTGGACACTTGTCGCCGCATACCTTGCGGCATGCTTTTGCGACGCACCTGGTCAATCATGGTGCTGATCTGCGTGTTGTTCAGATGTTGCTGGGGCACAGCGATTTGTCGACGACACAAATTTACACGCACGTAGCGCGTGAGCGCCTGAAGTCCTTGCATCGTCAGCATCACCCGCGCGGGTGAAATCTCAGGTACACTACTGAACCTGGCTCCGTTGCCGGGGTCATATAACAGATTCTTTCATTAATTTTGGGTGTTCCAGGTGAGATTGATTAAGTCATTGTTTTTTTTAGGGCTCCTGCTGTCGTTTGGCCCCTCTGCAGTTATCGCTGATCAGGCTGCCGATGAAGCCGCCATTCGTAAAACACTGGGCCAGATAAAAGCAGACGCGATCTCGCCGACCCCTGTGCCGGGCGTTTACGAAGTCGTCGCTGGTCCGCACGTGGTCTATATCAGTGCGGACGGACGTTATATGTTCCAGGGCGAGCTGACGGATATGCTCACGCGTGTGAGCCTGACAGAGCCGCGCCGCCGGGAGATAACGCTGGCAACGATACAGGCTGTCGACGAAGCGGAGATGGTCGTATACGAGCCCAAGAAGACCAAACACACTATCACGGTATTTACGGATATCGACTGCGGCTACTGCCGCAAACTGCACAATGAAATGGACGAATATCTGGCTGCGGGTATTCGCGTACGCTACATGATGTTTCCGCGAGCAGGCAAAGGATCCGCCTCCTACAACAAGGCGGTGGCTGTTTTTTGTGCGGATGATCGCAACAAGGCGCTGACAGACGCCAAGAACGGCAAGCCGATCGACATGAAAACCTGTGACAGCCCGATTGATATGCACATGACACTGGTTGAACAGCTGGGCGCACGCGGGACGCCATATATCATTTTTGAGGATGGCGACACCCAGCCCGGGTATGTACCTGCCAAGCAGATGGCAAAGTTGCTCGATCAGCTCTCACCCCGGTAAATCACCGACAATCCGTCAATGACGCCTCTCGAGGATGCCGCGCCCTGGAGAGGCGTTTTCGGTTGTGGCCGGGCAGCTTATCTTGCCGTGTAGGCAGGCAGTTAATATTTTAGCCCTGTTCGCCGATGTAACAGTCGACTTGAAAAGGAATTTCCCATGGATATGCACTGTACGCTCGATACCCACCAGAAAGCACTGGCAATCAATCTGGATGATGGAAAATACGGCACCATAGCTGAAATCGGTGCTGGCCAGGAGACGGCACGCTGGTTCTTTCAGGTCGGCGGGGCGGCGGGAACCATCGCCAAGGCCATGTCGGCCTATGACATGAAATTCAGTGACTCCATCTACGGTACCTGCTCAAGGTATGTCAGCCGTGAACGTCTGCAGTCCATGCTCAGTCATGAGTACAGGCTCCTGAACGAACGTCTTGGTGATCTCCGGGGTGACAAGTGTGCCTTCTTTGCATTTGCCAATACCGTTGCCGCACGCAGTTTCAGTCAGAACAGTAATGGCCATGGCTGGTTGGGGATCAGCTTTCAGCGTTATCCGGGTGAAGATGCGTCCCAGATCGATATCCACGTCCAGTTGAAGGGGCAGGAGAATATACAGGATCAGGAAACCCTGGGTCTGCTGGGTGTGAACCTGATCTACGCTGCGCTTTATCTGCATGCTTCTCCAGAGGAATTGCTGCTCTCGCTGCTGGACCAGTTAAGTACTGACTTGCTGGCAATCGATATGATCGATTTTTCAGGCCCGGCGTTTACCGACGTGGACAATCGCCTGATGGCGTTGCGTCTGGTGCAGCACGGACTTTCCAGCGCTGCGATGTTTCAGGCGGATGGCAAGGTGGTGCAGCCATCAGATGTGCTATACAAGAAAGCCGTGCTGGTTGAGCGGAGCCGTTTCCGTCCTCCAACCCGGCTCACCATGAGTCTGCTGGACTGTTCGTACAAGGCGTTCTGCAAGGACGCCAGTCTCGGTGCGGATGATATTATCGTGCTTAGCGAAATGACCCTGCACAACCTGGGGCAAGGTGAAGATATTGATGTCCAGGATTTTCTGCAGCGGGTGGAAATACTTTGTGCGCTCGGCAAGCACGTCCTGATATCCGATTATGGTGAATTCTATCGACTTGCACAGTATCTGTCCGGCTTCACAAGAATGCCGATCGGTGTGGCTCTGGGTGTGCCCACACTATTACAGGTGTTCAACGAGAAGTATTACGAAGATCTGGGTGGTGGCATCCTGGAATCGTTTGGACGCCTGTTCAAGAATGACCTGCGGCTTTATGTGTGTCCATCCCTGGACAGGGAAAGCGGCGAACTGACTACGGTTCACAACCTGCAGGTCGAACAACACCTGAGGCACCTGTACAAGCACCTGCTGGAGAACGGTTATATTCGTGAACTGGAGGCTGTTGACAAGAGCAACCTGTCGATCTATTCACACGATGTACTGGAGAAAA
>CAVWAK010000043.1:0-9977 GCA_963752745.1 uncultured Gammaproteobacteria bacterium
TGAATTCGTCGGCCAGGTAGTCGATCAGGCGCTTGTCAAAGTCTTCACCACCGAGGAAGGTGTCACCGTTGGTGGACAACACCTCGAACTGGTGTTCGCCGTCAATTTCAGCAATCTCGATAATAGAAATATCGAAGGTGCCGCCACCCAGATCGTAGACGGCGATCTTGACGTCGCCGCGCTTCTTGTCCATGCCGTAAGCCAGAGCGGCTGCGGTGGGCTCGTTAATAATACGTTTTACGTCGAGGCCGGCAATCCTGCCCGCATCCTTGGTGGCCTGACGCTGTGAATCATTGAAGTAAGCAGGCACAGTGATAACCGCCTCGGTGACCTCTTCACCCAGGTAGTCTTCTGCGGTCTTCTTCATTTTCTGCAAGACACGGGCGGAGACTTCCGGCGCAGCCATCTTCTTGCCGTTGGCTTCAACCCAGGCATCGCCGTTATCAGCCTTGACGATCTTGTAGGGCACCAGGCCCATGTCCTTCTGCACTTCGGCATCTTCGAAGCGACGACCGATCAGGCGTTTGACTGCGTACAGGGTATTGGCCGGATTGGTAACCGCCTGGCGCTTGGCCGCCTGGCCGACCAGTACTTCATCGCCATCTGCGAAAGCAACAATCGAAGGCGTGGTGCGGTCACCTTCACTGTTCTCGATGACACGCGGCTCACCACCTTCCATCACTGCGACGCAGGAGTTGGTGGTTCCCAAATCAATTCCGATAATCTTGCCCATGTTACCTAGTCTCCCAAATTTTCAAATTCTGTATTGATGTTCAGCTGCCACTTAGATGGGGCCGCACCCGGATATTTCAAGCCTGTTCATTAATTTGCTGCGCAGCCCCACCCCTGGAGACGATCACCATGGCCGGACGTATCAGCCGGTCATTCAGGGTGTACCCCTTTTGCACCACCGTCACCACGGTGTTGGGCGCCACGTCATCGCGCTCCTGCATGGACATGGCCTCATGATATTCTGGATTAAATCTTTCATTCAATGGGCTGATTTCATTGATATTAAATTTCTCCATAGCCGACGTAAATATCTTCAGGGTCAGCTCGCTGCCTTCCACCAGCTTGGCCACGTCAGCGTTCTCCACCGCGGCAAGCAAGCCCATTTCCAGGCTGTCTTTTACTGGTAGCAACGCGTTGGCAAACTTCTCCAGTGCAAACTTGTGGGCGTGGGCGAGATCACGCTCGTTACGTTTGCGCAGGTTCTCCATGTCCGCCTGTAGGCGCAGACACTGATCCCAGTGCTGATCCGCCTTGGAACGCGCGTCGGTTAACAAGGCGTGCAGCTCTTCCGGATCTTGCGTTACGCCATCCGCATCACTCGCTTCCTCTGGCAGTTCCTGCTCAGCATCCAGCATATCTTCCGGTGCCACCTTTTCCTCGTTGCTCATTGATAACCTCTAAAAAGTTTTTCGAAAATTCTTCAGCTATGCATAACATTGCGAACATCAGCACCGCTGACAACCAAATACATTACTTAAATATTATAACTATAATTATTATATAGTTACAATATATTATAAAAGTAGTTTATCTGCGCCGCTCCGATAACCGAACACCACGCGTTGCTTTATATGCGGCCTATTCCCTGGGATTCAAGGCCGCACTGAGTATTCGCGCCGTCGCGTCAACAATCGGTATGACACGCTCATAGGCCATGCGCGTTGGACCAATCACGCCCAGCACACCAACCACCTGGCCATCGACGGAATACGGCGCAGTTACGAGACTGCATTCATCGAGCATCTGGTAACCGGACTCTTCACCGATGAATATCTGCACCCCGTCGTTTTCCACGCACTGGTCCAGCAGACCGAGGATCTGCCGTTTCTCATTAAAAGCCTCGAACAAGTGTTTGAGAGTGCTCACATTACACAGCTCGTCAAACTCCATGAGATTGGTTTGTCCGGCCAGCACGTAGTCGCTACCACGCTCTGCACTGCCCAGCACCTGATCAGCCATATTCAGGGCGGTAGCCATCATGCGGTCCAGGCTTTCACGTGTTTCGCGCAGTTCTGCAAGCAGCTTCAAGCGCACTGTTTGCAGCTCTTTACCAGCAAACTGTTCGTTCAGATAATTTGAAATTTCCTGTAGTTCCGAAGCACTGTAGTTGCGCTCCGTCTGAAGAATGCTATTCCGCACTTCCTTGTCATCAATGACCAGAACCGCAAGCACTTTCTTGTCCGACAAGGGCAGGAATTCAACCCGCTGCAAGGAGGGATGCTCACTCTTCGGCAGCGTCACCACACCCGCTAATTGGGTGACGTCTGACAACAGGGCCGAGGCAGTCTCAGCCAGCCCTGCGGTTTGTATATCCGTCCCCAGAGACTGCTTGAGCGAGTCGACAACCGAGTGCTCCAGCGGCTTGACGGTCAGCAGTGTATCAACAAACAGGCGGTATCCCTGCACCGTGGGTATTCGCCCTGCCGAAGTGTGTGGCGAGCTGACCAGACCCAGATCCTCCAGGTCGGCAATTACGTTACGGATAGTCGCCGGACTCAACTGCATGCCCGCATCACGCGCCAGGGTACGCGACCCCACGGGCTGACCCTCGCGGATATAGCGCTCGGTAAGGGCCTTCAACAAGTGCTGGGCACGTTCAGTGAGTTCGTTCAAAACAGTACCGGATACGTAGTGAAGTCGGCAATTTACCCGCTTTAGCACTCTATCGCAACGAGTGCTAAAGCGGGACTGGCATTTACCCCTTAGGCTCCTTGAACCGAGGTGTTGGTACAGCCACCTGCCACGAGGAAAACACAAGGAATAACAGTCACCTGATAGACACCAGCCAACGAATACAGCCCATCCGTCTACTCAAGCATCTATATAAAGGCCCGATAACCTGACCGAGGACCTGTATCTGTGAAGCAGTTCACATAAACATTTGCAAAATTAGAGGCCAGTTATTCATGAATTATCGAAATCTGTTAGCCATCCTGCTCACATTCGTCGCAGTTTCTAGCCAACCTGTTTTAGCCGTAGAAAAGACCCTGCCGTCACCGCAGCGCACCCTGGTACTGCTCAACTGGTCTGAATACCTCGACCCGGAACTGGTCGCCAAATTCGAACAGGAATACAACGCCAAGCTCAAGGAGGTCTACTTCGAAAGCGATGACCTGCGCGACGACATGCTGCTGGACAACGATGGCCGTGGTTACGACCTGGTAATGGCCAGCGGCCCCGCAATTGATGCCTACCAGCGACGCAACTGGCTGGCGCCACTGGACCTGGAGCAGATTCCGAATTTCAAACATATCGATCAACACTGGGTGAAAGCCTTCCCGGCAGCGCATAGTTATGCGGTTCCGTTCTTCTGGGGCACCACCGGTATCGCTTATCGCAGCGACCTGGTAAGCGCTCCGCTAACAAGCTGGATGGATATTCTGCAGCCGGATGAATCATTGCGCGGCAAGATCGCCATGGTCGAGTCATCCCGCGACCTTATGACCGTAGCGCTGAAAGCGCTCGGTTATTCCGCAAACACCGCTGACGCCGGGGAAATCAAAGCCGCCACGAAATTGCTGCTGGCGCAGAAACCGTATGTAAAAAGCTACAACTACCTGGCGTTAAGTGAAGAGTCCGCACTGGTCTCGGGTGACGTGGTTGCCGCCTTGCTGTTTAGCGGTGATGCACTGATGGTGCAGGAACACAACGAAAATATCGAGTATGTCCTGCCCAAAGAAGGCGGCAACATCTGGGTGGATTATCTCGTGGTATTGCAGAGCTCGATGAATAAAGACCTGGCTTATGCTTTTATCAACTTCATCAACGAGCCCGAAAATGCTGCACAAATGGCGGAATATGTCTATTACGCGACACCGAACAAGGCAGCCGAGAAGCTCCTGCCAGCCGAGTTCCTGGAAGACCCGGTGATCTACCCGGCCAAGGAAGCCCTGTCAAATTCGGAGTTTCATAATCCCTTGCCGCCGCGCGCAACCAAAAAGCGAAATCTTGCCATATCCAAAGTCCTGAAGTAGGCAGCAGCGACCAGCAGTACTCATCGTGAAGCTCCGCCTAAAAATCCTGTTAATGCTGCTGCCATTGACTATCGTGCCACTGGTCACGATGGGCTGGATCGCCTATGGGGAATTGCAACGCGTTTCCGAAGAAAAGGCTTTTGAGGAAATGTATTCTGCTATCAACCGGCTCAAAAGTAAGGCTGAAACCCTGCTCACGACCGCCACGGCAAACATCAAACTGTTTTCCAGTCACGCCACGGTGCAGAAGTACGTACTCACTGCGGACGAAGGCGACCGCTATACACTTATGCTGAACCCCTTGCTGCGAGTCTTCAACGGTTTCCAGAATGCCTTCCCGGATTACTACGAAATCCGCATCATACTGCCCGACGGTTACGAGGACATGCGCCAGGTCAACCTGGAGATCGAGGACACCACTGACGAAGAAGCCGGTAATCCTGTTTTCCAGGCCATGCACGACAATGGCGCCTCGACCACTACGCAGGTGTTTAACAATCCTGACAATAACGAAGATTCGTTGTTTGTCGGCAAACCACTGATACTTCGCGACCCGGCGGTAGACCCAATAGGGGTCTCACCCTCGCTGCGCGCATATCTTGCAATTACGATTAGTCTGCAGGATATCCGGCATACATTGAAAACCCGGATTATTGGCCGCAACGGATTCCTGCTAGCGACCGACCTGCGCGCCAATGCGTACTTTAATACCGGAAACAGCCCGTCTGCGGACAGTTTGGCGCCGTCAACCCTGAAGAATATCCTGGCGGCATCAGACAAGCAGGTTCCTGTTCACGGTAAACTGAATGGTCAGTCGGTTTACTTCATGGGTACGAAAATTCTTCCCAAAATGTACCTGACCGCCGTATTGCCGGAAGCCGATTTGCGCGCGGGCAGTATGAAACTGGCGCTCATCATTGCCGCCATCACCCTGCTCACAATCTTACTGACGACGACAGCGCTGTATTTTTCACTGGAGCATTTTATCATCCGACCGGTCCAGCAACTTCAGAAAATGTCCAAGCACATCGGCCGCGGACAACTTGATATAGAAAACACACTGAATTCGGCAGATGAAATCGGTGAGCTTGCAGCCGCCTTTGAGCAGATGGCTGGCAACCTCAGGAAATCCGATGAGCAGATTCGTTTCATTGCCTACCATGACACGCTAACCGGCCTGCCCAATCGTGCCATGTTCGGGGAATACCTGAACCAGGTGCTCGCCGACGCCAGGCGTCACGACAAAGAGTTTGCGCTGTTGTTTCTTGATATCGATGATTTCAAACGGGTGAATGATACACTCGGCCATCAAGCGGGCGACGTGTTACTTCAGGAGGTGACCGATCGATTGTCCGAATGCCTGCGCCAGGCCGACTATGTGGCTCGTATCAGCAACGCCGGCGTTCCTGACGAAATTCTTGCCCGCCTGGGTGGCGATGAATTTGTCGTGCTTATACCGGACATCAGCGGATCACATGCGCCCAGCAAACTGGCCTCCCGCCTGCTGGCAATATTGGCCGAGCCTTTTAGCGTGGAAGACCATGAATTCTATATCGGTGCCAGTATCGGCATTACCCTGTACCCGACTGATGGACACGATGCGGAAACCCTGACCAAGAATGCTGATATCGCCATGTACCACGCCAAGGAACAGGGCAAAAACGATTACCAGTTTTACCTGCAATCCATGAACGTGCTGGCGCACGAAAGGCTGGCGCTGGAAAACAAACTGCGCAAGGCGCTGGAAAACGAAGAGCTGTGCCTGTTTTACCAACCCCAGGTAGACACAACAAGCGGAGAAATCGTCGGCCTGGAAGCATTGCTTCGATGGGAGAATCCCAACGAGGGCCGTATCCCGCCAGGCGTATTCATCCCTGTAGCCGAAGAAACCGGCCTCATATTGAGTATCGGCGAATGGGTGATTAATGAAGCCTGCCGACAAAGTCGCGAATGGCAGAATGCCGGCTTGCCCGGCATACAGGTCTCTGTGAACGTCTCCGGACAACAGTTCGGCAAGCAGGACCTGGCGCGAATCGTCAGTACTGCACTACTGCGCAACAAGATCGCCCCCAGCCTGCTCGAAATCGAAATTACCGAAAGCTCCATCATGGAGAGCCCGGACCGTGCGGTTAAGGATCTGACGGCCATCAAGGAACTGGGCGTCGGCATTGCGCTGGATGATTTTGGCACGGGCTATTCGTCGTTCAGTTACCTGCACCGCTTCCCCATCGACACTCTCAAGATCGACAGAAGCTTCATACAGACTATCGGCACCACCGAAGAAAGCTCGGAACTCGTGGCGGCTATTATCGCCATGGCGCATATTCTGCACTTGAGCGTGGTAGCAGAAGGCATCGAAACCGAAGAGCAACTGGGCATACTTGCCGAACGGGACTGCGATATCATTCAGGGATTTCTGTTCTCGACACCAGTGCCAGCTGACCATATACCGGCGCTGCTTCGCCGTCGCTGCCTGAGAACCGCCTGAGACCCCGTATTACTTCGTCGCCGGTTGTTTTTCCACTGACCGTCGAGCAGACGTAAAAATTGAGTTGGCGCAATGCCCGCGAACCGCTAGCATAGCCGCATCATGACTCAAGCGTTCAAGACCATCGGCCTGATAGGCAAACCCGGCGATTCACACGTTGCCAGCACCCTGACCACCTTGACCAGCGACCTGTCGAAACGCGGTTGTGAAGTGATTCTCGATACCAGCGCCGCCGCCTACTTTGATACCCCGGAAGCCCCGGTACTGGAACGCCAGGCACTTGGCGAACGTTGTGACCTGGTTATTGTCGTCGGGGGTGACGGTAGCATGCTGAGCGCTGCCCGCAGCCTGGTCGAATCAGGCGTTGCCATGCTCGGCATCAACCTCGGCCGCCTCGGCTTTCTTGCCGACGTCTCACCTAACGAAATGTGCGAGCGTCTGAACGAGATACTCGCTGGCAACTTTGAGGAAGAACAACGTGCCCTGTTGCATGCCCAGGTGATCCGTGAAGGGCAATTTATCAGTGAGAGCGATGCCCTCAATGACGTGGTCGTCCACAAATGGGATATTGCCCGCATGATCGACCTGGACACGCGTATCGATGGGCGCTTCCTGAATTCATTGCGTGCGGACGGCCTGATCGTTTCCACGCCGACAGGCTCAACCGCCTATGCACTGTCCGGCGGCGGACCGATTATCGATCCTGCACTGCACGCGCTGGTGCTGGTGCCCATCTGTCCTCACACATTGAGTAACCGACCCATCGTGGTCAGCGACAAGTCCAGTATCGAAGTACTGGTCCACGGTGATGACAGCAGGCAGGCACAAATCACCTGTGATGGCCAGGTGAACTTTGAACTGATCGCTGGTGACATTGTGCGCATCGAACGAAAATCCAAACCATTACGATTGATACATCCACAGCAACACGACCATTTCGAGATCATGCGTAAAAAGCTGCGCTGGGCAGAGCAACCCTGATGCTGCTGAACCTGCACATTCGCGACTTTGCGATTGTTGATAATCTGGAGATCGACTTCAGCCCGGGCATGAGCGCACTCACCGGGGAGACCGGCGCTGGCAAGTCCATCCTGCTTGATGCGCTGGGCCTGTTGCTGGGCGACCGGGCTGATGCCACCAGCGTCCGCCATGGACAGGAACGCGCTGAAATCAGCGCCGAGTTCGATGTCAGCCACTGCCAGCCAGCCAGCAACTGGCTGCGCGATCACGACATGGATAACAGCGAAGACTGTCAGTTGCGTCGCGTGATCAGCCGCGAAGGTCGCTCACGCGCCTACATTAACGGCTCATCGGTGCCCGTAGCGTCCCTGCGTGAACTTGGGGAACACCTCGTCGATATCCACGGCCAGCACGAACATCAGTCACTGCTGCGCCGCGACCTGCAACGCAACCTGCTTGATAATCACGGCAAGCACGGCAAGTTGCTGGCCAGCCTGCAAGCCGTACACCGTGACTGGCATGCTGCGCGCAAAGCCATTAATGAACTGGTCGGCGATGACCAGGATCGCAACACCCGGCTGGAATTTCTTAATTTCCAGGCGCAGGAACTGGATGCACTGGCGCCGCAGCAAGATGAAAGTGAACAGTTACATACCGAACTGGCACGTCTGTCCAATGCCGGGCAGTTGATCGAAACCTGCAACAACCACCTGCAGCGTCTTTATGAAGAGGACAGCTCGGCGCACAGCCTTCTGGGCAAAGCCGTGGATGACCTTGCCTCTCTGGCTGATGTCGAACCAGCACTCAAGGATGCCGGTGAACTGTTTAATTCGGCACTTATCCAGATGCAGGAAGGTATTGACCAACTGCGCAGTTGCGCTGAACAGTTCGAACTCGATCCGGAACGCCTGCAGTGGGTGGAACAGCGCCTCGATGCGTTGCACAGCGCAGCACGCAAACACCGTATCGAAGTCGAACAGTTACCCGCCTACCATGAGCGCCTGAAAAACAACATCATCAATCTCGAGCAGGCAGATCAGAAACTCGACGCACTGGAAAAAGAGCAAACAGACCTGGAACAACGCTACCGCAAAACCGCCCGGCAACTCCACAACAAGCGCGTCAAAACGGCTGCCAGTATCTCCAGGCAGGTTGGTGAGGCCATGCAGGCGTTAGGCATGCAGGGCGGGCGATTTGAAATTCAGGTCACAGACACCGCGAGCGACGGCCTGTCACTGCACGGCACTGACCAAATAGATTTCCTGGTCAGCGCCAACCCCGGCCAACCGCTGCAGGATCTGCGCAAAGTCGCTTCAGGTGGCGAACTTTCCCGTATGAGTCTGGCTATCCAGGTAGTCGCCGCGCAGGACACAGCCATCCCCACGCTGATTTTTGACGAAGTCGACAGCGGTGTCGGCGGCGCCGTCGCTGAAACTGTCGGCCAGCAACTGCAAACACTCGGCGTGCATCACCAGGTACTCTGCGTCACACATTTGCCACAGGTCGCTGCACAGGCACACAACCACTTGCAGGTTCAAAAGCAGACTGACGGCAATACCACCCGCACCGGCATAGAACGCCTGACCCAGGCACAGAGAGTCGATGAGATTGCACGCATGCTTGGCGGCCAGAAGATCACCGATTCAACATTGCGACACGCTCAGGAAATGCTGCTGATGGCACCACAGAGCGACGAAGCCGGGCTCAGCACGCACTGACCCCCTTCATCACCTCATGGGCACTTATTTTCCGGTCTTGAGTTCCGGGCAACTCTTGCGGGTGCAGTCCCCGTAGATAATCAGGGAATGGTCACGAATGCTGAAGCCTTCCTTCTTGGCCACTTTTTCCTGACAACGTTCGATGGTTTCCTCGACAAACTCCACGACCTTGCCACACTGATTGCAGACGATATGGTCGTGGTGGTGCCCCTCGTTCATTTCGAATACCGAGTGACCACCCTCAAAGTGGTGGCGCGACACCAGGCCCGCGGCCTCGAACTGGGTAAGCACCCGATAGACCGTAGCCAGGCCGATTTCTTCATTAGCCTCCAGCAGCACCTTGTAGACATCTTCGGCACTCATGTGCCGCGTATCGCTGGTTTCTAGAATTTCGAGGATTTTCATTCTCGGCAAAGTGACCTTCAGGCCAACCTTGCGCAACTCGCTGGATTCCATTTTTCCACGTCCCGTAAGCCGTATTAAAGCCGGCCTGTTTCAGTTATCATGCCGTCCGATCGACGGATATAGTGATGCAGTTCTTGATGCGAAAGCTTCTCACTTCAATTAGCGTAATTGCAAGTCTTTTCCTTGCAGCCTGCTCCAGCGACCCGGTAGTCAACCGTCTGCCGTTTGTCTATCGGATCGATATTCAGCAGGGTAATGTGGTCAACCAGGAAATGGTGAACCAGTTGCGTGTTGGCATGAGTAAACGCCAGGTGCAGTTTATTCTGGGGGCACCCATGCTGATCGACCCGTTCCATGCCGAACGCTGGGACTATGTGTATATTTATAATCCGGGCAGTGACGGAAGCAAGCACGTAGTCG
>CAVWAK010000044.1:0-9700 GCA_963752745.1 uncultured Gammaproteobacteria bacterium
ATGTCAGCGCTTGACTACGACGTATTGCTAGTTCCTGCATGTATTGTGATATCCGGAACATCAGTACTAACCTCCGATTCTCAAGCCCGTTTTTTTCAGTATGCGCGTACTGAACAACACATCATGCTGGCGCGCCTTGTCGCCAAGCAACTGCGCGATTTTTACTACCTTGCCACGCACCTCTTCCTGGCTGCGTCCGTGCACCATGGCGAACAGGTTATAGGGCCAACCGGGCAGATGCCTGGGCCGGTGATAACAGTGGCTGACTATATCCAGCTCCCCGACCTGCTTGCCAATAGCCTTGATATCCTCGTCCGGCACATCCCAGACTGACATTCCGTTAGCCGAGTACCCCAGCCGGTAATGGTTCGGCACCACGCCGATACGACGGATACGCCCTTCATTCAGCATGACGCGGAAACGCTCCATCAGCACATCGGGTTCCACGCCAAGTTCGGAGGCCAGCCAATGATACGGCCTGGCATCCAGCGGCAGTCCAGCCTGGGTTGCCAGTACAATGCGCCTGTCCAGCTGCGCCAGATTGTCAGCATCCATACTCATGTTCTACACCTTAAAGTGTAACCCTACGTAGAACTCTTCCTTCTTGGGCAGGTTGAACACGGGGATGCCAGTAGTGTTTTCAATCTTCTGCAAGCACTCAACAAGCTGATCCGGTGTTTCCGTCGCCAGCACAAACCACATATTCATTTCATGATCACGCTGGTAGTTATGCGCAACCTCGGGGAAAGCATTAACCTGTTCTACCACTTCATCAAAGTTTTCGGCAGGCACCGTCATGGCACACAGACTCAAGGCCCCTCCCATGTTCTCGGCATGAAACAAAGGGCCGAAACGCGTTAACAATCCATCGTCCAGCATACACCGTATCCGCGTTATCAGTTCGCTTTCCGTGGTACCCAGATTTTCTGCCGCTTCCCGAAACGGGCGCTCACAAACCGGAAAGCCTCCCTGCAACTGGTTGATGATCCGTCGGTCAAGCTCATCCATTCAGACAGCCCCGGTATCGCGCGCCGCGTTGTTTGAACCGCTTACCGCTGAACAATACCGTACGCGGAATAGCATCCAGGCCAAGCCCATCCACCATACGCGTAATACATTCAAGGACATCATCACGATCGCGGCCGTGAACCATGCAGAACAGATTATACGGCCAGTCAGGCAGGCGTCGCGGACGCTGGTAGCACAAGGTCACGCAGTCCTGATGCCCCAACTGGCGCCCCAGTTCATCGACCTGTTCATCGGGCACGTCCCACACAACCATGGCATTGGCGCGGTAACCCAGCTCATGATGACGAACCACAACCCCGAGTCGCTTGATGATGCCGGCATCGATCATGTCGCGCAGCTTGTCGATCACAGTCTGTTCAGAACAACCCAGGCGATCCGCTATCGCCTGATACGGCCGTGCAACCAACGGCAAACCGCCCTGAATAACTTCAATGAGGTCTTCTGCATTGCCAAACAGTATTTCACGCTCAGAATGTTTTTCAGGCTCGCTACGCCTCGCTGATGCCTCAACAATATCGTGCTGATGATCCAGGTTCATGCGAAAACCCAGATCGATGTGATAATCCTTCACCAACGGCAGTGAAAGCACCCGGTAGCCGCATTCCAGCTGAATTTGTCTGAGCGTCTCTTCCAGCACTGAACCGTTTTCGGCTGTGACTACAAACCACAGGTTGTAACTATGTTCGCGCTCGTAGTTGTGATTGACCTGTGGAAACTGGTTAACAATTTCTGCAACACTGTCCAGCTTGTCCGCCGGCACAGACATCGCTGCCAACGTGCTGGCACCCACGGTATTGGGCCGGAATACCGGACCCACGCGGCTTACCGCACCCTTTGCCTGCAAGTCCTTCAGCGTTTGCAGAACCCGCTCGGGACTGGTATCCAGATAGCGGGCGATCTGCTTGAACGGCATCGGCTCCAATGGAAAGTTACGCTGAAAGTCGTTAAGCAGTTTTTCAATCATGACTTCCATAGTTACAGGCCAATTTCGTGTGCGCGGTTGGTGAAAAAGATACCGCTCGGTTTCAATGCCGGAAGCGACTTCACGCGCTCCAGGGTACTCGTATCGTAGACATCGATCCGGTCATCATCACGCACCGATACCCAGACATTCTCGCCACGCGGGGTAAATTCCATGTGCAGCACTGCTTTCCCGGGCTTCAGTGTCTTGATGATCTGGTGTGATTCAGCGTCGATCACCTGCAAGGTATCATTATCAGGGTGCGCGTAATTCACCCAGATCTGGCGACCATCAGGACGTGCCATGACGAAAATTGGCTGACCGTGCACATCGATTTCATCCAGTATCTGCCATTTATCGGTGTCAACCACAATAACCTTGTGTTGCCCGACCGCGGGGACAAACGCCTTGTTGCCGGCAATTGCCCAGCCTTCAAGGTGTGGCATCTTGTATACCGGAAGTTTGTCATCGTGTTCAGCGTAACCCTTCAATATTTTCTGTACACCTTTTTCCGGATGCCACAGATCCAGCAGCGCCATGCTGTCCTCGCCAAACAGGCCGGCGATGTAGTAACGCCCGTCCGGTGTGACCAGCGCATCGTAAGGCGCCCTGCCAATATTTTCGAAACGTTTAATACGCGGCTTGCGCGGATCCATCATATCCATGAGCCAGATCTGGTCACCGTCATACAGGCTGAACACAAACTGGTTGCCGGGCGCATCTACCAGGCCCACCGTTTTGGAGAACTTGCCCGGCGCATACTCAGCGGGGACATCAGCGACCATTTCCAGGGTAGCTGCATCGAACACGCGCACCCCACCCGGTTCGTAATTGGAAACTGCAACCCACTTCCCATCCTGTGAGATGGCGCCACCGATACTGTTACCGGACTGCATCACCCGGTTCACGATACGGCCTTTCAGTATATCGACCTTGGTCAGGCCACCATCCCGACCGAACACATAGGCATAACGCTGGTCGCGCGAGAACACCACGGAAGCGTGGGACAGATCACCAAGACCCTCGATCTCGGCCAGCCGACTGTTGCCGCTGTGTTCCACCACCAGCAGCTTGCCGTCGGCCCGTTCCACTACAACACCCAGATCACCCGTGCCACGCAGCTCTGTGGCCATGGCACCGGTTACAAAAATTAATGCGAGGGTTGCCGCAAAAAATGGCCTCACGGTCTTGCCTCCGGCGTTTTCAGGTAGTCGACGATCCAGTTAATATCCTGTTCGGTGAGCAGCATTCGCCACGGCGGCATAGGCGTTCCGTGCCGCCCTTCACTGATGGTCACAAACAGAAACTCGTGATTTTTGCCTTGTAGTGCCTGGGGCGTTAATGCCGGGCCCAGCCCGCCGGTCAAACGCATGCCGTGACACGAACCACAATCCTGGTGGACAAGATTACGCAACTCGGTCTGGCGCTCCGCGGTAACAGCTTCGGCCGTGGCAGATGTCATTAATGCACACAGGGTGATGAACATAAGTGCCTTAGGCATATTTGAGTTCCATTTCCTGTGCCCATGGCATAAACCAGTCCAGCTCCTCTGCCAGTGAAACGACCGGGCCGATAATCAGCATGGCCGGCGATACGACTGCATGGCGCTCAACAGCCTGCTGCAATTCACCGATGGTGGTAACGATATTCCGCTGGCGCGAGGTCGTACCGCGCTCGACAATCGCTGCCGGGGTATCCTCCGGCCGGCCAGCCTCAACAAGATCACGAACGATCTGTGGCAGGTTGGCAAGGCCCATGTAAACAACCAGTGTCTGCTCGGGATCTGACAGTGCAGCCTGGTCCAGCACCAGCGCCTCGTTATCTTTGCAATGCCCGGTTACGAATTGCACACTCCGGGCGAGACCTCGATGGGTCAAGGGTATACCCGCATAAGCGGCACAGGCCTGTGCCGCGGTGATCCCCGGCACTACCTCAAACGGGATATCGTTGCGTGCCAGCGCCAGCGCCTCTTCGCCACCGCGGCCGAAAATGAAAGGGTCACCACCCTTCAGGCGCACGACACGCTGACGCTTCCTGCCCAGGTCCACCAACAGTGCATTGATTTCCTGCTGGCTGAGCGTATGGCGGTTGGTTGCCTTGCCGACGTACACACGTGATACCGTAGCGGGGATCAGGCTGAGGATTTCATTCGATACCAGCCGGTCATAAACAACCGTGTCTGCTTCCTGGATCAGGCGTTGCGCTTTTACCGTGAGCAGGTCCGGATCACCGGGCCCAGCCCCAACCAGGTAGATTTTTGTTTGCATTCCCAACCGATGTCTCCCAAGTATTCTGCTGCCGTGACACATGCCCCCCGGCCCTGCAGCATCGTGAGCTCATATTGGCGGCAGCTTTTTTTGCTGTCCTTGACATAGGTCAAGGGTTTATATGAGGGTAATCGAAGACACTATGCACCGGTGATAGCCATAGGATGAGTTATCCATTAGGCTGTCTAAATCGTCTGTTATTCAAGGGTTGATCTCATGAACCGACACATGAGCATGTTCGGCGTTGCGCTGCTTATTCTGACACTGGTTACCGCAGTAATTCTGGGGCTAATGGCGGGCCCGACCAGTCCTTTGACCTGGGCGCTGGTAGCGCTGCTCCTGGTCATCCCGTTCGTTCATCGCCGAATGTCTTCACGACATTTCATTGAGTGGAAAGACGAGTACAACGTAGGCATCGAATCCATTGACTCGCAACACAGGAAACTGGTTAGCCTGATCAACCAGTTGCAGACAGCCGTGGACTACTCCACCGGCGAAGAATTCGAGCGCGAGGCACTGGATGAACTGGTGGATTACACCAAGACGCATTTCGAGTATGAAGAAGGCCTGATGGCACAATACGATTACCCGGAAATTGAACCGCACAAAGCCCTGCACAGGAAGATGATTGCCAAAGTCGAAGAAGTCCTCGCCGAGTACGAGCAGGATCAGGATCGTGCCATGAACAACGCCCTGAGTTTCCTCCAGGGCTGGCTGATCAACCACATCAACGGCACCGACAAGCAGTACAGCGACTTCCTGATTGGAAAAGGCGCCAGGTAAAGGCCCACCAGGAAAACCCGTGAGCCCGGGTGGCATTCAGCAGGAGCGGCGTCCTTCGTCGCGATTATGCCCGATCAAGCATCGCGGCCGATGAGGCCGCTCCTGCATTGAATGACCGTTAGTCTTTTACCAGGCCAAATCTCACAACCGTAGTCCCGTCAGTGGCTGGTGCCTGCTGAATAGCGGGTTTTGTTGTAGACGTTATACTTACCCGATGGCTTGTTCATGGGCAGGCGCTTGACCTCTTCCAGAGTAGACGCATCATAAATCACCACGGCGCCGTCATTATCCCAGATACTCAGCAAAGCGTATTTGCCATCGCGTGTAAATTCCACGTGCGCAGCTGTCTTTCCGGGCGCCGGCCTTAACGTCTTTACGATTTCCAGGGTGCGTTTGTCGATGACGTGTACAGCATCCTTGTTGGGACCGAAAAAGACGTCTACCCAGGCATACGGCGTTTTCTCGTGACTGCGCATGAAGAAACCCGGTCCCAGCGTGTCAATGCGCTTGATCGTCTCCCATGAATCCATATCGATTACCGTTACACTGCCTTCCTTCAGGTTTGGGGTTGCCAGCACCTGCCTGCCCTTGTATTCCCAGGTGATGCCCGAACCCAGGTGCGGCATCCCCTGCAAATCCAGGTCCTGTACCAGCACCCGACCCACATCCAAGTTCACCACCTGGCCTTTGCCTTCGCGTGAAGCGCCGATCAATGAGACATAGTCCTGGTCAAAGAAAAAATCATCCAGGTAGTCGTAAACCTGGATACGGCGCACCGGGAACGGTTCGGGTTTGAGGTTTTCACCGGATTCCTTTTTGTAATCATGCACCCAGCTGCCGAAACCCATGGGGGGTTCATCTTCGTAGGATATCTCCCAGACTTCCGGGATATCCTTGAGTGCCGCGATAAAACTGTTGCGCGGTGGTGCTGTATAGACCGCGCTGACACGTGAAGTCTTGCCCTTGCCGTCTTCGACCGAATAAGTTTTGATAGGCGTCAGGTCGCGTGCATCCAGTAATACCAGGGTATGCGGCAGATAATTTGCGACCATGGCATAACGGCCGTCGGCCGAAATGGCCAGATTACGGGTGTTAATACCCGCGCGGATCTCAGCCACCAGTTTGAGATTGTAGATATCGTATTTGCTGATCCAGCCATCGCGCGAGGCAAAATAGACAAAGCGGCCCGTCGGTGAATACTTCGGCCCCCCGTGCAGTGCAAAACGTGACTTGAAACGGTGGATAGGCTCAAAGCGATCGCCATCCAGCAGGGTCACATGGTGATCGCCAAGTTCCACCACCAGGAACAGGTTGAGAAGATCTTCCGTTTCAAAGACCGGTTTATCCGCAAGTTCGCTTTCCCGGTTATGAATGATGTGGGTGGCATTGATCTCAGGCAGACCCCAGACCGGCTTAACTTCAGGCGGCGTATAGACATACTCGGCCAGCGATTTGATCTCTGCCTCACTCAGCTTGTCGGCAAAGGCCGGCATCTGGGTAGCGACGCGACCACTGCTGATCGTTTCAATAGCCGCCTTCTGGCGCAAGCGTTTGAGGTTCCCGGGTAACAGTGCCGGCCCCATACCTCCCAGGCGCTTTTCGCCATGGCATTCGGCACAGTGGGCTTTGTACAGCGTCGTTACTTCAATGTCCCCCGCTACCGCCTGGGTCACTGTCATAGACAAAGCAGACAGCGTTAAACATACGATCTTTATTCGTCTGAAATGCATGTGTGAAGAGTCTGTTTGCATAAGTTTGAAATGTATCGTTATGCAGGAGCGGCCCCATGGCCGCGATTAACCCAGGCTACCGTGGCCATGGGGCCGCTCCTACGTGGTAATTATTTTCGTTATCGATTCAATCGGTCACGTGAACTATCCCGGTCATTCTCGGATGTGGGCCGCAACGATAAGGGAAACTGCCGGCAGTGTCGAACGTCCGTTCATCGGATTCTTCCGGGAAGAAATAGTCCGGCTCCGGCTCTCCGGACGCCTCGAACCATACGCTGTGGTATTGCCGCTTTTCGTGATTCTCCCAGCGCACAGTCTCACCGCGTTTGACAGTTATCTCCTGCGGTATGAATTTGAAATCCTTGATAATGACTGGCTGGATATCCTCGCCGGCCACAGCGCCCGGACTGACCATCCCGAGCCCCAGTAACAAACCGATTGCATGCCACCTCATGACAGATACCTCTCTGAAACAATTCGTTCCAGATGCAAGCATAACCAAGTTCCGCGGAGAATTCAGATCTCATAAGACCATAAATAAACACGGGGTTTGTAATAACAAACCCCGTGCGCATGTTACCTTATCTGCATCTTCAGGCCGCTACTTGCCAACGGCATTGATCTCCGCATCTTCATCGTCAAAGCCCAGCTTTAATCCCAGCGATACATGATGGTAGCGGGCATCGCTGTAATCGTCGTGGATGGCGAAGCCTATGTTGTACCATTCGCCCACCGACATGCTGATATCACCGGGCTGATCGGAGCTCAGCTTGCGTGTCATCTCAACGGTCCATACGCCGTCATTAAGCCCACCGCTGAAAGTTACGCCCTGACCACCTGCCATGACTCGCTCTGACAGGATATAACCGTCTTCAGATTCACCGCCCGAATTGAACCGCAACAGATCCATGATCTGACCGTCATCCAGGGCGGCCTGTACCTCGGTCGCATCCTTGAGTTTGTCCCAGCCGCCACGCGGCTTGTCGCCCTTACCCTTGATCTCTATCCCGGTACGGCTTTCCTGCAGATACTTGGTCACACCGTCACTGAAATCCAGTGTCTGCGCCAGTGGACTGGCGCTCAAGGTATCGGCATCCGGTGTATCCGGCATGGTGCGCGCATCATGGTGACAGGTCTGCCAGCAGCCGGAACGCTCTGCAAACTCCACCTTCTCGTCATCGCTGGTCAACATGACCGCCAGTTTTGTCTGGTTGTCCGGATCCATTTTGCCACCATCGGCAAAGGGTGCCGGCGCATGCTCGGTATCTTCCCACTGGAATCGCATATACAGGTAATCACTGTCGTGCGCGGCCTGCACATTCACCGCTATACTGCCGCGTTTGCCGGGAATAGGATTCGGCTCAAGTTTCTCACCGGATACCACCAGTTCACCGATATCTGCTTCTTCCCCTTCATGGCAGTCATAGCAGCGGTCACCGGCCTTGAGCGGACGCGCACCGCCGTGGTCACGCCCGTTAAGCACCCACTCCATTGAGGACTGGCCCGGATAGAAGAACACAACCTCGGTTTCAGGCACGCCACTCCAGTCAAATGCCGAAGCTGCCGCAGCCGGCGCAGCGGCACTCGCCGTGGTGGTACTTTCGGCCGCCGGTTCCTCTTTTTCCGCAACGGTGGCAGCCACAGGCTGGGAAGCCACCGCCGGCTTCGGCGCCTTGGGCTTGGCCGTCTTACCGTTCGCTTCTTCCTCTATGAAAGCGAGCCACTGAGGCGGGATCGAGCGCTTGTTGGCCGGATCCGGTTGTTCCATTACCTCCAGCTCCTCGTCACTGAGCTGGTCATGCACTTTGCTATGGGCAATACCCTTGTGGCAATCGATACAGGTGTTGCCCGCTTCCATGGCATTGATGTGCTGCTTGCGGGCACGACCCTTCTGGTTCTCGGGGTTCATCGACCCGAAGTCATGGCAGTTGCGACATTCACGCGAATCAGTTGTCTTCATCGCCTTCCACACATTCCTGGCCAGTTCCAGGCGGTGGGCATTGAATTTCTCTGGCGTATCAATGGTACCCAGTACCTTGTGCAGCACCTCCTTACTGGCCTGCACCTTGCGCACTACCTTATGTACCCACGGGTCAGGCACATGGCAATCTGAACAGGTAGCACGGACACCGCTTTTATTGGTGTAATGAATGGTTTTCTTGTATTCCTGGAAGACATTCTCTTCCATTTCATGGCAGGAGATACAGAAGGTCAGTGTATTGGTGGCTTCCATCGCAGTGTTGAAACCGCCCCAGAAGATCACGCCGACGATCATGAAAAACAATGCAGCACCGACGGTGGTCCCCAATAGAACCTTGCGTGACATCAAACCGGGTTTCCTGCTTGGATTAACCATTATCAATACTCGCGATTAGTGAATTGATCAACTGTACATCGACTCAAAAAAGGGCGGGCATAAGAATTCATGCCCGCCCTGTTCACTTACATTAAAAGGACGTTTTCTACATCGACCATCAGGTCACATGATTGACGCGATTGTAGACGTTGAACTTGCCTGTCGGCGTGGTCAGGCCCTTGATGCGTTTCTTCTCTTTAAGAGTCTTCGCATCGTAAACCACGATCTCACCAGTAGGATTGCTGGCATCCTTGCGGTTCCAGACAGAAACCCACACTTCAGAACCGTCCTGGTTGAACTCCATGTGAACCGCAGCCTTGCCGTCTTCCTCGGTTACCCGAATCGTCTTGACAACTTCGCGGGTCTTCTTGTCAAAGACTTTCACGCTCTGCTGAATTTCAGGCTCGGGATGCTTGGTCTGGTCAGCCCAAACGTAAGCAGACGTCGGATGTGTGCGAATGAACACCCCGGGGCCGTCGGTTTCGACTTCGTAGCAAACCTTCCAGGCCTGGTCCTTGTGACCACTTGGATCGTTACCCCAGACGGTGACCTTGCCAACACCCAGATGGGTAGT
>CAVWAK010000045.1:0-62008 GCA_963752745.1 uncultured Gammaproteobacteria bacterium
AATGCAACAATCCACCAGGTCAACGAATGCGTGGCAGTCGATGACCTGGATCAGCTATCCACCATATATCAGCGCATACTGGAAGTGCTGTTCAAGTAAAGGAGGTTATGGGGATGAAAATAACATCTGGCAGACTGATCCTTGTCGCACTGCTGCTACCCTGGCTGGGCGCATGCAGCATGGGACAAATTGTTGCGCGCACGTCGGAGTCCATTATGGATGGCAACATCGACGCGATGAACCGGGAAACCGACCTGGCGCTTGCCCAGGCAGCTATCCCCGCCAACCTCAAACTGATCGAAGGCCTGATTATCGAAGACCCCGAAAACCTCGTGCTATTGACTAATGCAGCACAGGGTTTTTATGGCTATGCCTTCGGCTTCGTGGAAACCCGCGACCCGGAACGTGCAGATGCCCTGTACGCGCGCGGCGTCAGCTATGGTGTACGTGCGTTAAAGACTCTGGGCATGGATCTCGATCTCTCGCGCGCCAGCATCGACGAACTCGACGATGCCCTGGCGCGAATAAACCGAAATGCTGTCCCGGCGCTGTTCTGGACCGCTTCCTGCTGGGCCAAGCAGATTGACCTGAACCGTACCAGCCCCGAACGCATTGCCCAGCTGGCAAGTACTGAACGCCTGATGCACCGCGTGATGGAACTGCAGCCGGACTTCTATTACGGCGGCGTTTACCTGTTTTATGGTGTCTACTATGGCGGCCGCACCCCCATGCTTGGCGGTAACTTCGAGCTCGCAGAGGAAAACTTTTCTGCAGCGCGTGCTGTCACAGATGGTAAGTTGTTAATGGTTGATGTGCTGCAGGCCGAATACCTGGAACGCCAGCAACTGGATGCCGACCAGTTCAATTACCTGCTGACTGGCGTCGTCAATGACCCGGTCGGCAGTTTTCCGGAAATGGCACTGGCCAACCAGATTGCACGCCACCGGGCGAGCCTGTTGCTGGAATTGGAGGATGACTGGTTCTAGTCACAGCGGACAAGAAAATGATAACCATAGTGCGATCCCGAACCTGGCTGCTCACGGCCCTCTTGCTGCTCACAGGCAACCTGTGCGCGGCACCTGAATACACCATAAAATTCGCCACGCTGGCACCCAGCGGCACCACCTGGATGAACCTGCTGGAAGAATGGGACAGCGATCTCAGGGCCAGAAGCAACGGCCGGATCGGGTTCAAGTTCTACCCCGGTGGCGTCCAGGGTGACGAACCCGATGTGCTGAAAAAAATGCGCTTCAACCAGCTTCAGGGCGGCGCTTTCACCGGCTATGGAATCGGTCGCATGTATTCGCCGGCGCGCGTGCTGGAATTGCCATTCCTGTTTAATAACACCGACGAAATTGATTTCATCCGCCAGCAGTTCACCGACGAGTTCAAGCAGGGCTTCAAAGACAACGGCTATACGCTACTCGGCTGGATGGAAGTCGGCTTCGTGCACATGTTTTCCCGGGAGCCAATCCGTTCTCTGCAAGACATGAAAACCCACCGCGTGTGGCTCTGGCAAGGCGATCCACTGGGAAAGGCATTTTTCAAAGCCAGCGGCATATCACCGGTACCGCTGTCGATCATGGATGTCTACACCAGCCTGTCCACCGGGCTGATCGATACCGTGTATGCACCACCACTGGGCGCTATCGCCCTGCAGTGGTTTACCAAGACGAAGTATATCAGTAGCGTACCGTTGACCAACGGCATGGGCGGCCTGATAGTGACCAGGAAATTCTACGACAAGCT
Source organism: uncultured Gammaproteobacteria bacterium (assembly GCA_963752745.1). GTDB lineage: Bacteria > Pseudomonadota > Gammaproteobacteria > DSM-19610 > DSM-19610 > Thiogranum. The sequence continues at coordinate 1,750 of CAVWAK010000045.1, forward strand.
GCCTGCTGACCTGCAGACCATCCTCACCGAAACCGGTACAGCCGCTGGTGAAAAACTTATCGCCGCCTCGCGTATCGATAACGCTGAAAGCATCAACACACTGAAACAACACGGCATGCAATTCATCGAACCGGGTGCCGGCATGAGTGAACCCGTACTCGTTGATGTGCGCGATCGTGCTGCCGCAGAACTGGTGGCCAGCGAGTACATTCCCGGACCACTGTTTGAAAAGACCCGCCACCTGCTGGAACAATACCGGTCAGGCCAGACGCGGAGAACGGCGCCTTGAATTGTTAAACCGCTTTCGCGAACTGCTTGTCCAGACCGAAACCTGGCTGGCCGCCGGCAGCCTGCTGCTGCTGTTACTGCTCGCACTGGCGCAGATAATCGCACGCAATTTATTTGACAGCGGCCTCGCCGGTGCCGATACCCTGACCCGTTACCTGGTCCTGTACGTCACCTTTTTCGGTGCCGCGCTGGCTGTTTCACGCAACCGGCATATCAAGATCGACGTCTGTTGTACTTTCCTGTCACCGGCAAAATTGCGCGCCCTGTATCGCCCCCTGCGCGCCATTGCCGCAGTCGTGTGCGCGCTGCTGGCCGATGCTGCGATCCGCTACTGGCTCGACGAATGGCAGTATGCACCGGACCATGAACGCTGGCTGGTGCTGGTCGGCCTGGTCATACCAACCGGCTTCTGTCTGCTGACCCTGGAATTTATTCTCGCCACCCTGATCGGGCAGGAAGAAGACGCGTGCTGCCTGCCGTAGTCATACTCATCCTGCTGGCGGTCTTCGGGCTACCGCTGTTCACCGCACTCGGTGCCGGCAGTCTGCTGTTTGCCTATCACAGTGACCTGGACTCTGCGTTACTGATTATTGAACTCAACCGCCTGGCAACCTCCCCCAACCTGACCGCCATCCCGTTGTTCACCTTCGCCGGTGTAGTACTTGCGGCCGGTGGCGCCCCACAAAGACTCATCCGGCTGTTCAACGGCTTGCTGGGCTGGTTACCGGGAGGCCTGGCGGTAGTCGCCATTAGTGCGTGCGCGTTCTTCACCTCGTTCTCCGGCGCTTCCGGCGTCACCATCCTGGCACTTGGTGGCCTGCTCTACCCGGTGCTGATGAAAGTCCACTACCCGGAACGCTTCAGCCTCGGCCTGCTGACGACATCCGGTTCACTGGGACTGCTGTTTCCACCCAGCCTGGCGATTCTGCTGTACGGCGTTGTCGCCGGCGTAAACATCGATGACCTGTTTGTCGCCGGCGTTGTGCCGGGCCTGGTGCTGATGATCTTGCTCGGAACCTACGCCGCTATTACCGGCGCACGCTTCGGCGTGAAACACCATGCTTTCCACCGCCACACTGCATGGCGAGCCAGCAAGGAAGCCAGCGGCGATATGCTGCTGCCAATCCTGATCGTGGTTGGCATTTTCGGTGGCTACGTCACTGTCAGTGAAGCCGCTGCGTTTACAGCACTCTACGTACTGGTACTGGAATCGGTGGTGCATCGCTCCATTGTGCTGCGCAGCCAACTGGTCCCGTTGCTCGCCGACACCGCCACACTGGTGGGCAGCATTCTGATTATTCTCGGCGTGGCCATGGGCCTGACCAACCTGATGATCGACGCCCAGCTACCCATGCGTTTGCTCGACTGGATGCAGGACAGCGTAGACACGCCGCTGAAGTTTCTCATCCTGCTGAACCTTTTTCTGCTGGCGGTAGGCGCGATGATGGATATTTTTTCCGCCATCGTGGTCATCGTGCCGCTGATCCTGCCCCTGGCCCAGCGCTTCGGCATTGACCCGGTACACCTGGGCATTATTTTCCTCGCCAATCTGGAGATCGGCTATTCCACGCCCCCGGTCGGCATCAACCTGTTTATTGCCAGCCAGCGCTTCGAAAAGCCGGTGCTCAGCCTGTTTCGCGCCGCATTGCCCTTTCTGGCCCTCATGCTGGTCTGGCTGATGCTGGTGACCTATATTCCGGCACTTTCTCTATGGTGGCGATAAACCACGAAATTCCTTAATAAAACGTGGCACTCACCGCTAACAGCCCTAAGTAGTAAACTAGCCGGAACCAGGCCTGACCCGAACCATGCTGACAGTCGTACTCTACATCGTCACCGGACTGACCCTGTATGCGGGTGGCCATCACCTGTTTCTGGCCGGAAACCGTGCGCTCCGGTCCCCGAATCTGCAGCTCGGCTTGCTGTATCTGCTGCTGGCAGGCTTTGCCCTGGCGAGCGCCCTGGCCTACCAGCCACCCAGCCCCGACAGCCTGATACCCGCCGGCAAACTGGCTATCGGCCTGGGTATCATGCTGTGGCTGGCAGTGGTCTGGTTTATCGCCTTCCGAACCGCTTACAAGCCGGTTCTGCTGCTCGACCTGCTCACCGCCGTGTGGCTGATCTTCCTGATTAACAACCTGGGATCACCCGGCAGCCTGCTCTATACCGCGCCGACCATGAGCACCCTCCAGCCCAGCATCAGTCCCTGGTGGACGGCCGTTGAAATTACCATGCTGGCGTCACTCGCCTTTGCCGCTTACGCCACCTACCGGCAGTACCAGAGCGGCAAGAAAGACACCGCCAGGGTGCTAATGGGTGGCCTGACGCTGCTCGGGCTGGTGACGCTTTACGATCACCTGGTGAGCCTGGAGTGGATCAGCGCCGTTTATCTCACGCCCTTCGGCTTCCTGGGGTTCCTCGCCATTAACAGCCTGTCGCCAGTCGTCACGGCCTGGAAGAATCAGCGCAAGCCCGAAGCCCGCGCCGATGATCTACAGCCTGAGTTTCAACCCGGATCGCGCATCTTTTCACACCGACATATCGGAGCTGCGCACACCACTGTCACCGGCATCCTCGAGCTGTGACAAGGATGAAGACGGGACTGGAACCGGAAGCAGTGCGCTGCCGGTAAACGCGCACGAAGACATCGAAGATGTTGAACCCGCTGCGTCCAGCGGGGACGAGCTGCTGGATGAGGATCTGGAGCAGGCAACACGACCGGCCGAACCACCGATCATTGACCAGTCGACGCTGAATACCATAACCGACGACCTGATCGACATAGCCGTCTACGCCACCATGGCACTGAATCGTTTCAGACGCGGCGACGCTGACCCCGCCACGCTCGAATCCCTGTGCAAAAAAATCCGAACCCGCGCCATCAAAACACGGCGCCTGGCCAATCAGTTATCACGCCCCGACAAAGTCGGCTACGATGGAAAAACACCCACCGACGACTGAAACACAATAACCATGTTTGAACTTTCCCTGATGGAACTTGCCGTACACCTGGTACTCACCGCGGCACTGCTCCTGCTGGTCGCCAGGATGGTCACCGGCCTTGAAATTGATTCCTGGTGGGCAGCCTTCATCGTCGCCCTGCTACTGGGCCTGATCAACGCCATTGTTCGACCGGTAATGATCACCCTGACCATACCCATCACCGTATTCACCTTCGGCCTGTTTTTATTCGTCATCAACGCACTGATGCTATGGCTGGCAGCAGCAATATCACCCGGCGTAAAAGTTGACGGCTTTGGCGCCGCCTTCTTCGGCAGCCTGCTGCTAACCATCCTGAATATCCTCATCGCCTTTGTCTTTGGCGTAGACCTGATGACCGCGACCTGAACACTTAACTCAACGGAGATATTTCACATGGATGTGAAAGCCACCCTGGCACCTCTGCTACAGAAAAGTAGTCGAGCCAGGCCTGGAAATACGCCTGATCGACAAAGAGATACCTTTCTAGTTACCAGATATAGATATATAGTCACTACATATGGAAACTAAACATATGGCTATAGAAACTGTTTGCACATATTCACACGCCGTCCAATCATAGTTATGTGTCTCGGAAAGGCCAGGCATCAACCCAAAGAAGACATTTCATATTAGATTGTATATGAGGTCATTTAACTGGAAAGTCGAATTAGAATATGAAGAAAATATTTATCACATTAGTAGCGTTGGTAGGTGCCGGCATCATTTACCTGGCAGTTGCAGGAAGTAAATTGCAAGAAATCAGAACTGAAATAGAAATTTCTGCACCACCATCAAAAGTCTGGTCCATCATTTCTGACATTAATAATTGGCAGGAATGGAGCCCAATTATCAAACAATCACATGGTACAGCCTCTGTTGGATCAGAACTCACGATAACCATGATTGGTAAAGAAGAAGGTAAGGATGGCCCAAAATATAATCCAATAATCACGGAACTTGAAGCGCCAAATTACTTACGTTGGCGTGCTCACATGTTAGCTGGATTTATTTTCACTAACGATAAGATTATCGAATTGGAAGAAACCAGCTCTGGAACGCGATTAATCCATAAAGAATTGTTTAAGGGATTACTCGCGCCGATTTTTTGTGGACAGATGGAAAAAGGTGTTCCTCCAATGTTAAATTCAATGAATCAAGCATTAAAGGAATTGGCGGAAAAATAAATTGTCAATTAGTAACAAGTTGACGCCCGAATTTTCACGAAAGCGGTAATTTGCGACGTTATGTGTTCCTGCAGGAGATATATGTGAACAAGCACTATCCGGAGCAAATACGCGCCCTACCGAAGTTTGAGGGGCCTTTCGACGCGTATCGACTGAAAGCGCAGAACTGTGATGTTCTCTTCGCTTCTTACCCTCCAGGCACAGTAATCGGTTTTCATACGCACGAAACAGATAATGTCGGCGTAATTACACAGGGAGAGTTAATTTTAACTATGGATGGCAAAACAGAGCGCATTCCTGTAGGTGGTTGGTATCATGTACCGGCAAACAGAGAGCATGCCGCTAAATTTGAAGTAGAAACTTCTGAAATAGAGATTTGGTTTAGTGAAGCTAACACATAACAACTGCATCGTATCGGCAGGCGCCATGTTACAGATGGCGAAACACAGTAACGTCTCAATAGCACAAAATCAGGTGGTCTTGCTGTAAGCATTACTGAATGCTGAAGTTCAGCATATGGCATCTCAACCAAGAAGAGGCGAAAGCGATTGCCGGGATGTCCAGCGAAGCTACAATAATCCCTCTTGAAATATTGCCTCACCAGGTGAATAAGACATAATACAATGTTGAATACCCGCTTCTGGTCTAAAATAGCTGCAAGAGTTATCTAAATACCTGATGAAGAACATTGCAGCAATTCTGGTCGGGGCGGTAGTTATTGCAGTCATCCTGAGTCTGGGCGTCTATTATATTTTTGGAGATGAGCCGGGTTATTATTTTGCCCTGTTCATCGCGATCCCGGCCGGATTGGCAGGCTCAGGGCTGCTGTACCTGCTATCCACTGCAGCCAGGCGAAACAACAGAAAACCATGACTCGCAAGACTAAAGACCTTTACTTGCTGAACCGGGATAATTTTAGTGACCAATAACGATATCTTGCGCCGTATCCGCTATATTTTCGATTTTGGCGACTCGAAAATGATGGCAATATTTGCACTCGCTGATCATCAGGTAACACGAGATCAGGTCAGTGACTGGTTAAAAAAGGACGATGACCCCGCATTACAGGAATGCAGTGATGTTGAGCTGGCGATTTTCCTTAATGGCCTGATTAATGAGCGGCGAGGCAAAAAAGACGGGGCGCAGCCCGAACCGGAGCAGAAACTGAATAACAATATCGTTTTCAGGAAACTGAAAATCGCTTTGGACCTGAAGGCTGAAGATATATTGCGGATTCTGGGGACGACTGATGTGCACATCAGCAAGCACGAACTAAGCGCGTTCTTCCGCAAACCCGATCACAAGCACTACCGGACCTGTAAAGACCAGATACTGCGTAATTTCCTGAATGGCATCCAGCTTAAATATCGTAATGACACTTAGTCAAGGAGTAGAAATTGAAAATCGATATTTACACAAGCACAAAGAATGGCACCAAGTACCTTTCAGTTCCCAAGGGAACGAAAATAGCAAGCTTGCAGCTGCCGGATACGGTCGACCCGGATATTCTGACACTATCGCCGTTCAGAACCCGCCTGGAGCTGACGCCTGGCAAGCCTCACCCTGCCCTTGACCAGGACAACATCATTGCGCAGATAGAGGAAAAGGGTTATGCCATTCACGGCGCGAAAACCGAAATCAAGGCAGGCGTTGCATAAACATCAGCGCTATAAACGCAGAGAAAGAGTTTGTGGCTTACGTGGTCGAACTCATGCAATCGCTTGGTCCGGTCGCGGCAAAACGTATGTTTGGAGGACACGGGCTTTTTATTGACGATTTAATGTTCGCGCTGGTCGCGGATAGCACTCTTTACCTAAAGGCCGATAAACACAGCGAGAACGACTTCAAGGCAAAAGGGCTTGAAGCCTTTACCTATAACAAAAAAGACAAACAGGTCAGCCTGTCTTACTACCAGGCCCCGGAAGAGGCACTGGAAGACAGCGAAGAAATGAATGCCTGGGGAAACAAGGCGTATTCTGCGGCGTTACGATCTGCAGCGAAGAAACGGGGAAAGTGAAGAACAATCAGGGTGCATAATGGGCGCAACTGCACCCTGCCACGATCTAGCAAGGAGTATTGATCATGTCCGACAAAACGCTTTATGAACGTCTTGGTGGCTATGATGCCATATCCGCTGTTGTGAACGATCTTCTACCGCGCCTGATGGCAGACACTCAGCTTGGGCGCTTCTGGCAGCATAGAGGTGAGGACGGCATTAACCGTGAAAAGCAGTTGTTGGTCGATTATCTCTGCGCAAACGCAGGCGGGCCGATGTTATACACGGGGCGCGACAACCAAACATCCCACAAGGGAATGGGTATCAGCGAAAGCGACTGGGAAGCATTTATGGGTCACCTGGATGCCACGCTGAACAGCTTCAAGGTACCCCAGCAGGAACGGAACGATGTTATCGGTTTTGTTCAAGGCACCAGGGCAGATATTGTCGAATAATCGCTAATCGCCGGCTAACCTTTGCAGAATGAAGGCTGCGATTGCATCCGGATCATTGATATCCAGTACCGGCAAATCTGTTGGCGCCGCTAATGCTGCATCTGTAGCCACGGCGATGACACTGCTATCCTGTGGATACAAAGCCGGTTTACCCACTGACGGGCGGTAGAGCTCGATTTTCGGAAACGCCACCTGTTTGAAGCCCTCAACCAGGATCAGGTCGAGTTCATCCTGGTTCAACCGGCCAATCAGGGTATCCAGATGCGGCTCGGACGGCGAGGTTTTTTCAACCACCAAAGCCTCACGCCGGGCTGAAGCCACCAGCATTTGCGAGGCGCCCGCCTTGCGCAATTCGTAACTGTCCTTACCGGGTATGTCGATATCGAAGTTGTGATGGGCGTGCTTGATCATGCCGATACGCACGCCGCGTCCGGTAAGCAGAGGCAGGAGTTGTTTTAACAGGGTGGTCTTTCCCGCACCACTGTAAGCGGCAAACCCCACCACTGGCTTTTGCGCCCGGGTCAACATGGCGCGCAGTATACAGGAATATTACGTGGCCTTCGGTGAACCCGAGGTGTCGAGATTTTCGGCGATCAGCTCGGTAATACCGATCAGTTCGATGTCCATCTCGTTGTCTTCCAGTCCGTCTTCGAGCATATGCCGGCAGTTTGAACAGGCGGTGACCATGGTCTCGACCTGGATTTCATCGAGCTGGCGTTTCTTGGCACCAAACGCCTGCGCACGCAGCGGGTTGGCGCGTTCGTTGGAGCTGACGCCGCCACCACCACCGCAGCACCAGTTCATGGAACCGTGGTCGGTCATTTCGACAAAGTTCGGCGCCACCATGTTGAGCAAGGTGCGTGGTTGTTCCAGCACACCGCCACGGCGGCTGATATTGCACGGATCGTGATAGGTCAGGCGGTCACTGATAGTGCTGTTGGTTTTAACCCGCCCTTCTTCGCGGAGTTGCTCCAGCAGTTCGATGATGTGCACCACCTTGAACGGCAGCGGGCGGCCGATAAAGTTCGGCGCATCCCAGCGTATCGTGGTGTAGGCGTGCCCGCACTCCGGGCTGATGACAGTATTTAACGCCAAGCTTCTGCGCAGCCGCCACAACGCGTTCCACCAGTTCAGCGGCGAGTTTTGAGTTCCCCAGTTGCACTCCGGTATTGGTGGCCTCGAAATACTCACTACTGATCGTCCACGACACGTCGGCGTGAGAAAATATCTTGGCCAAAGATCCTATAAATTCGGGAAAGCCGGCAATTTCACCGGAGGAAAACAGCGCCAGGTACTCGGCGCCCTTCACATCCAGCGGTATCTTGTAGCCGCTTTCTTTTTCCTGTGCAGCGATCGTCGCGCGCAGCGTCTTTGCCGTTACGCCCATGGGGCTGCCGATGGTGCGCGCCCTTTCCCCGGCCGCGACCAGGTCGTCCGGAGAAAAGCCGGCGGCACACAGGCCTTCCTTGACTTTACGGATGACATAAGCGATATCCACACCGACGGGACAGACCATGCTGCAGCGCCCGCACATGGAACAGCCGTCGTAGACCAGCATTTCCCAGTCGGCAAGGTCGGCCTCGGTCATCGGTTTTTTCAAACCCATTTTCGAGGCGATTTTCCCCCAGAAAGTGTACTCCCGGCTCCAGAGTTTGCGCATCGGCTCGGTTTTATGAATCGGCGTGTAGCGCGGATCGCTGGTCTCGGTAAAGAACAGGCAGGCTTCCGCACAAACGCCGCAATGCACACAGGTTGACAGAAACGACGCCACCCGCGAGTCCATTTGCCCGCGCATCGCCGCAAGGCCTTTTTCGAGTCGTTCACTCATCGCCAGATCCCGGTGGAGTTGGTTTCAGCGTCATCATGCGTCTACCCCGCGTCTGCCAAACCAGGCGCCTGTGAAAGCACGGCTCGGTATAAAGGTAAAGGCATGCATCAGGCGACTGAAGGGAAAATAGATCATTAGCAGTTCAACGGTAAAACGATGCACTACGCGCAGCCCGGTAAAGCCTTCCAGCAATGCCAGGCAGCCGGTGAGCATGACCACGAAAGTCAGTATCGCCGCAGCGTGGTCATCGAAATCGGATATCAATCGCGTCACCGGGTTGAGCACGCGATGCAGCCACAGAATCAATAAGCCGAGAAAGGCGATTTGCGAGGCGACGATAAACGCCCAGTAAGGCATTGGTGTCCAGCCGACGCCGAGCAGGTGGTGCTCGATAAACAAAACATGCGGCGCCGCAAATAACAGCAAGGCAAAAAGCCCGAGGTGAAACATGTAACCCGCAACAGTCTGGACGCGGATTTTCGGCGCCATGTCCCTGCGTGGTACAAAGCGACTGAACAGGGTCATTACAGCGCCGCCGGTGGATGCCTGGCGCGGCACCGAGTAATCCGGCTTGCTGCCGGTCAGAAATATCGATGCGATTCGCCAGACGACGCCGATGATAAATACGGCCAGGGCGAAATACCAAAGTGGCCCATCGATGAATTCAGTCATGATTCTCCCTTGGTGACGGGTTCGGGCACTTCACCCAGTGTTGACTGCCCCTGTGAGCGGGCAAACTCGCTTTCTGAAAGCACTTCGCCTTTGGCTTCACAATCGGCAGCCCATCGATCGTGATGCTGGCGCGCCCAGTTCAAATCCACGTAGCCGGTGGTCATGCTGTTTATGGAACCTTTCATGCCCGCGGTGCCGACGTAGATATGGCCGAACGCACCACCGATCAATAGCACGGCACCGACGCCGTGGAGCACCAGTGACAGCGCCATAATGGTTCGCGTCTGCCCGAAAAAAGGAAACTCCAGAATCAGCCCGGTGGCTGATATCAACAGCCCGATCAATGATTACGGCCCAAAACCAGATTTTTTCGCCCATGTTGAAAAAACCGGCCGTCGGGTGTTTACCAGCGAAGAATCCACCGCCCTTGAATAGCCAGCCAATGTCCCCCCTGGCGAGAAAGTTTTTACTGATGAAACGGATAAACAGACCAAAGATGCCGAGGATAAATAATGGCCCGAACAGGTTATGGCCTTCCTTGCTCGCAGATGCCAATGCTCCGAAAAGCCGACTCACCGACTACCGGGATCAAAACCAGCCTGCCACCGAACAGGATCAAACCGGTCATCGCCAGAAAAATAAATATCGATGCCACTGACCAGTGCAGGATCCTGTCGATATCACGGAAACGGTGCAGGTATTTACCCGATGCTCCACCCGTCTATGGGTACGCCGCGCTTGATCAGATGAAACAGCACGATCAGGCCAACAATGCCGCCGAGCACCAACCCGGCTGTCGGGGATAAGACGTTCCATGCGAAACCGCCGCCAGGTTTCACCATCGACATTAATCAATACACCGGCATCCATGCCCTCCACCTGGGTAGTGCCCTGAAGTACGCCGTCGCGCTGGCGAACCTCGTTCCATAAATCCGTGCCCGGATTTTTCACCTTGCCAGCGAGGTCGTTGTCTTGTGCTGCCATCGACAGTGGGCTGAAAGATATCAGTAGCACCAATGCAAGCGTCAACTGCATCAGCACAGCAACAGGCTGCCTCAGCCAGGCAGCATACCGGGCCTGATCAGATCGAGCCTGCATCACTCCTGTCCGTCGCCGGTCCGGCCACTGCGGGTGCGTGAACCTGTTTGCGGATAGGCAATGCCCCAGCCCCAGGCCTGGCCGGTTACACCGCGCCAGGTGATGCGTTCGCGGTAAACATCGGAAACCACGTCGCCGTCGCCGGCCAGCAGGGCCTTGGTGGCACACATTTCCGCACACAGTGGCAGCTTGCCTTCCGACAAGCGGTTACTGCCGTATTTCTCGTATTCCTGCGAGGAATTATCCGCTACCGGGCCACCACCACAGAAGGTGCATTTGTCCATTTTGCCGCGCGAACCAAAGGCGCCGTCGCTGGGGAACTGCGGCGCTCCGAACGGACAGGCGTAGAAGCAGTAGCCACAGCCAATGCAGGTGTCCTTGTCGTGCAGCACCACACCGTCGTCGGTGGTGTAAAAGCAATCCACCGGACAGACAGCCGCACAGGGCGCATCGGAACAATGCATACAGGCAACTGACATCGAGCGCTCGCCGGGCGAGCCATCGTTGATAGTCACTACCCGCCGGCGATTGACGCCCCAGGGCACATCGTTCTCGTTTTTGCACGCTGTTACACAGGCATTGCATTCGATACAGCGTTCAGCGTCGCAGAGGAATTTCATTCGAGCCATGATTTATTCTCCCCGGTTAAGCGCGGCTGATGCGGCACAGGGAACATTTCGTTTCCTGCATCTGTGTAACGGAGTCGTAACCATAGGTGAAGGCGGTGTTACAGGCCTCCCCCAGCACATAAGGGTCACTGCCCTTGGGATATTTGTCCCTGCAGATCCCGACCTTCGAAGTGCCCGCCAAAGTGGAACGGCATCCACACCACTCCGGGTGCCAGTCCTTCCTTGGTAATCTTGGCCATGACTTTCACCTTGCCACCTTCCGGCCCCTCGACCCAGATCTGTTCGCCGTCCTTGATACCGGCGTTATTCGCATCGACTATATTGATCTCGGCAAACATGTCCTGTTGCAACTCGGCAAGCCACGGATTGGAGCGGGTTTCATCGCCACCACCTTCATACTCGACCAGGCGTCCACTGGTCATGATCAGCGGATAGTCCGAGGTGTAGTCCTTGGCCTGAATGGATCCGTAACGTGTCGGCAGACGGTAGAAGCTCTTGCGGTCTTCATAGGTCGGATATTTTTCGACCAGATCACGTCTGGAGGTATACAGAGGTTCGCGGTGAATCGGCACCGGGTCAGGGAAGGTCCAGACCACGGTACGCGCCTTGGCATTACCAAACGGTGCACAACCGTGCTTGATGGCAACACGCTGTATACCGCCGGAAACATCCGTCTTCCAGTTCTTGCCCTTGGCGGCCGCCTTTTCCTCTTCGGTAAGATCATTCCACCAGCCGAGTTTGTCCAGCAGGTCGGCGGTAAACTCGGGGTGACCGTCTTTCAGTTCGTTACCTACCGGGTAGGAATCCTCGGCCAACAGATTCACACCGTCACGTTCAACACCGAATCGCGCCCTGAAATTCAGACCACCTTCGGCAACCGGTTTGCTGGTGTCGTACAGGTTCGGTGTACCCGGATGCTTCATGTCCGCGGTACCCCAGCACGGCCACGGCATACCGTAATAGTCACCGTTGGCCGGTCCGCCCATGGCCTTCAGGCTGGTGTAATCGAAGGTATGCCAGTTCTTCTGGTGTTCCTTGAGGCGTTCCGGACTTTGCCCGGTGTACCCGATGGTCCACATGCCGCGGTTAAACTCGCGGGTGATGTCTTCAATGCTTCGGCTCTTCGCCGTTGACCGGGATGTTCTTGAACAGTTCATCGCCGAAACCGAGTTTGTTGGCGAACTTGTACATAATGGTGTGATCAGGCAGCGACTCGAACAGCGGATCAAACACCTTGTCACGCCATTGCAGCGAGCGATTGGACGCCGTCACTGAACCATAGGTCTCGAACTGCGTTGCCGCCGGCAACAGGTAGACACCGTCGGTGCGGTCCTGCATAACAGCACTGACGGTGGGATACGGATCGATGACCACCATCAAATCCAGTTTTTCCATCGCCTCTTTCATTTGTGGGCCGCGCGTCTGGCTGTTAGGCGCATGCCCCCAGAACACCATGGCACGCACGTTGTCCTTCTGCGCAATGTTGTCCTTGTTTTCCAGGATGCCGTCAATCCAGCGTGACACCGGTATACCCTTGGTGTTCATCGGCTTGACGGGTTTGTCTTTGGCCTGTTCGTAACTTCCCTGGTCGAAACGACCGGCAAGCCAGTCGTAGTCAACGTCCCACACACCGGACCAGTGTTTCCAGGCACCGCTCGACAGGCCGTAGTAGCCCGGCAGTGTATGGCTCAGTACGCCGAAGTCGGTTGCGCCCTGCACGTTGTCGTGACCGCGGAAAATATTGGTACCACCGCCGGAAACACCCATGTTGCCCAGCGCCAGCTGGAAGGTGCAGTAGGCACGGGTGTTGTTGTTGCCGATGGTGTGCTGGGTACCGCCCATGCACCAGATGAAGGTGCCCGGCTTGTGGGAGGCCATGATTTTCGCGCCGCGTTTGACCAGCTCTTCCTTCACACCGGTAACACGTTCAACTTCTTCAGGTGTCCACTTGGCGACTTCGGCCCTGATCTCATCCATGCCGTAGACACGCTGCTCGATAAATTTCTTGTCTTCCCAGCCGTTCTCGAAGATATGCCAGAGCATGCCCCAGATCAGCGGCACATCGGTACCGGGACGCAGGCGGATATACAGATCGGCATGCGCTGCGGTGCGGGTAAAGCGCGGGTCGATGACGATGAGCGGCGCATGGTTGCGCTCGGTGGCATGAAACACATGCTGCATCGACACCGGGTGCGCCTCTGCCGGGTTGCCACCGATAATCAGGATCGCCTTGCTGTTGTGAATGTCGTTATAGGAATTGGTCATCGCCCCGTAGCCCCAGGTGTTGGCGACACCTGCTACGGTAGTGGAGTGACAGATACGCGCCTGGTGATCAACGTTGTTGGTGCCCCATAAGGCAGCGAATTTGCGGAACAGGTAAGCCTGCTCGTTACTGTGCTTGGCAGAACCCAGCCAGTAGACCGAATCCGGACCTGACTGCTCACGAATCTGCAGCATCTGGTCGCCGATTTCGTTGATGGCCTGTTCCCAGGAAACCTTCTGCCATTTGCCGTTGACCAGCTTGGTGGGGTACTTCAGCCGGCGCTCGCCATGACCGTGTTCGCGTACCGATGCGCCCTTGGCACAATGCGCCCCAAGGTTGAAGGGATGATCGAAGGCAGGCTCCTGACCGGTCCAGACACCATTCTGGACCTCGGCATAAATACCGCAGCCCACGGAACAGTGGGTGCAGATGGTACGTATCTGCTCGACGTCGCCGCCGGACTCGGCGGGCGTGGCCGTCGCCTCTTCAGCGCTGGCCTGGACTCTGCGCACCATGCCACCGGACAAGCTACTGACGGCTGCCACACTACCAACCGTGACACCGGAGCGGCGCAAAAAGGTACGTCTGTCCATGCGCGGATTAAGTGCCGACTGCTGATTCGGCGCGCTATCGGGATTGTTGTGCTTTTTAACCAGCTTCATCGTTCTGCCTCCTGCCAACCAAAGCGCCTCAGACCCTTCGTGACCATGTGCTGACCATCTTGCCCCCGTAAAACCTAATCAGGCCCCAACGCCTGCCCAGGCCGTCTATTCCCTGAGCGTCTTGTAATAATGTTTTATGTGAGCGGTTTCGTGGTAACCCGTGGATTCGGCCGCCGGTTCGGGCACGGCTGGTGCTGATTGTTGCGAGATTTCTTCGGCTGGTGCTGCGTTGGCGGTGCTAAGCACAGTGACGCCCCCGGCTGCAACTGCCGTTTTCAGAAATGTCCTGCGAGCGCTGGACATCTGGCTTGCTGGTTCCTTCATACGTCCTCCGACAAATGAAACTGAACTGCTACCTGCTCACGGCATAATGCCGGATATACTTTAAACTGGCAACGTGAAATACTGCTGTTCTATGTCGATAAACTGGCGACCAAGCCGGCCGACAACGGCATAGAATTCAGCGCCTTCCGCAGCCTCCAGATCCTGAAAGAACTTACCCATCCAGGACCCGATATAGGTTTCAAAAAAAACGAACTCTTCTAAGGATAGACCAGGTTCAGTAATTATCATCCCCATGGTTTCGCAAAGCGCCGCAACGTGATCTTCTGGCTCTCGAACATCGGCCTGGCGCTCGAATCCCATGCGCTTCAGATCCTGGCGTAAAGCGGCCAGAATACGTTCCATTAAAGCGCCCTGCACGTACCACGAGGCGTAGGGCAGCAACTCGCCACGTCCCAGTCCGATAAACAGTTTGAAATATTCTCCCTGCAACGCGTCCGGTTTTACGTTGGCAGCCGCTGCACTCAATTCACGCAAAACTTCAACAAAGGGCGTATCTACCCCCTCTTCAGTCACCAGCGCTCCGACAGTATCCAGCATTGCCTGATCGGGTGACGCTGCCAGCAAGGCACCTAGCAGGTGATAGATCTGCGCCCGCGCCTCGGCTTCCTCAGTCCTGGGGGCGACGCTTTGCGGCCGGGAGTCGTTCATGCATGGCCTCCGGGATGTACATCGGGCGACGCATCGCTTTTGGTTTCATAAATATCCTTGACGCGGCAGTCTTCACACATTTTCAACCGCTCCAGCGCATCACCGCTGAACATTGGGTGATCTTTCATTTTTTCGCTGATGCGGGCGATGACACTGTGCGTGGCAAAAGGCTTCTGGCAGCGGATACAACAAAAAGGTTCGTCTTCATGCAGGGTGCGCATCAGGTTGCGCTGGTTGGCATCGGTGACCAAGCGTGCTGACAGACTGATGGCGTTTTCGGGGCAACTGCTGGCGCAGAGGCCACACTGGACGCACCTGGCCTCGACAAAGCGGACCTGTGGGCTGTCGTCACCGGCGGACAGCGCATTGGCCGGACATTGTGATACACAGGCCATGCACAACGTGCAGCGTTGGGCATCGACGCTGATCTCACCAAAGGGTGCACCTTCAGGCAATGCAACCACTGCCGGCGCATTCGGCGACTGCGTGACCAGGTGATCGAGCTGCCAGGCGGATCAGGGTGCGCTTTTCATCGATGGCGGCAAACCCCGCGGCTGCACACCGTAATCCATTAGTAGCCGCAGTGTTGGCGGCAACATCGGCTTCTGAAACCAGGCCTAACTGTCCGGCCGAATAACCCAACCCCTCCAGCACCGTCTGGGCGACCTGGATCTGAAACTCGACTTCCCTGCGCACCGATGGTGCCACTTCGGGGGTTACGAGTAATTTTACCGCCGCCGCACCCCAGGCCAGCGCCGCCAGCCAGGCGTCCAGACCCACACTGCCGAGTTCCTCGACTTCAACCGGCAATACATTGTCACCAAGCCCGGCCGCAATACGCTCGACAATGTTTCGACCGACATCAGCGTCATAAACCAGCAATACCGGCGCTTCGCCACCGGCGTGCAGATAAGCCTTTAACAGGCTGCGCCAATACTTCAGGGTATCCGCAACGGGCGGGTACCCATAGGTAATGGCGCCAGTGGGACAGGCCGTCGCGCAACTGCCCGCACCCTGGCAAAGGTTGGGATTTACCTGGATGACATCACCGTTGGTCGTGATCGCGTCGGTTGGGCAGGTTTCAATGCAGCGGTTACAACCTTCAATACCGCTGCGCCCATGCGCACAGATGGCTGCGTTGTAGAGGAAGTAACGAGGTTTTTCGAATTCACCGACCAGCGCCGGTATCTCTTCCCACGCCTCTTTCAGGGCCTCGCTGTCGCCCTGCGGCGCCCGGTAGTAACCCGGCGGCGGAATCGCACTCGTTATGAAAGGCGTGTCACTTAAATCCAGAACCAGATCAAAGCCTGCCTTGTCAGCAGGCAATGCGAGCTGCAAGGCTTTGCCCAACAATTCACTCCCGGTTACCGCAATGAATTCTCCAAGATAACCCGCCAACGACTGCAATTGACCATGGACCGCATGCAGCCCCTTGATAGCGTTGACGGTGCCTGGCAACTGGTCTGAATCAGTAATCAGCAGAATACAGTGCAGGCCCGATTGGCCCGCGAGTGGCGCCGCCGCTGCAGGTGCAGTTTCCGCAGAACCGATTATCAACACCTGTCCGCCGGAGGTATAGCTGACACTCGCCACTTCAGGCGTAGCTGCCGTCAGGTTTCCAAATGCCTGTGCGCGCGCCCTGGCGTTGGCGTTGTCCTCCCCTGCTGCATCGATTAGCGTCTGTAGCACTGACTCAGCCCCGGCACTCATCAACTCTCCCTGTCGGACCCGTCGTCGTCATTTGCCTGTAACGATACTGTCGCTGGTTGTTGTTCTTCAATCGGAAGGTCCTCCGAAGATGTCACCGGTTCGGCAGTAGCCTGCGGCTCAGACTGGATTTCGGCATTGTCATCAGCGTTGTCAGCCGTTAATTCCCGGTTCAGCATGCGCTGCATTTCATGGGTGATGGTTTTTCCGAGATCCGCGAACTGGGTGAAATCGTCATCGTAGTCGTCGAGCCCGTCGGGCAGGTGCATGCCCGGCAGCTTGAACAACTTGCGTAGCGCCTGCGCTCTTAAGTGCTCGCTGACGCCCGGCGAGAGAAAGGCAGCATAATCACTGCGTTCATCCAGTGAATCGACTGGCGGCATATCATCATCGGTGAGTGCTGGCGCAGGCTCGGTGGCCGCTGTTTCCGGCAAGCGGGTTTGAACAGGGGGTTCGATGTCTTCCCTGTCGGCCTCCTGCTTACGCCGTGACCAGCGTTCGGAAAATCCCTCGGCAGGCGGATCAGCCTCAGTGTCCCGTTGGACGCTCACTGGCACCCTCCTTCCAGTTCTCACGCTTGCGCTTCTTTTTCTTTTCCGGCAGGTAATGCTCCAGTACAAACTGCTCAACAAACCGGTACAGCTCCACTGGCATAGCGACGGATTCAACCGCTTCGTCGGATTCCATGTACGACGATGCTTCGTCGTAACTCAGCGTAACAATCAAGGGCTTCAGCGATCCATCGTCTTCAGTGGTGCAGATGATGAAGATGCGAGGCGTTTCACTGACAATGTTGTAGTAGTAACTTTCAGCATCGTCTTTGAACAAGTCGACAGAAAGACCGCTCCACAGCACCTTGAGGTCATCACTGCCAGGATGTAATGGCGCACTTTGCACGCGGTTTCTTCCGCCCGATGGACTGGCCGCCACCACTCCGGTTACTGCCCAACGCCCGACCTGCCAACGGTTATCGGGTGTAGGCACATAATCCAGCAAAACAGAGACCGGAAATGATTGCTGCATAAACACATGACCCTGATTCAGATCTTACGGTGTTTCGGTTACAGTATAGGCGCAATCTAGCAGACATAACCCGCACTGGCCACAGGAGACTGAATTGTCTGAAGCGTCCTATCGCCCAACCATGAGCCATGCCGGTCTGTCGCCGACGCATGCGGTGACGGCGGTAGACGAGTTCGGCGCGACCCGGGACGTGCAGGTTGCCGGGGAGTCGCCGCTCACCTTGTATGTCGATGGTCGCGAGATTGTCACCCTGATGACTCTGGGCACCCATCCGGAAGTATTGACCATAGGCTATCTGCGCAACCAGCGATTTATCGAGTCGCTCGAGGAAATAAAGGATGTGCAAGTCGATTGGCGCACCGAAGCGGTCCAGGTGACCACCTGGAATGGCGTGGAAGGCTGGGATGAGAAACTGAAAAAACGCACCGTCACCACCGGTTGCGGCCAGGGGACGGTGTTCAGCTGTACCCTGGATGCGCTTTATCACCTGAAACTGCCAAGTGTTTCGGTGCGCCAGTCAATGCTCTATGGCCTGCTGGAAAACATTCGTCAACATAATGAAATCTACAAACGTGCCGGCGCCGTACATGGCTGCGGGCTATGCCGCGGCACGGAAATTTTAATGTTCGTTGAAGATGTCGGCCGTCACAATGCTGCCGATGCCATCGCCGGCTACATGTGGCTTGAGCACCTGAGCGGTTCGGACTGTGTTTTTTACACCACCGGGCGCCTGACCTCCGAGATCGTCATGAAGGTCACGCAGATGGGTATCCCGATATTGTTATCACGTTCCGGGATTACGCATATGGGGCTGGAACTCGCCCAGGAGCTGGGTATAAATATGATTGCGCGCGCCAAGGGCCGGCACTTTCTGATATATAACGGTGTTGATAATATGATTTTCGATGCGTCTGCCGAACATCCGGCACACCGCAGCGGGGATGCAGGCTAAGAAGTATTTTCGGTTTTTAAAGGATTATCGCATGTGTTTTTCGTTGTTCTCGTCAATTCGCTTTAAACGGCTCTGCCAGGCATTAGGCCTGCTCATCGGATTTTCGTTGCTGGCAACTGCCCACGCGGAACACCGGTTCATCAAACTGGCAACCACCACCAGCACCGAAAACTCCGGATTGCTTGGCTACCTGTTGCCGAACTTTGTAAAACAGCACCCTTATGAAGTAAAGGTGATCTCGGTAGGTACCGGTAAAGCCTTGCGGCTGTTGAAAGAAGGTGATGTCGATGTCGTCCTGGTACACGCCCGGGCTGCTGAAAACGAACTGGTCGCTGCGGGTTTCGGCGTCAACCGCGCCGATGTCATGTATAACGACTTCGTCATTGTCGGACCAGTCAGTGATCCGGCCGGGCTGGATAACAGCAGCGACGCCGGCATCGCCTTCAAGCGGATTGCGGACAGTAAAAGCCTGTTTATTTCACGCGGGGATGACTCCGGCACACACAAAAAGGAACTCGGTCTTTGGCAGGAATCCGCTACCAGGCCAGATGGAGAATGGTATCGTGAGGTTGGTCAGGGCATGGGCAAGGCCCTGCAGATCGCGTCCGAATTACAGGCTTACACACTAACAGACCGTGGTACCTGGCTGGCCTACGAGGGTAAGCTACCTCTTGTAATTCTCGCCGAAGGCGATCAACGCCTGTTTAATCCGTATGGCATTATGGCGGCCAATCCCGACAAATATCCTGACACCAATTACAAAGGTGCCATGGCGTTGATCAACTGGATAACTTCGCCGCCGGCCCAGCAAAATATTGCTGACTTCGCTGTAAATGGCAAGACGTTATTCACCCCGCTGCACCAGGTGGCTGAAGCACCGGCACACTGACGGTGGCACAGTTACTGGAGACTACCGGACAGGCACTGCAACTGCTGTTTACCGGTGACCCGGCGCTCTGGACGATCGTGGCAATCTCATTCAGCGTTTCATTACGCGCTGTACTGATTGCTGCGCCGCTGGCTTTTTTACTGGCTTTTGTCCTCGCGCATGGCCGTTTTCCCGGTCGACGAATGCTTGTTTCGACCTTTAACACCTTGCTGGCACTGCCCGCCGTGGTAGTCGGGCTAACGGTCTACATGCTGCTGTCGCACAATGGTCCGCTGGGCGACCTCAAGCTGCTGTTTACCCAGTCGGGTATGGTGATCGGCCAGTTTATCCTTTGTTTTCCGTTGCTGGTAGCGGTCAGCCATTCCGCATTACAGGCCGCCGACCGGCGCGCCTGGGAAACTGCCGTCACTTTGTGCGCATCACCCTGGCAGGCGATGCTGAGTGTGATGTACGAAGTTCGCTATGGACTGATTGCCGCCCTCATTGCGTCGTTCGGCCGGGTGATTGCCGAAGTCGGCAGCTCGATGATGATCGGCGGCAACATCCTCAACTACACGCGCAATATCACCACTGCTATTGCACTGGAAACCAGTAAAGGTGCGTTCGCCCAGGGCATAGCGCTCGGCATTATTCTCCTGCTGGCGGCACTGTTGTTGAATTTCGGGCTGACCCTTATGCAGGGCAAAGGCGAGATGCGCTCGTGAACGATGCATTCAGTTTTCACTCGCTGCGCAAATTCACCAATCATGGCGAAAAGCTGTTTGATATTGATGAATTCGATATACCTGCGGCTACCTGTATTGTTCTCAGTGGCCAGAACGGAGCCGGTAAAACCACCCTGCTGAAAATTCTGGCCGGGCTGGAGGCACCCGACAATGTCCGTGTCGAAATCGACGGCCGAAAGCTGTCGTGGAAGGCTGCACGACCTGCCTTGCGCAAGCAGGTTGTCTATCTGCACCAGCAACCCTACATGTTTGACCACAGCGTCGCAGACAACGTGGCTTACGGGCTCAAGGTAAGCGGCATGCCCAGGACACAAGTGGTCGAAAAAGTCAGGCAGGCTCTGGATTGGGCCGGACTGTCGAGCCTCGCCGAACGCAACGCACGGGATCTTTCCGGCGGTGAAAAACAACGGGTAGCCCTGACCCGCGCCCGCGTTCTGTCGCCACGGCTGCTATTGCTGGATGAACCACTGGCGAACATGGATATCAGTGCGCGTGAACAAACCATCCTGCTGATGCGGCGCCTCAAGGAAGAAGGTGTCAGCAGCATAATCACCAGTCATGAACCGCATATTTCCTCGCTGATCGGCGATGAACATCGTCATCTTTGCAAGACCGGACCGTGCCGGTATACGATCGTCAAACCGTTTCTTTTTCAGCGCAGTATTGAACACGCAGGTCACCATTCGCCGACCGGCACGAAAACAACGGCAACCCGGGATACAGCAGACAAACAGACTATGAGCAGCGACAAGGGACAAACAAAGGGTACCACTGCCGTCATACTCGCAGGTGGTATGGCGCGGCGGATGGGTGGCCAGGACAAAGGCCTTATCGAGATCAACGGCCGACCGATGATCGAGTATATTATCGATGCCCTGAAACCGCAGGTTGACAACATACTGATTAACGCCAACCGCAATATTGAACAATACGAGCGCTATGGATACCCGGTAGTCAAGGATATGATGGGTGACTACTTCGGCCCATTGGTTGGCATGGCAAGTGGACTACAAGCTTGCGACAGCGACCTCATCCTTACCGTGCCGTGTGACTCTCCATTTGTCCCCCCGGTACTCGCTGCCAGGCTGAATACAGCACTGATTGAAAACCAGGCCGATATCAGTGTGGCCAACGACAGTGAACGTATGCAACCGGTATTCGCTCTTATCCGCAAACATTTACTCGACAGTCTGCTGGCCTATTTAAACGACGGTGGTCGCAAGATCGATACCTGGTACGCCGAACACGAAATGGCACTGGCCGATTTCTCCGACTGGCCGGATGCCTTTATCAATATCAATACACCCGAAGACAAGGCGTTGGTCGAAAACAAAATG
Organism: uncultured Gammaproteobacteria bacterium; assembly: GCA_963752745.1. Taxonomy (GTDB): domain Bacteria; phylum Pseudomonadota; class Gammaproteobacteria; order DSM-19610; family DSM-19610; genus Thiogranum. The sequence goes on from CAVWAK010000045.1 coordinate 23,433, forward strand.
GGCGAACAACAAGGCGCGCGGCCTGCATGAACAACCAGCCTGCTATCCGTAACCAGGCAAGCTGCGCAGACAGCGGCAAAGGCGACCTGCTCAGTGTCGAGGCGGCTGAGCAGCGTATATTTTCGTTACTCAAACCACTCGACGCGACTGAGTATGTAGATGTACGCCAGGCCCTGGGCCGCACCTTGTCGCTGGATGTCACATCAAACGTCAATGTACCACCGCACACCAATTCAGCAATGGACGGTTATGCGATCCGCGCAGAGGATATTCTCAGCGACGGTTTTACCTCGCTTACCAATATCGGCACCGCATTCGCCGGAAAACCGTTTGGCGGCCGCGTCGCCAACGGTCTGTGCGTGCGCATCATGACAGGCGCCAAGATGCCCGACGGCAGCGATACGGTGATTATGCAGGAACATGCCGAAGTCACCGAAGACACCATCCGTATTGACGCCGGCAATCGTCCCGGCCAGAACGTCCGACAGGCGGGTGAAGACCTTGCCATTGGCGACATTGCGCTGACGGCCGGCAAGCGCCTTACCCCTGCAGACATTGGACTGTTGGCGTCCATTGGCAGAGGAGAAATCAGTGTAGTGCGGCGATTGCGAGTGGCGTTTTTTTCCACCGGCGACGAATTACGCCCGGTAGGCACCCCACTCGGTGAAGGCGAAATTTACGACAGTAACCGTTACACCCTGTACGGCATGCTGAAACGCCAGGACGTCGAAATCATCGATATGGGCGTGGTAAGCGATGATCGCAATGCTATGAGCGCCGCGTTCAAACAGGCAGCTCGCGTTGCGGATGTTGTCCTGACTAGCGGTGGTGTATCAGTCGGCGACGCTGACTATGTAAAAGACATCGTCCGCGCGGAAGGTAAAGTCGACTTCTGGAAGCTGGCAATCAAGCCCGGCAGACCACTTGCCTTCGGTACGCTGGGTGGTGCTGTATTCTTCGGTTTGCCGGGGAATCCGGTTGCCGTCATGGTTACCTTTTACCAGTTCGTGCAGCCTGCACTGCGCTATTTGCGCGGGGAAACAACACTGCGCCCTGTCCGCTTCAGGGTACCGTGCGCATCGGCAATGAAAAAAAGACCCGGCCGTACTGAATACCAGCGCGGCCTGTTACAGACTGACGCGGATGGCAACCTGCAGGTATCGGTGACTGGCGCACAGGGCTCTGGCATCCTCAGCTCCATGAGCACTGCCAATTGCTTTATTGTATTGCCCGAAAACAGCAAAGGAGTGGCGCCCGGTGACACAGTACTGGTTGAGCCATTCGAGGGCATGGTCTGAGCTAACAGCCATCTTCCTGGAGAAACCGGGTATGGCTTAAAAACCGGAACAGTCGCCGTGAGTCAAGCTATCGGCTAATATTAACCGCGCCATCCCACTGAAACATGACTGGAAGCACACATGACTGATGACAAAAATGACGACGGCCTGATATTCGTACTGATGGAGCGTTTTGAAAAAATGCGCCTGCCACGGGCGATTTCGCTCAAGGAAAAGGTTGATGGCGGCGCCGTGCTCGACGATTATGATGTTGCTTTCCTCGAAGAGGTATTCAGCGACTCTAACAAGATCAAGCCATTACTGGATCGTCACCCGGAGTACCAGGAACTCGCTACACGCGTGATAACCCTGTATGGCGAGATCACCGAAAAAGCACTTGAGAACGAAAAGTCCAGCTGATCGAACGGCCGTTTAACAGGTCGCAGGGCAACCGCGCAGCTCGTTGACAGCCGCGTCAATGGCTTTGCTCACATCCTGCTCCAGCTCCTTGGCGACACTCAATGCCTCGCTGTCCCTGGCAATCACGGTTGGCCGCGCGAACAGCACACGAGTGTTACCCATTTCCTGAATCAGGGTGACATGCAGCGGGCAAAGCGCCAGCATGGTGGGATCGGCATTACTTACCTGGTTGGCGTACCAGCCATTGCAGAACACCATGGAGCGTATGCCTTCGAGCTTGTTACGGTTGTAGTTCTCGCCCCAGCGATCAGCGAAACGGCTGAGATTGCGCTGAATATCAGGCTCAAAAACCACAAAGAATTTATTATTTTCCAAATGGTTATAAACTACTTTGTATGTGGTTTCTATATCCTCTTCGATCGACCAACTTAGTACATTGGAAGATTCAGCGGAAACCTGCGTTAACCACAGGCATGCCAGTACCAGTACTACAAAACGTTTCATTGCTCAGACTCCAGACAATTTAGGCCCACTATGCAGGCAGATTCACCGCTAACAGCGCCATATCGCAGTCCCCTGCCGCTACCGGAATCTGCACCCTGTGGCCACTACCTGGCGCCACTCCGGTGGTGTTTCCTTTCATATCGAGCATATCTTCAAGCCTGAAGGTACGGTTCCCGCCCGGCATAATCAGTTCAAGTTCATCACCCACTTCGAAGTGATTTTTGACATCCACCTCGGCATAACCGCTAGCACTGTCATAACCAACCAGTTCACCGACAAATCGCTGCTGGCTACTTTTCGAATGGTTGTCGATATAGTTCTGCTCATCCTGCTCGTGGTGACGCTGGAAAAATCCGTCGGTATAACCCCGGTTAGCCAGGTTCTCCAGTTTACCCAGCAGGCTGGGATCAAACGCCTGTCCTGCCACAGCATCATCAATGGCTTTGCGATACACCTGTGCGGTGCGGGCTGCATAATAGTGTGACTTGGTACGGCCTTCAATTTTCAGACTGTCGATACCCATGCTGACCAGGCGCCCGACATGTTCGACGGCGCGCAGGTCTTTGGAGTTCATTATGTAGGTACCGTGCTCGTCCTCTTCGATGGGCATCAGTTCACCCGGTCGATTCGCCTCTTCGATAAGCTGTACCTTAACTTCCTGTGGCGCAGCTTCCTGTACATGAATATCACCACTGGCGTCTTCAGTAGCATCCTTGACTTTGTAATCCCAGCGACAGGCATTGGTACAGGCCCCCTGGTTGGCATCGCGGTGATTGAAATATCCGGACAGCAGACAGCGGCCGGAATAGGCAATGCACAATGCACCGTGGACGAACACTTCAAGCTCCATGTCCGGGCACTCGTGACGGATCTCCTCGACCTGGTCGAGTGAAAGTTCACGCGAGAGAATGATTCGCTTGATGCCCAGCTGCTGCCAGAATTTAACACTGGCGTAATTCATGGTGTTGGCCTGTACTGACAGGTGTATGTCCATATCGGGCCAGCGTTCGCGAACCAGCATAATCAGGCCCGGGTCGGCCATGATCAATGCATCCGGTCGCAGCTCAATGATCGGCTCCATATCAGCAAGAAAGGTTTTCACCTTGCTGTTATGCGGCAACACATTGGTGGCCATGAAGAACTGCTTGCCATGTGCATGCACGTGTTCGATACCGGCAGCCAGATTTTCGACCTTGTTAAAGTCGTTATTGCGTACCCGCAGGCTGTAACGCGGCATGCCGGCATACACGGCGTCGGCGCCATAGGCGATTGCATAGCGCAGGTTACGCATGGTGCCGGCAGGGGCTAGTAATTCTGGTGACTTCATCTTCTCGGTGCCTGGTAAAAAACTCCGGCGAGGGTAAACCCTGGCGCCGGGTGCGGCAAGAGGAAAGGCCGCTGATAACTTGGGGAAAGCGCTATATCAGCCGCCTTTTACGGCTGAATCCATTGCCTCGAGCGCCTGTTCCCAGGCCGCGCCCTGGTTGCCGTTTTCGGCCATCAACTCCATCAAGCCGTAGGCCAGTTGTCGGTGTTCAGGGTTCAGGTCGCGCAGTTTTCGCAACATGTACATATAACCGCCCTTGTCCATTTTCAGCGTGCTGATCAAGGCATAAAGATTGAGGCTGGCTCCACCGTGCGGATTCGCCTTGATGAGTTCTGCCACTTGTTGAAGAACGTCTTCCGCCATATCACACTCCGGCTTTGGGTTTGGCGGCCACCTGGGGTGCACCAAACGTATTTTGTGTTCAATTGAGTAACAGTGGGAGTTACGATTATGGCATCTATCCAGATATGTCCAACTCGATCCCTTCATTGGTATGGTCTTTACCGATTTCTTCTTGATTTGCCTTTAGACAGTTTGTCGGCAAACATTGCGCGATCCGCCTCCTTGAGCAGCTGGTCAGCGTTGTCTGCATCGTCGGGATAAAGGGCAATACCGACACTGATCGATGGATTGACCTCCTCCCCTTCCAGGGTAAATGCCATCTCAACAGAACCACGCAGATTTAGCTCCATCTTTTGCACATCCTGGCGCTTATCCAGATTTTCGAGAATCACAGCGAATTCATCGCCGCCAATCCGGGCTACAGTGTCGGATTCGCGTATGCGGGCTTGCAGCCGCTCGCCGATGGTCTTCAAGAATACGTCACCTGCTGCATGGCCTAACCGATCATTGACAGACTTGAAGTTATCCATGTCAATAAAGAGAAGCGCTAACTTTTGGCGATTGCGTTCTGCTCGGGAGATGGCGGTAGAGAGACGATCGTCAAACAATAGTCGATTAGGCAGATCAGTCAGGAAATCGTGACTTGCAAGTCGTAGCAGTCGTTCTTTCGCTGCGGCAGTATCGGTTACGTCACGCAATACTGTAGTGAAGGTCTTTTCGCCTCCGTAGTGATACATATATATAGAAGACTCGGCTGGAAACTCCTGACCGTTTTTCCTGAGTCCGAACACGGATTTCTGATGGTGCATGAGGAGATCATTTCCCTCCTTTTGTGCAAACTCCTCCACATGTTTTTTATGGGTAGCGCGAAATCTCTCGGGCATAAGCAGCTCGATCGGCTGCCCCAATATCTCGTCGGCCGAATAGCCGAATATTTCTTCGGCACCTTTGTTGAACAGGATGACCTTCTGTGACTCGTCTATCGAAACGATAGCCTCATAGGAGAAACGCAACAGTTGTATGATGGAAGCGATTTCCCCGCGAAGGATCTCGGCTGCACTGCGATGTGGCTGATCTAACTTATCGTTTACATTCACAAGCTGCTTACCAACTCTTTCCCTATGGACTCATGACCAATCAGCCCGCTGATTGTTGCGCCCGCAAATATAACACCGTGGCCGAACACCGACAATCCTACAAACGTTGTAAAGCACGTTCTTAACCAATACCGTCATTGGCCGAACATCACATTGAACCATTCGTTCGATTAAACTCATTCCAAATTACCGGGCCGGAACCAACCACGGAGCTCTGACCACACGCCGCTGGCGTGTGGTCTACTCCAAGGACTGCGGATATTGTGCCAAAGACCTTCGTTTTTGACGAATGGCTGAACCCGCCGCCGGACTACGAAGTTCAGACTGAATCTATATAAGCATTAGCTGTAGGGCAGCAGTCTCCCCTTTTCAGTTATTCACCAACAACAAGTCATCTCTAAGAATGCGTGCCGCTACCCTCAGATCAATGCCGAGGTGGGAAGCCCACGCGGGGACGAGGTAACGACTCAGGTTACATGCGAACCGACTTATCTAACACCGATACCATGGCGTTCGAAATCCTCTTCTTTTCCTGGCTATCCGTCTAGCGCATGTCAGGAGGTTTTCGCACGTCAAACGGGTGTTGATCCGGTCGTTATCAGGAACTATGGATGAAGCAATAGAGCGTTACCCGGATTGTTGCTTGAGTTATGAGGGCCAGGATAGTTACTATCCCTTTGAGTTATCGGATAATACGGGCAGCTTGGTACAATGGGCACACCACTGAACATGTGTAAGAAGTGGAAACTGGTTTGCTTAAGCGGACTTCTGGGTGCCGGCTTTTATATTGCTGATGTGTGTGTAGACGTTTACCTTTTTCAGGAAGGTAAGCTGATTGATCAGTTTCTGCACCCTGATCCAATCGAATTGTGGATGCGGTTTAGCGTTATATTTGTGGCACTGGCATTTGGGACTTTTGCGCAAATCATGGTCCACCGTGCCGACGCTGCGACGAACAAAGCACGTACCGCAGAGAAATTCCTGAATTCAGTCATCGAAAATATCCCCAACATGATTTTCATAAAAGATGCCGAACATCTGCGCTTTACTCGCATCAACAAAGCAGGTGAGGACCTATTGGGGCATAGTCGGGATGTACTGGTTGGAAAAAATGACTTTGACTTCTTCCCACATGAGCAGGCTGAATATTTTACCGGTAAGGACCGGCACGTCCTGCAGAGCAGAGCAATACTGGACATTCCGGAAGAAGATATTGCTTCACGGGATGGCGGCAAACGGATTCTTCATACCAAGAAAATGCCTATTCTCGATGAGCAGGGAAACCCGGCGTTCCTTTTGGGGATTTCAGAAGATATAACTGCGCAAAAACAGACTCGACTGGATCTGCTGCAGGCAAAGGCAAGCGCTGAGCATTACCTGCAGATCTCTCAAGCGATGATCGTCGGACTGGATGCCAAGGGCTGTATTACTCTGATAAATCAGCGAGGCTGCGAATTGCTTGGACGATCTGAAAATGACCTGCTTGGCCAAAATTGGTTTGATATCGCGATTCCGGATTCCGAAAGAAACAATGTGGGCGCTGTATTTCAACGGATAATAGCTGGCGAGATTGCGCCGGTTGAATATCATGAAAACGAAATTATAACGGCGGCCGGGGATAGCCGTTACCTGCTATGGCACAACACCTTGCGCCAAGGCCCGGCTGGAGAAATCATTGGCACTCTCTCATCCGGTACGGATATTACAGCACGCAAACACACTGAAAACCAGCTCCGCCTTGCGGGCGTGGTATTTAAGTCCAGCAAACAAGGCGTGGTGGTTACTGATACGAACAACCGTATAATATCCGTTAACCCGGCGTATACGGCAATCACAGGATATACGCAGAAAGAAGTCATCGGAAAAGACCCTTCGTACATCAAGTCCGGGCGCCACGATGAAGCGTTTTATCAGAACCTCTGGGATGAGATTGAGAAATGCGGGTATTGGGAGGGGGAGCTATGGAACCGACGAAAGAACGGAGAAGCTTATCCTTCCTGGCAGTCAATAAGCGCTGTTTTCGACTCGGGGCATGAACTTGCTCATTACGTCTCAGTGTTTTCAGATATGACACCTATTAAGAAACACCAGAAGGAACTGGATTTCCTGGCGCATCACGACCCTTTAACGGGACTGCCAAATCGTCTCATGTTTGATGACCGGCTGACACATGCCCTGCAACGATGTGTCCGGGAAGGTACAGATTTGGCGCTTCTGTTTATGGACCTTGATGACTTCAAGAATATTAATGACACCTATGGTCATGCGGTCGGCGACTACCTGTTACAGACAATATCGACAAGGCTGGGAGCGTTGCTGCGGAAAGAAGACACAATCGCCCGGTTAGGTGGAGACGAATTTCTAATCCTTCTGGAGTCGTATGAGTCAATTGCTGGAGTTGAAGGGGTAGCTAAAAAGATTATAAGTGAAATATCCTCTCCGATAGAGATAGATGCCCATAAAATAGCGGTCCATGCAAGCATCGGCATTGCTATTGGTCCACTCGACGGTTCAAATGGTTCGGCGTTAATGAAGGCGGGGGATGTTGCTATGTACCGTGCCAAGGCGGATGGACCCGGTAATTATCGGTTCAGCACACGCGGAGCGTAGTGAGAACGTAGCCTGGTTCAGATGTGGTTACAGCCCCTCCGTTTCATTTGTGCTGGTCTTTATGCCGAGCGGGTTTGGCGGCCACCTGGTCGCGAAGATAGATGGGCGCTGCCAGCTCCGGTGGCACCACCTCGCCTGCTGCGAACCGTGCTGCACCGAGTACAGCAACATCGGTAGCCTGCGGTTTCAGGGCGTCAAGACAATCGGCCGGCTCAAACCCCAGTCTCGCGATCAGCGCATCACGGTAACTTGACCAGCCGTCGCCGGCAGCCTGCCAGTCACCGCCATCCGGCTGTTCCACCGACCCGGGCGCACACACAGCTTCTTCGCTAACCAGGGACATCAGGCCGGACTCATCGCGACAGAACGCTCCCCAGTAGACTTCCTGCATGCGTGCGTCCAGTGCTGCAAGCACCCTGGTCGCCCCGGCCTGACGCGCTGCACCCTGCGCCAGTGCAGCAAGCGTCGACACCGGAATAACCGGGAGGTCGGCACCGAAAGCAATGCCCTGGGTGATACCGGCCGCGATACGTAAACCGGTAAAGGACCCCGGACCCCGGCCAAACGCCACCGCATCGAGCTGGTTCACTGTCATCCCTGCCTCGCTGAAAAGCTCATCAACGAACGGCAATATAAGGGCGACGTGTTGCCGTGGAGCCAGCTGGTAGCGCTGGATGACATCGCCATCAATATACAGCGCCGCGGAACAGGCTTCGGTTGCCGTTTCAACGGCCAGTATGCGCAGCTCACTCACGTCAGGTTGACCACATCGCCGGCTTCAAAGAATGCCTGCACGTCGTCGAACTCACGGGTGCGGCGCATGTCTGGCAAGCTGCTCAGGAACACTCGCCCGTAGCTCTTTTTCACCAGTCGCGGATCACAGAGCACCAGCACACCACGGTCGTTGATATCACGTATCAGGCGACCAACTCCCTGTTTGAGGGTAATCACCGCGTGTGGCAGTTGCTCATCCATGAAAGGGTTCCCGCCACGCGCCTTGAGTGCGTCGATGCGCGCCTGCCAGACCGGATCACCGGGCGAGGCAAATGGCAACTTGTCGATGATCACGCAGGACAGCGCTTCGCCACGGACATCCACACCTTCCCAGAAACTGCTGGTGCCGAGTAATACCGCGTTGCCGAGTTCACGGAAACGTTCCAGCAGTTCATTGCGTGGAGCACTGCCCTGGACCAGCAGCGGAAAGTCGCAACTGCTCTTCAAACGGCGATTGGCACTGTGCAAGGCGCGGTAACTGGTAAACAACAGGAATGCCCGGCCGCGCGAAGCGTTAATCACGCGCTCAGCCTCGTCCAGCATCATGTCGGTAAAGTCGGGCGAATTGGGCTCGGGTAAATCCCTGGGCAGATAGAACAGCGCGTTATTCTGGTAGTCAAACGGACTGTCCAGCTGCAGGCTGGTAGCGGCCTCCAGGCCAAGCTGCCGCGCAAAATGTTCAAATTCACCATTTACCGAAAGCGTCGCGGAGGTAAATATCCAGCGGCTGGGAAGCTCCTGCCGTTGCGAACTGAAATTCTCGGCTACATCCAGTGGCGTCAGATTGATACGGAACGACTGGCGCCAGGTCTCGAACCAGTGGACGTGATTCTCCGGGGGTTCGTGGGTTGTCTTGTTGAACAGACCTTGCAGTTTCAGGGCTCGCTGACAGCAATTGTCCAGGCCCCGGCTTCGATCCGACTGTTCAGCCAGGGCATCGGCGAGCAAACCCAGAGCGGAGTCCAGCGCATTGAGCGTTTCCTGAAGCCTGTCATTGTCTGCAAGACGTGCCCAGGGTGCCCGCTGTTCGCCCTCGCCCATGGCGAGCCGGACGTCTGCGACTGCCTGCTCCAGTTGCCTGGCGACTTCCGGCAGTCCCTCCAGTTCGGCAGTTTCATTGATGTATTCGTTGCGGCTGTCCTGGGCGAGTTCCAGCAGCTGCCGGCTGGACAGTTGCACGCCAAAAAACCGCGCTGCCGTCTCCGGAAGCTGATGCGCCTCATCGATAATAAAGGCTTCGGCACCCGGCAGCAGTTCGCCAAAACCTTCTTCCTTGAGTACCAGGTCGGCACACAACAGGTGGTGATTGATCACCACCAGGTCGGCGTCCTGCGCCTCGCGGCGCGCCTTGATGACGTGGCAGTTTTTCAGGTGTTCGCACTGCTGACCAAGACAGTTATCTGCTGTTGAAGTCACTCTTGGCCAGATCGCCGAATCCTCTGCAATGCTCGACATCTCGGCAATGTCACCACTGACCGTGCGACCCGACCAGTCATGGATGGTTTCCAGCTGGCTGACCTGGGCAGGTGAAGGCAGACGCCCTTCAGCGCGCGTCATTTCAAGACGGTGTGGGCACAGGTAATTCGATCGACCTTTCAGCAGGGCCGCCTTTAGCGGCACACCCAGCGCCGAACGCACAGTAGGCAGATCGCGATGAAACAGTTGATCCTGAAGGTGCCGGGTACCCGTGGAGATAATGACCTTGCGCCCGGATAACAGGGCCGGAACCAGGTACGCATAGGTCTTGCCGGTACCGGTACCGGCCTCTACGATCAGTGCTTCGCCATCATTCAGCGCCTGCTCAACGGCAGTGGCCATCTGTTGTTGTTGCGGACGCGGCGCAAAGCCTGGCACCTCGCTGGCCAGCGCACCATCGGCGCCAAGGCACTCAGCGGCATGCAGGTTGTTATCCTGGAAATCTGTACTGGCGCTCAAGACTCAGACGCCGGACTGGTTATCCCAGATCTCATCCTCGATTTCGCCTTCGTCCCGGGTCCATACCAGGTGGGAGATTATTTTGAAGCGAGCGACACTCATGGCACCACGTTTTTTACGATTGCTGTTACCTGCCTCATCCATGCTGTCGAGGATGTCATCGTGCTCGGCCTCAAAAATTTCAACCGCCTCGTAGCTGTCATCCATGATCACCAGCAAAACACTGTCCCACTCTTTTTCCAGCTTGAGCTGGCCCACACGCTGGCCGGATTTTTCTTCGTCAAAAATGACCCGCGCCTTGATCTGGATGCGTTTGCCATCGCGACTACCGCGGCCCACCGCATCGTAACCCCCGGTGCGATCTTCGCAGAGTTCCAGATTTAGCAGTTCAGCCGCATCGTGCTCGGCAATTTCACCACTCACTCCGGGCAGAGGCTTGCCGGTGGTGCGCCAGAATTCGGCGGCGAGACGGCGTGCCTCGGCGATTAATTTGTCTTTGCTGTAGACGCCCACTTTTTTGAATTATCGCTTGTCAGTACCGGGTCTTGCCCCTAGTTAACAGCGATTGTACACATATCAAGGCTCAACCGCCCAAATCGCCGGCCTTGCGCTCTGCCCGGCGCGCTCCATCCGAATCATTCAATGCCCAGCGGGCACGCGCTATCAGACGCCAGTTGGTCGCCTGCAGGCGCTGGTCACCTTTTGCCAGGGCATTGGATTTCAACGCCAGCTGCTCGGTTTGTTGTGGCCGCCCCTGCTCCAGGCGAATAGCAGACAGCCGGCTCCACAAGCGGGCATTGCCTGGCTCGATGCGCAGGGCACGCTCAACTGTAGCCGCTTCGTTACTGCTGTCACCGGAACTCCGGTAGCGATCCGCCTGCCCCAGCAACGCTACGACGGCACCGCCACTACCAACGGGTTTTTGCGGCACAGCAATCGGCGCCGGCTGAGTCTCTGAAGGTAAGGGTCTGTCCGGCTCCGGCACCGCTTCGCCGGTACGCCCATCGATTACCGGCGGCAAAGATTGTCGCGGTGCGGTGGTACAGGCACTCAGGAACAGCAACAGGGGCAACAGCAGACGCTTCATCTCAACCACTCTGGTAACCAGTCCGGCGCACTCCCGCCGGCACAGGGTGCCTGCGGCGGCAATACGCCGGACTCAATAAAAGGCAATTGTACGGTATCGTCGCAACCGTTGTCGGCCAGACCACCACTGGTTGCCTGCACCGAGTGCAAAACCACGTTCTCGGGCATCGGCATTAGTTGCGGGGTTACGCCCGCGGCCGCATACAAACCTGACCAGACCTGCATGGCCCCACTGGCGCCGGTCAGGCCCATGGGTTCGTTATCGTCACGCCCCATCCAGATGACGCCGAGTTTTTCGCCGTCATAACCGGCATACCAGCTGTCGCGCAGATCATTGGTAGTACCGGTTTTGCCCGCCAGGCCAAGTTCACCGGAAAACCGGCTGTTCAGGCCCCGGGCTGTGCCCTCGGCGACCACCTTCTGCAGCGCATTGTGAATGAGAAACGCCGGCGCCGGATTGATGACCCGATCAACGCTGAGATCATAGCGCTGTAACTGGGTGCCGTCGGCATCCAGCACTGAGCGAATACTGCGCAATGGCACCCTGAACCCACCACTCGCGAAATTCATATACAGTTGTGTGACTTCCAGCGGACTCAGGTCGGTTGCGCCCAGGAACAAGGATGGATACGGATTCAGTGGCGCATCGATACCCAGCCGCCGCAGGGTCGACACCACTTCGCTGACCCCGAGCCCAAGACCCAGGCGTGCAGTAGCGATGTTATACGACTGGGCCAGCGCCTGGTACAACATCACTTCACCGTGCGATTTGCGGTCGTAATTATTCGGCGCCCAGAGCTTGCCATGGTCTTCATATTCGAGCCGTTCATCATCGAGCAGGCTTGCCAGACTGAACTTTCCCGGGTCTTCAAGTGCTGCCAGATACAGCGCCGGCTTGATCAACGAGCCCACCTGTCGACGCGCATCCAGCGCACGGTTGAAGCCGGCAAAACCCGCCTGTCGGCCACCCACAAGCGCCAGCACCTCGCCGTTAGCCGCATCCGTCACCAGCCCGGCCCCCTGAAGTTCAGGATGTTTTTTCAGCAACGGACGACTGCGCTGCTCGAGACTTTTTTGCAAAGCCCACTGCACCTGCGGATCAAGGCTGGTAAAAATGCGTAACCCATCGCTGACCAGATCATCTTCCGCATAGTCCCTGCGCAGCTGACGCCTCACCAGATCAAGGAATGCCGGGAAAGTCTTGCTGGTTCCGGTGGCTGCGTTTACCAGCCCCAGGTGTTCCTGCCGGGCCTTCTGATACTCTGCACGAGTAATAATCCCCTGTTCATGCATGACACTGAGCACCAGGTTACGGCGTTCCAGGGTGCGTTCCGGATTGCGCCGCGGATTATAGTACGATGGCCCCTTGACCATACCCACCAGCAACGCCAGTTGTGCAGTCGTCAACTCGTCCAGGGGTCGCTGGAAAAGAAAACGACTTCCCAATCCAAAACCATGAATGGCACGCTGGCCGTCCTGTGCCAGGTAGACCTCGTTCAGATAAGCCTGGAGGATTTCATCTTTTTCATAGCGCCTTTCGATCAGCAGCGCCATGATGGCTTCATTGGCCTTGCGTCCCAGGCTACGCTTGTTGCTGAGAAAGAAATTTTTCACCAGCTGCTGGGTTAGCGTGCTACCGCCCTGCACCACGCGTCCGGATTGAACATTCACCAGGAATGCTCGCGCGACTGAACGTGGTGAGATGCCCATATGGTCATAGAAACTGCGGTCTTCAACAGCAATCAATGCCTCTATCAGGTTATCCGGCACCTCATCGAGCTGCAGCAGGATACGGTCTTCCTGCCTGGCCGTATGGATGCTACCGATCTCCAGCGGATTCAGCCGTGCCAGCGCGACATCCTTGCCATTGCGATCGTTCTGCAGGCGATCGAGATAGGGTCCGGAAAAGCTGACACGCAGCGGGCGCGATTTTTCGCGTCCATCCCAGAAGTCAAAAGGCCGGCTGATCAACTGAAAACGCCCGCTGTTGCGACTGACTTCACCCGCCCGGTGCGGCGAACTGACGAAACGGTACCCCAGCGCGCGTAATTCTTCGGCAAACTGTTCGGCGCTTAGAGACTGGCCGGCATACAGCTCCAGGGGCCGTGCGTAAACACGTGCAGGCAAAGACCAGCGGTTACCCTCGAACTTGCGGTAGACCTGGAAATCAAGATACGCGACATAGGCAACCAGTATTACCAGCAGACTAATGAGCAATTTTCCCCAGGGGAAGTTTTTACGCTTGCTGCGCCGCCGTTTCTTCTTGCTTGTACGTTTGCGGCTGGTTCGTTTTTTGACTGCCATTCAACACAGCTACCCGGGTCAATTAGCCGACCCGCAGTCGGCAAAAGACCTAGTATACCTGCGTAGAGATTTTAGGGTAGATATGATGACTGTCTGCGGCAGGCAACAGTCGGAATCAGTCGACTGTTTTCTCGCCACTGATGGCCATGTATTTGGATTCAAGGCTACTGTATTGTTTCTCAAGCTCTTCTATTGCGGCATCCTTGAATTCAACCAGTGCCTCGAGCTCTTCCAGCTTGATTTCAAGCTGTTGTTTTTCATCGTCCTCTGACAACTCTGTGCCGCTGTCATCGGTCTCAATTTCGATACCCGGGTCATCTTCGATCTCTGCCGCTGCTTTTTCTTCCGCCGCCTTTTCTTCGAGTTCCTGCTGTTCGAGCTGGGCGTTAATGGCTTCAAGCTCGGCACGCAACATGGCGTTCTCGTCTTCCAGCACAGCCACACAACTGTCGAGTTCCTGGTTGGCCCTTTCGATATTGGCTATTGCCTGTTCAAGCTCCTTCGCTTTGCTCGCCTCGGGTGCCAGCTGCTGCAGCAAAGTCTGCAAATTCTGGATCGTCTGTTGTTGGTCACCAAGCATGGATTTCAGGCCAGTCAACTGCGCCGGATCCATAGCTTCTATCCTGGCACCGGCTGATGATTGACTGTCATGCGCCTCTTTCAAGCGCTGATTTTCCTTCTCCAGCACATCCAGACAGCTCTGTAATTGCTCGTCGTGCTGTTCGAATTCATCCAGCTTGGCAAGAATAACATCAAGGTCTTCAATTTCTGACTCACGCGCCTTCAGTTCGGTACGCAGGGCTGCCATCGCTTCATGCTGATTATTAATCACCTGTTTCAAGCGATCGAATTCTTCATCATGGGTATCCAGCTGGGAGCGTGCTGCATCGTCCTGAGCGCTTTCTCCAGCGTCGCTGACTACAGACTCTTCAACCGTTTCAGTCACGGTTTCTGTGACAGTCTCCGGCTCCGGACGCAATTGCTCAATCAACTCACTCATGCCTGCCGCGAGGCGATTCTGGAATTCTACGGGGTTACCCTCCAGGGCGGCTGCCTCGACCTCCAGCTCCAGAAACTGCTTACGCAACATAAGCAGTTCACCGGCTTTCTTTTCTTCACCATCTTCGGAAGCCGCAGCCTGGTCTATATAGGCCTGGTTGCGCACGACCTCATCCCGCAAATACTGGTCGTAGCGGACCGGTTCCGGCGGCTCGATGTCCTCGGCCTTCTTTAGCGCCTTTTGCAGTTCCGTGATTCTCCCGCCCAGAATATTACTGCGAATAAAAAACGCCAGCGCAACAACAAGGAACAGCATCGCCATTTCAAGTGCGCCGAATAACACATAAGGGCTGATCTGTAGTTCTTCCATTGTCTGTTCTATGAGCCTGAGCGGGTTCTACTCGTCTTCTGCCTCGTCTTCCTCATCTGCTGCTGCGGCGGCTTTTTGCTTGCGCTTCTTGAGGAACCACCAGACACCAAAGCCAATTAATCCCAGCAGCACGTTGACGCCAACGAACATCCCAATGGCAAGACCCATATTGATGCCTTTCTTTTTGGCTTTTGGCTCTTCTGCCGATGCGGCTTCCTCATCTTCAGCTACGTCTGTTTCATCAGCAGCATCCGTTTCTGCTTTTTCCTCGGGCTCAGGCTCGGGTGCAACAGGTTCTGGTTCGGACTCAGGCTCCGGAGGCACTTCAGCGGCAGGCTTTTCTTCGGCCGGGACTGGCGCACCCAGGCTGACCGGTGGTGGCGCAACTTCAAAGTGGACTGTTTTCTGGCGTTTGAACGTCTCGCTCTCGGCAATAATATCTATCTTGTAGGAACCAGGGTTCTCATAAGACAGCGTATTGGAATACACACCATCGGCGACCTTGTTGTCGCCATACTGACCCGTGTCGTACAGATCAAAATTGGCTTTAGCACCGTCAGGCGCCTCTATTTTCATAACAAAACGCGTATTGGTGAGCACCGCTTCCTTGTCGAGCAGTTTGCTGTCCTGTTCAAGCCAGGACTCCAGCACCATGTCTTCGCCGACTGACAGGTTGGGTTGCTGGGGGTTATGCATCAGTGCCATATTGGTCACGATGTAGGCGCGATTCCTGCCCGCGGAGAACAACAGCTTCCAGGTACCCGGCGTGGGATTGCGCACAGTAATCATGTCGAAGTGACTGGACATGAACCACTTCAGCGAATCACCGACATCATCCGCACCCAATTTTTTCTCATCCGGGGACTGCAGGTAAATGCGCACATCCTCACGCTCCTTCGAGGCAACGATGGTGACCTCCTCGATAGATCCGTCGACCACAAATTCGCCACCCTCAACAGGCAACATATCCGGATTCTTGGCGCTTTCGAAAATCGCGCTAAAGACTTCATGCAGATCCTTGTCGCTGCGTGCGAGCTTGAACAGGGCACCACTTTCGACGGCAACTTCTTTCAACAGGTCGACATCGGAAGCTTCGGTAAAGGCAATGGTGTATACCTTGATACCTTTGTCTTTTATAGACTGCAGCAGCTCACCCTGTATTTTCTGTGTGAGCGCCCAGTCTTCGTCCGTGTTGCCAACGTCCATCCGGCCATCAGACATCAGCACCAGCATTTTTTCCTGGCCGTCCTGGCCTTCCTTGTCGAGCATCGCTACACCCTTGGTGAGCGCGGCGTGAAGATTGGTATACACACCTTTGGAAGAAACCTTGTCGGCCGACGCCAGAATGCGTGCGTTGTTTTTCGGACCCGGTGAACTCAGATGCAAAACCGGGTAACCGTTATCGCTGAAACTGACCAGTCCAATCCGGTCTTTTTCACCGAGCAGTGACATGAACAGCTTGGCCGCAGGTACGCGCAGTTTTTTGGGGTCGTTCTTCGCCATACTCCCGGAACTGTCCATGACAAGCACGGCGTCTACACCGCCGGAAGTGGCTTGTGCACGCGTCGACAGCGTGAAACCGAGGAGAGAAAGGCAGACTGACAGCAATATCAGCCAGCGAGTGGCGGGATTAGCGCGAAAAGTCCTGTTCATGCCGAAACATCCTTTTAACCCATTGTTAATACAAGCATTACTGGCGTACACCGGCGATCTCCGGAATTCAGCTCCTGTAACGGCAGGCGCCAGAAATAATTGAGATTCAAGTGCTTAATGGGTAATTCTAGAATGTTCCGAGAAAATCGCCAGAAATTGACGTCAGATTTTGCGAAGCCGATAGATATTCTCACTGAGTCGGCCAAGCCCACGCTCGCGGAATTTGGCTTCATTGTCGAGGATGTCATCCTCTCTTAGCCGTTCAACCTGCCAGTGCGCATCGAACAGTTCATGGATTTCTGCGTCTTCCACCGAGAAAGGCGGCCCGTCCATCTCAGCCTGGTTGTAAGCCATGGTCACCAGCAGCATCTGCGTTCCTGCAGGACACAGGCTATTCAGGTGACTGACATACCTGGCGCGCATGACGGCTGGTAATGCGATCAGGGCAGCGCGGTCATAAACCGCATTTATATTGCCAAGCACGGCCGACGACAAGTTAAAGAAGTCGCCGCAGTAAAGGGTGATCCCGGTGGTTTCGCAAACGCTGAACCCGTCTTGTTCGCGCCGGCTGGGCTTTAACTGCTGTTCCGCAAAGAAATCTTCCACTGCTCGCGGGCTCAGTTCAACACCACGCACGTTATACCGCTCGGCAAGCCAGAGCATATCCAGGCTCTTGCCACACAGGGGAACCAGTACTCCACTGCTCTCGTCCAGTTCAAGCTGTGGCCAGCATTCCAGCAGGAACGGATTGATCTCGTTCTGATGAAAACCGATCAGGTTGTCCTGCCAGCGTTGATGCCAGAAGTCAGCTTCCATTCAAGCCCTGCATGAATGTTCTAGGAGGCATGCGGAGTACCGCCAAAAGGCCTTGGGTCTGCGCCGGGCAGCGGCTTGAACCACGCCAGTTTTTCATGCAGTTCTACAACATTGCCGACAATGATGATAGTGGGTGGCTTGACGGCTTCATCCTTGACTGTCTGTTCGAGTTTGTCCAGCTGGGTCACAATGACGCGCTGATTCTGCGTTGTACCCTGCTGTACCAGTGCTACCGGTGTGGTGGCCGGCAGACCATGCGCAATCAGCTGCTCTGACACAACGCGGACACCATGTAGCCCCATATAGAACACGATGGTCTGATTGGTGTGTGCCAGTGCCTTCCAGTTCAGATCAACGGTGCCATCCTGAAGATGCCCGGTTGAAAATACCACCGACTGTGCATAGTCACGATGCGTCAGTGGAATACCTGAATAGGTAGCACAACCTGATGCCGCGGTAATACCCGGCACCACCTGGAAAGTCACACCATTTTCCATCAGTGTTTCAATCTCTTCGCCGCCGCGGCCAAAAATAAACGGGTCACCGCCCTTCAGGCGCACGACCCTTTTACCTTCTTTCGCGAGGCGAACCAGCAGCTGGTTGATGTTTTCCTGTGAAAGCGCGTGATTATCGCGCTCTTTGCCAACGTAGATACGCTCGGCATCACGACGCGCCAGATCCAGAATGGGCGGCGCTACCAGACGATCATAGACCACCACATCGGCCATCTGTAACAAGCGTAACGCACGGAACGTCAACAGGTCGGGATCGCCCGGTCCTGAACCCACAAGATACACCTCACCGACGGGATGTGGATCATCTTCGGTGTTGTCGAGCGCAGTTTGCAGCTGATCGCGGGCAATATCATCGCGGCCGGCAAACAATAGCTCGGCAACTTCCCCCTGCAAGGCGTTCTCCCAGAATTGACGTCGCTGTTCAACGCGACTGAAGCGATTTTTGACCTGGTCCCGGAAACTCTCTACCAGCTTCGCCAGACGACCGTAGGCTGCCGGCACATAGCTTTCAAGGCGCGCGCGTAACAGGCGCGCGAGTACCGGCGAATGCCCACCAGTAGATACCGCCACCTGCACAGGTGAACGGTCAATGATGGATGGCACGATAAAACTGCACAACTCGGGCTGATCGACGACATTGACAGGGATGTTCTGTTGTTTGGCAAGCTCCGACACCCGCTGGTTCACTGTCTGCTGGTCGGTGCCGGCAATAACCAGCACTTTACCGGCTACATCAGCGTCCTCGAATTCCCGCTGACTGTGGGTAACCTCGCCTGCATCGAGCTGTTTTTGCAATGCTTCACAAAGCGACGGCGACACGACTTCCACGCGCGCACCGGCACGCGCCAACAATCTCGCCTTCCTGGCTGCAACACTGCCACCACCAACTACCAGGCAGTCCCTACCTTCCAGGTCCATAAATATGGGGAAAAAATCCACTGCGATAAAACCTCAGGTCTGGCTGGCCTTCAGGACAGGTTCCAGCAATTTGTCGAGCTGCCCCTCACGCTCGAGCAGGGCAAGATCGTCGTAGCCGCCCACATGATAGTCACCGATAAAAATCTGCGGCACCGTATTGCGCCCGGTCAACTGTTCCATTTTACTCCAAAGGTCACGGTCATGATCGACAGCAATCCGGTTAATCTCAACTCCCTTGCTATCAAGCAAACGTTCTGCACTGGAACAATAGGGGCAAAAACGGGTGCAATACATAATCACATCTGACATAAGCTATACGACCTGCTATTTAAATACATGCATAAACTGTTAACCGGCTTTGCCGAGCAGCTGATCAAGCTGGTGCTGAATAGGTGTAGTGACCGGTTCAATTTTTTTGCGCATTACCGAGCCAATGGCATCAGTACGCGCAAAAATCGGATTCATCAATGCCTCACACAGCCAGGACAATGCCAGCATGGCTTTTACATCGTGCCTGCATTCGGGCACTGTTGACAAGACTTCCTGCACGGCGGTAGTCGTGGGGCAAACACCCGGCACTTCCAGCAACGCTTCTGCATCGCTAACGATTGTATCCATGTCCGCCGCCGGATCATTATTGGGGCACACGTCGGCGAAATAGTGCTGCACTGCGACGAGAAAATCGATGACAACATCCTGGTTGGTGGGTTTTTTCATCACCAGCTCCGCTGTATTCAAAAATATCTGTCCCCGCTCGCTGACACAGCGACATAACTGCCTGGCCACCGGGTTCCCTGCCGCCACCAGTGTTTGCAGGCGTTGCTGCAAATTGTCAGCATCCGCACGTGCGCGCCCCTCTTCGGGGAGACTGTCCGGAATGGCGCCCATGAACCCCACAAAATAGGAATTCTTGCGCTTGGCCTGGCGCCATAACCTGTCTCGCATATCACTATCGATCAAACCGGGTTGAAGGACCAGACGGACAGTTTCGACCATGGCGCGATGTTCGGTTTCAAATGGCAGATACTCGATCAGGTACTCGGCCAATTCGCGCCCCATTTCACCGTTAACCACGCAGTCTCGTTCAAGCATACGCCGGGCATTATCAGCCACTGGCATGGCCCACCAGGCACGTCGGGCGATTTCGTCAGTGAGCCCATGGGCGTGCACTACGGCGACCACGGCCTCTGGTTCACCAAGCAGCAGCAGTTGTTCCAGATTGTCATCGCGCGCCTGTCCCATTCGCGTCCAGCGACGCAGGAACACCGGGTAGCCACCGGGGGACCCCAGAATCTGGCTGGAGAGCAGCTCGCGCACTTTTTTCAGGTACTGATCATCCCGGCCGCGAGGGTTCAGACTGACACTGGCTTCACCCGCGTCAGAAAGTGCGTGCACCCGCATCGAGGATTCATCGATACGTACCGCCTGTAACTGATTGGCGAGCAGGACGTTCAGGCGCAGAGCATCTTCAGCGGAGAGTTCCATCAGTTTCGAAACCCGTCAATATGGCTTTGAACGCGTGCCTGTACCGGTCTATCGCTCAAATCCCGCAGCTCGGTAAAGTTCGTTCGCCTTGTCGATATCCTGCGGTACGCCATTACCTTCTTCATACATCATGGCCAGTGTCGTCAAGGAACCCACCAGCCCCTGGTCAGCGGCCTTCTGGAACCACTCTACGGCCTTGGATGGATCCTTTTCAACACACTCGCCTTCCAGGTACATGAAGCCCAGGCCATGCTGGGCAATAGCATAGCCATGCTCGGCTGAAGCCTGCATCCAGCGTACCGCGAGGGCATCGTGTTGAGCGACGCCGAGGCCATTCTGGTACATGATCGCGAGTCGGTGCTGGGCCTCAGGCTGGCCCTGATCGGCAAACGGCGATAAAAGCTGGGCCGCACGGGAAAAGTGCTTGGCTTCGAAAGCTGACATTCCGCTGGCGAAATCAACTTCATCATTGGTGGACTCACTGGCATCGGACATCGGTCTCTCCCCGGAAAAAAGAGCGCATTATATTAGAGTTGGTCTTTCCTTACCAAATTAGTCGGGATTTACTCTTATCCCTTATGTTGCGGAGGGTATTATCCCGGTAGGGATATATAGAGATTTCCTGATATAGCGGTATACTCCCGCGCCATGAACCGGGACAGCAGTGCGCCTGTTGCGCTCCCACTTAGAATTTACCTTTAAGACACCTTGTTGAAGGAGATCGCAACAATGAATCAAGCTTATTACGATTTTACCACCAAGATGGAAACAGAATCTGTCAATGCTGACTACCTGGAAGGCTGGCAGAGCGGCTATGTCATGAACCCGCCACGTGAAGAACAGCACACCACAGAAGCCTATGAAGCCGGTTATGAAGACGGCAAGGCCAAGAACATGGACAACTACTCGGGCTGGGCTGGCAAGTAACAAGCCACCACTCGATGTTGAAAAACGGGCCTTCGGGCCCGTTTTTTTGTTACCGCTTAAAACATTTCAAGAAAAACACCGCAACTCTCTGTAACTCAAATAATAATATTTTCCACTTGGCTGTCAACTATGCATCACTACTGGCCGATAGACGCCTGTACAGTTGATAAAACCACTAAATTTCTTAAAGCAAGGGGAAAACTGATGGGCATACGGTTGTATAAGGCGGCTGTGGCTGCCTTTTTGATATCGTCTGCGGGTGTATTGCAGGCCATTGAAAATATCCAGTTCAATGGCTTCATGACGGTTGGCGCCACCAAGAGCGATTCTTCGGTAGATTCACAGAACGGCAACATTACTGACGACGTCGGCTTTGACCAGGACACCCGCGCAGGGATACAGGTATCTGCTGACATAAATAATCGCATGTCGGTGACCGCCCAGTTGCTGGGCAGTAATCGCGAAGAAGATAACTTCGACACGTTCTTCGACTGGGGATATATCAGTTACAGCCTGACCGAGGATACCGACATCCGCGGCGGCAAGATAAAATTTCCGACCTTCCTGGTTTCGGATTACATCGAAGTCGGCTATGCCTACCCCTGGATACGGCCGCCAGCCGAAGTCTACGACGCCAACCCGATCACGGCTATTACCGGAGCGGATGTTCTCTATCGCGCCGGCCTTGGCCCGATGGATTTATTGATTCAGCCCTATTTCGGTACGGCGAATGACCAGGATGCACTGGTGCCGCAGGAGGTGCTGCCGGCACTGGGCAAGGCGCCTGGTTCAGTTGAATACGAAGACTTTGACGCCAAGAACATGGCCGGTATCAACGTTGCCCTGTCAAACGAGTTCGGCACCCTGCGCGCCGGTTACCTGCAGACCGAAGTCAGCGCCAGTTCCTTCGGTGTCGATGATGAAGACGTCACCTTCTGGAGCGTCGGTGCAACCGCTGACTGGCACAACATCATTTTATACAGCGAATATTTTGACCGTGATATCGACGGCGATGCCAATCTGTTCTTCCCTAACCAGAGCGGCTGGTATGCCACGCTTGGCTACCGAGTTGACCGCTTTTTGCCACACATCACCTACGCTGAGCTACGCGGCGACAATACCGACGGCAGCAATCCCAGCGAAGGCGTTGGACTGGAGCAGAATTCGATAACCGCCGGCCTGCGCTATGAACTGGGCACCGGTGCTGATCTGAAAGTGGAATACCAGCGTGTAGAACCGGAATCAGACAGCCGTGGTCTGTTCATGGAAAGCACCGACGACGTAAATATCTTCAGTCTGGCTGTAGATGTCATATTTTAAGGGGGGCGGACAATGAAACTGATTGCACAACTGATCGTTGCCTGCGCCTTGCTGCCGGGATTGAGTGCCCATGCGGAAATAGCTGTTGTCGTGGACCCATCGGTCGAACTGGTCAGCATGGATATAGAGCAGCTTGAGCGACTCTATCTACTGCGGCCAAATCGCTTTCCGAATGGTGTCAAACTTGTCGCTATCGACCAGAAGGCCGGTTCGGATATTCGCCAGGCATTTCTCCACAAGGCTCTCTGGAAGACTGAAATCGATGTTGCCGAATACTGGTCACGCCGCATGTTTTCCGGTAAAGGTCGGCCACCCAGACAGGTCGATGGTGACACCGCCGTTATCGAAGCAGTCATTGCGTCGCCCGGCACACTGGGCTATATCGATAGTGAATCCGTTGATGAGCGCGTAAAGGTATTGACGCGGTTGCCCTGACATAAATACCACCTTCCCCGGAAACCGTTAGCCGGGTTTCCGGGGTTAATGACCGGCGCTATTCAATACCCGTGTTGTACTGCCTGACAAGTCAGGCTAGCGGCAAGTCGACAGAAACCTCGCTGTCGGTCCATTGCAGGGATTATTCGAAAAGCGAGCGCTTTCTTCATCTCCTGTTGTAGCAGATTCTATACCGGTCTCGTCTTCCAGTGCGGCAACTGCCGCCGTATTGCCAATCTCAGGTGAGACTGAGGTCACCGGATTGGCCACTTTCCCGGCCTCAGCAATGTCTTGCCGCGCCTGACGCGCCTGGTATTCCTGCTCCAGCTGCCTGGTTTCTTCTTCCTCCAGTTGCCTGGCTTCTTCCTGCAAACGCGCCAGACGTTCCGCCTTACGCTGCAGTTCTGCTTTACGTTCTTCCTCCAGCTGCCTGGTTTCTTCCTGCTCCAACCGCCTGGCTTCCTGCTGTAACCGCGCCAGACGTTCCACTTTGCGCCGTGTCTCGGCTTCCCGTCGTCGCTCGGCCTTACGCTCCAGCTGTTCTTTATACTGCAGCTCTGCTTTACGCTGTCGCTCTGCCTTGCTTTCCGAATCCGCTTTACGCTGCAGCTCTGCTTTACGCTGTCGCTCTGCCTTGCTTTCCAAATCCGCTTTACGCTGCAGCTCTGCTTTACGCTGTCGCTCTGCCTTGCGCTGCAATTTCGCTTTACGCTCCAGCTCTGCTTTACGCTGTAGCTCAGCTTTGCGTTCCAGCTCCAGCTCTGCTTTACGCTGCAGTTCTGCTTCACGCTCCAGTTCTGCTTTACGCTGTAGCTCAGCTTTGCGTTCCAGCGCCAGCTGCCGGGCTTCTTCCTCCTCCAGCTGCCTGGCTTCTTCCTGCAAACGCGCCAGATGTTCTGCCTTACGTTTCAGCTCCGCTTTGCTTTCCAGCTCCAGCTGCCGGACTTCTTCCTCCTCCAGCTGCCGGGCTTCTTCCTGCAAGCTTGCCAGATGTTCCGCCTTGCGTTTCAACTCTGCCTTGCGTTCCAGCTCTGCCTTGCGTTCCAGCTCTGCCTTGCGTTCCAGCTCTGCCTTGCGTTCCAGCTCTGCCTTGCGTTCCAGCTCTGCTTTGCTTTCCAGCTCTGCCTTGCGTTCCAGCTCCGCTTTGCGGTGTGCCGGGTCTGCCGAAGCGTCAACAGAAACCGACTCGATAGCTTCGCCAGGTCCGCTCTGTATCAAGGTATGCACAAATTTTGCGACCGGCCCTGACTTTGCAGATATCAGTCCATCGCCAATCCACATTTCACGAGTCATCCAACCAGTGATTCCAACCATCGCAGCTATACCGACCAGCAACCACAGCGCACCGCGTTCTCCTTTGGAGGACTGCTGTTGCTTTTCTGCATTCACTACCAGTTTGTGCAATTCGGTAACAGTATCGGCGGGGGGTGACTCTTCGGTGGATGAAGGATCACCACTGTCCTGCTTCGCCAAAAAGACCGAGGACATCTCATTGACAATTTCTCGTGAAGCAACAGATTCTCCAGTGGCAGGACGCTTCTCCGGACCGGCGTCATCATGCACTGCTGATTCTGAACCCGGCACCTCCACGCCGGCGGGCGCCGCATCGATGCGAGACGATGTTTGGGGGCGTTCCTGGCTGGCGACTTCCTGTCCACTCAGCAGCCGCCCTTTGCGTTGATCTTCGGAGACCCGGCTGACCAGTTCAGCATCGATAGACAAACGCTCTTCGGCACAGCCGTAAACCATGCACAGCTCACAAAGCCGGTTTACCCGGCGCGGAATACCGGCACTTTCCCGATACACAGCACTGCAGGCTGCCTCGCTAAACAGTTCCGGGTTTCCCCCGGCGCGCCGCAACCGGTGCTGAATATACTTGCGTACTTCCGCCTCGGATAAACCTTCAAGGTGATAGTCCAGCTCAACGCGCTGGGCAAGCTGCTGGAGCGCCGGATTTGCCAGCTTTTCGCGCAACTGCTGTTGTCCTACAAGTATTACCTGCAGCACGAGGTCTTTTTCCGAATTTACATTCGACAGCATGCGCAATTCTTCAAGCGAAGACAGCGACAAATTCTGTGCCTCGTCGATAATCAGCAGCGTATGCTTGTTCTCTGCATACTGTTGAATAACGAAGTCGACGAACTGTTTGTGTAACTCCAGCTTGTCACTGGTGCCGCATGGCAAACCGTATGCGGCCATGGTCCATTGCATCAATTCTCCGAAGGAGGGATGCGTATTGGAAACCAGACCAACGCGAACGCTATCATCCAGGCGGTTGAGAACTTCCCTGATCAGCGTGGTTTTTCCGGCACCGATTTCACCGCTGACGACACAAAAACCGGAATGACTGGTAATAGCCATTTCCAGCATATCGAGTGCTGCCTGATGCTTGTCGCTAAGAAACAGGAAATCCGGATCGGGTAATAAGGTGAACGGACGCTCCCTAACGCCATAGAAACTCTCATACATGACGGCTGGCCCCCAACTATTATAATTTTAGTGCTGTAACCGTGTGTCAATATTACCAGAAAACGCCCTGTGGGGCAGTCGCCAGGATTGCCGGGCCGGGGTCGCTACGAAGTCTGGGTCGAATTATCTGACTTCTCAGTACCTTCCGGTTGCTCGGTGTTGCCAGAATCAAACAGGTCCTTGAGACCTTTTTTCAGCGTTTTCATCATATTCGGCACTTCAATTTCCATGACCTGGTCGCTGATCCACTTGCGATCCCTGGGCCCCATACTGTTGGTAACCTGCTCACCCAGGTACCGTTTGAACCCGTAACCCGGCTCGCCTTGCTCGAAAAGGAATTCGGCATAGTCGGCCATTCGGGTATTGAGCACGTCAATAAACGGCTGACGGAAATCCTGGCCACGCCCTTCGGAATCAACGCGGTTATCGTGGTAGGTATCAGCAATTTTGAGCGCCAGCTCGATGATAAAACGCTGTCGTTCTTCATCATTCATCGAATCATGGACCATGCGATCTGTGATGTGGATGAGAAACGCACACAATTCCTGGAGTACATCCAGACGTTGCAACTGGGTATCCGTCTGGAAACCCTCGTTTTCGAGATCCAGCAGCACCTTGCCGGCAATACGCCATTCAATAAACGCCAGCGCCCCCGCCACCTCTTCGAGTGATCTCTCTTTTTTCTTGTCATTCCAATGACTTCTGATACGCACTGTAAACCTGCCAAACTGCTTTGCTGGCGCGACAGAATACATCATGCTAGCATCGAATTCCATAGTGTTTTAGTCGGGTATTCGCCTTGGAAACTCGTACCAACAAACCAGCTCTTCCAGTTCACTTGCAGTCGCTACAGGCCAGCATCCAGCATAACTGTCATATCTCTGATGCCCGGTTTGCCAGCGATTTCACCATGTGCGTGTACTTACTGAAAATGCGCGAGTATTTCCGCTGGGAGCAGGCATACGGGTTCGATGCCACGCTACCCAATCAGGATGTCGGTAACTGGCTCACTGAACGCGAACAGCTTTGGGAAACGCTGGAAGAAAAACCGTTTCTGCCGATCGAGATCGACGGCCAGACTTATGACCCGTTTGACGCCGACGCAATCAATACCGCGCTCACCGAACACGGTCTGGTCTATAGCGCCGGCTATGGCGCCAAGGCGAAACCGCATTTCTTCCTGGCCCGTCTGCAAAAGCGCGTTGAACACAAAGGCTATCGCATCCACATATCCACCGAAGAATATGCCCGCGACCTGGCCGCGCCACCGGCGCTGTCCCAAAACCAGCAGATCTTTATTCGTCACGAATCACTGCGACGCATGCTCTGGGAGCGCCTGGAGGAATGGCGCTGGAACCGACCCGACAATGCCATGGGACGCGCCCTGCAGTACTACGATTTCGAGAACGATGTTGACACCGCTCTCGGTCAAATGGCTGAGGCGGAAAGCGACAGCCTCATTTTGCATGAAATCGGTGAGGTCCAGGCCGGGGAGTTGCTGGGAGATGCCTGGCGGGAAATGATTCATGCCTTCCCGCGTTCGCGCCTGGAACTGATGGCACGCTCGGTACGCGACCACCTGGCCGACGCACTGTCTACATTGCCGTCTCTGATTGAACAGGCCAGTCCACCGTCGATCCATTTCTACTTCGCCAACCTCTCCGGTATACGCAAACAGATTTATCCGGCACTACTGGACGCGTATCAGCACTGGATCACGTATAATGACGACGAGCATCTGAAGCAGCAGATTGCCACCGGCCGCGAGCACTGGCTGCAGGTGGCGCGTGAACTGCTTCAGTTACATGAAAGCCGCGTCAAGAATACGTGGCAGGACATGGAATCCCTGATCGAAGCGAAACAGCTGTAATCAAATGGAATACCCTGCATGCCTCAAAGTAAAACTGCACCGCCGTTACGAACCATAGCCGAGGTCAAACCCAATACATTTGTTTTCGAAAAGCACGGCGCACTGAGTGCGGAGCTGTGCCAACAGGCCATTGACCGTTTCGAACAGACCACCGAAGAGCAGTACGAGGGCCGGATCGGGCAGACTGTCGACAAAGACCGCAGCATAAAAAAAACTACTGACCTGGTCGTGAGTGGCAAACCCCACTGGAAAGATATTGATCAGGCGCTGTTTCGATCACTTGGCCAGGCTATCCTCGAGTTTCGCGAGACCTTTCCCTATTTCAAGGGGCCTTTCAAGGATATGGGTTACGGTATCCAGCGCTACAATCCCGGCGAACACTATCACTGGCATATCGATGGCGGCAGCCATGATTTCAGCCAGCGGCAACTGGTCGCCATCTGGTACCTCAACGATGTGCCCGGTCCCGGAGGCGAGACTGAATTTCTGTTTCAGGACATTCTGATCAAACCGGAACAGGGGAAACTGGTACTGTTCCCCCCTTTCTGGACCCACGAACACCGCGCTGTCACCCTGCAACAGGGCGTAAAGTACATAGCTACCACGTGGGTGGTATTTGCTTGAGCGCAGCTTCCATAGAGACCCGCTCGCCCCGAACCGGACAGGAATGGCAGCACTACTACGAACTTCGCTGGCGCATTCTGCGCGCTCCCTGGCAACCGGAAGGTCCTGACCGCGACGAGACTGACGAGACCAGCAGCCACCGCATGGTGTGTCAGCCTGACGGTAAGGTGGTTGCCGTTGGCAGACTGCACCAGGTTGATGATGCAACCGCGCAGATTCGCTTTATGGCGGTTGAAACCGGCGAACAACGCCGCGGCTACGGCTCACTGCTACTGGGGTCGCTCGAACAGGCCGCTACAGACATGAAGCTGGACGTGGTGATACTGCAGGCACGCCAGGATGCTGTACCCTTTTACGAACACCATGGTTACAGAGTGGTCGAAAAAACCTTTCTGCTGTTTGATGAAATACAGCACTACCTGATGCGAAAAGAGCTACCAACCTGATGGCTGACCTGTTCAGCGTTACCGCACCCCTGGCTATACGCTTCAAGGACAGCGGCGAAAAACAGATAATGGTTGCCCGCCTGCCGTACAACAACGGCTTGCTTTTCCTGCCCACATTCTGGACTGACATGGAACCACGGCAGGCGCTACGCTATGTGCCGGGACCGGTCGAAGGTGACGGTCCCTGGAAAGTCGGCAACGCTATCGTCACTGTACTGGCCTGTCACGGCACCGATGCCGCACTGGCCAATGATTTCTCCTGCTGGCAAAGCCGCCTCATGGAACTGGGTGAAGACTACCCGGACGACAGCGAAATTGCCCTGCTGATGAAAACCCACGCCGCCGACGTCGCCGGACTGGATCACTGCCATCCCGAGTTTCGGGCCCTTAAAAACCGGGAGTAAAACAGGTATGCGCTGGGGTATCTGGCTGTCCGCTCTGCTGCCGATACTGGCGCAGGCTCAGGATACGGGTCTGCACATGGACATGGCCGGATCTGCTGGCATTGAGCTCCGCACCTTCCCCTCAGACGCGCAATTCGATGATCAGTTTAACGGGCTCGAACCATCAGCATACCTGCAGCCGGAATTCCGCGCCGCCAGTGAAAACGAAAAGGAACAGTTCAATTTCATGCCGTTCGCCAGACTTGATGGCCGCGACCAACGCCGCACCCATGCCGATATTCGTGAACTCTACTGGCGGCACATTGACGATGACTGGGAAGTGCTTGCCGGGGCAAACCGGGTGTTCTGGGGGGTCACCGAGTTTCGCCACCTGGTCGATATTATTAATCAAACTGACCTGATCGAAGACATAGACGGCGAAGACAAGCTGGGCCAGCCGATGCTGAACCTGTCCACCCAGCAGGACTGGGGTGAAATCAGCCTGTTTGTCATGCCCTGGTTCAGGGAAAGAACCTTTGCAGGCAAAGACGGCCGTCTGCGCTTCCCGCTGGTTACTGACGGTAACCCGCAGTATCAGTCCAGTGATGGACAGCACCATATCGATATCGCGGCACGTTACTCTCACTACATCGGAAGCTGGGATTTCGGCATTGCCTACTTCAAAGGCACCGGCCGCGAGCCGCGCTTTGAACTCAATGACAACGGTACCCGCCTGATTCCGTTATATGATCTTATCAACCAGGTCGGCACCGACATACAGTTCACTCATGATGCCTGGCTATGGAAATTCGAGGGCCTGTGGCGTTCCCAGCGCGGCGACAAGTTTTTTGCCGCGATTGGCGGTTTCGAATACACCCTCTTCCAGGCTCTTGATAGCGATGCTGACCTGGGCCTGCTGCTGGAATACTCTTATGACGGGCGCGACAAAAACCCCTTTGAGGCGCCTCCGATTGCTTTCGAGGAAGATATTTTCCTCGGGGCCCGACTGGCACTCAATGACGTGCAGAGCTCGGAACTACTGGCGGGCCTGGCGATCGATCCGGATGACAGTTCCTCAACACTGGTGCTGGAAGTGGAACGCCGTTTGAAGCAGCACTGGTCCGCGGAGGCGGAAGGCCGCTGGTTCATGAAATCCGGGGATGACCCGGTTTTATCATCAATAAAGAAAGACAGCTATTTTACCTTCAGGCTGATCAGGTACTTTTGACACCTTCTAGGCGACAACCTCTGTAAGCGTAATATCCCCTGTTGTATCGACAATCACTTCCTCCACATGGGGCACACGACTGAGAATGTAACCTGACATCAACAACACCATTTTCTGGTTTTCTGTGTGAAAGGCGCCGAGAATCCTGTCAGCAACGATCTGGCATCGCTGGTAGAGATCCGGTTGTTCCACCCAGGAGCGACTCATCTGCCAGCCCTTGTCCATATCGCTGTCCATTTTCGTGTAGAACTCTTCTGCTTCCTGCATACTCCGTTCATCAACATCGATCTCAAAGGTTTGATCGTCTATGGACAGTTTCAATATCATTACACTTTCTCCGACTCATACTGCAGGTTAATTCAATGCTGCTTGTCATACCCGGCGTGCTGGACAGCCAGATACTCTCACAGGTTCGCTCACTGCTCGACAACGGCCAGTTCATCGATGGCCGGCTGTCCGCGGGCAAAACCGCCAAGCGCGTCAAGCATAACGAAGAGCTGCAACCCGGCAGCCGCCAGATAGAACAGCTGAACAGCCTGGTGATGCGCGCCCTGGTGCAGCACCCGCTCTACCAGGCAGCGGCAATGCCCTATCGGGTTGCGTCACCCTACTACGCCCGTTACACCTCAGGCATGTCCTACGGGGACCACGTCGATGACCCGGTCATGGGCCCGCCCGGTGGACAGTACCGGTCAGATATATCCACCACAGTATTTCTCAACGGACCGGACGATTATGAAGGTGGCGAACTGGTCATCCGCACCAGTTACGGTGAACAGAGCCTGAAACCCGCCGCCGGCGATGCTGTAATCTACCCTTCGTCCAGCCTGCACCACATCAACGAAATCGCGTCGGGTGAACGGCTGGTCGCCGTCACCTGGACACAGAGCATGCTGCGTGATCCCGACAAACGCGAACTGGCCTTCCAGCTCTACCAGGCCAGGGAAAGCCTGTTACAGACTCAGCCCGATAGCGAAGTCGCCACCCAGGTGGATCATGCCTACGTCAACCTGATGCGCATGTGGTCTGAACTTTAAAAAAACTCGAAGCCCAGTGTGATACCCGTGTAACAGCGAATCCAAAAGCGGCTGGGGTGGGAAGCTGATTGGGGCGCCTGCGTCCGCAGGATGCCCGAAGCCGCAATTAGCTTCCCACCCCAGCCGCCTGCACCGAACCCACAACCTGCACCACAAAAAACGGGCCGAGTGTTTAACCACATCGGCCCGTTTTTATCTAAGCAGACTGAACCTAGCGGTGTGAACCCTTTTCTTCGTGGGCCATGTCAACCAGTTTCATCGCCATTTCACCATATTCCTGGCGATAGTTGGCCAGCTCATGGCCTTCAGGCGCTGCAAAGTACTCTTCCTGCGAGACGCCGTTCTTCTGCTCGTAAGCAATGAACTTCTTCTGCATCTCGATCATTTTCTTGATCATCTCTTGCTTTTCGCTCATGGTCTTCTCTCCAAAGCGTTCATTCAAAAGGCGTGCACCGCACGATGAATGCGGCAGACTATATTACGGGTTGCTAATTCGGGCTATATCCCCAATGGGCAGGGCAAATACCCGCTGAACCCGCAAATGCGCGGGTTGTTCGGGTACTAATAACCGCCCTTGCGGGTGCTCTGCGGCAGACCGGCAATCTTGCGGCCCTGCTTGCTGGGCATGCCCGGAAACATATTGTACATGTCCTTGCTGGTAGGCTTGGTGCCCCACTTTTTGGCCATGGCTTTCAGGATCGTGCGTTCGTTGGGCTCAGCACCACCGTTGTTGTAGTGCTCGTCACGCAAGTAGTTGACAACATCCCAGTGCTGTTCAGTCATTGCCAGCTTATCCGCATCAGCAATCGCCTGACCTACTGCATCGGTCCAGTCTTCCATGTTCACCAGGTAGCCGTTTTCTGTGGTTTCGATGGATTTGCCGTCGACTTCAAGAGCCATAGTACTTCTCCTAATATATCAGTGTGTTAAAGGTAATTACTAAACCTGGTTATGAAGTTATCGCTCCAGGTTGAAAATAGAAACCTGTTATTTCTTGTCGGCTGTCATTTCATGTACCGCCTTGACGCCCTTGTGGGGCATAAACAGCCCACAGCCGATTTTCCGGTGTTGTCCGACACCCTGCTGCTGAAGAGTGACCGCCTCGTCTAAATCCAGGTCCGCCAGCATAATGCTGCGCGCATACAGGTCACCGTCGGGGTGTTGCAGCGCGTGCGCCCGGCCACACAGTAACTTGCGCACCCTGACATCCAGCGCTTTCAGTTCTTCAACTGCGTAAGCCATGAACGCCGCTTCGTCATCGTTACTGACACCCTCCGGCACAACCACATAACGCGCAAACTGGGTGGGTAACGTGCTGAACAGTTTCACCTTCGCCTTGCCGACTTCCAGACTATGGCCATCAATATCCAGCTTTTCCCCGGTTAAGCCCATGGCATCATCGATACGATGTTTCGGCACGCGCAAAGTCATTCGCGAACGCTTTGACAAGTGCAGTAACTCGTTGGTCGTATCTTCCGGGCGCATCCAGCCATTGCCCGATTCGGCACCGTGGATCAAGTGTATGCCGGCCTGCGGCTCGTCATTCATCCACGGTAGAGCTGCAAGTATTACGTTGGAAAACGCATAAGCGTGATCCAGCGGCAAACACTTGCAATTGATGTTGTAGACCAGGTCCACGACATCATCCGGAACCACGTATGGCGAGTTTTCGTCTTTATCTTCTTCCCAGAACATAGGCATACCTCTCAACGCTTGCCTGCGGCTGCAAATGCAGCCTCAAGACGATCTTCCCAGCTCTCGGGAGTATCTGGAAATGGTGGGCGCACATCCATCTGGAAAAATAATTCGCCGCCACGCGCTTTATCCTCAACCACGCCCAGCAGCTCATCAAAGCTCTGGAGATCATGGTGCTTCAGCAGTATTTCGCTCAGATATAGCATAGTTACTGTCCGTTGAGATTCGTGTTCGCGACCCGGTCAAAATAGCGTGCCCGGTAAAGTAGCCGACCCCGACCCCGATCGCTGTCATGGTTGAATTCAGTCCGGCAATGCAGCGCATTGTTGCTGATGACACCCTGACCTGCTTCCAGCCGGTGCCGAAATATATAGGGCGAATCGGCCTGAAACAAGTTCAGCAGGTATTCCGCTGCAGCCTGTGTGGTTGGATCGTCCTTCCAGACTATGTTTCTCGCTCGCGCCGAATAGCGCATATGCAGGCTACCGTCCGTATCTACCGAGAATACCGGGCCACCCTGTTCGGGGCGTATCTCGCGACCATTCCGGATATTGGCCGGAACGATCATGGCATCCGTCTCCATCAGTGCACGGATATAGTCAGGATTCTCATCCCGAAGCTGTATATAAGCAATTTCATGATCCATGAAGGCGTTCTCGCCACCACTTTCAGCCGGTTGAACACAGTGGAGAATCACCCCGTGGATCTGCTCATCGGGGCGATTGTAGTAACCGTCGGTATGCCAGTTAAGGCGTTTGTTGGTATAGGGGATGTACTCACCCTCAACCCGCTTGTCCACCACGCGCAGCGTGGTGATACCGTCTTCATCGGCACACAGGTTATTGTCCAGGCGCTCCAGACCGAGCTGGCGTCCGAGGCGACGTATCAGCTGCTTACTCTGGCTACCAGGATCTGCAAGTTGGTAAATAGCCACATTGGCACGTGCCAGTCGATCGACGATGGCACTGTGTTCCACCGCACTCACGCAGGCCGCGTCACCCAGCTCAAGCATCAACTCACCCACCCGCGTGGGTGCGGCACCGAGCTTACGATCTCGCCAGGCGCTGTACGCCGTATCGGTATCAAGATCGAACGGACTATCCGTTGCCCGTGACACTGGTATATGGGAGCTTGAAGACATCCTGGCTACGCACCGCGTTAAAAACTTGAAGACCGAATTTTATCAGATTTAGACCAGGCAATTTGACATAAACATAGGTTTTTTATGGGGATATCAGTATCACCAGATTATAAGTGTTTGATAATATTAATACATTCTTCGTAAATAGCAATTTACCCGAAGCAACCGTATAATCGCCCGCCGCGCATAGCCATGTTTTATCTATCCCCAAAGAGATAGATATATAGTGGTAGAACACCCCAAGGGTAGGGTTCTCGGACCACGCCCAGACTCCTAGACTGCTATCCGCCTATGAGGGGGTTGCACGTATCGGTCACACTGGTTCCGATACGGGAACTTCGGCTCATATATAAGGAAGTACCGAAAACTGATTTTTTGACGTCACGTAACGGCGGTTCTGATCGTACGCAGACCCGCCACAACAAACAGGAAGGAGAAGGCACATGGCTGACAAGCATTACCCAACGCCTATGCTCGACGAATTGGAAAATGGCCCTTGGCCGAGTTTCATTTCCGGCATCAAGCGTCTGCGCGATGACCACCCCGATGAGCGTATCCGTAAAGTAACCAACTCCCTGCTCGGTCAGCTCGAGCACTCCTATGAAACTCGCAAGGGTTACTGGAAAGGCGGCACCGTTTCTGTATACGGTTACGGCGGCGGCATCATCCCGCGTTTCTCTGAAGTCGGCGACGCCTTCCCTGAATCCAGAGAATTCCATACCCTGCGCGTTCAGCCTACTCCGGCTAACTATTACACCACCGACATGATGCGCAAGCTGGCTGACAGCTGGGAAAAATGGGGCTCCGGCCTGCAGACCTTCCACGGTCAGACCGGTAACATCATGTTCATCGGTACCACCACCGAAAACACTCAGCACTTCTTTGATGAAATCAACGAATTCGGCTGGGATCTCGGTGGCGCCGGTCCTTGCGTGCGTACTGCCATGTCCTGCGTCGGTGCTGCTCGTTGCGAAATGTCCTGCACCAACGAACACGCGGCTCACCGTCACCTGGTGAACAACTTCACCGACGACGTTCACCGCCCGGCTCTGCCCTACAAGTTCAAGTTCAAGGTTTCCGGTTGCCCGAACGACTGCCAGAACTCTATCGAACGTTCTGACTTCGCCGTCATTGGCACCTGGCGCGACGACATGAAGATCGACCAGGAAGAAATCAAGGCCTACGTTGCCAAGAAGGGTCGTCAGTACATCATTGACAACGTCACCACGCGTTGCCCAACCCAGGCGCTGACCCTGAACGACGACGACACACTGACCGTTGATAACCACAATTGCGTACGCTGCATGCACTGCCTGAACGTTATGCCCAAGGCTCTGCACCCCGGCGACGACCGGGGCGTCACCATCCTTATCGGTGGCAAGCGCACCCTGAAAATCGGTGACCTGATGGGTACCGTGGTGGTTCCGTTCAAGAAGCTGGATACCGAAGAAGATTACGAGTCCCTGACCGAGATGGCTGAAGAAATCATCGATTTCTGGGCAGAGAACGGTCTGGAACACGAGCGCTGCGGTGAAATGATCGAGCGTATCGGCCTGGTTAACTTCCTTGAAGGTATCGACGTCGACGTTGACCCGAACATGGTCAGCAGCCCGCGTCAGTCATCCTATGTCCGTATGGACGGCTGGGACGAAGAAGCCGAGAAGTGGTTCGAGCGTCAGTCTGAAAAGGCCAGCGCGTAAGTCACCTCGACTTAATCACCCGGTACTACACATTGGTTTCGGGGCGGGATAACGCCCGCCCCGGCCCAACGTTAGACAGAACTCAATTTTTGGGAGAGTAACATGTCAATGGCAGATATGAGGGAGCCGATCGAATCAGGCTGCCCCGACGGTTTCCAGTACATGCATCCTGCGATGCGCAAGAATTTCGGTCAGTGGAAATACCACGATGACCCACAACCCGGCGTTCTGCGTCACGTTGCCTACAGCGGCGACGTAGTCTACACAATCAAGGCCGGCACCCAGCGTATCCTTGATGTGTTTACCCTGCGCACCCTGTGCGACATCGGTGACAAATTTGCAGATGGCTACATTCGTTTCACCATCCGCTCCAACATCGAATATATCGTCACTGACGAAGCCCAGGTTCAGCCGCTGATCAGCGCCTTGACCGACGCAGGTTTCGTTGTCGGCGGCACCAAGAACTCGGTGGCTTCACTGTCTCACACCCAGGGCTGGTTGCACTGCGATATCCCGGGCACCGACGCCTCCGGTGTTGTGAAATCGATGATGGACGAACTGATCGACGAATTCACCGCCTGGAACATGCCGAACCGCGTGCATATCACCACTTCATGCTGCCAGATCAACTGTGGTGGCCAGGGCGATATCGCTATCAATGTTCAGCACACCAAGCCGCCGAAGATCGACCATAACCTGGTCTCAAACGTCTGCGAGCGTCCTTCGGTTGTTGCCCGCTGCCCGGTTGCAGCTATTCGTCCTGCCATGGTTAACGGCAAGCCTTCGCTTGAAGTCGACGAGAAGAAATGCATCTGTTGTGGCGCGTGCTTCCCGCCTTGCCCGCCAATGCAGATCAACGATGCCGAGCACAGCAAGCTGGCCGTATGGATTGGCGGCAATCACTCCAACGCCCGCGGCAAGCCTACCTTCCAGAAGCTGGTTGCTT
Organism: uncultured Gammaproteobacteria bacterium; assembly: GCA_963752745.1. Taxonomy (GTDB): domain Bacteria; phylum Pseudomonadota; class Gammaproteobacteria; order DSM-19610; family DSM-19610; genus Thiogranum. Next base: position 60,086 of record CAVWAK010000045.1, read on the forward strand.
CCGGTATCCCGAACAATCCGCCACGCTGGCCTGAAGCTACTGCCATCGTTAAGCGCATCCTGAAAGAATACAAGGCTGGCGCGAAGGATTGGGAACGCATCAACGAATGGGTTGAGCGTATCGGCTGGCCACGATTCTTCGAGGTTACCGGTCTGCCGTTCACCAAGTACCACGTGGACAACTGGCGTGGCGCTCGTGCGAGCCTGAACGCATCTACCCACATCCGTTTCTGAGCTGGGAGAAGCTGAATGAAGTTATCCGTACTGGTTAACGAAGGCCCATATCAGCATCAGTCTGCTGACAGTGCGATCCAGTTCACCAAAGCTGCACTGGAAAAAGGACACGATGTTATGCGCGTGTTCTTCTACCACGACGGTGTTAACAACGGCACACGTTATGCGGTTCCACCGCAGGACGACCGTAACATCGCCCAGCAGTGGACCGATCTGGCCGCGAAATACGACCTGGACCTGGTTATTTGTATCGCTGCGGCCCAGCGCCGCGGCATCCTTGACGAAAATGAAGCCAAACGGCAGGGAAAAGACGGTCATAACATGGCCGACGGTTTCCGCATCTCTGGTCTTGGCCAGTTGATCGAGGCCGGCATCCAGTCTGACCGCATGGTCATTTTCGGCGACTAATTGAGGATATAGAGTTATGGCAGAACCATGGGAAGACGACGAACTTGAGGGCCCGATCCGCAAGTTCATGTATGTCAATCGTCGCGCCCCCTACGGCACTATCTATGCCCTGGAGTCGCTGGAAGTTGTGCTGATCGCCGCCGCCTTCGAACAGGATGTCACGCTTGTGTTCATGGATGACGGCGTCTATCAGATCAAGAAGGAACAGAACACCGAAGCAATCGGCGTAAAGAACTTCTCTCCGACCTACCGTGCCCTCGAAGGTTACGATGTCGAGAAGCTGTATGTGGAACGGGAATCGCTGGAATCGCGAGGCCTGACTACAGACGATCTGATTGTCCCTGTGCAGGTTATTGACAAGGACCAGCTCGCCGAACTGATGGAAGAGCAGGAAGTCATCCTGAGCTTCTGATACGGAGAGAATTACTATGCCAATGCTACACACGGTAAACAAATCGCCTTTTGAGCGCCGCACACTGGACACTGCGCTGCGTCATGCAGTCAAGGGTGCCGCCATCCTGTTGATCGAAGACGGCGTCTATGCCGCATTCGACAACACAGTGGTCGCTGACAAGGTCAAGGCCTCGCTAAAAGATCACAAGATCTATGTGCTGGGTCCGGACGTCACCGCTCGCGGTATGTCTGAACATCATATAATCGACGGCCTCGAGGTTGTTGACTACAACGGATTCGTGGACCTTGTCACTGAATATGACAAGGTGCAGTCCTGGTTATAAAACCGCAACTGATTTGCAGTTAGACGCTGCAAACAAGGAGAGCAAACATGCCTATCGAAGTTAACGGTAAGTCCCTGGAAGTTGATGAAGAAGGTTACCTGGCTGACCTGAACCAGTGGGAACCTGAAGTTGCCACTATCATGGCAAAAGAAGACGGTAGTGACCTGACCGACGCCCACTGGGAAGTGATCAACTTCCTGCGTGAGTACTATGAAGAGTACCAGATCGCTCCAGCCGTTCGCGTGCTGACCAAAGCTATCGGCAAGAAGCTGGGTAAGGACAAGGGTAACAGCAAGTACCTGTACGAACTGTTCCCTTACGGTCCTGCCAAGCAGGCTTGTAAGTACGCTGGTCTGCCAAAGCCGACTGGTTGCGTCTAAACCATCAGACCTTGCAAGACAACGGGGGGAGCTTGCCTCCCCCTTGTTTTATACAAAATCAATGCTGAGGAGAGTGCCGCGTGACACTGGCTACGACTCTATATGTCGGACTGTTTTATATTGCGACGATTATCCTGGTAGTCGGCGTCGCAATGCGTATCAAGA
>CAVWAK010000046.1:0-20071 GCA_963752745.1 uncultured Gammaproteobacteria bacterium
TATGGACACTGATCCTTACCCTGGCACTGGGAACCCCTGTGCTGAGCATGGTTGGAGCAATTGGCGTGGCCTTGACGGTCGGCTTGCGCCGCAGTGGTATGATATTGTCATTACTGGTGTTGCCGCTGTATGTGCCGGTGCTGATTTTTGCTGCCAACGCAGTCGAAACTGCAAGCGCCGGGCTACCGATTACGGCACACCTGTCCCTGCTAACGGCGCTGCTGGCGCTGGCGTGCAGTCTGTCACCGGTCGCGACAGCCGCCGCCTTAAAAATTAGTTTGAGTTAACGCATGCTGGTCTTCTTTCACAAACTCGCCTCCCCCAAGCACTTTTACCGCCTGGCCGGACTATGGATACCCTGGCTCGCCGTGATTTGTGCGGGTTTCATGCTGACCGGTCTCTACCAGGGCCTGCTGGTGGCGCCACCCGACTACCAGCAAGGCGAAAGTTACCGGATCATGTTCATCCATGTGCCCGCCGCCTGGATGTCCATGTTTGTTTATGTCGTCATGGCCGGCGCCGGTGCAATCGGCCTTATCTGGCATATGAAACTGGCTGAAATCGTCGCCATCAGCAGCGCCCCGATCGGCGCCTCGTTTACCTTCCTGGCACTGGTTACCGGTTCGATCTGGGGCAAGCCCATGTGGGGCACCTGGTGGGTCTGGGATGCCCGGCTGACGTCGGAGCTGATCCTGCTGTTCCTTTACCTGGGTGTGATAGCGCTTTACAACGCCGTGGATGACAAGCGTACCGCGGCCCGGGCCACCTCGATCCTGGCACTTGTTGGTGTGGTGAATATCCCCATCATCCATTATTCGGTCGAATGGTGGAACACCCTGCACCAGGGGCCCACGGTGACCAAGTTTGACACCCCTTCCATCGATATGCGCATGTTAATTCCGCTGTTACTGATGGCTGTCGCCTTCAAACTCTTTTACGCTGTTGTGGTCCTAATGCGTTCAAGGTGTGAGGTGCTGCAGCGCGAACGCAATACCCAGTGGGTACGCGAACTCACAGGTGACTCATGACCCTGAGTGAATTTCTTGACATGGGCGGCTATGGCTTTTACGTGTGGACGTCATACGGTATTGCCCTGGTGGTACTGGTAGCCAACATCGTCGCACCGATGAAAATGCGGCGTAAACTGTTAGCAGATTTTGCTCGTCGCGAGAGACGGGCGAGGAAGAAACAATGAGAGCGGCAAGAAAGAAGCGTTTATATCTGATTGTATTGATGGTTATGGGTATCGGCATTGCCGTGGGTTTCGCCCTGAGCGCCTTTAACCAGAACCTGATGTACTTTTATTCGCCCAGCGAAGTACTCGCCGGTGACGCGCCTAAAGACCACATGTTCCGTGTCGGTGGCCTGGTTACCGATGGCAGCGTCCAGCGCCTGGCAAACGACCTGACTGTCAGTTTCGACGTCACAGATCAGTTGAAGTCGGTCACTGTAGAGTACACCGGCATTCTTCCGGACCTGTTCCGCGAAGGACAGGGCATCATCGCTCACGGCAAGTTGCGCGATGACGGCGTATTCGTCGCCGATGAGGTGCTGGCCAAACACGATGAAAACTACATGCCGCCGGAAGTCGCAGCCTCGCTCAAACAGGCACATGACGAAGGTGTAGCCCGGACGCAGCAGAAGGCGGCCACACAGTGATTCCGGAACTCGGGCAATATGCGCTGATCCTGGCCCTGTGCATGGCGATCATACAGGCGGTCGTGCCACTGGTGGGAACTTTCAACCGCACACCAGGCTGGGTGGCACTGGCGCGACCGGTGGCCTGGGGTCAGTTTTTCTTTCTGGTGATTGCCTTTGCTGTGCTGACACATGCCTTCCTGGTGAATGATTTTTCGGTAGTTTATGTCGCTCAGCATGGCAATACCCAGTTGCCGGTTATCTACAAGATCTCGGCTGTATGGGGCGCGCATGAAGGATCGCTGCTGCTGTGGGTGCTGATCCTCGGCGCCTGGACCGTGGCGGTCTCGCTGCTGGCACGGAATCTCCCCGCTGAAGTAATGGCGCGCGTATTGTCGGTTATGGGCATGATCAGTATCGGCTTCCTGCTGTTCATGCTGCTGACATCCAACCCCTTTGCACGGGTTTTCCCGGTACCGGCGGAAGGCGGTGATCTGAATCCCCTGCTGCAGGACTTTGGGCTGGCGATACATCCGCCCATGCTTTATATGGGTTATGTCGGCATGTCCGTCGCGTTTGCCTTTGCCATTGCAGCATTGATTGGTGGCAAGCTGGATGCCGCCTGGGCGCGCTGGTCCCGTCCCTGGACACTGGTCGCCTGGGTGTTTCTTACCGTCGGTATCGCGCTGGGCAGCTGGTGGGCCTACTACGAACTGGGCTGGGGCGGCTGGTGGTTCTGGGATCCTGTCGAGAATGCGTCTTTCATGCCGTGGCTGGCGGGAACAGCATTGATACACTCACTGGCCGTCACCGAAAAACGCGGCGCCTTCAAACGCTGGACAGTGCTGCTGGCGTTGACCTGTTTCTCACTAAGCCTGCTGGGTACTTTCCTGGTACGTTCCGGGGTCCTGACATCGGTACATGCTTTTGCAACGGATCCGGCACGCGGCCTGTTCATCCTCATGTTCCTGCTCGTGGTAATCGGCGGCTCCCTGCTGCTTTATGCGGTGCGTGCACCGCATATTCCCCGTGGTGGTGGCTTCGGCGCTCTGTCACGTGAGAGCCTGCTGCTGGGAAACAATGTGCTGTTCATCGTCACCACAGCGCTGGTGCTGCTGGGAACCCTGGCACCGCTGGTCTATGACGCTTTCGGCTGGGGCAAAATTTCGGTTGGTTTCCCCTGGTTCAATACCATGTTCGTAACCTTCATGCCGCTGCTCATTATTATTATGGGAGCAGGCCCCCTGACACGCTGGAAACACGATGATCCCGCAGCACTGGTGAAGCGTTTGCAGACGGCGCTGCTGATAAGCATTGCCGCCGGCATCATCGTAGCGCTGCCGTTTTCCACCGGTTCAATTTCCGCCGGTATTGCGGTTGCACTTTCCACCTGGTTGGCAACAAGCCTGATTTCGGGACTGCGCCAGAGACTGAAGAACAAACCCGGCATCAGTGGCTTTATCAGTGACCTGTCGGGTCGCGGCGGCCGTAGTTACTACGGCATGTGGCTGGCACATATTGGCATTGCTGTATTTGTTATTGGCGTGACCTTCGTGACCCAGTTCGACATCGAAAAAGACGCCCGCATGACACCCGGACAGAGTATTGAACTCAGTGGTTACCGTTTCCGGTTTGAGGGTGTGAATGTCCAAACCGGGCCCAATTACCGCTCACAGTTCGGAACCATTCGTGTATTCAAGGGTGAAGAAGAAGTTGCGCTGCTGAACCCTGAGAAGCGCACTTACCTGGTCCAGACCAAGCCGATGACCGAAGCCGGGATCGATGCAGGCTTTACTCGTGACATTTACGTGTCACTCGGTGAACCATTGGGTGGCGGCGACTGGAGCCTGCGCCTGTATTACAAACCGTTTGTGCGCTGGATCTGGCTGGGCTGTATTTTCATCGCCGCTGGTGGCCTGCTGGCTGCCACTGACCCTCGCTATCGCAATCCCCTGCGCCGCCGCAGCCAGGCAGCAGCTGTAACCACCGCCGGTGAAGGATCGGCCGTCCGGAGTCATGCCTGATATGCCTCGTTTTGTCCGTTATCTCACACCCCTGGTCGCCTTTCTTGCCCTGGCAGGCTTGTTGTTCAAGGGGCTCAGCCTGGATCCCCGCAAGGTGCCTTCCCCGCTGATCGACAAGCCCGCGCCCGCCTTTTCGTTAAAGCGCCTCAAGGAGCCTGAGGTCATTCTCAGCAATACCGATTTCAAGGGCAAGGTAACGTTGTTCAACGTCTGGGCGACCTGGTGTGTAGCCTGCCGTGCCGAACACCCGGTGTTGATGCAGCTGGCGCGCAGCGGAAAGGTCGACATCTACGGCCTGAACTACAAGGATGAACGGGAAGCCGCCAAGCAGTGGCTGGTGCGCTTCGGCGACCCCTATATCGCCAATGCCTTTGATGCCGATGGACGCGTCGGTATCGACTGGGGTGTGTACGGCACTCCGGAGACCTTTATCGTCGACCAGCAAGGGGTGATTCGCCACAAGCATATTGGTCCACTCACCCAGGAAGTGGTCAGGGATGAAATTCTGCCGCTGGTTCGCGAACTGGAGGCCACCAGCGGATGAAGCTGTTTAAATTTGTCATTACTGCGTGCTGCCTGTTCTGGGCCTCGCAGTCTCCGGCCGGGCTGGAGCAATTCGACTTTAGCGGCAATGTCGACGAAGACCGTTACAAGGAACTCATCACCGAAATACGCTGCCTTGTGTGTCAGAACCAGTCGCTGGCTGATTCCGACGCCGAACTGGCCCATGACCTGCGCCAGGAAGTGTATGACCTGATGCAAAAAGGACAGGACAACCCCCAGATCGTCGATTTCCTGGTTTACCGCTATGGTGATTTCGTACTTTACAAGCCACCGGTCAAGCCCTCGACCTACTGGCTCTGGTACGGCCCTTTTGCTTTGCTGGTGCTTGGCATCATCATGTTGATAAAGACCGTGCGTCAACGCGGCAAACAAACCGATGCCAGTTTTTCCGAACAGGAACAGGCCCGGCTGGACAAGATTCTTGGTAAAGACGGGGACGACAGGGTATGAGCACATTCTGGATACTCGTCGCCCTGATGACCATCTTTGCACTTTTGTTTGTCATACCGCCACTGTTACGTAACCGTGAAAAATATGCTATTGACCACAACCAGCTCAACACTGAAGTCGTAAAGGATCAGCTTGCCGAACTGCGCACTGACCTCGAAACCGGCAAACTTGATCAAGAAACCTACGACGCTGCAAGCCAGGACCTGAAGCGCGAACTTTTGAACGACCTGGATCAGAACACCCTGCCTGGTGAAGCCACCACCAGGACCGGACGCTGGGTCGCTGCGCTATTGCTTGTGCTTGTCCCGGCACTCGCCCTGCCCCTCTACAAGATGCTCGGCACACCGCAACTGATCGACCGGCTCGCTTCCGGCACTCCCGCCACCCAAAAGGCCGGCGCCGAACACCAGGGACAAACGTCCCTCGACAAGATGGTGGAAAAACTTGCCGAACGCATGCGCACAGAGCCTGACAATGCGGAAGGCTGGGTAATGCTGGGGCGCAGTTACGCGTCGCTAAACCGTTTCCAGGAAGCCGCCACGGCCTACGGAAAAGCTTATCAGCTCATCGATGATAACCCGCGCCTGATGACTGATTACGCTGATGTGCTGGCGACATCAAACGAAGGGGTGTTTCCTGATCAGGCTGGTGAACTGCTGGGCAAGTCGCTGGCTATTAATCCACAGGATCTCAAAACACTATGGTTGGCGGGCCATTTTAATTTTCAGCGCGGCAATTACACGGAAGCGATCACTTACTGGCAACGCGCAGCATCGTTGCTACCGAAGGATGATGAAAATGCCGTCATACTGGCACGACAGATTGAACAGGCTCAGAACAAGCTGGTGGCAAGCGGCGGCGCTCCGGTTGCTACAAAACCCGTTACCAGTGAGAACCCCTCCGGTGACGCTTCTGGTGGCAGCCAGATAACTGTTCAGGTAGCACTGGATCCTGGCTTGGTGGCGCAGGCGAGTGCCGAAGATACCGTATTCATCTTCGCCCGTGCCGTGCAAGGTCCGAAGATGCCCCTGGCCATCGTGCGCAAACAGGTAAAGGATCTTCCGCTTACCGTTACGCTGAATGACTCAATGGCGATGACGCCGGCAATGGTATTGTCAAACTTCAGCGAAGTAACCATTGGTGCACGCGTGTCGAAATCCGGTCAGGCCATGCCACGCAGTGGTGATCTTGAGGGCATGATGTCACCTGTAGCGACTGGCAAAGATTCGAAGGTGAAAGTAATCATCGACCAGGCAGTCCCCTGATTTACCAGCGTACGTTCCGGTTTCTGTACAGGTAAACGATTAATCCCCGCGAACGCGGGGATTAAAAGGGGTGGAGATCGGAGGAGTCGTTAAATTTAAACCACCCGGTTTAAATATCTTCCAGATTATCAATCTTCTGGTATGTCCAGCCATCGTGCAAGCGCTGCACAATATGATCGACGGCTGTAGTGCCCGAATGCACGCCCTTGAACATTACCGGATCAATCCCTTGCCGGCGCAAATTGCGCAGCGAATTCATGCAGGCAATAAAATGCAAATTGGAGTACTGCTCGCTTAAATTCCTGACCCTGTCTTCGAAAGGTGAAGCCCCGCTGCGCAAAAGATTGACACCACCCGAGTTGGCGACCACCTCAACTTGTGTGCCGCGGGCACGGTTTTCTTCGAGGAACTTCTCGGCATAGTCCAGCACCGTCTCAAAATGAGCAGGATCGGAGTCGTCTATGTGAAGAACAACTCGCATGGGGTCCTGCTGCTGCCCGGCCACCATGACACTCTCTCGATCCGCACATGTATAGCCCAGAATTGCTCCGCCAGTACCGATTGCAATTGCCATAAAGGAAGCCGCAATTCCTGTACCAAGCCGGCCAAATCGTGCCTTGCTGTTCGGCAGCGGCCGGTCGTCAGACCGGACATCTGCGAACCCGGTTCGCATCCAGTCCTTGGCGCGTCTCAGCTGGCAGACATGTTCACGTATATCCGGATCATTCTGCATCGCAGTCACCACCACCCGTTCCATTTCCGGGTCAAGCTGTGCATCGACAAAGGCATTCAATGTCAGATCATCCAGGCCTGTATCATAGGTCTTCATATCACTTCACTCGCCTTATGGGAGTCGCATGTCCTTGCGACTCATGGGAATCTTTTTCAAGCAGGTTGATGAGGGATTTTCGCGCCCTGTACAAGCGGCTCATTACGGTACCAATTGGAATCTCAAGTATGCTGGCCACATCACTGTAGGAAAACCCTTCCAGGTCAACCAGGGCCAGCACCTTGCGTTGTTCAAGCGGCAAGCCGCCAACAGCACAGCGAACTCTGGCAACAACTTCCATCTGCCCAACAGCACTGTCCGGTTCCAGATCGCCACTGGGTCGGTCATCATCCAGATCCTCGTGGGGGCGATAGCTGCGTAAATGCTGTTTCCAGCAATTACTTAGAATGCTGTAGAGCCAGGCATTCAGGCGATCCCTCTCACGCAACTGATGTGCTTTTTGCAACCCCAGGGACAGCGTCTCCTGAACCAGGTCATCTGCCAGCATCCTGTCGCCACACCAGGCCAGCGCGACCCGGTACAGCCGGACTCTGGAGGCTGCAATTTCCTTGCGCAAGCCGCTTTTGGCACAGATCTTTGAAATCATACTCATACCCCGTTAGATGCAGTGAACCGCGGATTTATTTCATCAAGCGAGCTATTTTTCCGGAAAAACCGGCCTGGCTTTCCTGTACAAGACCAGTGCCGGCGACTTGTCACCGGCCAGGATCCGCGTGCGCTGTGCACGGGCTCTTTGGGAGTCTTGCCCCGACACGGCATCTGGTATCGGGACCCATGTTGTTATTCGGCATCCCTGGCCGCGGCTGTAGAAACCACCCGGGAATCATGCCCATACTGTTGAAAACTATCAATTCTTTTTACTGTTTACTGTTTTAATGAACCGGGGCACACCGCAAGGGCAGCATTGCTTCACAGCCAGGGAAGTCCGCGTCGAAACTTGACCTCGGTTGCCGCTTTGTCCCTAAGCTCGGCATGCATGCGGGTGTCGCGCACGAAGTATGTAATCCGCGACGGGAACACCAAGCCGGAGCCGGCCTCCCCATCAGCAGGAAAAGTATTCCGATCCACGCACCATAGGTAAGTAAAGACGTCCAGATAGTTCGGATAAGCCCGAAAACCGACTTATCGGACACCGGGCCGGATCGGGAATATCCATGGGATGTCCCGGTAACAGCTCACGCAGCCTGGTAAAGGCGTAACCGAACTGCTCAGGTTACGTCTCCTAACGAAGAACTATTTTTCCATGATGGGAATAATTATTTGATTACATCACTCTAGTTAGGCAGAACCATCGGCCGATGTGATGTGATGTAAGAATGCCCTTAAGGAGGACAGCAATATGAAGTCGGTTTTTACAGTACCTTTACTAGCAATCAGCCTTGCGACGGCAAGTTTTTCCGCCAGCGTATTTGCAGATGCACTGCCTAACAAGCCTGAGTCATCTGAAGGGATGTTTCATCCCAAACGCATAATGCCGGTGCCAGAAGCACCGGAAGACAAGCCCTTTGCGGAACATTTTGCCATCTTCCATTTATCAAGCGGTGATGCTTTCGCCCAGAAACTGGTGCTGAACAACGCCCAGAACCTGGCCAATTTCTATGGCCCGGACAAGATTGTTATTGAAGTTGTTACCTACGGTCCGGGTTTGCGTGCCTTGTTCAAGGAAAATACCAATTCCAAGCGCATCCAGCGTATGGCCGACCAGCAGGGCATAACTTTCTCTGCCTGTGCCAACACCATGAAAGGCATGGGGCGAGACTACCCATCGCTGAACAAGGTGGCAAAAGTGGTTCCGGGTGGTGTCGTGCGCATCATGGAACTTCAGGAAGCCGGCTGGACCTACATACGCCCCTGATCGAAGCTTGCACATGCCGCATCAACGAACAGTGTTTGTGTTTGACAAATATATGCGTTAGTACATAGGCACTGGCAACATGTTGGGATGTTGCTTTGAAACAACAATTATTTGAAAGAAGGAAGGATTGGAAATGACCACTAAACTCAGATCGATTACAGGTTTGTTAGCTGTATTCGTGACACCGCTGTTATTGTCCAGCGGTGCCGAAGCGGCAAACTGGTTCAAGCTACGCGGTACCGAACCCGGCGGAACGTCACACACCTTGCAGATGTGGGGCTTCCTGCAGCCGCAATTCACCAAAGACACCAGTAACGATATCGAAGGTGCGACTTGGCGGCTTCGGCACTGCGGTTAATGGTACCAAGCCAGTACCGGGCACGATTCCACCGGATCGTACCTCGCAGCAGTCTTTCTCCATGCGCCGCGCGCGACTCGGTGTTCGCGGCACCATGATCCCGGTGAGTAACGACATCGATTACTTTTTCCTGACTGAATGGGGTCAGAACGGTGTTACCCGCGGTGGCGGTGCAGCACATTTGCTGGACGCGTCCGATCACCTTTAACCAACTGTCGCGTGGACTGGATGACAATGGACTGCAAAACGCAGGTGTCCGCGTCCGCATGGGTCAGTTCCTGTTCTCGCAGACCTCCGAGGCCCTGTCACATTCAACCCCGGGCCGACGTGAACCATATCTTCATGCCGGAGGGCACCTTCGCGATGGCGCTGATGCGCCCTGCCAATGACAACGGCCGCCGTAACTGGCCGGAAGACGAGGTCTCGGTAAATGCCGGTCGTGATGTCGGTATCGAACTGTTCGACTTCCCGCAGTTCGAGGATCCCGTCTTCGGTGGTGGGCCGCTGGAACTGACCTACTCGCTGGCGATCGGTAACGGCAACACCATCGGTGAACTCAACCGAGACGGTAATTTCCGCAAGTACGCCTGGTTGTCGATTGCCAAGTTGTTCGACGATACGCGCGGACCGCGCCGCCATGATTTACAGCTGTATGGCTGGTACCAGAAGGGCGATATCGCGTTTAACAATGATATCGACAACAACGGTCTGCCTGACGGCATACCGATCCCGGCCGGCGGTAACGAATCCTGGTAACTCAGACCATGGCAACCTCAGGACGTTGGCCCGGTCAGCCCTGGCACGCGTGTTGTCAAGAATGGTAACCAGAACGACGAAGAGCAGAAGTACTGGGGTTACGGTCTCGAATACTTCGACAAGCCCTTCAACAGTCTGGGGCAGATGCGGTTCGAGGCTGAATACCAGAAACAGGATGGCCTGATTTTCGACGGTGCCCAGTCACCCTCGGCAGCCGTTAACGATAACTTCGGCGGCTTTGAAAGCATCCTGTATTCCCTGGACGGTGAGAGCACCGGCCTGGTATGCGGATGTGGGTTACGACATCCATGGCCATCTGCGCTCCCTGGGAATCCCTGCCAAGCGAACTACGCTGAATGTACGTTACGATGAATTTAATCGTAATAACGGTAATGCAGCTCGCGAAGTAAACTTCAAGACATGGTCGTTGACCGGTGAATATTTCTTCCACAAGAAGGCCAGAGCTACGCTGACCTACCAGTTCCGCGATTACGATGCCAACAATCGCGAAGGTAATGCCAAAACCAACGGCAATGCAGTAATGGATGCGATTGATAACCGCATCGGTCTGCAGGTCACCTTCGTGTTTAAAAATGTTCTCCTCCGCTAAGGCTTTAATGCTAAGCTAAGGCACACTTAAGAGGCTCGCAAGAGCCTCTTTTCTTATCTAACTTATCTAACAAATTTGCTGGTGTACGAGCCTATGCTTTACAGCAACCGTATACAATCTCTGGCAACAGGGCTATGCCTGATCTGTGTTTGCGCCTGGCCGGGCTATAGTCATGCGGAGCGTTCTAATCAACGGGGGGTAGCTATCCCCGATGATGCGCCGGATGCATTTATCCAGGGCGCAACCCACCTTGACAGGAATGAATACGGCGCCGACCTGACGCTACCGCTGGACGTAAGTGAAACCTGGCAACTGCTCCACCGCGTGCTGACAGACCTGGGAATAAAACCCGAGCAAGAGGATGTTCAAAGGCAATACCTGCTCAGCGACTGGGTGTTGTGGGTCTGGAATCCGAAACTGGAAACGGGGAGCAGTAAGCCACCACTCAAAGCTTTTGAACGTACTTATGAACGTCACCGCTTCGAGTTCACCGTCAGCCGCAATGCAACCAATACGGGTGCAATGATCCGCATCAGCGACAAGGCGCGGCAGAAGGAAGTTGATATCACACCCGACAGTGAGTATGCCTGGTTAAAGTGGCAGGATGCTCCCGTTCAGGCCGATGCTGCCTGGAGCTTTTCACGCCGCCTGCAAAGAAATTTCGAATCGGCACTTTCATCGCGCATAGTGCCTTCTGGCGTGACAGCGCCGCGCATCATTGAACCGGTCCAGCCATCTGGATCAACCAGGGAGATGCCGCCGGTAACATCGGCACCTGTGGTGCGGACTGCTGCACCGACGGCAGTTATTGTTGAGCCAGCCGGTACGCTGCCTGTGCCTGACCTACCGGTGTTTGAGCAGCAACGCAATGTCGAACGTGCGCAAACCAAACCACCGGCCGTTGAACACCCTGTGGCGGTTGCCGGGACGCCATTGGCACAAGTGCCCGAGAATCCAGCACCAGCACCCACGCCAAAGGCGATTCAGCAGCAAGGCAACGACAACGCCGTGCAAAGTCAGTCGCCGGTGATTGACCCTCACCCGGCAGTCGCTGAACAACCGGCCAGCGTTGCGCGCAAGCCCGCCCTGCCCGTACCGACGCCCGTGACTGAAGCACCGGCCGTTGTGCAAGCACCAACAGGGCCTGAAAAATCACTGAATGCAGCGAATCCGGCAGCAGCCACCCCTGACGTACCGCCGACCCCAACTCCCCGGGCAGTCCAGGGTGGCTTGTTGGTTGATGGCGGGCTGGACGCCACCTGGCTGGCACTGCTGCCGGCGATCGATGCCCTGGACATCAAACTGCAAAGCAGTGACCAGGCCCAGCATATGCTGACCACGCAATGGATTGGCGCCATGTATGATAAAAAGAACCAACAGTTCACGCTGGAGTCGAAGAACGAGGAGCGTTGGGCGTTTAATCTCTGGGGCAAGGGCCATCAACGGCACCGCTTCCAGTTGATATTAATTCCACTGGATGGCGGTGCCAGAACCATGGTGTATGCCTACCATACCGGTTTCCAGGTACAGACTGACCGGACACCGGATTCGTCCCAGACGCTGCTTTACTGGAAAGACCACAAAACCGAGCCAGCCGTCGCCATTGCATTTCTACGGCGCTTGCAGTTGCTGGTCAGGCAATAGACTTGAACGCTCAGGAGGTGCTTTATGTCTATAGTTAAAATAGTGTATCCCGCGCTGCCCGTTATGATGGGCGCTTTTGTGGTCGGAGCGTTAACACCGACCGCGAGCATTAACGCCACTGAAAACCCTTTCGCATCCGCCCAGCTTCCCGCTGGCTACAAGGTAGCCGCCGACGATACGGATAAGGGCAAGGAAGGCAAATGTGGCGAAGGAAAATGCGGTGGCAGTAAAAATGACAAGGAAGCGGTCTGTGGCATGTACAACATTGGTAGTGCTCACAAGGACGATTCCAGGGTAAAAGACGGAAAATGCGGCGGCCACAAAGTTGTCGAAGCCTTGTGCGGCGGTGATCGCTAACAGATAAATTCGATTTTCTATAATCACTAAAGGAGGAATAACATGCATCGTGTCCTACTGGTTCTGGTTACTTCACTGCTGCTTATGCCAATCGCCCGGGCAGCGGACAATGGCTTGATCACTATGAAAAGTCCCCACAGCGTTGACGCAACACTCGACCGCTTCGAGAAGGCGGTTAAAAGCAAGGGGATGACAGTGTTTACCCGTATTGATCATAGCGCCGGGGCGCACAAGGTTGACCTTGAACTACGTCCTACAAAGGTACTTATTTTCGGCAACCCGAAGATAGGTACGCTGCTGATGCAGAGCAACCAGACAGCAGCAATCGACCTGCCGTTAAAGTTACTTGCATGGGAAGATGAGAGTGGACAGGTGTGGATCGCCTATAACGACCCGGAATACCTGGTACAGCGTCACAACATCAGCGACCGGGACGCCGTAGTGGCCAAAATGCGCAAAGCGCTGGGTAACTTTACAGCGATGGCGACAGGCAAATAATAAACACCAGGGCCGGCATGTCGGCGCGTCCAGGGGGCGCACCACTACCCCGCTGTTCATTATTTTTGTTCGAGCGATGTCTATGAGATGTATCAGCAAATTGCCGTTATCCGCACTGGGATTGCTGTTCGTATTCTGCAGTATTTGCGGTGCGCTCCCGGCCGCTGCTGCGTCGTCAGCAGAAACAATCGACAAGCTCCTGGCAAACGAAACGCCCCCGGCGGGCATTGTATTTGATATCGACGAATGGGACAGCGATGCCTTGCAATGGGCAATCCCGCTGGTACGCAGCTACGTTGACCGTTTACGCACCCGCTTTCCGGACCTCGAGATAGCCATCGTCAGTCACGGGGAGGAGGAGTTTGCATTGATGAAGTACGCCGAACCTGATTTCGGGACAGTACACCGGGAAGTCGAGGCACTGGTTGCTGATCAGGTGCCTGTACATGTCTGTGCCGGCCATGCGGTGATGAGTGGCTATAGCGAGAATGGATTTGTTGACTATGTCGACAAAGTACCTGCCGGTGTCGAAACGGTAGCCAAGTATCGTCGTCGCGGTTTTATCCATATCCCGGTTACACGCCCGTGAAACCAACTAAAGACTGTAGATTTGCAGTGCTAACTGATCGATAGTTATACCACCTGCCTGGAGTCCCGGACTCGTATACTGTTTTGAGGAGTTACTTAATGTTACACAAGCTGGTTTTTCTCATGCTGGGACTGGGGCTATTGTCGTCGGGCACACTGGCAGACAGCAAGGTGCCGTGGGGACATGCACAGGTTACGCCCACCGAATACAAACCGATGAAGGTTGTTTATGATGTCACTAGCGGAGATGCCGGATGAGTTGATACATGTTCTTGATCGCGCCAGCTATCTGAGCAAGATAACCGGTTCCGATCCTTTCGAGCAATCCATCGTGCTGGTTCTGCACGGCGCGTCCCCAAAGTTTTTTGCCATCGAAAATTACGAAAAATATAAAGAACTGCAGAGCCGGGCCCAGAGCCTGACTGTTGGTGACGTAGTAAAAATCAAAATGTGTAAACTGGCCGCAGAAGGCCAGGGATTTGAACCCGGTGACATCCACGGCTTTGTTGAACTGGTACCGATGGGTGATGCGGAAATCATCCGCCTGCAATTTGACGAAGCTCACACTTATATGCAGTAGTCATAAAGTCGGTGAGCGGCAAGCGTTGCCACTTCCACGAGTTCCCCGACAGATCCGCCGAGAACCTTCATCCCGCCGCCGAGTAAAAAGGCCTACCGGGTTTTCTTCTCGATAATGATCTGCCCACCCTCAAGGGTATCGAGACTCTGTTCCTCACCTTCCTTCATCAGCACCCTCCCCCTGAAGTGCGTTGAAATCAATATAAAGAATTGCGTAAACCTGTTCCATGCGCGCCGACCTCATGGAATCTGAGCTCATCACCTGGTTGGTTTATACTGGACATCACCTCGGTGCGCAGAGGTATTTTTACCAGATAAAGGTTTCCTGGCATGTTAATCAAGGCACTTATCGGCACGGTTTTGATCCTGGCGTGCGGCTCTGCGCCTGCGATCGACCGCTTCCAGGTAAGCCTTGGCACCCTGGATTCGGGTGACTGGCAACTGCGAGATATGAGTCTGAGCGTAGACTGGTCCGAAGCCGGGTATTCTGTTATGCACGTGAACGCCAGCGCACTCGTCGTCGGTGCTCATCAAATTGAAAACCTGCACCTTAGCTGCCCGGCGTTTGAATTGCTGACTAATCAGGTGGATTGCCAAAATGGCAAACTGAGTTTTCATCACCAAGCCACCAAGGCTTCTGCCATACCGGCTTCCTTCCGTTACCAGTTCGCTACCCGTGAACTGTCAATTACAGCTAACAGGCTGCCGATTGCCGATGGTCAGGCCAGGCTGGATTTCGACCTCGCCGGTGACCGCTGGCAGCTCAACACTCAACTGACCAACATCAGCCTCGCAGACTTAAAGCTCCTGCTTGAAGAAGCCGGTTTGGCAACCAGCCCGTTTGCCCATCAAGGCCGGATCAGTGGTCAGATGGCGCTACACGGAGGCAGTAGCGGGCTTGGAAGCGCCAGCTGGACATTGCAAACAGAAGCCGCCGGCTACAGTAATGCCGAAGGCACGCAGGCAGCAGAGGGGTTGCAGTTATCAAGCAGTGGCATAGCCAGACCACTGAATGGCGATTGGTGGTTACAGGCCTCACTGACTGCCGAACAGGGCATGCTGTACGCTGAACCGGTTTACCTGGAGTTTTCACCACAGCAGTCACTGTCCGTTTCCGTGGACATGCACTGGAAACCGGACCGTGGTGAAGCTGTTATCAAGTCACTGACCATCGATCAGCCAGATGTTGTTAACGCCAGCATGAGTGCAGAGCTGCAAGCCGCCGCCAATAACCCGGTTCAGCAACTCAAACTGAATATCAGTCAGAGCGTATTCCCCGGCCTTTACACCACCTGGTTACAACCCTGGCTGGCTGGCGGCGTGCTCGACAGCCTGGAAACCAACGGCCGACTCACTGGACAGCTGGTAATCCGCAACGGACAGCCACAGGCCGTACAACTAAAACTTGACGCGCTGACCCTGCACCAGCCGGGTGGCCAGTTCGACATCCAGAAACTTTCAGCCGACATCGATTGGGACAATACCGAGGCAGTGAAGATCTCTACCCTGAACTGGCAGGCCGCAAGCTTTTACCGCATACAACTCGGTGCCGCAGAACTTGCACTGGAAACC
Organism: uncultured Gammaproteobacteria bacterium; assembly: GCA_963752745.1. Taxonomy (GTDB): domain Bacteria; phylum Pseudomonadota; class Gammaproteobacteria; order DSM-19610; family DSM-19610; genus Thiogranum. The sequence goes on from CAVWAK010000046.1 coordinate 15,549, forward strand.
GGCGCCCACAGTGTGAAACTGCAGGCCCCTCTGGCAGTACCACTGTTCGACGGAGAGCTACAGGTCGAAGAGTTCGAACTCGACACCGCAGACGGCGAGCTGAGCTGGCTGCTCGACGGCCTGCTGACACCCATTTCGATGCAATCGGTGAGCACTGCGCTGGGCTGGCCTCCCCTGTCAGGCCAGCTGTCCGGTATGATTCCACACGCCAGCTACGAAAAGCACGAGCTCACGCTCGGAGGCATTCTGCTCGTACAGGCATTTGACGGCGACATCACTGTACATAACCTGCGTGTTCTCGATCCACTGGGTACCGTACCGCGCCTGTGGGCAGACGTCAGGCTGAAACATCTGGACTTGAAGACACTTACCAGGACTTTCTCATTCGGTCGTATTGATGGGCGCCTGGAAGGCCACGTGGATGATCTCTACATGGAGGTCTGGCAACCAGTCTCGTTCGACGCTGCATTTACAACGCCGCCGGGTGACACCAGCCGCCGCCGCATAAGTCAGCGCGCTGTTGATAATATATCCAACCTTGGCGGTGGCGGCATCGCGGGTGCCGTTTCACGCAGCTTTCTGCGCTTTCTGAAAGACTTCCCTTACCGGGCGCTGGGCATCCGCTGCCGGCTGGAAAACGGAGTCTGTCACATGGGCGGTGTTGGACCGGCGAATTCCGGAAGCGGTTACTATCTGGTCCAGGGACGCTGGCTCCCCCCACGCCTCGACGTTATCGGTTTTGCGGATGATGTGGACTGGCACTCCCTGCTTGACCGTTTGAAGCTGATCACCGAAGGTGAACAGGCGGAAATCAAGTAGCTTTTCATCTGCCAGCACATAATGTTTATAATGAAGCACGCGACTATGAGAGGAACTCGATGTGACCAAACCGATACAAATCAGTTCAATGCTGGGCATGATGCTGTTTATTGCTGCATGCGTCACTATCAATGTGTACTTTCCCGCCGCGGCGGCCGAGCAGGCTGCTGACCGGATCATTCGCGGTGTCTACGGTGAGGAAGGTGCTGGCGAAACAGCTCCGACTGAATCCCCTGCTCCGGAATCCTCCCTGCGAGTACCCGGTAGTAAAGCACCGCTGGTAATTGGCTTGCTCGACTGGCTGGTTGCCCCCGCACATGCTGAGGCGAACATTAACATCCAGTCACCTGCTATAACGGCGTTGCGCACTTCCATGGAATCCCGTTTCCCGAAACTGAAACCCTTCTACAACAACGGCAGCGTAGGGATGACCAATGGCGGCCTCGTAGAAGTGCGGGATCTTAATGCAATTTCCTTGCGCGACCGCAAGACGGTCACGACCCTGGTTGCTGCCGAAAACCGTGATCGCAATGCGATGTACGAGGAGATCGCTCGCGCCAACGGTCATCCTGAATGGGGTGCCGATATCCGCAAAACTTTCGCGAAGCGCTGGATCGCAAATGCACCCGCAGGCTGGTGGTACCAGAATGCCGCTGGTCAGTGGCAACAGAAATAGACTGTAAAAGAGAAACCCTGGCGACTGTTCACGCTTGCAAAGATTAAATAGCCATGCCTGTATTACCAGGCATGGCGCCCCTCCATATTTATCAATGCCTTACGATTAAACATCAAGAGTACAGCCAAACTTACCGATAAACTTTAACCGGACGTCCAAATAGCGACAAATACTCCACCTATGGCTCAACCAGACCAATATGTAAGTCCGGATACGCTTATGGAACCCGACCTGGAACGGGAACTCCTGCGCGCTTACATCGACAGCGCCAACGACGGGATTTTTGTTGTCTGTGACGAAATGAAGTTCCTTGTCGCCAATCGCTTGTTAGCCAGTTGGCTCGGAATCGCGGAAGAGGTTCTGGTACTTCATGGACAGCGGATTCCAATCTTCCAGTATTTAGGCATCGAATCCTCGGAAGCATTATTCAGGGAGCAGTTTCTGCGGGTTCTTGACGGCCAGTCGGTACAGTTTGAGATGGAACTCGCACCACTCCACGCCGAACCCCGCTGGACAGAAGTCAGTATGAGTCGGGTCGAGATCGACGAACTGATGGTAATCGGTGTCATGCGTGACATAACCGAAAGAAAGCATCTGATCGAGACCATGACGCATTATGCGAGTCATGACGATTTGACGGGCCTGTATAACCGCCGTGAATTTCAACTTCAACTCAACACACTGTTTGAAGATAGCAACCATAATTCATTGCCCCACGTATTGATGTATATCGATCTTGATCAATTCAAAATTGTAAACGACACCTGCGGGCACCAGGCTGGTGATGAGCTGATGCGCCAGGTAGCAGCCTATATACAGAGCAGCGTTCCTTCCGGGAATACCCTGGCCCGGTTGGGTGGCGATGAATTCGGCGTATTAATCAGGTACTGCGGCGTTGATCACGCGTTAGAGGTTGCCGAAGGCATTCGGGACCGGATTTCTGCCTTTGAATTCCACTGGAAAGACCGGGCATTCAAGATTTCCACCTGTATTGGTGTCTGTGCTATCGATGATCAGCACGCCAGTCCGGAAGCCGTAATGAGTGCAGCGGATGCTGCCTGCTATGTCGCAAAAGACAAAGGCAGAAATCGCGTACAGTTGTATTTCGGTGGAGACGATTGTACCCGCAAGCGAAAGGAAATGGCCTGGGTACCCAGAATCGAGCAGGCGATTAAGGAAGACCGCCTGGAACTCCACTACCAGAAAATCATTTCGCTGGAAGACATGAGTAGCAGCGAGTCCTGCGCTTATATCGAAATACTGCTTCGACTGATTGATGAATCAGGCAACCTGGTATCCCCAGGCGCATTCTTCCCTGCCGCCGAGCGCTATAACATGATGCCCGCCATTGACCGGTGGGTCGTGGAGCAGCTACTCATTAAAGAACCACATCGGTGGATGGATCTCGGTAATTCGGCCACTACCGGGAACTCCAGTCCCGTCCACTGCGGCATCAATCTCTCGGGCGCGAGCATTAACGACGATGCATTCATGGAATTCCTGAACGACACCCTGAATAAAACCCGGGTTCCACATTCAGCAATCTGTTTTGAAATTACCGAAACTGTTGCCATCTCCAATCTGGCCCGCGCCACAGAAGTCATGTGCGCGCTAAAGGAAAAAGGCTGTCGTTTTGCACTGGATGATTTCGGCAAGGGCATGTCGTCCTTTGGGTACCTGCGCTCCTTACCGGTTGACTATCTAAAAATTGACGGCGCCCTGGTCCAGACTATTATAGAAGACGATGTCGCCTGCACCATGGTCGAGGCCATCACCCGGATTGCGTATGCCATGGAAATTAAAACTATTGCCGAGTTTGTGGAAAACGATCAGGTTCTGAACCGACTGCGCGCGATTGGCGTTGATTTTGCCCAGGGATTCGGCATTCACACTCCGGAGAATCTTTAGTTACTGCCATTATCTATCGATTGGCACGGACAGACTTTTACCGATGGCTAAACCGACCCATAGAAAACAGCAAAATACCGATGATGAAAGTTATCGTGGTATTTTGACTATTCTGGACAGTCTCGACGCCCTGGTTTATGTGTCGGATATGCAGACCTATGAACTGCTGTATACCAATGAATACGGCAGAAACATTTGGGGCGACATTCAAGGCAAGACCTGCTGGAAGGTGCTGCAGGATGGGCAGAATGGCCCCTGTTCTTTTTGCACCAATGATCGCCTGCTGGACACAACGGGGCAGCCATCAGGCGTATATGTCTGGGAATTTCGAAACACCGTAAACAAGCGCTGGTATCAGTGCCGGGACCAGGCCATTCGCTGGACGGACGGGCGCCTGGTAAGAATAGAAATTGCTACCGACATTACCGACAGAAAGCGTGCCGAGGAAGAGCTGCTAGTAGCAAAAAAACGCGCCGAAGAACTGGCCCATAAAGATGAATTGACCGGGCTGAATAATCGCCGCGCCTTTTTTGAACAGAGCCATCAGGCTTTCAGACAGTCACAACGATACAATCACCCTATATCCGTAATAATGATTGATATTGATCATTTTAAAATGATCAATGATAACTATGGCCACACGTTTGGCGATAAGGTATTGAAGAAGTTGTCACTGCCTTTGCAGAATTCAGTTCGGGATATAGATATTGTTGCGCGCATGGGTGGCGAAGAATTTGCCGTTGTTCTACCTCAAACAGGCATCGAAGAGGCGGCTAAACTCGCCGAGCGCTTAAGAATTGCAATCGAAAAAATTGTTATAAAGAACGAGGAACATGCAATCAGTATTACCGCCAGCTTTGGCGTAGTCACACGCAGCAGTGATGATAAAGATATCGAATCACTTTTGACAAAAGCTGACGATGCACTTTACGTAGCCAAAAAGAAAGGCCGTAACCAGGTAAAAATATTCTAAAGTGAAATCCTTTTATTAATGGCTTATATTACAGTTATTTATTATATATTTTTAATATATTTTATAGGTACTGCGCCAGCCTATGCCCGGGATACCCCCTAACCGTAACCGCCTGTACCCAGGCAGATAACCGGAACATCTGTTTCC
>CAVWAK010000047.1:0-106506 GCA_963752745.1 uncultured Gammaproteobacteria bacterium
GAAACAGGTCATACAGCTCGGCTTCCGGACTTCCGGCTTGCGGTTGCCAGTCATAGCGCAGGTCACCAGTGGCGGCAGTGACATTAGAATGGATTCGGTGCGACCGCCGGTCTGCAAACCGAATAAAGTGCCGCGATCATAGACCAGGTTGAACTCAACATAGCGGCCGCGGCGATAGAGCTGGAATTCACGTTCGCGGTCACCATAGGCCTGGTGCATACGTTTCTCGACGATCGGCACATAGGCAGGAACGAAATGATCGCCAATGCTTTGCATTAGCGCAAAGCTGTCTGCAAAGCCCGGCGCATTGTAGTCATCGAAAAACAGTCCACCGATGCCACGCGGCTCATTGCGGTGCTTCAGGTAGAAATACTCGTCACACCAGGTTTTGAAGCGCGGATAGACGTCGTCTCCAAAGGGCTGGCAGGCGTCTCTCGCGGTGCTGTGCCAGTGAGTAGCGTCTTCTTCGTAGCCGTAATAAGGCGTCAGGTCGAAACCTCCACCAAACCACCAGACCGGTTCACTACCGTCTTTTTCAGCAATAAAAAAACGCACATTGGCATGCGAGGTGGGCGCATAGGGATTACGGGGGTGTATAACCAGCGAGACGCCAAGTGCCTCGAAGTTTCGGCCTGCCAGTTCCGGGCGGTGAGCGGTGGCTGAAGCTGGCAGCTGATTGCCATGTACATGGGAGAAGTTGATGCCGGCTTTTTCGAATACAGCACCCTCCTCCATGACACGCGATCGCCCGCCACCACCTTCATCACGGGTCCACTGATCTTCGCGGAATATGTTTTGCTGGTCGACCCGTTCAAGCGCATGACAAATACGATCTTGCAGGCCCAGCAGGTAGCTGGATACAGCTTGTACGTCGGGTGTGCTCATATTGCTAGTATACGTGAGTACTCAGGCGTGGTGTTGCAACTACTCCCGTACAGTGCGTCCGCTTAGCAGATCACGTATGGGCGTGGGTTGTGCGGAGCTACCCGGTTGGCCTGGCAGTATGTAGTCGATGTGTGCAGCGAAGCGTAGTTGAACTTCGAGTACCGAGCGTGCTGGCTCCAGGTTGCTGATATTTGCACTGGTGGAAACCAGTGCACCGTTCAGTCGATGACAGAGAGCGCGTACCAGTGGGTGCGCTGTGACGCGTACTGCCAACGTCGAGTGTTTACCCGTTAACCAGGTGGGGCAGTTGTGCGCAGCGGGTACTAGCCAGGTATTCGGTCCCGGCCAGCTGTGTTGCAGGCGTGCTTTATGCGCAGCGGACAGTGGTTGAATCCAGGGTATCAGTTGTTGTCGGTCTGCAGCGACCAGGATGAGACCTTTGTCGACGGAGCGTCGCTTGATGGCCAGCAGTCGTAATACAGCCTGCGCATCGGCAGGATCACAACCCAAACCAAATACGGCCTCGGTGGGATAGGCGATAATGCCGCCCGATTTTACCCAGCGAGCCGCCATGCCCAGCCGAAATGAATTGCTGTAGTTCACTCAGCGTCGTTTTCTTCCGTGGCTTCCAGCTCCCAGGGTTCGGCAAATTTGCAGTCCTGTTGGGGGCATACGCGCTCGGTACCACGCTTTTTGGTGGTTTTGACGGTCAGCATCGGCCAGCCACAGTCGGGGCACGGGGTATCGGATGGCTGGTTCCACACTGCGTAGTCGCAATCCGGATAGGTAGAGCAGGAATAGAAGATCTTGCCGCGTCGTGATTTTCTCTTCAGCATAGTACCTTTGCTGCACTTCGGGCATGCAACGCCGGTGTCTTCAGGTTTTTCCAGCGGTTCGATGAACTTGCAGTTCGGGTAGCTGGAACAGCCAATGAATTTGCCGTAACGGCCGGCGCGGATAATCAGTGGCGAATCACATTCCGGACATGTCCGGCCCTCGACCACTTCAGGTTCGCTGCTCTCGCCATCGTCATCGAGATTGCGTGTGTAGTCACAATCCGGGAAGCCGCTGCAGCCAACAAAGCGTCCGCGGCGACCCAGGCGTATGTTGAGTTTTTTGCCGCACTTGGGGCAATCCTCATCAAGCGCCTCGGTGGTGACTTCGGCACGGGATACACTTTCTTCCTTGTCTTTGACCAGTTCCTTGAAGGGGTACCAGAATTCCTTCATTAACGGGATCCATTCCTTTTCCCCGCGCGAGACTTCGTCCAGCTCGTCTTCCAGCTTTGCCGTAAAATCGTAGTCGACATAGCGGGTGAAATGGTTGGTCAGGAATTTGCTGACGATGCTGCCGACATCGGTTGGTTGAAAGCGGCGCTTTTCCAGTGTGACGTACTCGCGCTGCTGCAAGGTGGAAATAATCGTCGCGTAAGTCGACGGCCGGCCGATGCCATATTCCTCGAGCGTCTTGACCAGGCTGGCTTCACTGAAGCGTGGCGGTGGCTCGGTAAAGTGTTGTTCCGGGCGTATTTTAAGCAGCTTGACCTTGTCACCCTCTTCCATCGGCGGCAGGCGGTTTTCGTCCCCGCTGCTTTTCTTGGCGTCATCCACACCTTCTTCGTAGACAGCCATAAAGCCCGGATTGACTACAGTGGAGCCGGTTGAGCGCAGGATATTGCCCTCGCCGACAGCGAAATCAACGCCGACAGTATGTATGGTCGCGTGGACCATCTGGCAGGCTACGGTGCGCTTCCAGATCAGGTTGTAAAGTTTGTACTGGTCCGACGACAGGTGCGATTTTATGGTTTCCGGGATATTCCCGGCAGAGGTGGGCCGCACCGCCTCATGGGCTTCCTGGGCATTCTTTGCCTTGGTTTTGAACTGGTGCGCCTGTTTGGGGACATTTTCCGCGCCGTAGCGTTCGCTGATCAGTTCCCGGATTTCGTCGAGGGCGTCATTAGCCAGCGTGACGGAGTCGGTACGCATATAGGTGATCAGGCCGACAGCACCGTCACCGATATCGATACCTTCATAGAGTTGCTGGGAGACACTCATGGTGCGCTTGGTACTGAAACCCAGCTTGCGCGACGCTTCCTGCTGCAGTGTGGAAGTGGTGAAGGGTGCAGCGGGGTTACGTTTGCGTTGTTTCTTTTCGATGCTGCTGACGGTGAGTTCACCCTGTGCTGCATCGAGCAGTTCCTTCTCCGCAGCGTGCGCCTGCTTTTCCTTGTTGATACTGAACTGCGACAGCTTCTTGCCTTGCAGGTAGGTCAGTTTGGCGTTGAAGGCCTGGCCGTCTTTTTCGTTGTCGGATTCGATGGTCCAGTATTCGCGCGGTTTGAATTTCTGGATTTCATCTTCGCGCTCGACAATCATGCGCAGTGCCGGGCTTTGCACGCGGCCAGCGGACAGCCCGCGGCGGATTTTTTTCCACAGCAGTGGCGAGAGGTTGAAGCCAACCAGGTAATCCAGCGCGCGTCGGGCCTGCTGGGCATTGACCATGTCAATTGACAGTTCGCGGGGATTGTCCACGGCATCATTGATTGCACGTTTGGTGATTTCGTGGAATACAACTCGATAGACACCCTTGTCCTTTAGTGCCTTGCGGTCACGCAGCAGCTCATAGAGATGCCATGAAATCGCTTCCCCTTCGCGATCCGGGTCAGTTGCCAGGTAAAGGTTGTCGGCTTTTTTTATAGCCTTGGCAATAGCATCAACATGTTTCGAGTTGCGCTCAATTACCTGGTACTTCATGGCGAAGTCTTCGTCGGGTTTGACGGCGCCTTCCTTGGGTATCAGGTCGCGCACATGACCGTAGGAGGCCAATACTTCGAAGCCTTTGCCGAGGTATTTTTTTATAGTCTTCGCCTTGGCAGGCGATTCAACAATAACGAGATTTTTGCTCATGGTATCTATAGCTAAAAAGCCGCACTGGAGTGCGGCCTGTTTGGGATGAAGGGGCTAATAACTAGTGCAGGAAGCCACCAGGTGTGGCCTCAAAGACCAGATCTTCCATCCAGGCATACGCGGCTTCGGCGCCGGGTTCGTTAAACAGTACCATCAGAATGACCCACTTGAGCTGGCCGAGGTCAAAGTCTTCAGTATCCAGGGCCATAACCCGATCAATGACGCGTTCCCGTGCATCCGGTGCCAGGATGCCCATTTGTTCGAGGAACAATATAAATCCCCGGCTTTCGGTGTCGAGACGTTCGCATTCAATGTCAGAATAAATACGCAGGGCATTTTCGGTCTGCGGAGCGTGTATCTGGTGTTGTTCCACAGACAGGCCTTCGAGCCACTCAAACGCCTGGTTGATATCCCTGGGTGGGAAGCCGGCTTCAACCAGCTCGGAGTGCAGGGACTCGCGATCGGGGCTCAGTTCGGTCTCCTCATCCATATAGTAGTGCTCAAACAGATACATGAGCACGTCAAACATATTTTCTTTCATATCAGCCCTCTAACTGGTGCGGGTGTAGCGTCCGCCAGCACCTGAGTGAACTCGGTCTTCCAGTTCCAATAGCAGCAGCATGGAGGAAAGCTGTTCCGGCGTCAATCCGCTGCGCTGGACCAGCTCGTTGATGGCAACCGGCTCGTAGCCCATGACATCGAGCAGTTCAGCGTATTCCCCCGCAAGTTTGCTGGAATTTTGTGGTGTATCGTGGCCGCGGTCGTCAGTAGCGCTTGAGTCGGGAATTGCTCGTGTGTCCACCGAGACCAGTGACTTCAATTCTTCAAGGATATGTTCACCGGTTTCGACCAGCTTGGCACCTTGCCGAATCAATGCGTGGCACCCGCGTGCCAGTGGGTTATGGATGGAGCCTGGCATGGCGAACACTTCGCGGCCTTGTTCGACGGCAGTCCGGGCGGTGATCAATGAACCCGAACGCACTGCGGCTTCGACCACCAGTGTGCCCAGGCACAGGCCACTGATAATCCGGTTGCGGCGTGGGAAATGATTGGGCAGCGGGGGCGTGCCGGGTGGAAATTCGGAAACCAGTGCGCCATTAGCGCCGATCTGGTGAGCGAGATCGCGGTGACATGCGGGATAGACGCGATCCAGGCCGGTTCCGGTCACTGCGATACTGCCTGCCGGTGTGGTCAGCGCGCCGCGATGGGCGGCAGCGTCGATTCCGGTGGCCAGGCCGCTGGTAATCGTTAAGCCATAATTGCCGAGAAATCTGGCGAAATCTTCTGCCTGGGCTGCCCCGGCGTGGCTGGGGTTGCGACTGCCTACGATAGCGAGTTGCGGTTGCTGCAGGTAGTCCGGGTCGCCATGAACGAACAACAGCACGGGAGGATCGGCAGTCTCTGCGAGCAGAGAAGGATAACGCGGGTCCTGGCAGGTGAGCAGCTGATTGTTGTCTCCGTTCAGCCAGGCCAGGTCGCTTTCGACAGCGTTCCAGTCCGGTGCCTGCAGGTAATCAACTGCTTCAACGGGCAGATCACCTGCGCGCAGCTGGTCACCCGCAGCCAGTATTGCGTCCGGTGAGCCAAAACGGGTGAGGAGTTTATGCAGGCGTCGGCTACCGACCCCAGGGGTGCGGTAGAGTGCCAGCCAGGCGTGGGTATTATCGTCGGCCCGTTGAGGAACGGGCCTGGTGCTCGGTGTTGAGCTCATCCTTGAGCCTCCTGTAATAAAAAACCGGTACCTCGGTACATGGCTTTACACCATGCCCGAAGGTACCGGTTTTTACCAGTACTGCTTGTTGCGATCAGGGCGTACGGACGCGGTCTCCAACGTGCAGCGCGCTGGTGGCTTTCATGATCAGGCCGAAGCTGACCTTTTCAAAGGTACGGAATACCATTAGCACACCGGCTTTCTCGTCAGGCAGCTTGACCGCGGCATTGCGTTCCTTGCTTACCTGGTCGGCGACGAGTTCGCCAGTCTGGTAAACCTCGAATACCGTGCCGACATCAATACCTTCTCGAGTGCCACGATTGAGAACCACGATCTGGTACTGGCCGATCTGGCTGACGCCATCCACCACGGAGATGATGGTGCCATCAACTTCTTCATCCGGTGAGTGCGGAGTGAAATAGGCAAAAACATCTTCCCGGGTCATCGGCATGACTCGGTCGCCAATGTTAATCTCACGCGTGGTGCGCGTCAGCTCAAGAGTCGATGGGTCACCGAACTTTTCGACGCTGCCATCACCGAGATACATGGCTTCGTAGCCGAGTACTTCCCTGGTGTCCGGGTCCACATAGGGTCCGCCGGGGCGGAACACATGATGACGATTGCCGTCGTCTTCCGAGATTCCGCGTACATAGATGCGGTCGCCCCGGCCGACAATCAGGTGCTCGCCGGCACTGGAAACCACATAAGCGGCATCGTCCAGGGTGCTCTGGTCAGCGACCAGTGGCTGGCTCAGGAACTGCTTGATGGCGTCAAGCGGAATTGTGGGAATGGCCTTGTCGAGGCGCTCGGCGCGAGCCTGGGGCGACAGTTTGAATGTGCCCTTGCCGCGTTCTACACGCAGTTGCGGTACACCGTCCATATAGACCAGAGTGATGATATCGCCCGGATAAATGAGGTGTGGATTTTCGATCTGGGGGTTTACATACCAGACTTCCGGCCATAGCCAGGGGCTATTGAGGAAGCGTTCGGAAATATCCCAAAGTGTGTCTCCCTTGACCACTACATGGCGGTCCGGGTGTCCATCCTTGAGTACCACCTGGTCGGCGTAAACGGCAGTGGCAGCTAGAGCCAGTGCCAGCGCCAGCGATTTGAATATCGACATATGGCGTTCCCTTAATGTTGTGTACCGTTATTGTCTGTCTTTTCAGGGCTGGCGTTTTCAGCAAACCCCTAATTCGATGATATATAACGGCAGTTGGAATCCGGAGTGTAGCGAAAATTGCGCAAATTCAAAACACTGGCCCCGGTCAAACAGCCGTATGATCATTATGTTAGAGTATATAGGTCTTCTAAACCCTGATTTGTGACCTGTATCACATGGCATTGCTCGATATTTTGCGCTTTCCTGACCCCCGGCTGCGAACGCAGGCCAAACCGGTCCAAAAGGTCGATCAGCAGCTTCGGCAGCTGGTCGATGATATGTTCGAAACGATGTACCAGGCTCCTGGTATTGGCCTGGCGGCAACCCAGGTCAATGTCCATAAGCGGCTGATTGTGATCGATACTTCTCCGGAGCAGGACCAGCCCCAGGTGTTTATTAATCCAGAGATTCTGGAGAAGGACGGTATTGAGGAGACGGATGAGGGTTGCCTCTCCGTGCCAGGTTTCTACGAGCGGGTGCAGCGTGCAGAATGCATAAAAGTGCGTGCACTGGGGCGCGACGGCGAAGCGTTCGAGATGAAAGCAGATGGTTTACTGGCAGTTTGTATCCAGCACGAAATCGATCACCTCGACGGCAAGCTCTTTGTCGACTACCTGTCCCAGCTGAAGCGCCAGCGTATCCGTAAAAAGCTGGAAAAGCAGCGGCGTCACGGTACGGAAGGCTCAGGGGTCGCAGAACATCATGGGGAGCCGGTGATATAACCGGGGTCCTCAGGAGCGGTAGCGGTGTCTTGCGAGAATTGCGTCCTCATTTGGCATCCTCGTATCTTTAATTGAGCCATGATCAAGTTAGATCCTTTCCACATTCGGGACACGTTGTGGATTTGCTCCTTATGCTCGACTGCCGCTTTTCTGCGGCAGGTGGCCCCAAATACGGAAAGGGGCTAACTTGCTGGATTATTAACATTCAGGTTGGACTATGCGCGTAATATTTGCCGGAACTCCGGATTTCTCAGTGCCTGTTCTGCAGGCTTTGCTGGATAGTCGGCATGAGATTGTGGCGGTCTACGCTCAGCCAGATCGCCCGGCAGGCAGAGGCCGCAAGCTCAAACCGGGGCCGGTCAAGCAACTGGCAGAAGACAGCGGCATTCCTGTCTATCAGCCAGTCAGTCTCAAGGACGCCGCTTCTCAACGGCAGCTGGCGGCACTCCGGCCGGATCTCATGGTCGTCGTGGCCTATGGGTTGCTGCTACCCCAGGCAGTGCTGGATATGCCGAGCCTGGGATGCGTGAACCTGCACGCCTCGGTCCTGCCGCGCTGGCGCGGTGCGGCACCCATCCAGAGGGCTATCCTTGCCGGTGACAGCGAAACCGGCGTTTGCCTGATGCAAATGGAAGCCGGGCTGGATAGCGGACCGGTGCTGGCCGAAGTACGTACACCGATCGCCACTGACGAAACCGGTGGTTCGTTGCATGACCGACTCAGTCAGCTGGCTGCAGACCTGTTGGCAGAGCAGCTTGACGACCTGGCTGGCGGGCATCTGCAGCCGGTGATTCAAGACGAATCACAGGTGACTTATGCACACAAGCTGGACAAGGGGGAAGCCGGCATCGACTGGCAGCAGAGCGCTACGGCGATTGAACGTCGCGTACGCGCGTTTAACCCCTGGCCGGTTGCGCAGGCGCAGTACGAGGGCAAGAGCCTGCGCATCTGGGGCGCCAGGGCTATTGACGGTACCGACGGTTCGCCGGGCGCAGTGGTAGCGGCCGGAAAGCAGGGCATTGATGTCGCTTGTGGCGAGGGCTGCCTGCGACTGCTGGAGATTCAGCTGCCTGGAGGTAAGCGTCTGGATGCGGCGGCATTTCTCAATGCGCGCGACGTGGCTGGCCTGACGCTGGGATGAAGTCCTCATGAGTGCAAACACCCAAACAGCGGCATTACCGCGCCTGACTGCCGCACGCCTGGTGTACGCAGTGGTTAACGGTGGGGAATCGTTGAGCGCCGTGTTGGTACCGGGGCTGAAAGTTATCGACGACCCACGTCAGCGTGCCCTGGCCCAGGAATTGACCTTCGGTACCTTGCGCTGGTATTTCCGCTTGCAGACAGTTGCTGCACAGCTCATTAGCAAGCCGCTTAAGAAGAAGGATCGGGATGTCGAGGCGTTAATCATGGTTGGCCTGTATCAACTGCTGATGCTGGATACCCCTGCCCACGCTGCGGTTAGCGAAACTGTTCAGGCGGCCCGCTCAATGGGCAAAACATGGGCGGCAGGACTGGTAAACGCTGTACTGCGGAATGCAGTTCGCCGACGCAAGGATCTGCTTGCTGCAGCTGACCGACAGCCTGTCGGACGCTGGGCGCACCCGGATTGGTGGGTGCATCGTCTGCAGCAGGATTGGCCCAACGACTGGCAGGCCATTCTTGAAGCCAGCAATCAACGTCCGCCTATGGTGCTGCGGGTGAACGCACTGCAAGGTGACAGAGACGATTATCTGCAGTGCCTTGATGAAGCGGGGATCGAGGCACATGCGATGCCGCTGGTCGGGCAGGCTGTCATGCTGCAGAAGCCCGTGTCAGTTGATGCTTTGCCGGGTTTTCGGGATGGCGCGTTGTCGGTGCAGGATGCGGCGGCACAGCTGTCGGCAGGCCTGCTGGATCTGCAACCAGGACAGCGCGTACTCGACGCCTGTGCCGCGCCCGGTGGTAAGACCGGGCATTTGCTGGAAGCCGGTGCGCAAGCCGACAAGCTGGTTGCCATAGATAATCATGCGTCGCGCATGGAAAAAGTGATCGACAATTTGCAGCGGCTCAAGCTCAATGCCGAGCTGGTAGTTGCAGATGCGGCAGATGTCGAAAGCTGGTGGGATGGTCAACTGTTCGACCGCATACTTCTGGATGCACCCTGCTCAGCCAGTGGCGTGGTGCGCCGTCATCCCGATATCAAGTTATTGCGCTGTGAAAAAGATATTGATGCCCTGGCGCAGGAACAGCAGCGCTTGCTCGGCGCTTTATGGCCCTTGCTGGCCTCTGGCGGTATTCTTCTGTACGTGACATGCTCCGTATTTCGTCAGGAAAACAGTGATAGCGTCCAGCGGTTTTTGCAGGACAATCCAGATGCTATTGAGACGATGCCTGAAGTTGACTGGGGTCACCCGCAGGCAGCAGGGAGACAGCTGCTGCCTGGTGAACTGGGAACAGATGGATTTTATTACGCAAGATTGGTCAAGGCCTGATTAAGCGGTGACGGAGCATACAGATCTGATAACCCGGGGCAGTAACCGGAAGCCACGGCAGCGGCCCCTATGGTCCTTGTTGCTGGTCGCGTTATGCCTGTTGTCGAGCAATGTCTGGTCGCGCGAAACGCGTATCATCGATGTGCGCACATTATTAGTCGATGGCGTCTACCGTCTCGGGGCTCGCGTTGAGATTGATTTCAACGAAACGCTTCCGGAAGCACTGCACAATGGGGTGCCTCTGCTTATCGAGCTGCGCATCGAGGTGTTACGCAAACGCGAGTGGCTGTGGCCTGAGTTAGTGGCGGATTTGCGTCAGCGTTTCAAGCTTGAGTACCACGTGCTAAGTCAGCGTTACCTTGTGTACAGCTATGCCAGCGGAGTCCGGCAGAGTTTCCGTAGTATGGGCGGCGCACTTGAATATATCGGTAACGTTTATGATTTGCCGCTGATTGATGAGCAGTTGCTCAACCCTTCACAAAATTACCTTGTACGCATTCGGGCGGATATTGACGTTGAGGCATTGCCGACGCCGGTAAGGTTATGGGCATACCTGGGCTCGGAGTGGAGCCTCAAGAGCAGGTGGTTCGAGTGGCCATTGCAGCAATAAAGGGTTCGCGCATGGGTATTTGGCCCATGCTGATCCTGTTCGTCCTGCTGCTGGTGTCTTTATCGCTGATGAGCGACGCCACGCATAACTCAGAGCGCTTTGGACAGTTATATTCCTGGTTGTTACTGATTAATGCGCTGGGCCTTGTGGTGCTTATTGGCCTTATTGGCTCCAACCTCTACTGGCTGGTGTCCCAGTATCGTGCGCGTGTTCCCGGTGCACAGCTTACCTCCCGGCTGGTGGTCACTTTCGTCGTTCTGGCTGTGTTGCCGATATCCGTGGTGTACTACTTTTCATTGCAATATTTACAGCGAGGCATTGATTCGTGGTTTGATGTTCAGATTGAGGAAGCATTGGAGGATGCGCTGGAGCTCGGGCGCGGATCTCTTGACGTGCGCCTGGGGGATTTATTGAGGCTTACCGAGAAAATCGCCGATGAACTGGCAGAAATGTCACCGGCGACGGTGCCAATAGGGCTTTATGATCTGCGCGTGCTCAGTAGTGCCGTTGAGCTCACGGTTTTGGGTCTTGACGGGCGCATTATTGCCACCAGTAGTGCTGATGGTATTGACATCGTGCCGAACCGGCCGAGTAAACAGGTGCTGATGTCGCTGGCTCAGGGGCGTTCCTATGTGGGGCTCGATCCGATCGGTGATGCTGGTCTGCACGTCCGCACGGTCGTCCCCGTGCTGGCGGTCAAAACCGGTGCCGAGCCGCAAACTTTGCAGGCACTTTACCGTATCCCGCAACGGCTGGATGCTCTGGCGCATAATGTTGAAATGCAGGCGGCCCGATACAAACAGCTTGCGTACATGCGTACCCCGTTGAAGTTCAGCTATATCCTCACCCTCTCGCTGGTGCTGGTACTGAGTCTGCTGTCTGCCGTCTGGGCTGCCTTCTATTCGGCGCGGCGCCTTGTCGAGCCCATCGCCGTATTGGCAGAAGGAACCCGGGCGGTATCGGAAGGTGATTACAGCAAACGTTTGCCTGTGACCACAGAAGATGAAATGGGGTTTCTGGTGCGCTCCTTCAACGATATGACCCGGCGTATTTCCCGGGCGCGTGATCAGGCGCGTATCAGTCAGCAGGAAGTTGAGGGGCAGCGCGCCTATCTGGAAACAGTGTTGGGCAGCCTGTCGTCAGGGGTGTTAAGTATCGGCAGCAAGGGTGAGTTGCGCACGGTAAATGAAGCAGCCTGCCAGACTCTTGGTATAGATCTAAGCGGTCAGCTGGGAGAGCGTCTCGACCAGATAGCTGACCGTTTCGGGTTTATCGAGCCACTGGTATCACTAATTCATACCCGTCAGCACAATTTGGAAATCGACTGGCAGGAGCAGGTTGAGCTGTTCGATAGCGCGGGCCGCCGGGTGCTGATGTGTCGTAGCACCGCTTTGCCGGTCAGTGACGAAACGCCAGGTGGTCAGGTCGTGGTTTTTGATGATGTGACCGATCTGATCAGGGCACAGCGTGATGCTGCCTGGGGTGATGTTGCACGGCGGCTTGCGCACGAGATCAAGAACCCGCTGACGCCGATTCAGCTCTCTGCCGAACGCTTGCGTCGAAAGTACCTCAAGGCAATGAATAGTGAAGATGCCGAGGTTATGGACCGTGCGACCCGGACCATTGTTCAGCAGGTTGAAACCCTGAAAACGATGGTGAACGCGTTTGGTGACTATGCCCGTGCCCCCAAACTGCAGCTGGAGCCGGTGGATCTGTACGAGTTGATAAGAGACGTTGCAGATCTTTACAAGGGGTCAGGTCTGCACCTGGAACTCGATCTTGCCGAGCCGGTTCCCATGCTGGATGCCGATGCCGGACGTCTGCGTCAATTGCTCCATAACCTTTTCAAGAATGCGCTGGAAGCGGTGCGGGATCAGGCGAGAGGCGAATTACGGGTACGCGCGCGCTGGGCGCTGGAAACCGGTGAGCGCTATATTGATATCTCCTTCGAAGACAATGGCAGCGGCTTTTCCGAAGAGGTGCTGGAGCGTCTTTTCGAGCCCTATGTCACGACCAAAACCCGTGGAACCGGCCTGGGGCTGGCGATCGTGAAGAAAATTGTCGAGGAACACAATGGCGAGATACGCGCACAGAATACCGGGGAACATCATGCTTGCATCGAGGTGCGTTTTCACGCCGAAACACAAAGCGCTGTAACCTGAGCAATGCTACTCTATAATGCCGGCAGGTGTATGTATGAATCACCTTGCCCCGGACGCTAAAAGAGAAACAGGAATTAACATGCCCTCCGGTCACATTCTGGTAGTAGATGACGAACCGGATATCCGAAATCTGGTTAAGGAAATCCTTGAAGACGAAGGCTTCGAGGTGAGTATCGCTGACAGTGGTGAAACCGCTCGTCAGGCGCGCCGCATGCGGCGTCCGGATTTGATTCTGCTGGATATCTGGATGGACGATGTTGACGGCATCACCTTATTGCGTGAATGGTCCGAAGGCGGCAGTCTGCCCTGCCCTATTATCATTATGTCTGGCCATGCCACAGTTGAGACGGCTGTAGAAGCGACTCGCCTGGGCGCCTACGATTTTATTGAGAAACCAATTTCACTGGCCAAGCTGTTGCTGGTGGTGAACCGGGCGCTGGAGTCCGAAAAGTTACAGCAGGAAAACCAGGGTCTGCGTCAGCAGGCGCAGCCGGTGTCAGAGCCGGCAGGCAGAAGCGAGATTATGCAGGCCCTGCGAGAGCAGGCGAAAAAGATCGCGCAGCATAATACCTGGGTGTTAATCAGTGGTGAGCCAGGTTCCGGAAAGGAAGTTGCGGCACGCTATATTCATGCTCAGAGTTCGTTGCGTGACCAGCCGTTTATCGAGGTTGCGGTCGGTTCCATGTCGGCCGAACATTCGGCAGCAGAGTTGTTTGGCTCCGAAGAAGGTGGGCGCATTGTCTATGGGCGCCTGGAACAGGCTAATGGTGGTACCTTGTTGCTGGGCAATATCTCCGACATGGATCTACAGACCCAGGCACGCCTGCTGAGCGTGTTTCAGACACATTCATTTCTGCGAATGGGTGGAACCGAGCCGGTACCGGTGGATATCCGGCTGATCGCGACGACAGCGCGCGACCTCGAACAGGAAGTTCGGGAAGGCCGTTTCCGTGAGGATTTGTACTATCATCTCAATGTCGTACCGCTCAACGTGCCGGCATTGCGTGAACACAGTGAAGATGTGCCTGAGCTGCTGAATTTTTATGTTGATCGGTTCGTTATGCAGGAGAAACTCCCCTACCGCGAATTTTCAATTGCGGCACAGAACCGCTTGCGCAACTATACCTGGCCAGGTAACAACCGTGAGTTGAAGAACCTGGTGCAACGCTTGCTGATCCTGGGCCAGGGGCCGATGGTCGATATCGAAGAAGTTGAGGGCGCCTTGCAACAGGTCGGAGAGGCGGTGGATGCAGGTGGCTCGAGCGCTACTTTGCCACTTGATCTTCCGCTGCGAGAAGCCCGTGAGCAATTCGAGAAAGTGTACCTTGAGCACCAGCTGCAGGAAGTCGGCGGCAGTGTCGGCAAGCTCGCCAAGCGCGTCGGTATGGAGCGTACTCATTTGTATCGCAAGTTACGTGGCCTTGGGATTGATTTTAAAAAGGGCAGCGATTGACCGGGCCTGAAAACTCATGAAAATTATAATACTTGGTGCCGGGCAGGTAGGTTCCTCGGTTGCCCAGAACCTGGCAAGTGAAGCCAACGACATCACCGTCGTAGACAATCGACCAGAGATTCTCAGGGATCTGCAGGATCGTATCGATATCCGTACCGTCACCGGTCCGGCTTCGCATCCGGAGGTGTTGACGCGCGCCGGTGCCGAGGATGCGGATATGATTCTCGCTGTTACCAACAGTGACGAAACCAATATGATCGCCTGCCAGGTGGCCTACACCCTGTTCCATACGCCGATCAAAGTAGCGCGTGTGCGTGCGCAGGAGTATCTGGCGTATCCCAAATTGTTTACCCAGGAGGCGCTTCCGGTCGATGTGTTAATCAGTCCGGAACAGTTGGTTACTGACTACATTCGCCGTCTCATTGAGCAACCTGAAGCGCTGCAGGTGCTCGAATTCGCAGGGGGGCGTGTTCAGCTGGTGGCGGTTCGGGCGGTCGAGGGTGGTCCGCTTGTCGGGCAGGAGCTGCGCGAACTGAGTGCGCATATGCCGGGTGTTGAAGCGCGCGTGGCGGCTATCTTTCGCAGTAACAGCGACATACTCCCCCAGGGTGATACTGTCATCGAAGCCAACGATGAGGTTTTCTTTATTGCTGCGCGCAAGAATATCCGTGCTGTTACCAGCGAACTGCGAGGCCTGGATAAACCGGTAAAGCGGGTGATGATCGCTGGTGGCGGCAATATCGGTTTGCGACTGGCGAAGTCAATTGAATCACGTTATCAGGTCAAGTTGATAGATCGAAATGCCGAAACAGCGCGGCGTTTATCAGAACAGCTGGACAGCGCCATTGTATTGCTGGGCGATGCTGCCGACGAAGAGCTGCTGCTGGACGAGAATATCGAGAATACAGATATTTTCTGCTCGCTCACCAACGATGAAGAGGCCAATATACTGTCAGCGATGCTCGCCAAGCGCCTGGGGGCGCGCAAGGTGATGTCACTTATTAACCGGCCTTCCTACGTAGACCTGGTGCAGAGCGAGGCGATTGATATCGCGGTTTCGCCACAGCAGGCCACCATTGGCAGTCTCCTGACACATGTACGGCGAGGTGATGTGGCAGCTGTTCACTCGTTGCGACGCGGTGCAGCCGAAGCCATCGAGGCGGTGGCACACGGCGACAACAAGACATCCAAGGTCGTGGGACGCACAGTGGATGAAATCAAACTGCCGCCAGGCACCACCATCGGGGCTATAGTACGTGGTGAGGATGTGATTATTGCGCACCACAACACGGTTATTGAAAGCGATGATCACGTCATCCTGTTTCTGGTGGACAAGCAACATATTCCCGCCGTGGAACGACTGTTCCAGGTCGGCGTAACCTTCTTCTGAGGCGGCTGTGCATTTCGCCACCATCCAACGCATTCTTGGCCTGCTGCTGATGGTGGCGAGCGCCACCATGTTGCCGCCACTGGCAATTGCCCTGTGGCTGAACGAGCCGAGCTGGGCTGATTTCACTATTACGCTTGCCGCCGTTTTTGTCGCGGGTGCACTGTTCTGGTACCCGGTTCGGCGAAAACGCCAGGAGCTGAGGGTCCGCGATGGCTTTGTTGTGGTTGCCCTGTTCTGGGCGGTGCTGGCGCTGGTGGGAGCCATTCCGCTGGTGCTCGCTGATCAGCCGGACATGAGTTTTACCGACGCGATGTTCGAATCGACTTCCGGGCTGACGACTACCGGTGCGACGGTGCTGACCGGAATTGACCGCCTGCCCCGTGCCATTCAGTTCTATCGACAGGAGCTTCAATGGCTGGGTGGCATGGGCATTATCGTGCTTGCGGTTGCCGTATTGCCTATGCTCGGAATCGGTGGCATGCAGTTGTACAGGGCAGAGACGCCAGGCCCGATGAAGGACAACAAGTTAACGCCGCGAATTACCGAGACGGCCAAGGCGCTGTGGTATATCTACCTGGGTTTGACAGTCTGTTGTGCCCTCGCCTACTGGGTCGCCGGCATGGATGTGTTTAACGCTATCGCGCACAGCTTCTCTACCGTGGCAATTGGTGGCTTCTCGACGCACGATCTGAGTATCGGCTTTTATCACAGTGCCGCTATCGAAAGTGTTGCCGTCGTCTTCATGCTGCTCGCAGGGGTAAATTTTTCGTTGCATTTTGTGGCCTGGAATTCGATGAATCCATTGACCTATTTTCGCGATTCTGAATTCAAGGCTTATATAACGTTGCTGGGACTCGCAGCGTTGATCACCGTGGGATACCTCTACCTGAGTGACACATTTAAGCTCAGCGATGCAATGCATCATGGTATTTTCCAGGCAGTTTCTATTGGCACAACTACCGGATTCACAACAGCGGCCTATTCACACTGGCCGGGCTTTTTACCGGTCATGCTGTTGTTCACCAGTTTTATAGGCGGTTGTGCCGGCTCAACTGGCGGCGGTATGAAAGTGATTCGATTTCTGTTGCTGTTTAAGCAGGGCATGCGTGAAATTACCCGGTTGGTGCATCCCAATGCGCAGATACCGGTGAAGATTGGTAATAAGCCATTACCTGAACGAGTGATTGAGGCGGTATGGGGGTTTTTTGCCACCTACATTGGCTGTTTTACGATCATGATGCTGGTGCTGCTGGCAACGGGGCTCGATCAGGTAACGGCGTTCTCCGCAGTGGCGGCTTGCCTGAACAATCTGGGGCCTGGCCTGGGCGAGGTTGGCTATACCTACGGCGACATCAATGACACAGCCAAATGGGTTTTGTGTCTTGCCATGATTCTGGGACGACTGGAAATTTTCACCCTGTTAGTGCTGCTTTCGCCGGCATTCTGGCGGCGCTGATATGGCATCGGTGGACGGTGCTGGATTGCCTGACTGGGTGGTCTGGCTGGCGCAGGATGCTGACGGAAGCTGGTGGGGGTATGAAGTTGAGCCTTTACAATATCATCGAGGTTGGTACGAAAACGAATTGGGTCGGCGTATACGGCTGGAGCGTGGTTCACCTAATTCGGATTGGGCCGGCACTCTGAGGCGGATGCGATGAGCATGATAGATAATTTTGAAAAGATGCTGGCTGCCGGCCAGGATTCTGCGCTATTGCGCTACAGTCTGGGCACGGCCTACCAAAAGGCTGGTGAGCCTGAACGAGCCCTGGATCATCTTGCAAGCGCGGTCGAGCAGGACCCTGGTTACTCGGCGGCCTGGAAGATCTATGGCAAGTTGCTGGCAGAGGTTGAGCGTCTCGACGAGGCGATTTCAGCATTCGAGACAGGTATTGGCGTCGCAGATGAGAAGGGTGACATCCAGGCTGCCAAGGAGATGCGTGTGTTCTTGAAGCGCACCAAAAAGGCAAAAAATGCATGAAAAATATAATTAAATACCACTAAGTGCTAATTATATAAAAATTAAAGGCATTTAAAACCCACATAATAATAACTTAGTTAATATCGTGGCTATTGTGGGTAAACATATCATTATTAGCTTCATTTACGCTCATTAGTGGGCGCAGAGTTGATAACAGGCTTTTGAATAGCTGTGGATTGTTTTTTTCCTCGCTGGCTAGAAGTTCTTTCATGTGCTGCCGCTGCGTCGGCATGGTGAAACAAGCGGGGCAGCTGTCAACAATAACCGGCAGGCCCGCGGATTGTGCAAAGTCCCGAGTCTGTCTCTCGCGAACGTAGACCAACGGACGTATGACGCGCAGATCACCGTCGCTGATGCGGTAATTCGCTTTCATGGTTTTGAGTCGTCCGCCGTGGAAGGCGGACATCAGGAAGCTCTCAGCTAAATCATCAAGGTGTTGTGCAAGAGCCAGCACATTGTAGCCTTCGCGTCGCGCGGTCGCATACATCACCCCACGTTTCATTCTGGCGCACCAGCTGCAATAGGAGTCACCATTGATATGCTCTCTGGCACGCTCCAGGATCGGTTCGCGCTGGTAGAAATAGGGTATACCCAGGTCAGCCAGATAGGGTTGCAGAACCGAGGGGTCGAATCCATCCACCTGCGGGTCAACGGTCATGACAGCCAGTTCAAAGTGGATAGGCGCATGGCGACTGAGCTGATGCAGGATATGCAATAGTGACAGGGAGTCCTTGCCGCCGGAAAGGCCGAGCAGGATGCGGTCCTGATCATGGATCATGTCATGGTCAGCAATTGCCCTGCCTACAGGGCGCATTAAATTCTTGTTTATTTTCAACATTAAATTCAGCCGTGGTACCAGTTTGCCGTCAAACAACTATACTTGGTTAGCCATTACAAAGGGGAGATGCGGGCATGGCAGAAGTACAAGGAGTTTCGTCGAAGGAGGCGTGGCGGATACTGCAGGATAATCCCCGCGCCGTACTCGTGGATGTGCGTTCGGACATGGAGTTTTTGTTTGTCGGGCACCCGGCCGGAGCGATACATGTTCCCTGGATCGACTATCCTGAATGGAAGCTGAATCCCAACTTTGTCACGGAAATACGCAAGCTGGTGCTGGGCGGCATTTGCCATGACAGCGCCAATCAGGGGGTACCCGTGGTGTTAATCTGTCGTAGCGGGAAGCGCTCATTGGAGGCTGGTATAGCATTGATTGAAGAAGGATTTGATGATGTCTTTAATATTACAGAGGGCTTTGAAGGCGAACTTGACGAGAACCACCACCGCGGCACCATGGGTGGTTGGCGGTTTGAAGGGCTGCCCTGGGAGCAGTGTTGATCCCGTCAGTCGGCTGACTGAAATATATGGCCAATAATTTGACCCTGTAAAAATCCATTCATATAATCGGTCGATGGGTGCCACCCCCCTGCCATTCTGTCCTGGTTAAATTTCCATCGACCACCGACCGGCGGCAAAACTTAACATCATGGGGTACGGGTCTGTCCCTGGATACATAACGACACATCTTGTAAATACACAACTAACCGTGGATTCACGGCTAGGGAGGATATAAAACATGTCGACGACTGCCGAAAGCATGAACGGGGCACAGATGGACGAGTGGCTGAACAAGAAACTCGACGAAGTACTGCCTGGCAAGTTAAAAGAAATCGACGAAGCACGTACACCGTCGATGTCCATTATCGCAACCAAGGGTACGCTGGACTGGGCCTATCCGCCCTTCATCCTGGCATCTACATCCGCGGCACTCGGTTGGGATACATCGATCTTCTTTACATTCTACGGCCTGCTGCTGCTGAAAAAGGAAATCCCGTCTGAAGTGAGCCCGCTGGGTAATCCGGCCATGCCAATGAAAATGCCATTTGGTCCGCAGTGGTTCCAGGATTTCAGCTGGCCGATGCCGAACCTGCTGATGGCCGGCGTGCCCGGTTTCGAAAAGGTGGCTACCGGTCTCATGAAGAAGACATTCAAGAACAAAGGTGTGGCTACTGTTGAGGAGCTGCGTGACCTCTGCCTCGAGGCAGAAGTTTCGATGGTGGCATGCCAGATGACTGTTGACGTGTTTGGCTTCAAGCACAGCGATTTTATCGATGAAGTCAGCGATTATGTGGGTGCGACCTACTTCCTGCCGATCGCCAAGGATTCTGACGTCTGCCTGTTTATATAATCTGGCGGTAAATGGAACCTTGAGAAGGCGCGCCTTTTACGGCGCGCCTTTTTTTATGCCAGAATGCTGCTCATGCGTTCACTCTATCCATCCATTCAGCCTTATGTCCGTCATACCCTGAACGTCGATGATCCGCATCGGCTATATGTCGAGGAGTGCGGTAATCCTGATGGTATCCCTGTCGTATTCGTTCATGGAGGCCCCGGTGGCGGTTGCGAGGCCTGGCACCGTCAGCTCTTTAACCCGGACCTCTACCGCATAATCCTGTTTGACCAGCGTGGTTGCGGGCGGTCAACGCCACACGCCGAGCTTGAAGGCAATAACACCCAGGCGTTGCTGGCTGATATGGAAGTCATACGCGATCATCTTGGTGTCGATCGTTGGCTCGTGTTCGGTGGCTCCTGGGGGGCCACACTGGGACTGCTCTATGCCCAGGCTCAACCGGCACGGGTGCTTGGCCTGGTGATGCGAGGTATTTTCCTGTGTCGCGACCAGGATATCAGCTGGTTTTACCAGTCCGGAGCCTCAAGACTGTTTCCTGACTACTGGCATGATTTCGTCGCACAGGTAGAGCGGGATGAACGTCACGATATGGTTGCCGCTTACTACCGGTTATTGACCGGTAAGGATGAAGTGAAGCGCCTGGCGGCCGCAAAAGCCTGGTCGACCTGGGAAGGTCGCACCTCGACACTGCATAGCAAGCCCGAGTTGGTGGAGCACTTTGCCGCCAGCCATGTGGCACTGGGTATGGCGCGGATCGAGTGTCATTATTTTATTCACCAGGCTTTTATCGAATCCAACCAGATTATTCGCCAGGCATATCTTCTGGAGGATATTCCCGGTGTGATTATCCACGGTCGTTATGATGTCGTGTGCCCGGTTGATCAAGCCTATGCGCTGCACGAAGCCTGGCCGACAGCCAGGCTTAATATTGTTTCTGCTTCGGGCCATTCAGCTGGAGAGCAGGCTATTGCGGATGCGTTGATTCGTGCCACGGACGAGTTCGCGGAAACGTTGTGATCGCCTTGTTGCAGCGGGTCAGCGAAGCCTGGGTTGCGGTGGGCGGCGAGCGTATTGCCGAGTCCGGCGCCGGGCTCATGGTGCTGGTTGCTGTTGAGCGGGACGATGGTGAAGCACAGGCGGATCGTCTTTTGGAGCGCGTGCTGAACTATCGGGTGTTTGCTGACAAAGAAGGGCGTATGAACCTGAGCGTTGCAGATATTGGTGGCGACCTGTTACTGGTGCCCCAGTTTACCCTTGCAGCTGATACGAATAAGGGACGGCGAGCCAGTTTTACTTCAGCGGCATCACCCGATGACGGGCAGAGACTGTTCGAATATTTCATACGGCAGGCTATGGATCAGTTTGGCCATGTAAAAACCGGTCGCTTTGGTGCTGATATGCAAGTCGGATTGATCAATGACGGCCCCGTGACTTTCTGGTTACGGGTGCCGGCTCAATAGTTACCGGTCGTCACAGGGGCGCTGAAAATAGCAGGTCATTGCGCAGGTCGTGGCAGTGAGCAACCAGAACATAAAAAAGCCAATACTGTATGCGGCGGTACGACTGATGTCCGGGTAGTCGGTGAGTGCGACCAGGTCGGCCGGGTCGAATACCGTAAAAAACAGGCCGGTTGCAGCGCCTGCAGTCAGAAATGAAGGCCAGAGCACGGCAATAACGCGCTGAATTACTGGTATCTCGTTCATGTCTCCTCCCGTTTAATGGATTGCAGGTGCTGTTTAGTGCTCACCACTTAACCGTGCTTGCAGGCCATCATCAATATGCGCCTTTCCGCGCAGTTCCCACTGGCCGTCATCGGATTGAAGGCGAAGATACCAGTTACCAGCTTGCAGTGGCTGGTATGGGGCACGGTAGAGTTTGTTATCAATGCGCTCCAGGGTGAAGTTTTTGTCCAGGTCGTCGCGAGTAGCATGGATAAATTCGAGTTTCAGCGAGTCAGGAAATTGCAGGTCGATTGCCTGGAGTTCAAGTTGTATATATTCGTTATCGGCACGAAGCAGGCCTTCCAGTCCGAGCTCAGTTGCTGTCCGCAAGCGCTCTGTCTGTTGGTTGATGGCCAAACCTTGCTTGTAGTAGTCATCAGCCACCAGCGCATTGGGGCTGTTTACGGCAAGAATAAAGGTGGCAATACCGCCGAATACCGCGCTTGCAGGCAGGGAGATCAATAGCCAGGGCCATAGCTGCTTGTACCAGGGGCATTGGTCCTCGTTAATGGTGGCATCGTACATAGTGATTACCTCGATGTGACCGGGCCGAGGAAGCGTGCGCGTTGGCGTCGTCGGAGCGTCGTCGGAGCGTCGTCGGCATATAGAATGAATTCGATTTCAGCCGATGGGCGTTTAAGCGCCACCGGGTCAACACGCACCGAGACCGGGAGGTTTAGCACTTCACCGGATTCGACCTCAATGAACGGGTCATTAAGGTTAAGTTCCAGACCTTCAATACCCGCAGATTCGCCAGATACCTCAAGCTGATAACGGTGGGTTTTTTTGTCCATATTAATGACTTTCAGGGTATACACGTTCTCGACCAGGCCTTCATTGGTCTCGCGATAAAGGCTGTTTCGATCGCGAATAATATCCAGCTTTAATGGCATGCGCTGGGTAAGTTCGTATACCAGTCCCACGCTAAGGGCAATGAGCAACAGCGTATACATGATGGTGCGGGGCCGCAGGATACGGGAGGGTTTCCCTTCCATGGCGTGTTCAGTAGTGTAGCGTATCAGCCCCCTGGGGTAGCTCATTTTGTCCATGACCTGGTCGCAGACATCGATGCAGGCTGCGCAGCCGATACACTGGTACTGCAACCCGTCGCGAATATCGATACCGGTTGGGCAAACCTGTTTGCAGAGTGTGCAGTCTACGCACTCGCCCAGGCCGACCTGATGTGGTTCAACGGAACGCTTCCTGGCACCGCGTGGCTCGCCCCGGTTTTCGTCATAGGCAATAGTCAGGGTGTCCTTGTCGAACATCGCGCTCTGAAAACGCGCATAGGGACACATATAGATGCACACCTGTTCACGCATCCAGCCAGCATTGCCGTAAGTGGCGAAGCCGTAGAAAAAGATCCAGAACGTTTCCCAGGGACCAAGAGACCAGGGTGCGAATGCTCCGGCGAGTTCGCGGATGGGGGTGAAGTAGCCAACAAACGTGAAGCCGGTAAACAGTGAAAAAGTTATCCAGATAAAATGTTTAAGTGCCTTGACGCGGAATTTTGCGGGCGTCAGGTCGGCTTTGTCACGCTTGATCTGCTGGTTTCGTGTGCCCTCGACTTTGCGTTCTATCCACAAAAATATTTCTGTCCAGACGGTTTGCGGGCAAGCGTAACCGCACCACAGGCGGCCGGCCAACGATGTGACATAGAATAACGTTAATGCCGCAATAATCAGCAGCCAGGCGAAGTAGAAGAAATCCTGCGGCCAGAAGGTCAGTCCGAAAATATAAAATTTGCGCGCTGGTAAATCGAGCAACACGGCCTGACGACCGTCCCAGGGTAACCAGGCGACACCGTAAAACAGGCCCAGCAGAACAGTGATGCCGAGCACTCGCAAGCTGGCAAACAGGCCGTGAACCTCGCGAGGGTAGACCTTTTTATGGCTGGCGTAGACTTCCTCCTCATCCAAAGGGGCCTGGTTTGGCCCTGGTGTGGATTTGGAGGAGGCTGCAGCTGGCTTGCTCGTCATAAATACTTCAGTTTACGGTTTGTTGGACAGGCTGTAGATGTAAGTGGTTAACAAGTGCGCCTTGTCCTCGCCGAGAAAATCACGGTGCGCAGGCATGCGCCCGTTACGGCCAGCTGCAATACTCTGGCGAATCACGCCCGGTGAACCACCATACAGCCAGTTATTATTGGTCAGGTCGGGCGCACCCAGTGCCGGGTTACCCTTGCCTTCGGCACCATGGCAGGCTGCACAGTAGGTTGCGAAGTGTGTCTGTCCGGCACTTGCCAGTGCTGCATCGGCCTCACGCCCGTTAAGTTGCATGACATACGCTGCAGTTTCCTCGACACCCTTATCGTTAAGAACTGCACCCCAGGCCGGCATGGCGCCACTGCGTCCCTCGAGAATACTTAATTTTATCGCCTCCGGGTTGCCACCGTAGAGCCAGACATTGTCGCGCAAATTCGGGAATCCCGTGGTTCCGCCGGCGTCCGACCCATGGCAGCTGGCGCAGTAGTTCACGAACAGTCGCTGGCCGACTTTTATTGCGCCAGCGTCACTGATCAGATCAGCAACCGGAGTCGCCGCATATTTGGCGAATAACGGCCCGTACTTTTCATCGGATCGCTGAATTTCCTTCGCATAGGCATCCTGCTGTGTCCAGTTAAGTACACCGCGGAAGCTGCCAAGACCGGGATAAAGCACCAGATATACCAGGCTGAAAACCAGCGTGATGTAAAACAGCCACAGCCACCACTTTGGTAGCGGATTATTGAACTCCTCAAGGTTTTCGTCCCACTTGTGACCGGTAACGTCGCCGACATTGGCCTCCCCGGGACGAGGCTTGCTCGACCAGCGGATCAGCCACCAGCAGGCAAATATGTTTGCCAGCGTTAAAACGATAATCCACAGGTTCCAGAAGTTACTGGTAAAGGTAAAGTCATTGGCTGTCATGCTGGCCACCCTTGCTGTTTTGATCGATGTCTTCATCCGCGAACGGCAGGTTCGCGGCCTCGTCGAAGGCTTTTTTGCGTTTACTGCTCCAGGCCCATATCCAGACGCCCACAAAGGCGACCAGAGCAAGCCCGGTCAGAACGCCGCGCAATGTGTTGATATCCATGCGGCTTACCTCCGGTTTGAAAGTGCTGTGCCAAGATTCTGCAGATAGGCAACCAGTGCATCCAGTTCGGTTTTTCCTTCTACAGACGCAGAGGCACCGGCAATATCATCGTCGGTGTAAGGCACGCCCAGCGTGCGCATGGCGGCCAGCTTCTTGGGTGTTTCGCCAGCATCCACCAACGCATCTTCCAGCCAGGGGAAAGCCGGCATATTGGATTCCGGCACCACATCACGCGGATTTAACAGGTGAACTCGCTGCCAATCGTCGCTGTAGCGCCCACCAACACGCGCCAGGTCCGGGCCGGTACGCTTGGAACCCCACTGGAACGGGTGGTCGTATACAAACTCGCCCGCGACAGAGTAGTGACCGTAGCGCTCGGTCTCTGCCCGGAAAGGTCTGATCATCTGCGAATGACACAGATAACAGCCTTCGCGGATGTAGACATCGCGACCTTCGAGTTGCAGCGCCGTATAGGGCTTCAGTCCTTCAACCGGTTCCGTGGTGCTTTTCAGGAAAAACAGCGGCACGATTTCCACCAGACCACCAATACTGATAACCAGAAGTACCAGTACTGCCATAAGGCCAATATTTTTTTCGATTACGTCATGACTCATGTCGGGGCTCCTTTACGCAGTCTGAGGGATCGGTGCATCGACCGCGCGGCCATCTGCCACGGTTTTCCACACGTTGTAGGCCATCACCAGCATGCCGGTGAAGAACAATGCGCCACCCAGCAGGCGTACGAAGTAGAAGGGATACATGGCTTCCAGGGATTCAACGAAGCTGTAGGTCAACGTGCCGTCTTCATTTACCGCGCGCCACATCAGCCCTTGCATGACGCCGGCAATCCACATGGCGACGATGTACAGCACTACGCCGATGGTCGACATCCAGAAATGCCAGTCGATGAGTTTTATCGAGTACATCTGCTCACGGCCAAACAGTTTCGGTATCAGGAAATACACCGCGCCGATTGACACCATGGCCACCCAGCCCAGTGCGCCCGAATGCACATGACCAATGGTCCAGTCAGTGTAGTGGGACAGGGCATTAACCGTCTTGATGGCCATCATCGGGCCTTCAAAAGTCGACATGCCATAGAAGGAAAGCGAAACGATCATGAACTTCAGAATCGGATCGGTGCGCAGTTTATGCCAGGCACCGGACAGGGTCATGATGCCGTTGATCATGCCGCCCCAGGAGGGTGCCAGAAGAATCAGTGAGAACACCATGCCGAGAGACTGTGCCCAATCCGGCAGGGCGGTGTAGTGCAGGTGGTGAGGCCCGGCCCACATGTAAGTGGAGATCAGGGCCCAGAAGTGCACCACCGACAGGCGGTAGGAGTACACGGGGCGGCCGGCCTGCTTCGGCACGAAGTAATACATCATGCCGAGGAAGCCGGCAGTAAGGAAGAAGCCGACCGCGTTATGTCCGTACCACCACTGCACCATGGCGTCGATAGCGCCCGGGTATACCGAGTAGGACTTGGTCAGGCTTACCGGCAGCGCTGCACTGTTGACGATATGCAGTACGGCTACCGTGAGGATAAAGGCGCCATAGAACCAGTTCGCCACATAGATGTGTTTGACCCGGCGCTTCATGATGGTGCCGAAAAAGACAATCGCATAGGACACCCAGACCACGGCGATCATGATATCAATCGGCCATTCCAGTTCTGCGTATTCCTTGCTGGTGGTGATTCCCAGGGGCAATGTTATTGCTGCGGCCAGAATGATGGCCGTCCAGCCCCAGAAGGTGAATGCGGCCAGACCGTCAGAAAACAGTCGTGTCTGACAGGTGCGCTGCACCACGTAGTACGAGGTGGCGAACAGTGCCGAGCCACCGAAGGCAAATATAACGGCGTTGGTGTGCAGCGGACGCAGGCGCCCAAAATGCAGCCATTCCAGCTGCATGTTGAGATCCGGCCAGACCAGTTCGGCGGCAATAATGACGCCGACCAGCATACCCACGATGCCCCAGACAACGGTCATCACGGTGAACTGGCGCACGACCTTGTAGTTATACGTGGTCTGTGAATCCATAGCGTTATCCTATGAGTTGGTTATGTTGTTGGAACCAGCGGCGGTGTTCGACCACCGCTGGCGGAAGTGCTTCAGAATTTGTAGCCAAATCCTGTAGATATGACCCAAGGGTCAACGTCGACGTCAGAATTGCCGATACCGCCACCGATGTGGGCTTCGGTGCTTATGTCGAGATAGTATAAAGTCATGTTAAACAAGAAGTTTTCACCAAGATCTGCGTCAAAGCCAGCAACGCCGGCGGCTCCCCAGCTGTCATCAAGGTTGATGTTCTTGATTTTGGAATCAACCGTGTTGCCCAAGGTGTCGAGAACGCCGGTGGTACTCTCGTCGAAGAAATGAGTATAGTTCACGCCGGCACCAACGTATGGAGTAACGGCGCCGATCTTGTCGAAATGCCAGTTTAGGGTAAGCGTTGGAGGTAAGTGCCTGGTTTTGCCGACCTTGCCCAGGCTTGTGCCATCCAGGTCAGCAGTCAGGTCGTGATCGAAGGGTACGGCTGCGAGCAATTGCAGTCCGATGTTATCGGTAACCATATAACCGACAATCAAGCTGGGTTTGGTGGAATTTTGTACGCCAGGCTTAAGGCTACCCAGGCTCTGGGCGAGGGAGCCATCGAAGTCATCTGCGCTGTCGTCAGGAGTGACTTTGGCGCCACCAACGCGAACAATAATGTCGCCAGCTTCGAAAGCTGCAACCGGTCCGGTTGCGAATACAGCAGCCATTGCTGTGCCCAGTGCGGCCATTTTAAGTGCTTTGGTGGTGCTCATCAGTTCGTCTCCCAGGAGTGTGTGAATAATTGGGCGTCAACTCTGGGGGTTGAGGCAGAACGTCGCATTGACACAGGTCAAATCAAAATAAGCAAATGCTTATTTTTAGACGTTTGTCGATTCAGCGCAATCAACGGTATGGAGTTTTGAGTGCAAGCCGCTTTCATTTTCAGGGGCAAGGCTTGCGTAGCGAATGGATTGAATAAATTTATATTGAAGGGTGATTGGCGCGAAATGCGTGACTGTCGATTGCCATGCGGGCGTTCAGAGGCCGACGGTATATAAGGATGGCTCTATGAGCTGGCGGTGACGAAAAAGCGCTGAAATCAGCCTCAGCAGTGCTAATTCAAACGTTAAACTCTGCTAGTGGTGCTCAATTTGGGTGCCGGAGTAGATACACAGCTTTTCGCGATCCAGCAATTCGATGTGCTTACGGTCGACGCGCAGCAGGCCTTCGTTCTGGAAACGGCTGAACAGGCGGCTGACAGTTTCCAGTGCAAGCCCGAGATAGTTGCCAATATCGCCGCGTGACATGCTCAGATTGAACTGATTGGCTGAAAAACCGCGTTTCTGAAAACGATTTGACAGGCTGATGAGGAAAGCAGCCAGCCGTTCTTCAGCAGATTTCTGCCCCAGGACAACCATATTCTGCTCGTCGTCACGGATCTCCTGACTCATAACGCGCAGCATCTGGTGCTGCAGGCTGGGCAGTTGCCGGCTCAGCGTTTCCAGATCTGTGAAAGGGATTTCGCACAGGCTGGTGGTTTCCAGTGCCTTGGCCGACAGTGGGTGATGGTTGTCGGCGATGGCGTCTAACCCTACCAGTTCACCGGGCAGGTGGAAGCCCATGACCTGCTCGGAACCATCTTCGGAAGTCGCATAGGTTTTCAGTGAGCCCGAGCGTACGGCAAAAAGGCAGCGGAATTCGTCACCGGTCTGGAACAGGTGTTCGCCGCGAGATGTTGGTCGTTTCCTTTCGATAATGCTATCCAGTTGTTCCAGGTCGTCAGATTCCATACCGAACGGCAGACAGATTTCATTCAGGCTGCACGCCTGGCAGGCGACCTTTATATCTCGCAGAGAGATGACTTTTTCGGATTTGCGTGTAGGCATATTATTGTCGGCTCGCTGGCATAATGGGTAATTGGAGCAAATTCATAGGGCTATGGCAATCACGGGAATTACTTTTATTTGAATGGTTCTCTCCCGGAGGCTTTTCGGCTAGGATGCAAAGCTGTCCGACTGATTGAATTGATTGAAAAATGTCCGCACGCACAGCGCAAGTAAAGCGCGATACCCTTGAGACCCGGATTGAGGTTGACCTTAACCTGGATGGCAGCGGTAAGGCCCGGCTGGAAACCGGTGTGCCTTTCCTGGAGCACATGCTGGATCAGGTGGCACGTCATGGCCTGCTCGATCTTACCATAAGGGCCGAGGGAGATTTGCATATCGACGCCCACCATACGGTAGAAGATGTCGGTATTACACTGGGTCAGGCATTTGACCAGGCGCTGACTGACAAGAAAGGTATTCGTCGCTATGGCCACGCCTACGTGCCTTTGGACGAAGCCTTGTCGCGCGTGGTGCTGGACTTCTCCGGGAGACCGGGGCTGGAATACGGCGTCAGTTTTGCGCGTGCGCGTATTGGTGATTTCGATGTCGATCTGCTGCACGAGTTTTTTCAGGGCTTCGTCAATCATGCCAAGGTGACACTGCACATCGACTGTTTGCGTGGTGATAATGCTCACCACATTGCCGAGACCATCTTCAAGGCATTCGGGCGTGCACTGCGCATGGCAGCCGAGGCTGATCCACGTATGGCCGGCATGATGCCATCCACCAAGGGAAGTCTGTAAGCCAGGCAAGCGCCCGATCAGGTGGCCAACAGAACCTCAGTTTTATGTCGACCATAGCCATAATTGATTACGGAATGGGCAACCTGCATTCCATTGCCAAAGCGGTGGAGAAAGTTGCCGAGGACGCGCGCGTGCGGGTCAGTTCGGATCCCGACAC
This sequence comes from uncultured Gammaproteobacteria bacterium, assembly GCA_963752745.1. Lineage (GTDB taxonomy): Bacteria > Pseudomonadota > Gammaproteobacteria > DSM-19610 > DSM-19610 > Thiogranum. Next base: position 29,257 of record CAVWAK010000047.1, read on the forward strand.
CATTCTGGCGGCGGACCGAGTGGTATTTCCCGGTGTCGGTGGCATAGGGCATACCATGGAAGAGTTGTCGCGTACCGGTCTTGGCGAGGTAGCGCGCCAGGCGGCGGCCAGCAAACCGATGTTGTGTATCTGTGTGGGTATGCAGGCGTTATTCGAGCGCAGTGAAGAAAATAATGGCACTGACTGTCTGGGTCTGGTCAAGGGCGAGGTGAAGCGATTCGCCGACCATCTGACGAGTGACGATGGTCAGCGTCTCAAAGTGCCACACATGGGCTGGAACCAGGTGCATCAGTCTGCGCATCCTCTGTGGAAAGGGATTCCGCAGGACAGTCGTTTTTACTTTGTGCACAGTTATTACACTGTGCCAGCAGACAGCCAACTGTGTGCGGCGACCACGAATTACGGTGCGGATTTTTGTTGTGCGCTGGCCCGTGAAAACCTGTTTGCGGTACAGTTTCACCCGGAGAAAAGCCAAAAGGCCGGACTGGCTTTGTTGGGGAACTTCAGCCGTTGGGACGGCCGGGCTGAAGCATAAGAGTCATCTATGACATGAGGATACAAGCATGCTGTTGATTCCAGCCATTGACCTGAAAGACGGCAAGTGCGTCCGCCTGCGTCAGGGGCGAATGGAAGACGAGACTGTATTTGCCGATGACCCGCTGGATATGGCGCAGCGCTGGGTTGACGCTGGAGCAAGGCGATTGCATTTGGTCGATCTGAACGGTGCTTTTGCCGGTAAGCCGGTTAATGCCGATGTTATCCACCGGATTGCCGAAGCCTTTCCGGATGTGCCGCTTCAGGTAGGTGGCGGCATCCGTGATGAAGATACCGTGCAATTGTATCTCGATGCCGGTGTGCAGTACGTCATTATCGGTACAAAAGCTGTCAGTGCGCCACACTTCATAAATGATCTGTGTCTGGAGTTTCCCGGGCATATTATTGTTGGTCTTGATGCCAAAGATGGCAAAGTGGCAATTGATGGCTGGTCGAAACTGTCACATCACGATGTCATCGATATGGCGCAGCACTTTGAACGCGATGGAGTGGATTCCATTATCTACACTGATATCAGTCGTGACGGCATGATGCAGGGGGTGAATGTTGAATCTACCGCCAAACTGGCCAGCGAAATCAGTATCCCGGTCATTGCCTCGGGCGGTATCAGTTCACTGGACGATATCAGGGCACTGCAGGCCGTGGCTGACGAGGGTATTATAGGTACGATTATTGGCCGCGCGCTTTACGAAGGTACAGTTGACCTCGCCGAAGCGCAGAAGCTGGTCGACGATGCCTGAAGCCCGGTAACAGTATGTCGCTCGCTAAACGCATCATCCCCTGTCTGGATGTTGACGCTGGCCGCGTGGTCAAGGGCGTGCAGTTCGTCGATATCCGTGATGCCGGAGATCCGGTTGAGATAGCACGTCGCTATGATGCCGAAGGTGCAGATGAAATGACCTTTCTCGATATAACGGCAAGTCATGAGCAGCGCGAAACCATGGTACATGTGGTTGAGCAGGTGGCCGGTGAAGTGTTTATTCCGCTGACTGTGGGTGGGGGTATTCGCGAGCTGGCTGATATCCGGCGTATGCTTAATGCCGGTGCCGACAAGGTCGGTATTAATACAGCTGCTGTTTTCAATCCGGAGTTTGTGCGCGATGCGGCGGATAAGTTCGGGTCGCAATGTATCGTCGTGGCTATTGATGCCAAACAGGTTGCCGATGGCTCAACCGACGGGCAGCCGCGCTGGGAAATTTTCACCCACGGTGGGCGCAAGCCTACCGGTATTAACGCTGTCGAGTGGGCAGAGAAAATGGTCGCTTACGGTGCCGGTGAAATACTGCTGACCAGTATGGATCGTGACGGTACCAGGAATGGATTTGACCTGGCGCTGACGCGCACTGTTTGCGAGGCAGTCGATGTTCCGGTGATCGCCTCCGGCGGTGTCGGCAATCTCGATCATCTGGCCGATGGCGTGCTCGAAGGTGAGGCTGACGCGGTACTCGCGGCGAGTATTTTTCACTTTGGTGAATACAGTATTGAACAGGCCAAGCAACACATGGCCAGTCGCGGCATCGAGGTGAGGTTGTAGTGATGGATCCCCGCTGGCTCGATGCGATTAAATGGAATGACGATGGCCTGGTGCCCGTCATTGCACAGGATGCCGAAGATGGACGGGTTTTGATGATGGCCTGGATGAACCGAGAGGCCTTGCAACTCACGGCTGATAGCGATTATGCAGTTTATTGGTCACGCTCACGGGGAAAGCTCTGGCACAAGGGCGAAGAGTCGGGAAATCAGCAGCGCGTCAAGGAAATTCGTCTGGACTGTGATAATGATGTGATCGTACTGCAGGTAGAACAAATCGGCGGTATTGCCTGTCATACCGGCAGGCGCAGCTGCTTTTTTCAGCGTCTGGAAGGCGGCGAGTGGAAAATAATTGAGCCGGTGCTGAAAGATCCGGCGGAAATGTACGGAAAACACTGAAATGACCGATAAGGTATTACAGCAAATCGCCGACGTGCTGGAAGCGCGCAAACAGGCGGATCCGGACTCGTCGTATGTGGCCGGCCTGTATCACAAGGGACTGGACGCTATATTGAAGAAGGTTGGCGAAGAAGCCACCGAAACGGTTATCGCCGCAAAGGGCGGTGATACCAAACAACTGGTGTATGAAACCGCTGATCTATGGTTTCATACCCTGGTATTACTGGCTCACCAGGGTGTGGGTCCGGAAAAGGTACTTGAAGAGCTGCAGCGCCGTTTTGGTCTGTCAGGTCTGGAAGAAAAGGCCGCGCGCAACAGCGACTGACCTTTTCCACAGCAAAGTTATCCGGGAGAAACAGGTTATGGGTATCAGTATTTGGCAACTGTTGATTATTCTCGCTATTGTGCTGGTGTTGTTTGGCGCCAAGCGTTTGCGCAATGTCGGTGGTGATCTGGGCGGTGCAATCAAGGGTTTTCGCCAGGCGATGAAAGAAGAGGGTGACACCTCAAAAAATGGCGACAAGATTGAAGATCAGGGCAAGGGCAACGTCATTGATGGTGAAGTTACCTCCAAGAAACAAGACAAAGTCTGAGCCGGTGTGCTGATCTGCAATGTTCGATATCGGCTTTTGGGAACTGGCAATTATTGGAGTAGTGGCCTTGTTGGTCATCGGGCCGGAGCGTTTGCCCAAAGTGGCGCGTACCGCTGGCATGTGGCTGGGACGCGGGCGGCGTTTCGTTGCTTCGGTAAAATCCGATATTGATCGTGAACTGGCAGCCGAAGAGTTAAAGAAGACGCTGGCCAGTCAGGCCCAGTCAGAAAGTCTCTACGATATCATCGAAGAAACCAAACAAAGTATTGAGCCGCCGACAGAGTCTCCGGTAAAGACGGAGCAGCATTCCGCCGAATCAGCGGCTGATAAACAGCATGACGCAAACGGATAATCAAACACCGCCGGATGCGAGTGATGAACTGCCGTTCGTTTCCCACCTGATTGAGTTGCGCGATCGACTACTGCGCGTGGTGCTGGTTGTTATCGTAATATTTCTGGCGCTGACACCGTTCGCCAACTGGTTGTTTACGCAATTGGCCGGACCGCTCACTGTGCACTTGCCCGAAGGCAGTTCCATGGTGGCGATAGACGTCGCTTCACCCTTCTTTACACCCTTCAAGCTGGCGCTGGTGATTGCCATTTTTGCTGCCATGCCGGTTATTCTCTACCAGGCGTGGGCATTCATTGCTCCGGGACTCTACCTGCATGAACGCAAGCGTGTGGTGCCGCTGCTGGTATCAAGTACGTTGCTGTTCTATGTAGGTGCTGCGTTTGCCTACTTCGTGGTATTCCCGCTGGTGTTCGGATTTCTGACCCAGACGGCTCCAGAGGGCGTCGAGGTCATGACCGACATCAGTCGGTATCTTGATTTCGTGCTGACCATGTTCTTTGCTTTTGGTATCGCCTTCGAGGTGCCGATTGCTGTCGTGCTTTTGATCTGGAGCGGTGTGGTGTCACCGCAGTCCATGAGGGAGAAGCGTGCCTACGTTGTTGTCGGTGCGTTTGTGATTGGCATGATGTTGACGCCGCCGGATATTATTTCGCAGACCCTGTTGGCATTGCCGATGTGGCTGTTATTCGAGGTCGGTGTCTTTTTGGGTGAGCGCTTCGTACCGAAGAATCCGGAAGATGCCAATGGCAGCGGCCATCAGGATTACGAGCCACCCACTGACGAAGAAATGGAGCGCGAGCTCGATCAAATGGAAGAAGAAGAGCGTCCGCAGACGCCCGACAGCTGATCCCCGATGGCTGCCCGGTGCATACTATGCTTCCTGTTAATGTGTCAGTTGCTATTGGTCCGACATGCAGGGGCAGCCGATAGCAGTCTGAGTAATCAACTACAAAAACATCCCGCGCCGTACCTCGCCATGCACGGTAACGACCCGGTGCATTGGCAGCTCTGGGGTGCGGAAGCCTTGCAAAAGGCGCAGCGCCTCAATCGCCCGTTGTTTATATCCATCGGTTATTTTTCCTGTCACTGGTGTCACGTCATGCAGCGTGAAAGTTACCAGGACGAGGCTGTTGCCAGTTTGCTGAACCGCTATTTTATTCCGATAAAAGTGGATCGTGAGCTGAACCCTGCGCTGGATGCACACCTTATCGAGTTTGTTGAATTGACCCGGGGGCAAGCGGGCTGGCCGCTCAATGTGTTTTTGACGCCGGACGGTTACCCAATGCTGGGGATGACCTATGTGCCGACCGAGCGCTTTACCTTGCTGCTGCAGGAGCTTCACCAGCATTGGGATGAGGATGAGTCCGAACTGAGAAGTACGGCGCAAGCAGCATTACAGGAATGGCGCCAGTTGGGCGAGAGTAACGAGCAGCAGCAAATCTTCAGTGGGTCAGTCGCGGAAAAAATGCTCGACCAGACCGGCCAGCTAATGGATGAACTATCGGGTGGTTTCGGGCAGCAAAACAAGTTTCCCATGGTGTCACAGTTGCAGGCGCTGGTATTCCTGGATCAGCATGGTGGTAAGGATGTGCCTGCTGAATTCATCCATTTGACGCTGGATAACATGGCAGGCCAGGGTCTGCACGATAATCTGGGAGGAGGCTTTTTCCGTTACACCACTAATCCTGACTGGCAGACGCCGCACTACGAGAAAATGCTCTACGACAACGCCCAGCTTGCTGTGCTTTATATGCAAGCCGGGCAGCAGTTTGACCATGAGCGATATCGCAACATCGGTATCGATACTGTCAATTTCATGATGCGTGATATGTCGCAGGCGGATGGTGGTTTTATCAGCAGCTTTTCAGCGGTCGACGATTTGGGACGTGAAGGTTTTTATTATCTCTGGAGCCGGCAACAGCTGACTGAATTACTGGATGATGAAGCGCTCAAAGCCGTGCAGGCGGCCTGGTTTGACCAGCATGTGCCCGGGACTGAATTCGGCCAGTTGCCGCGCTGGCAAGGAGATATCAAGACCATAGCAAAGGAGTTGCAATGGCAGCAGGACAGGTTACGCAAAGTGCTGGAGAGTGCGCGTGAAAAAATGCTTGCCAGTCGTGCAGACCGAACTCTACCGGCCGACGATAAGGTGCTGGCCGCCTGGAATGGTCTGGCGCTGAGTGCGCTTGCATCGGCTTACCAGCTTACAGGCAATGCAGTCTACGCAGAACGGGCGCAACAGCTCGCCGACTATCTGGTCAATACATTGTGGGATGGCCGGCGGTTACTCCGTGCACGCCAGAGCGATAAACTGGCTGCGGAGGCCAGCCTTGAGGATTACGCGCTGGTTGCACAGGGTTTGTGGGACTGGAGTCGGCAGAAACCCGAAGGCTGGAAGTCTTTGCAGTCAAAGGTGGTGCAGCTGGTGCGTATAGCCTGGCAGCGCTACTACATTGATGGTCGCTGGCGAAACAGCGATACACCGTTGATACCCATGCTGGAGGGAAGCATGGCGACGCAGGACAGTTCCTTGCCTTCTGCGACAGCAGCCATCAGCCGAATCTCCGCAGCGCACCCCGACTTGCAGCGCGACAAAGCTGTTCAGAGAAAACTGCAACAGCACCTGCTGGCGGTGCATGCCCAACTGGGCGACTCAATCTTCTGGTATGCAAGCTACGTTGAATTGCTCGCGGACTATCAGCGGTAACGCATGCGCGTACCGTGGGTCAACGACAGGTTGAGCTCATCGGCGCTGAGCTGTTTTGGAAAATAGGCACCGGAGATTTTAGCGGCGTTGATACTGGCGCCTTCCAGGTTGGCCTCCGATAAATCGACGCCACGTAAATCTGTTTGTCTGAAGTAGCAGTCACTCAAATCCAGGCCTTTTGCATTCAGCTTGCGTAGATCCAGGGTGCGAAAATCGCAGCCCGTCAGATCGCAGCTCTCGCCCGCGGCGCGGCGCGTATTGAATTCCTCCGTGGCTCCATCGCGTAACAGGCGGTACATTGGGTCATCTTTTATTTGTGGACTTTCGTTGCTCATTCAAGCGTGCTCCCCAGTCAGATTATCAATGAGTTATAGCATTAAAGTGACGAGGGAAACAGTAGCTATACAATATCGATTCTTCAATAAAACCCCGACTTTGGCGCTTTTTCACTTCACAAACGCCGCTGCAGACAGGTTTTGCTGCGATTAAGGCAGAAGGGGCATTTGCGGGCATGATATTTAAGTGGTTTTTCCTGTTCTGTTTTGGGGAAAACCGCCGATAAACAGTGAATACGAATAACCAAAGCGGAACTGACCCGATGCTCCTGGTACTACGCAAGAAGCTGGCGATCTTCGACAGCTATATCAATCCTTTCAATCGTCGTGGCGCGCTCAGGCTTTCTCGTTACCATCCCAAATCCTATCTGCTGTTGACGCTGCTGGCAGCGGCGGGTGGCTACCTGTTTCTGTTCCTGTTTCCAGCCTTGTTGGTGACTATGCCAGCGACGCTGTATTTTTCATTACCATCTGTTGCAACACCATTGCAATGGTTCGGTGTCCTTATCCAGCTGATGCTGATGCTGCTGGGTGCCGTCGGAACCTTAGCTATTGCGACTATGCGTTTTCCGCTGCCCTCCGGGCTGGAACTGGATCAGCGCCGCTTTGCCCGTCTGTTTGAACTGTTGAAGGAACTCGGTGACATCTACGGAAATCCGCGAATCGACCGGGTGATACTGCGAGATCGCTTTGACGTGAGTATTGTTAAAACGCCCCGTAGCGGTTTTTCCTTTACCACCAGCCATACGCTGGTCATCGGTTTGCCGCTGCTGCTGACGATGTCACCCATGGACGTGCACGCGCTTATCGCACGCCGCGTCGGCCAGTTGGCGGGCAGGCAAAATCGCATCAACAGCTGGCTGTATTATCTGCGGGACATGTGGGCGCAATACCAGAGTCATTGCCGTGCTCGCCAGTCCTGGCTGGCGCGGCCGTTGTGCTCGTTCTTCAGCTGGTACGTGCCGCGTTACCGCTCGCTGTCACTGGGCGCTGTTCGCTGGAGTGAACTGAGAGCAGACCGTTATGCCATTCAGGCTATCAATGATCGGGATGCGGTGCGCGCTATCAGTGGCCAGGCCATGATCGATGACTATCTGACACGCACGTTCTGGCCGGAAGTGGTCGAAACCGCGAAATCATCCATGAATCCGGAAACAATGCCGCATGCCCGTATGGCGCAGCTGTTTCAGGGTGGTCTGGCGGCTGAAGAAATAGCCGTGCTGTTGAAGCGCGTTGCAGCTAAACGCAGTAATCCCAAAAGTACCATGCCGTCATTGACTGAGCGTCTGGCCAATATAGGCCACCGCAAACCGTTGCCGCTTAAACCCATCAGCGTATCGGCTGCGCAATTTTATCTTGGTAACGCCTGCGACCAGTGTATAAAGTTGATCGATAAACGTTCCTGCAGGAAGGTGCGTGCAAAAGTAATCAAACACGCCAATCAAAGGGGCAAGTAATTACCTTTTGCAAAGAGGCCCGGTTACGGCCCGATAGGCCAGCTGCCTGAGCCTTCCATTACATTCCACATCGCCATGGGTTCATGGAAAGGTCGTAAGCTGTTCGCGTTAGGCGCATCAGGAGCTCACAGCTGATTAGTTTCAGGGGGATTATTATGAATCTATTGCTACGCATTATATTTCTTACATGCATCAGTCTGAATGCATGGGCTGAGAATAAAGTCGAGAGTAACCAGGCAGAGGGAAAGATGGATAATCAGCGTCTGGAGGCAATCATTCAGGGCCTGGCAGAGAAGCCCGAGGGGCGGGCGGGCTACTGGCAGTTCGCCATGGATCACTTCCAGGTTACCGTTATCACCGATGAAGATGCCGACCGTATGCGCATTATCGTACCCGTGGCCAAGATGGGTGATATTGATCACAGCACATTGCGCAGGCTGATGCAGGCGAATTTTGACTCTGCCCTGGATGCGCGTTATTCGATCGCCAGGGGGGTGCTCTGGAGTGCCTACATCCACCCGCTTTCAGCGCTTTCCGACCACCAGTTTATTGATGGTCTGGCACAGACAGTCAACCTGGCCGCTACCTACGGTAGTACCTACAGCTCGGGCGCATTGATTTTCGGCGGTGGTGACAGTCAGCAGGAACAGAACAGGTATTACCGCGAGATCATCGAGCGCAGTGGCTCAATTTAGTCGTTTCCAGCGTGTAGGGAATTTGTTTGGCCCGCCATGACTCGGACCAGGGAATGCGCATGGTTCGCGGGTCAGAATCTGCATGGCAATGTCCTTTGCCCAGGTTTGGAAGGGAAGTCCAGTTACTTGTGCGAGGTGTCTGATATTTACCGGTAGTCGCCAATGAGGACTGGTGGAGTGTTCAGTCCATCGCTTACGGTGTCGTGGTGTTTTAGTTGTTTGTGCAGGCTCCATTGCTGGAACCGTTGGTTAGGCCGTTGCAGTAGCGCGATCATCTCGTGTGGTAGCGGCGAGCACATTATTTCATCTATTACAATTAGTTAAAGTTAAGCTTCTGTTCTGTCGCTATATATCAGCGCGGCGCCAAACAAGTGCCCGTTCGTTAAATTCAAAATCCGGAAGAGGGCTAAGGATCATCCGCTCTTATGAAGAAGGAAGTTAAAACCAGTGTAGATGGGCTGGAAGTCGGGATGTACGTGGCCCGACTGGACCGCCCATGGTTGAAGACGCCATTTGCACTGGAGGGTCTGGCAATCCGTAGTACCGAAGATATAGATAAACTGCGCAAGTTTTGTAGCTACGTTTATGTGGATACTGAACAGGGCAGTTCACCGGACCCCAGGTTTTGGATCTTGCGGGAAGGCGCCAAGACATACAAGCCTGCATCCCGGCCGGTGAGCGCATCGAATCCGGCTGTCGTCTCTAAAGTTGACGACGAATATACCAGACTGCGCAAGAATCAATACCACGACGTAAAGCCGATCAATGAAGAAATGCAGGCGGCGCAGGATGCGCACGGACGCTTGCAGGAAGATCTTAGCATGGTCATGGACAAGCTGAGCAAATCCAACGAATTGGAATTTGAAACGCTGAACAAGAGTATTTCCGTTGTAGTAGATAGTATTATTCGCTCGCCAGGCGCCATGATGCTGGTTATCAAGCTCAAACAGTTTGACAGCACCACCTACTGTCGTGCGCTTGGCACCTCTGTTTGGTGCGCGACATTTGGCCGTCATCTCGGTCTAGAGAAATCGTCAATTGAGTTGCTTGCGCTTGGTGGTTTGTTACTTGATGTTGGCAAACGTGAAGTGCCACGCGACTTGTTGTACAAGACCGGAAAGCTGGCAGAAGAGGAATATAGAGCACTGCACGGTCATGTTGATCATGGCGTTCGGATGCTCTCGAAATCATCTTCACCTACTGGAACGTCACTTGATGATCGTTTACCTATGGAGGTGCTCCAGATGGTTGCGACGCATCACGAAAGGGCAGATGGCAGTGGATATCCCCAGGGCCTGAAAAGCAACGAGATTCCGATTTTTGGGCGTATCGCCGGTATTGTCGACAGCTTCGATGCCATGACAAACCCCCGCCCTTATTCCAGTGAAGATCCACTGCCGCCGCACGAAGCGATAGCCGAACTGTACGACTTGCGGGGGAAATTGTATCAACCGGAACTGGTAGAGCAGTTTATCCAGACAGTGGGTTTGTATCCCACCGGTTCGCTGGTTGAACTGTCTAGTGGAGAGGTAGGAGCGGTGATTGCAGTTAACGGTCTCCGACGACTTCGTCCTACCGTAATGTTATTGCTCGACAAAAACAAGGAACCCCTTGAGCAGTTCTGCATGGTGGATCTTTCACAAGCCGATGAACATCTTTCGGTTGCAACTGCGCTCCCTTACGGCGCCTATGGTATCGATATGAAGGAAGTCTTCCTGTAATTTGGGGGACTATTTTTCATGAATGATCTGGTTACAGGGCTGAACGATCGCCATCAGTTTCTGAATATCCTGGAAAGTGACATATCCGACGCCGCTACGCACAAGGTATCGCTGGCATTGTTGCTGGTGGATATTCGCCAATTTGGCCGCATCAATATGAAGCACGGCTATTCAGCCGGCGACAGAGTGTTGCAGACTGTCGCGAATGCGCTGAAGCAGGTGTGCCGGGAAGGTGACCAGATTGCCCGCATCGGCGACGATCAGTTTGCTTTGATCCTGTCAGCTGTTATGAATCCTGGGCATGTGGAGCTCGCTGCACACAAGCTTCAGCGTTTGCTGGATATGCCTGTTCAGCTTGATCAAGAAAGGGTGCGATGTTCAGTCCATATGGGGATTGCGCTATATCCCGATCATGCGCGGGGTGTCTTCGAACTGCTGTCGGCGGCGGATGAAGCTCAGCGCAGGGCGCGGGTTACTGATCAACTGTATTGCGTTGCCCGCGGTCATGACAATGAAGAATTCTCCGAAAACTGGGATATTGAAATGGCTTTGGAAGATGCCATTAAGAAATCCGAGTTGCGTGTCTACTTTCAACCCAAACTGTCACTTGCAACCGGCAAGCCGGTCGGTGCTGAAGCGCTGGTTCGTTGGGAGAATGACTTCCGAGGTCTGGTCATGCCAGGTGAGTTTATCCCGATAGCAGAATCGTCAGGGTTTATCGGACCAATGACGGACTGGATGCTGAACAGTGCCTTGCGACTGGCAGCCGAGTGGGAACATCCGTGGGGCGAGCAGGAAGTTTCGGTTAATATTCCGACGCAAATACTCGCGCGTCCCGATTTTGTGGATACGGTGATGAGTGCGCGTGAACTGTGGCGCTCTGATAACAGCAGACTGTGTATCGAAATCGTAGAGCAGTCGTTTATCGAAAACATTGACGATGCATTTTCGAAGTTGAAGCAGTTGCAGGATGAAGGCGTGAGAATTTCAATCGACGATTTTGGAACCGGCTACTCCAGTCTTGCGTACTTCCGCGATATCCCGGCAGACGAGCTGAAGATCGATCAGTCATTTGTGTTCGGGCTTTTGAAAGATCGTAATAATGCCAATATCGTTGAACTGATTGTCGACCTTGCCCATCGCTTCAACCTGTCAGTTGTGGCCGAAGGTGTTGAAGATGCCAGAACCCTTTCAGCGTTGAAAAACGTGCAGTGCGATGTTGCGCAAGGTTACTTCATTGCGAAGCCCATGCCGGCTGAAGAATATCATCGCTGGCTGGCGAATTACCGTGGTATCAATAGCTCTGGTATTGTCAGTACGTCCGGCGGCCAAATAGCCAACCGGCTGACGAAAGGCTGAACAGAGCAATCACCGCCATCGGTCCGTATTGAGCGACGAGCATTTCAATTCCTGGGCTTTCCAGGAACACGCCCCACACGATAATGAGAAGGTAGCTCATCGGGTAAATCAGGGTTAACTGTTGCACCGCCGGGAATGGCAACTATTGGCTGCCAGTTCAACCGATCGACGCAACACATGCATTAAATCGTTCTGCCGGTGTTTCGTATTCCAGGGTCTTGCGTGGCCGTTCATTTAACCGACGCGCCACGGCATTCAGCTTGGCCTGAGAGTGTACCGACAAGTCGGTGCCTTTGGGAAAATACTGTCTCAGCAACCGGTTGGTATTCTCATTGGAACCACGCTGCCACGGACTGCTGGGATCACAAAAGTACACCTTGATGTCGGTTGCCAGGGTAAAGCGCTGATGATCGGCCAGCTCCTTGCCCCGGTCCCAGGTCAGTGATTTGTACAGCTCATTCGGTAGCTTCTTCGCTTGTTTGATCAGTGCGGACACGACGCTCTCAGTATCCTTGTTCTTCACCTTGGCCAGCATGACATAGCGCGTATGACGTTCGACCAGGGTTGCGATGTAACTGTTGTTCGAGCCTGCAATGAGATCACCTTCCCAATGACCCGGCACCGCACGATCCTCCACCGAGGCCGGTCGCTCACGGATGGATACCATGTTCATTATTTGCCCAGGCCCGTCCTCCTTCAGGCTGGCATGCTTCGACCGGCGTATCGCACGCTGTGTTCTAAGGTGCTGCTGCAGCTCTTTTTTCAGCACGCCACGGGCCTGAATGAACAGACTGCGGTAGATGGTCTCGTGTGACACCTGATGGGACTCGTCTTCCGGATACTCGCGTTTAAGCCAGCCGGCAATTTGCTGTGGCGACCACTGTAGCCTGAGCTTTGCCGCTACGGTTCGGCTCAGGGATCGATGACAGGCCAGTTTACAGCGTTTTGGACGACGTGCTCGATCCCAGGCTGCTTGATCTGCCTGCGTCGCTCGATAGTTAACGTAGCCACCATTGCGATTGAGTTCACGGCTGATCGTCGAGGGTGAACGCCCCAGTCGGGCAGCAATCGTGCGCAAGGAAAGATGACAGGCAAGCCCTCGGGATATCTCTTCACGTTCTGCCAGCGTCAGTGCCAGCCGAGATCGCTGCCGAGGGGGCGGACGAATACCCCCCGTCGGTGCCAACATAGTGAAAATTGAAGAGGAAGGCCTATCAAATAATCGGCCAATCGAGTTTAAGGACTCTCCACGCTGCCAACGATCCCAGATATCTGCCTTCTGTGCTGCTGTGTACTTGATCCGTGTCCGGTAAACCATTGTTCACACTCCATCTTTTTGTAGAAAGATAAAGTGTTGCGTTCACCAGTTGAACCCGCCGCCGAACTTCCCCGTGCGCACCAGCGCCAGGGTGTGGCACTTGCCTGACTTTGAACGGCAAGTTTCTGCTCAAACTCGGACCTATTAGACCAATTCCAAATAAGAATCAGCTAACAGGCGGGAGTCGACCCTAAGGCGACCTTCGTTGTCAGCGGTACTAGGATTAATCTGATTCGCAAATCATAAAACCCTGATGTACTAAACTATAGGGTTTTCCACAATAGTCTGTCACGCCATGCTTCTGTAAATTCAGCTTCACTGCCAAGAATGAAAATAACGTTCTGGCTGAAATAATAACCAAGAAAATTGTGGAGGATAGGAGAGAATGTTAATGAGGACGTCGTGTCTTTCTATGGCGCTGTGTGCGATTTTTAGCGGAAGCGCATCGGCTATAACGTACAGCAATGACCCAGTGGAAACACCCTTCGATATAACGCTGGATACTGGCAGTAACAGCTGGTCTGGTTCAGCACCGACACTCCAGTCGACTGATGAATCCGTTACAGTCAACCACGCCAATAGTTCATCATCAACCTCCATCGTGGTTGATGAAACACCCGCTCAGGTTGGAGTGCCCGGCGCAGTCGATGTCTATCAGGTCACAATACAACGACTTCTACGCACGACCATACCTATAACGATCAAACGGCTCAGATATCTTATAATGCCAGCCTGACGGACCTGCAACAGACACCTCAGGAATATGTCTTTAGTGGCACAATCGAGAAACAGGCTGGGCGAGACGCTGTACAGCAATACTGGATGGCTGAATTTCAATATGGGAATGGGGGTGACTTTCCCTAGCAACCCGGGCGGAATCGACGGCATGCTGACTTTTGAGTTTGGCAGTGATCCTGAGGCCTGGGCATTCTCTTACAGCAACGGAGTTTTCCGGTCTGGCTGACAGCATCTTTCTTTCAGATGGCGAGTATCTCGACCTGACAAGTCTGATTTATTTCAATGCGACCTACAGCGTCACCGGCGTCAATGGTGCACACTTTAATCTGGATTCCATTTCGCTCGGTGTCAACGCGCACTCAGGGAGCGATTTCACTTTCAACCAAACCGCACCGGTAACCGAGGAAACCAGTCGAATTCTGTTATCACATACCGAGATTCCGGAGCTACAGCCATCGCCGGTACCGGTACCTGCTGCTATTTGGCTCTTCGGTTCTGGTCTGCTGGGTCTAATCGGTATATCAAGGCGCAAGAGAAGCTAAACGATCAAAAGTTTGTCATAAAGCGGCGACTTCGGTCGCCGTTTTACGTTGCGCTGTAGGTCTCCTTTTGGCCGATAGTCGCCAATCAGGAACCTTACATCAGCAGGGTTTCTATAGCCCGGGAACGGCAACTTTTTAGCTGGTCTCGGACATTCACCGGGTAAGGTGGCTTACCGGGTCATCCAGTAAACTTTGCTTCAGCCATAATTGACAGGAACTCCGAGCATGCAAAAGTACTCGGAAATCAAACGTTTTGTTCAGGAAACACTTGGATGTTCATGTCCGGAAGAAGTGTTTAATAAAATTGACTACCAAAAAGAAAGCGATGGCATTTCGGGAAGAAAGGTCAATGTCGGTGACCGTTTGTTAATCTACATTATCACCATGGATGAAAAATCCAACATTCAAGGGGTGATCAACTCGGCGCTGGAGCGGGGCGTCGTGGAGCGTGATAACAAAGGGTTTAATCGATTCCGGCTGGTGCTTGTGGCTTCACACCCGGATGTACTGCGCAGCTCGGCTGAACTCACCTTCGAAAGTTCCGGATTTGCAGATGAAAAGACACACCTTCATGTTGTGAACGAAAGTGATGTGGAGGGTTTCTGATTCCACAGATTCATGATGTGGCGACCCCGCCGGGACCACAACCCGATGTGGACGGCCCTCGGAATTCGCCGTGATCGAGTCCCTTGGCCGGGCATAAATATCCCTTGGTCCGAATGCCATAACGCCAGGATTTCTATGAGTTTGGCGGGCCCGCCAGGACTCGAACCTATTAACGTCGGATGAGGGACACTGCTCTGCCCCCCCTGAGTCGTTCCTACCTGAGTTGGACGGCCTTTGGTATTCTGCGCGCACGTTCTCTTGGTGGTAAATACAAGGGGAATGTCAGTTAATTTGGCGTCAGATGGTCTGGGCTAACACAGTTCACCATTACATGTTGCTGACAAGCAGACCAAATGCCTCAACCTGTCCCCAATCAGTGAATTCAACAACAGTTTCCGGATCGGTAGGACCTCTTGTTATCCACATAATTAGCCGGATTATCTGTCGGTCCAGAAAGCGGTACTTCTTGTAATCAATTTTACCTGCGAAGACAGCCAGTTCCTTCGGTTGCCAGGAGATCTGTTTTAGAAATTTCCTTAAATAGGGATTTGTTTCCGGTTGATTCTTTTCCGGCTTGCGTGCGACAACGTTGACTGAGAAAAAGGCATTCGGTTTGCTGTCCAGAAGTTGCTCGTTTCTTTTTATGAAATCATAAACTTTCTTGTGATGCTTTCCGTAGCGGATGCTCGCGCCGAGGATTATCTTGTCGAACGATTCCAGGTCCACATTTGATTCATCATCAATAGAAATCAAAGTTATCTGGTGGTCCAGCTGCTCAACCACCTGACACAGTCTCCGACAGATTTTTCGTGTATGGCCATCAGTAGTTGAATAGATGATCAGAATTCTAGACATGGTTCATATTGCCATCATATGTTGTGATTTCTACAGTCGGCCATCTACATTGTGGCTGCTCATGCCTCCCATTATGCCCCACACCAAGGGGCTATGGATCCCTTGGTCTCGGCGTTATAATTATAAGGATTTTATGCAGTTGGTGGGCCCGCAGGACTCGAACCTGGGACCAAGGGATCATTTACAGAAATGAGCGGCCGAAGTTGAATAAGTATACTGTCTACATATTCCGTAACGGACAATCCCAGAGGGCTAACCAGAATGATCTTCGCTATTATCGGTGTAACCATTCTGGTGATTTCTATTATTGGGGGTTTGCTACTGGCCAGTCGCAATGCATCAGATCAGCAACGACAGACGAAAATACTGCTTTTCGCTCTGTATTTCTGGGTATTGGCTTTTGCGCAGTTGATTATTTTTGCTATTGGGTATTCGGTGATGGCTATCTGACGACTAACTCATCCCACAGTTGGTCAGTCGATTCGTGACTGCTTAGGCCTCTGCCATGTGATGCACCAAGGGACTATGATCCCTTGGTCTCTATGTTATAACGCCAAGAATTTCTATGAGTTTGGTGGGCCCGCCAGGACTCGAACCTGGGACCAAGGGATTATGAGTCCCCTGCTCTAACCAACTGAGCTACAGGCCCTTGACTGGTGGGGGAGTGTACCTGCCGATCGCGGGGGCGTCACCTGTTGATGACGCCCCGCTGGATCAGGAATCGATTTCCAGGAAACTGCGCAGCTGTTCCGAGCGGCTCGGATGACGCAGTTTACGCAGTGCCTTGGCTTCAATCTGGCGAATACGCTCACGTGTAACGTCGAACTGTTTGCCGACTTCTTCCAGGGTGTGGTCCGTATTCATATCGATACCAAAGCGCATGCGCAATACCTTGGCTTCGCGAGGTGTGAGGCCACAGAGTACGCCTTGAGTAGCCTCTTTCAGGCCGGCGCCGGAAGCAGAGTCAACCGGTGAGTCAATGCTGGTGTCCTCGATGAAATCGCCCAGGTGCGAGTCTTCGTCATCACCGATCGGGGTTTCCATGGAGATGGGTTCCTTGGCGATCTTGAGCACCTTGCGAACCTTGTCTTCCGGCATGTCCATGCGTTCGGCAAGTTCTTCAGGCAGCGGTTCGCGGCCCATTTCCTGCAGCATTTGCCGGGAGATGCGGTTCAGCTTGTTGATGGTCTCGATCATATGCACCGGAATACGGATGGTGCGTGCCTGGTCGGCAATTGAGCGTGTAATCGCCTGACGGATCCACCAGGTGGCGTAAGTCGAGAACTTGTAACCACGGCGGTATTCAAACTTGTCCACCGCCTTCATCAGGCCGATATTGCCTTCCTGGATCAGGTCGAGGAACTGCAGGCCACGGTTGGTGTATTTCTTGGCAATGGATATAACCAGGCGCAGGTTGGCTTCCACCATTTCTTTCTTGGCGCGGCGTGCCTTGGCCTCACCGATGGACATGCGGCGATTGATGTCCTTGATCTGGCTGATGGTCAGGCTGGTATCTTTCTGGATATTTACCAGCTTGTTCTGGGCGCGCAGTATCTCTTCCTTGTGATGTTCCAGCACTGGCGAATACTTGTGCCCACCCTTGATCTGGTTGTCCAGCCAGTTAAGGTCAGTTTCATTATCCGGGAAGGAAGTGATGAAGTCTTTTCTCGGCATCAGCGCGTCGTGTACGCAGATGCCCATAATCACGCGCTCGTGGGTGCGGATACGCGCCACAGTTTTACGCAGACTATCGGTCAGGGTTTCCACCATGCGTGGTGCCAGTTTCAGGCATTTCAGGTGTTCGACCATCTGCACAACAGCTTTCTCAATACGAGAGTCGTTGCGGGTCTTGGCATTGAGTGCGGTAATCAGCTTGTCATGCCGCTTACGCAGTTCGGCGAAGAATTCGCGTGTTTCTTCCGGATCAGGGCCGGTGTCTACAGGTGCGGCCTCTTCTTCATCGTCGTCTTTATCTTTATCTTTGCCAGCATCATTGCCTTTGCTGGCGTCGTTCGCGGCAGCAGGTGACGGAATCGGCTCGTCAACAGCGTTCGGATCAATGAAGCCGGTAAACAAATCGGTCAGGCGTGATTCACCTGCCTCGACCTTGGCGTACTCATCAAGCAGTCGTTTTGACGTTGCCGGGTAGCTGGAAAGCGCCTGGTAGACCTGGCCCAGCCCATCTTCGATGCGTTTGGCAATCTCAATTTCGCCTTCACGGGTGAGCAGCTCAACCGTGCCCATTTCCCGCATGTACATACGTACCGGGTCGGTGGTGCGACCAAACTCGCTGTCGACCGTTGCCAGGGCTGCGGCAGCTTCTTCGGCAGCGTCTTCGTCAGCTGGAGAAGATTCGTTGGACATGATCAGCGTGTCGGCGTCAGGTGCGGTTTCGTGCACCTGGATACCCATGTCGTTGATCATGCCGATAATGTCTTCGATCTGCTCCGGATCGACGATGTCATCCGGCAGATGGTCATTAACCTCGGCATAGGTAAGGAAGCCCTGCTCTTTACCTTTGGCGATCAGCAGTTTGAGTTGCGATTGTTGGTTCTGGTTCATCACCTGAACGTGTCCCCGTAGTAGGTCCGTCGATCGTTTAAAAAAGTCAAACGACCATTGTAGTTGATAAAGGCTATATTAGCCAGTTCTGTTACATATCAATCGGCAGGTTCCTGTGCCGAGTGTTGAGTCACAAGCAGTTGTTTAAGCTCGGTTTTATCTGCATCACTCAGTGTGCTGTCACGGCCCTTCAAAAGTAGCTGTGCAGTACGCTGATGGTTCCGTTGTTCCAACAGACGTTGGACAGCACCAGATAATTCCTGTTCGCAGCCATCTGCCGGTACCATCAGCGGCGTACTCGCGAGCCGGGCCAGATGGGTTTCTTCCGGCCGACCGCGCCAGTGTTCCAGTAGTCCGCCAGTGGATAGATGCGGGTTACTCGCCGTTAATTCAAGTAACTCGACCAATAGTTCAACCCCGGGCAGGTCCAGATCTGCGAAGCCGTAGGGCGGCGCAATGAGCGCGCCCAGGGCTGGTTGCTCCAGCAGCAATCTGATGGCGCTGCGCACCGGGCTGCGACTGAGATCCCGGCGTGGCTGGTGGGCTGTCGGTGGGTCGGGTTCGGTGGCCTCGCCGAGCACACGTCGTTGCAGCTGTGGAAGCTTCAGACCGCTGTATTCCGATAATTGTTCCAGCATCAGGTCACGAAATACAGAGTCCGGCAATGTCGCTAACAAGGGGCGGGCAAGTTCCACCAGGCGGGCTCGTCCATCCACACTGGTAGTATCGACTTGCCGGCCCAGTGATTCATAAAAAAACTTTGAAAGTGGGACTGATTCGACAGTTTCTTGCCGAAAAGATTCTGCGCCGATACGGCGCACCAGGGAATCCGGGTCTTCACCTTCAGGCAGGAACAGGAAGCGTGCCTCGCGGCCATCACGCAGCACCGGCAGTGCATTCTCCAGTGCCCGCCAGGCAGCGCGGCGTCCGGCGGCATCGCCGTCGAAGCAGAACACGACTTCGCTGACGGTACGGTAAAGACGTTCCAGGTGCTCGGGCGTTGTAGCAGTGCCCAGCGTAGCAACCGCGTTGGTGAGGCCAAACTGTGCCAGTGCAACAACGTCCATGTAGCCTTCGACCACCAGCAGGCGCTCCAGTTTCTGGTTGGCCTTGCGGGCTTCGAACAGACCATAGAGTTCCTGCCCCTTGTGGAACACGGGGCTCTCCGGGCTGTTCATATACTTGGGTTTTTCGTCACCCAGCACCCGGCCACCAAAGCCGATACAGCGGCCGCGGCGGTCGCGAATGGGGAACATGACGCGGTCGCGAAAACGGTCATAGCGGCCGCCGTCGTCTTTTTCGACCAGCAGGCCCAGTTCAGTAGCGAGGCGCTGTGATTCCGGGTCGCCAAACTGTTTCAGCAGTGAGTCCCAGCCAGGTGGCGCATATCCCAGGCCAAATGTCTGGGCGATTTCGCCGCTGAGTCCCCGGTCCTTGAGATATGCCACTGCCTTGTCCGCCTGTGTGTGCTGGCGCAGTTGGGCGCGGTAAAAGTGATCGACGCGTTCCAGCATGGCGTAATGATCGGTTCGCTGCTGTTCCGCCTGCGGCGCCTGGCTGCCAGATTCTCGCGGAACCTCCATGCCAACTGAGCGGGCCAGTTCCTCGATGGCTTCCGGAAAAGCCAGGTTGTCGTATTCCATCAGAAAACTGATGGCGCTGCCGTGAGCGCCACAGCCGAAGCAATGGTAGAACTGCTTGCCGGGGCTGACCGTAAATGACGGTGTTTTTTCGTTATGGAAGGGGCAGCAGGCCTGGTATTCGCGGCCGGTTTTTTTCAGCTGCAGGCGCGCATCAATGAGATCAACAATATCGACCCGGTTGAGGAGTTCATCGATAAAGGATTGCGGAATACGGCCGGCCATGACGCAATGGTAAGAGAGGGGGGCGGGCGATTACAAAGTTTACTGGAGGGGACGCCGCGCAGATTTCCGGCTGCAGCTGAAATATCAGGACAGGCGGGCTTTGATCTTGCCGCTGACAGCGCCCATATCGGCGCGACCGGCAAGTTTGGGCTTCAGTTGACCCATGATTTTACCCATGTCCTTGATCGAGCTTGCCCCCGTGGCAGTTACGGCCGCTTCGATCATGGCATCGATTTCCGCTTCGTCCAGTTGCTCGGGCAGATAGCTCTTCAGGAGTTCAAGCTCGAATTTTTCCTGGTCAGCGAGGTCATCGCGAGCGGCTTTTTCGTATTGTTCAATCGACTCGCGGCGTTGCTTGGCCATCTTGTCGATTGCTGCAGTCACCTGTTCGTCGTCCAGCTCAATGCGCTCGTCTACCTCACGCTGTTTAATGGCAGCGTTAATCAGGCGAATGACAGCCAGCTGGCGCTTTTCGCCGGCGCGCATGGCTGCCTTCATATCCTGCTGGAGTTTATCCTTCAGGGACATGGCTGAGACAACCGATGGAATTAATACAGGCGGGTGCGACGGGCGTTTTCGCGAAAGACTTTCTTGGCATGGCGTTTTACCGCGGCAGCCTGTTTGCGCTTGCGTTCCTGGGTGGGTTTTTCATAAAACTCACGGCGGCGGACTTCTGACAGAATGCCTGCCTTTTCACAGGAGCGTTTGAAGCGACGCAGGGCAACTTCGAAAGGCTCGTTTTCACGTACTTTTACTTGTGGCAAATCCGTTTCCTCATGGCTCGGAAATACGAAAGGGCGCGTATTGTAACAGTGGTATCGGCAAAGGTAAAACGCTGATTTCGGGGCGGAACTAGGCGGGCGGGAGCGCTACCGGTACCATAAGCGTATGTTGGTACTCGGAATTGAATCATCCTGCGACGAAACCGGTGTGGCCCTGTTTGATACCGGAAAAGGGTCTGCGGGGGCATGCGCTGCATAGCCAGGTCCGGCTACATGCGGAATATGGTGGCGTGGTGCCGGAGCTCGCCTCACGTGACCATGTGCGCAAGGCCCTGCCGCTGTTGTCCCGGTTGTTCGAGCAGGCCGGGCTGGAACGCGGAGCCATCGACGCGGTCGCCTATACGGCCGGCCCCGGCCTCATCGGGGCGCTGATGGTGGGTGCCAGCATCGGCCGCAGCCTGGCCTGGAGTCTGGGTGTGCCGGCACTGGGCGTGCATCATATGGAGGGCCACCTGCTGGCTCCCATGCTGGAATCGCCAGCCCCGGAATTTCCTTTTGTGGCGCTGCTGGTGTCCGGTGGGCATACCATGCTGGTACAGGTGGACGGTGTCGGCCGCTACCGGATTCTGGGCGATACGCTCGATGATGCTGTCGGAGAAGCCTTCGACAAAACCGCCAAGTTACTCGGCCTTGAGTATCCCGGAGGGCCGTTGCTGGCCAAACTGGCCGAACGGGGTCGACCGGAGCGATTCCGCTTTCCGCGCCCCATGACTGATCGCCCGGGTCTGGATTTCAGTTTTAGCGGGCTGAAAACCTTCGCCCTGACCACCAGCCGGGATGCCGGTGACGATGATCAGACATGTGCCGATATTGCCCGTGCCTTCCAGGATGCCGTGGTCGACACCATGATGATTAAATGCCGGCGGGCACTACAGCAGACCGGGATTAATCGCCTGGTCATAGCCGGTGGCGTAGGCGCCAATCAGGCGTTGCGCGAAGGTCTGCAGGTAATGGCTGATGAGCTGTCGGCGGAGCTGTTCTATCCCCGCCTGGAGTTTTGTACCGACAATGGCGCCATGATTGCCTACGCGGGTGCCTGTCGCCTGGCAGCAGGTCAGCAACAGGGACTGGAAATCAGTGTGCGCCCGCGCTGGTCGCTCGAAGAATTGCAGCCGCTATAGCTACGATTTGATCTTGCCCTCGCTGCCGTCCAGCAAATTGCGGATATTCGAGCGGTGTCGCCAGAACAGCAGTGTGCCCATGAACAGCATGGCGATAATCAGTGAGCGTTCAGGAATCAGCCACCATATATAGAGTGGTGTAACCAGTATCGAAAGCAGGGCGGCCAGTGAAGAAACCTTGAATACCTTGGCAATTACCAGCCAGGTGGCAATGGTCAGCAGTCCTACCGGCCAGTGCAGGCCGAGCAGCACGCCCAGCGCAGTCGCCACGCCCTTGCCGCCACGAAAGCCAAAAAAGACCGGGTAGAGATGCCCCAGAAAGGCAGCCACGGCCACCAGTGCCTGGACGGCGATGCTGGCACCGAGGAACTTTGCCACCAGCACCGGTATCAGGCCTTTCAGCATATCGCCGACCAGTGTGATGGCCGCTGCTTTCTTGCCGCCGATACGCATTACATTGGTTGCGCCGGGGTTGCCTGAGCCCTGGCCGCGAGGATCGGGCAGGTTCAGCAGGCGGCAAACTATAATGGCCGATGAAATCGAGCCAAGCAGGTAGGCGGCGAAGATAACTAGCAAGTCTGTGATCATGGGCGCTATTGGACTGCCTCATGGCGTTTCGGTCAAGCGCCGCTGCCAGTTAGTTTAGCTGGAGCGTTCGGGCAGTTCTGTACTATAGTGGCGGCAACGTATTTGCGGTTCCAGTTGTACTCTTTATGGATATCATTTTTATTCGCGACCTGCGCATAGATACTGTCATCGGTATTTATGACTGGGAGCGTGCCATCAAGCAGACCCTGTCCTTTGATCTGGAAATGGCGACTGATATCGCCCGGTCGGCAGCCAGTGACAACATCGACGACACGCTGAACTATAAAGCGGTTGCCAAGCGCGTCATCGCCTTTGTGGAAGAAAGCGGATTTCTGTTAGTGGAGACACTGGCTGAACGCGTCGCTGAGCTGGTTATGCAGGAGTTTTCCGTGCCGTGGGTACGGCTCACCTTGAACAAGGGCGGTGCCGTGCGCGGTGCCCAGGGAGTGGGTGTCATTATTGAGCGTGGAGCAAGGAGTTAAATTGATGGCTAAGGTGTACGTGAGTGTCGGTAGCAATATAGATCGGGAGCGTAATGTAGAGCATGCGCTTGCCGATTTGGGTCAGGCTTATGGTGAGCTGGAACAGTCGCGCATTTTCGAAACCACGGCGGTCGGTTTTGACGGCGATCCTTTTTATAATCTGGTCGTGGCCTTTAATACCGATGAGACCCCGCAGGCTGTAGCATCCCGATTGCGCGACATTGAGGATGCGCATGGCCGCGATCGCAGCGGTGGCAAGTTTAGCAGTCGAAGCCTGGATCTTGATCTACTGTTGTATGACGACCTGATACTTGAAGAAGAGGGTCTGCATCTGCCGCGTAAGGAGATTCTTGAGTATGCTTTTGTGCTCAAACCCCTTGCCGAGATTGCCGGCGATATGAAGCATCCGCTGACCGGGTTCAGTTTTTCCTCAACCTGGGACCAGTTTGATCCTACCGCACAACCCATGTGGCCGATTAAAGACTGATCGTTGATATGGGGTCACCACTACCGCTGCCCGGCGATGAAGCATGTGCCGTCAGCCAGGCGCTGACAGAAAAGTTAACCCGGGCGATAACTGATAACGCAGATTGTTTGTCCTTCGATGATTTTATGGCCATGGCGCTTTACGAGCCCGGTCTGGGCTATTACAGCAATGGTCTGACACCTTTTGGCGAACGGGGTGATTTCATCACGGCGCCGGAATCCGGTAATTTGTTTGGCCGCTGTCTGGCGCGATCCATCGCATCGGCGTTGGCGCAGCTCGATGGTGGCGATGTGCTTGAGCTGGGCGCCGGCAGTGGTGTGCTGGCCGGTGTGGTGCTTGAGGAATTGCAGCAACTCGGTGTCATGCCACGGCGTTACCTGATTCTTGAGCGCGCTGCGGCTATGCGTGATCTGCAACAAAAACATCTGCGGGATGTGTCGGCGTCGTGTGGCATTAACGTGGAGTGGCTGGACCAGTTGCCGGATGTGCCGATAGATGGTGTGGTGTTCGGTAACGAAGTTGCAGATGCTTTGCCGGTCAACCGTTTTCACTGGCAGGACGGTCAGGTTGAATGCCTGGGTGTTGGCTGGGACGGGGAGAAGTTGTCGAACTGCAGTACATCTTCCGGCAATAGTATGACCAGGTATGTCCGCGGCCTGGCGAAGGACTATGGTTGGCAAACGTCTTACCAGTCAGAATACTGCCCCAGCCTGTCCGCCTGGGTAACGTAGCCTGGGTGACTGTGTTGGTCGTGGTGCCTTGATGCTGATCGATTACGGTTACGGCCGCGCCGAGTATTATCATCCCCAACGCACTATGGGTACCCTGATGTGCCACTATCGCCACCAGGCCCATCCCGACCCCCTGTGGTATCCCGGACTTCAGGATATCACTGCGTTTGTTGATTTCACGACTATTGCCGAAGCAGCCACTGACGCCGGCATGGGATTGCTGGGTTATACCAGCCAGGCACAATTTCTGATGGGGTGTGGCATTGATGCATTGCTGTCTGCTGCCGACCCGGAGGATACACGTCGATACCTGATGCTGAGTAACGAAGCCAAGCGTTTGATGTTGCCGAGCGAGATGGGTGAACGGTTTAAAGCCATCGGATTTTCACGCGGCCTGAACCAGGACGTGCTAGGCTTTACAGCGCGTGATTTGCGCAGTCGTTTGTAATAACAGAAGAATAAATTCCAATGGATATCTTTCAGGCCATTATCCTTGCCCTGGTTCAGGGGCTGACCGAATTTCTGCCTATTTCCAGTTCGGCACACCTGATTCTCGTACCTATACTCACCGGTTGGCAGGACCAGGGCCTGGCTTTTGATGTGGCCGTGCATTTCGGCACCCTGGGCGCCGTGGTTACCTACTTCCGCACCGAGTTAAGTGCAATGGCGCGATCCTGGCTCAGTTCATTGGCAACGCGTAACCCTGATGATGAAGCCATGCTGGCCTGGGCGGTATTGCTGGGTACCATTCCACTGGGGCTTAGCGGTCTGTTGTTTCACGATCTCATAGAGACCTACCTGCGTTCGCCACTGGTGATTGCCACTACCACCATCGTTTTTGGTCTGCTGCTCTGGTATGCCGACAAGACGGGTGCGCAGACGCGTTGCGAATACCGCCTGGACGCGGGCAGGGTTGCGGTGATTGCGTTGGCCCAGGTACTGGCGCTCATCCCGGGCACTTCTCGCTCCGGCATTACCATTACCGCCGGATTGATGGTTGGCCTTGATCGCAGCGCCGCAGCGCGCTTCTCATTTCTTTTGTCGGTGCCGGCAATTGCCATGGCCGCGTTATATGAGACAAAGAACCTGCTTGAAGCTGCAGTACCCGTCGACTGGCTGGCGATTGCCACCGGTGTTGCCGTGTCCGGTATCAGCGCCTACCTGTGCATACACTATTTTCTGAAACTGCTCGAACGTATCGGCATGCTGCCATTCGTGGTTTATCGACTCGTTCTGGGTGTCGTTCTGTTTGCCATGTTTCTGTGAATGGGCGCGTGGCTGTTGGCGAGTTCCTATTCGTGGGCAATGGTCTTGTCAGTGAACAAATAGTCTTTTAACTCTTTATCAAAAGACGGGTCTTTGCGGCGTATCCATTCAAGAACCATGGCCGCGTGTTCTTTTTCTTCATCCCTGTTATGTGCAAGGATTGCTTTCAATTCATTATCCTTGCAGGCGTCTACTCTTTGGTTGTACCAGTCGACAGCTTCCAGTTCTTCCATCAGCGACGTTATCGCTCTGTGCATATCTCTTGTGTCATTCGATAGTTCATCGATTGGTTCGTGGTAGCCTTCGTTTGACATGTGTTTCTCCTTTGCAGACGATTTCGGGTTAGTTGCATTTGCCTGTTGGCCGAGGGCACTCCTAAATCGTACTCTATCTAAATGGTTTGCGCAGCTTCCAGGGAATCAGCATAGGTACTTTGCGCTGATAGTTAGAATAAGTTTCGCCAAACTCAGCAGCCAGATCGCGCTCCTCGAGAAGAGTCCCTAAAACAATCCATGCTGTAAAAAGAACATCGAACAGCAACCGATCCGCCGTAACATCAGGGCTGCACCATATCAGTACCAAGGTAAAAAAGTACAATGGATGGCGCACCCACCGGTACGGTCCCCGTATCGCGAGTGGCATGGCTGGTACGTGCGAATCGCGAATATTGGCCAGGATGGGTTGAGCGCCAAACACGTCAAAGGCGCGCAATGCTCGCATACCCCACACCATGCCTGCCAGGGATGCAAAAAAAACACAGTGGGCCATCCAGCGAGTGGTACCTTGAAGGCTAATAAGCGTCTGCCCGGAACTCTGCCAGAATAAAACTAAAGCAAGTAAAGTCACACCAGAAGCGAAAGTATAGAGGGCGCCTTGAAAGTGATGAGGAACGATTGCGGTCAATCGGCGACGGCAAGACTTGCGAATCATGGCGCTGTGCTGGACGAAGAACATGAAGCAAAGCAATGAATCCCATGCAAGGATGCCTGTCCCGCTGTATTCCAGTTCAACTACGGTGAACGAGCCGCCAAAAAGGAAAAGCCCAAAAAGAAGCAGCGAGAAACTTCCGACTATGCTTGCGACTACGAGTACCAGGTAGGCAATGAAATTTCTTGAGCATATGACCATTGGTGCCTTCAGCGTATAACGACCGATTTAAGGGGCGTGAACCAGCGCCCCTTTCCCGAGCGGCTTGTTAAGTGACCTGCTCACTATTTAGAAGTTAGTTTGAATCCAGTATGAATGCTGTTTCGGCTGAATGCTTATTTATTATTATGTTTATGTTGCAATAGACAGGTTTGAGCTGTGGTTCGTCGCCACAACTGCAGCTAGGCACCATTTCTGTGAAGAAGATGCCGGCTTTGATGTTGATGTGAGACTCATCATCTTCGCTTCGAATTATTGTCGCTTCAATAGGGCTTTCGTCGACAAGGCCGCCCTCGGTGACAGCTAGATGTAAAGGCAGCTGGTTGAGGTCGAGTTTCTGCAGTTCCTGTTTAAGGGTTCGTTCAAAAGCGAGCTGTCCCCATTGACGCAAAGATTGGGTTAGCTGCGTCATGTCTTCAGCATTTGTTCGATAGCCTCGCAGCGTTTGGCGCGAATGGCTTCTCCTATTTCAGGCCCCTGCAAGGAGTTGTCTTCAAGACTTGCTGCATTTATGTTTGCAGCTATCTGGTAAACATTCTCAAGCAAGTCTGCGGTAGTTGCATCGATATGCCCGGTGGCCTGAAATAATGTGAGCAACTGCTGCCATCGGGCTTGATCTCTGAAGGCGCTGGCTGCCTCCATCACGGTGAGTAATTCGGAACCGGTATCAGTGTTGATTGTTTCAGCCGCGCGTATTGCTACAGACGCCAACTGAGTATATTCATTGGGCACACGGTAGCGTTCGCAGATGGCTGTAGCTCTCTCCAGTCGTTCGTCCGTGGATAACTGTTTGCCAGTCGTGAGCAGCAGTGCGGCAAAGCGGATGCGAGGGTCATCGGAGCGTTCGGCGCACTGTTTCAGCATTTGCAGATGTTCGGGCAGGCCGGCCCGGGTATGGGCTTCCATTGGCTTGTCGTAGTCGTGCTCAATTTCGGGAAACAGTACGCCAAGTGCGTGGCAGCCGTGCAGCACGGTGAAGAATTTTTCCGGTGTGTCTGTGGCCATTGCCTTGGCGAGTTCAGCCCAAACGCGTTCTGCTACCAGGTGGTCGACTTCACCATTCGCGACCATTTCGCGCATCAATGTATTGGTGCCATGGGCTACGCTGAAGCCCCATTTTCCGAAACGTGCTGCAAACCGGGCTACCCGCAATATGCGCACCGGGTCTTCGGAAAATGCCGGACTGACGTGGCGGAGCCTGCCTTTGTCCAGATCGCTTTGGCCGCCGTAAGGGTCGATCAGTTCGCCAGTGGGACTTTCCGCTATGGCATTGATGGTGAGATCGCGGCGCCTGAGGTCTTCTTCCAGGGTGACTTCACGGTCGGTATTGAAGGCAAAGCCCTTGTAGCCAGGCGCTGTTTTACGCTCGGTACGCGCCAGTGCGTATTCTTCTTTGGTTTCCGGGTGCAGAAAAACAGGGAAGTCCTTGCCGACCGGCGTGTAGCCGAGGTCAAGCATTTCCTCCGCGGTTGCGCCCACCACAACCCAGTCACGTTCGTGCACGGGCAAGCCAAGCAGTTTGTCGCGTACTGCCCCGCCGACCAGATAGATGTCCATTAGCTGTCGCGGCGTGCCTGCGAACGATAATCGTAATAGCGGGCGCGGCTGCCGGCTTTGCCCAGGTAGCCGGGCACAACGGCCTCTATAGAGCGCGGAGTTATGCCCAGCCGCTGGAAGGCGGACTCGCTGCAAACGCTGGCTTTCTTCAGTGAGTGGTAGTTGTCGATGGTGAAGGGTTTGCCAGGCATCAGGCCCAGTAAATAAGCCTGCAGTCGTGCGGCAAAATCAGGCAAGCCCACTACACGGGTTTTTCTCCCCGTCAGGTCAGCGGTGTATTGCACCAGTTCCCCAAGACTGTATTCCGTCGGTCCGCACAGCTCCATGCGCTGGCCGGCAGTGGATGGATTGTCGAGGGCATGCACAAAGGCTGCAACGACATCGCCTACATATACCGGCGCAAAGCGCGCCTTTGCACAGGCAAGTGGAAACACAGGTGGAGGCGCCAGTTTTAATAACGTTGCGAAACGGTTAAAGAAGCTGTCACCGCGGCCAAAAACCACCGATGGCCTGAAGCTGGTGACTTCGATACCCGGTGACTGGTGCACCAGGTTCTCTCCTTCGCCCTTGGTTTTCAGGTAGCGGCTGTGGGTTTCGTTAACGTCGGCATTCAGGGCGCTCATGTGCAGCAGGCGGCTGATGCCAAGATCGCGCATGGTCTTGACGACGGTTCGCGGTAACTCGACATGGGCGCGGCTGAAGGTGCTCTTGCCTTCCTCGTTGAGCACACCTACCAGGTTAATGACGCAATCAGCATCCCGCAGGTGTTCAGCCAGGCTGTCCGCATCGTAGGGGTTGGCTTGCAGCAATCGTACCCGGCTGCCGATGCGGTAGTGGCGATGACGCTCCGGTCGGCGTGTCAGTACGGTGACGCGATGCCCCAGTGCTGAAAGCCGGTTGGTCAGGTGCGAGCCAATAAAGCCGGTGCCACCGATAATGAATATGTTCTTTGCTGCCATTGTGTTCCCTGGATTTTGCGAGGGGGTATAGGGTGCGGATAAGGCCGATCAAGGTCAAGACCTGGCGGTGGAACAGTTGGCGTTATTAGGAATCGGTTTTCGAAAACTGCGGATGAATAAGCAGGTCCAGGTACCAGGCGGCTACGCTGTAGATCAGGCCACCAATGGCTGCGGCATTCAGCAGGGTTTCGGCGCTTTTACGCATTTCCAGGTTGGCGTATTCACCACTGATAATGAAGTACACGGCGACTATGAACACCAGGATGCCCAGTGCAATATTGGCCCCGAGAAGTTTGTGCGCACAGCCTGGTTTGCAGATTTTCTTCATCTCCCGCCCCTCTTGGTATTGAAATAAGTGGAACGAAGTTTAATAAAATCTAATACTCTAATACATTGATATAGGTCAAGTGGCTGCCTTTGCGGCTACCGGTGCGCTGCGGTAGATCAATAACGCTGTTTTACGGTTGGCAACCGGCTCGACAGGCGGGTGACCGGTTGCTCCAGCCGCCAGTCGAAAATGGTGGCGTAAGCAAGCACTCGCCGAACGTAGGTGCGCGTTTCCTTGAACGGGATGCGTTCCATCCACAGGCTGGCATTCATGTCGCCGTCGCCTGGCAACCAGCGGGAAACGCGGTGGGGGCCGGCATTGTAGGCCGCCGCCGCCAGTACTGGCGAACCGTTATAGCGGGTCATGAGTTTGTTCAGGTAGGCACTGCCGAGGCGGATGTTGTTGTTCGAGCTGATCAGGCTTGCCTGCCCCCGGTAGCGCAGGTTGATGGCGCGTGCAGTTTGTTTGCCAGTACTGGGCATCAGTTGCATGAGGCCCAGGGCGCCTACTGAAGAGCGGGCGTCTTCCATGAAAGCGCTTTCCTGGCGGATAACACCGTAGATCAGCCCGGGGTCGAGATCGTAGCGGCGTGCATTGGTGAAAATGGATTCGCGATGGGGCAGCGGAAACCGCAGTGTAAGATCAGACCAGTGTTGCGCCCTGGAGGCGGTGAAAATGGCGCGGTCGTGCCAGCCCCAGCGATGTGCGAGAGTGGCAGCGACCTTGAGCTTGTCGCGCGGCAGATTACGGGTAGTGTAATACCATTCGCGCCTTGCATCAGTGCGCTTGCCGGTCATGTAAAGTTCCCGGGCACGTTCGATACCGGGAATTTGCTCAACAGTTTCTAACTGTTGATCGCTGAATTTCAGACTAATGTCGTTCATCTCATACGGGCGTTGCAACTGGTCGGCAGCAAGAAAACCAAAGTAGGTGCGTTCGCTGCTGAGACTGGCGTAGGCGGTGAGCGCATCGCCTTTGAGACCTTTCTCCTGCAGCGCATAGGCACGCCAGTAGCGCCAGTTATCTGCATGTGCGTTCGCTTTCGGTGAGGTCGTCGATCCAGTGCAGGGCACTATCCCAGTCTTTGTCGGCCAGCGCGGTCCTGATACGCCATTCGCGAATAGCGGTAGTGGCCTGTGCGTCGGGGACGCTGGCCAGCCACACAGAAGCTTGCGGATGGCTGTCCAGCGCGCCATGCAAGCCAATCTTCGCCAGCACTTCGCCTTGCTGGCTTGCGCTGAAGCGGTGGTTTTCTGACAGTTTTTGCCAGTGCTTCCAGGCCTGTTCCGGTTTGTGGCGTGCCAGTCGCTTGCTGGCGTGTACCAGGATTTCCCGAACCAGCGGCGTATCTTGCCGGGCCCAGTCTTTCGATATGGCGGCAGTTGGACGTTTGTGGGCGAATTGCCAGCGCTTTACCCAGCTGCGGTCTTCGGCTGAAAGACGCTTCGCAAGGTAGCCGGCGAGACTGGACTTCTGGTTGGCAAAGGCCAGACGGATACGTGCCCAGATGTGCTCGCTGCTGATCATGGAGCTGGCATAGAGCTGGTCGAAGGCGGTGTCACAGACGTCAGGCTGCGAATGCCCTACCAGCCAGAGTGAAAGCGCATCCCTGAGCGCCTGTTGCCGGTCGCCTTTTTGCAGGCGTGCGCGAATATCGTAGCACTGCAGGGTGACTGAATTCCGGGGTGTATAAAACCTGAGATAGTTGTCCCAGTCTTTGCGCTGCCCGAGCTTGTGTAGCCAGCTGCTTCGCAGACGGCTCGCGATAGGCTGGTCACGATACATATGCAGAAAGCCTTCAACTTCTGCTGGTTTCGCCTTACTGAGTTTGCGTCGCAGCGCCTGGTATTCGAGGTAGCCGTAGAGCGGGTAATTGGTGAGCTTGGCCTCCAGTTGCCGGTACTCGCCGAGCTTGCCGGCTTTGAGTGCGGATTCTGCCTTTAGAAACTGCTCTCTTTGTTTCTCAATCACGCTGGCTGTAACCGTTCCGGCACCAAGCAGCAGTAAAACCAAAATAAATCTTCCCGGGTAACGGGGCATAGCCTGTGCTTCCATTTCCAGCCAGTCAGTAACGCTGCCGTGCTGCTTACAATAAATGACTCAGCCCCAAGGTACAATGCAGTCGATGGACAGCATGATGTTATTGACCGCTTATCTGGCGCTAGGTTGCTTTGCAGGTGTAGTGGCGGGGTTGCTGGGGGTGGGCGGCGGATTGATCATGGTGCCGATTCTGGCATTGCTGTTTGGTCTGCACGGATTCACTGCTGAACACATCATGCAGCTGGCTGTGGGTACATCGCTGGCGGTGATTGTATTCACGTCGGTGTCATCGGCTTTGGCGCATCACCGTCGTGGCGCTGTGCGCTGGCCACTGGTGCTGCAATTGTCGATGGGCTTTGCGGTGGGCGGTTGGTTGGGCGGCGTGCTTGCGGTTTGGTTGGGCGGGGTCCTGCTGGCACTGGTGTTTGGTTTGTTCGAGCTTGTGGTGGCAGCACAGATGATGCTCGGTAAGGCGCCGCCGGTTGGTCGTTCTGAGCCCGGTGTCGTGAGTAACGCCTTCGCAGGTATTTTTATAGGTGCTGTGTCTGCCTTGCTGGGTATTGGCGGCGGCACCCTGACGGTACCCTGGTTAACCTGGCATAACCTTGATATACGTGCGGCGGTAGGGACGTCAGCAGCCTGCGGTTTACCTATAGCACTGGTTGGTTCGGCAGGGTTCATGGTGGCTGGATGGGGGCAGGCCGGTCTGCCTGCTGCCAGCAGTGGCTATGTTTACTGGCCGGCGGTTGCCGGTATCAGTATTGCCAGTGTCAGCAGCGCACCACTCGGTGCCCGCCTGGCGCATTATCTGGATCAGCGTCGACTCAAGCTGGTATTCGCCGGTTTTCTGGCCTGCCTGGGTGTGCTGATGATTGTCAGAAACCTTTTTACCTGGTGAGCCAACAAAAAAGGGGGCGGAGGGATTAATTTCTAATCCCTCCGCCCCCTTTTACAGCTTCTCGATCAGCTGGCTTTTTGCGTCTGGTAGTAGTCGATCAGGATCTGTGCGACTTCAGGACGTGAGAATTCCTTGGGTGGCGCAGAGCCTTCGCCCAGCATTTCGCGAACCTTGGTGCCGGACAGCAGTACGAAGTCTTCCTTCTGGTGGTCCGGTGCTTCGCACATCATGACGACCTTGTTCAGCTTCTTCGACCATGCGGTGTGATCTGCCTTGAAGATTTCGATGGCCAGTGCACCTGCAGGTACCTCGTCCTCGAAGATGGTCTGCGCATCGAAGGCGCCATAGTAGTCGCCTACGCCGGCATGGTCGCGACCGATGATGAAGTGCGTTGCACCCATGTTCTGGCGGAAGTAGGCGTGCAGTACGGCCTCACGCGGACCGGCGTAAAGCATGTCGAATCCGTAGCCGGTGACCATGGCGCTGTTGGCCGGGAAGTATAATTCGACCATTTTGCGGATGGCGGCATCGCGGACCGGTGCCGGAATATCGCCTGGCTTGAGCTTGCCGAGCAGCATATGAATAACCAGTCCGTCGCAACCAAGGCGATCCATGGCCATGTGGCACAGTTCTTCGTGCGCCAGGTGCATGGGGTTACGCGTCTGGAAAGCGACGATTTTTTTCCAGCCGTGTTCCTTGATCTCGTTGCGGATTTCAACAGCAGTACGGAATGTATCAGGGAACTCTGTCTGGAAATAACTGAAGCTCAGTACCTGGATAGGACCGGAGATGGCAAAACGGCCCTGTGTATTGAAGGCGGCGACGCCGGGATGCTCCGGATCCTGTGTCCTGTAGACCTTGTCGGTCATCAGCTTCATCTGATCATCGGAGACTTCTTCAATGGCTTCGACATCCTGAATAGCAATAACCGGATTGCCATCAACATTCGGGTCGCGCAATGCAATCCGCTTGGCATCCTTGATGTCAGAAATATCCTGAACCAGGTTAAGAATCGGTACCGGGAAGAACTGGCCCGAGGTGGTTTTCATGTTTTCCGCACAGCCGAGGCCGTCAGCCAGATTCATGAAGCCGGTCAGTGGTGTGAAGTAACCACCACCCATCATGACGGCGTTACCGGCAGCAGCGGAGCTGATCATGACAGAAGGCAGGCTTTCTGCTTCCTTGGTTAAACGACTATGTTCTTCTGAGTCGTAAACGAATAGGGGTTTCAGTTCATCGGAACCAATAGGTTTTATCATGACTCGCTCCTTGGTGCAGTCGCGTAAGAATATGCTGATTTGCGAAATGCGCCGGATCATAGCATGGAAAATCCGGTGCTGCGTGAAACGAAATTTATGCGGCAATTAATAGGCTGATCGAGCGATATGATCGATTTAAAATCAATAACTTTCGCGTGATTCAGGGGGTCTGGCAAATCTGGCAGAGGAGACGCAACCAGCAGGAATTCGGATGTCGCGGATTAGAACGAGTCTGGATCAGGCCCGCTCTCAGGCAATTTAGGCAGATTTGAAAATAACCGGGTTAGCCGCCGGTGAGCGACATAAAGCGCACCACCTGCTCGGGACGTTCGTTGAATTCATGGCGTTCAGGTTTGATCGCAATGGCATCAATAATCGCCTGTTCGAGTCCTGCATCACTGATGCCTGCCCGCAGCAGAGGACGTAGTTCCACATTATCGTTCTGCCCCAGGCACAGATACAGTGTGCCATCGGCCGACAGCCGCACCCGATTGCAGGTCTCGCAAAAGTGTTGCGATATCGGTGTGATAAATCCAATCTTGAGGTCTGTTCCGGCAACCTGGACATAACGTGCAGGACCGCCACCGGGCATGACGCCGGGTACCAGTTCGAAGCGTTCCGCCAGGCGTTGCTTAACCGTTTGCAGGTCGACATAGTGCGTGCTGGCCAAACGTCCGGTGTCGCCCATCGGCATGGTTTCGATGAAGCGCAAGGTGAAGCCGTGTTCCAGGCAGAACTCGACCATGTCTTCAACTTCGTCATCGTTGACGCCGGCCATGACGACCATGTTTATCTTGATGGGGTTCAGGCCTGCCTGTTTGGCGGCCATCAGGCCGGCCATCACCTTGTCGAGTTTGCCCTGGGTGATTTCCTTGAAACGTTCGGGGCGCAGGGTATCCAGACTGACGTTGATTCTTGAAACGCCTGCGGCCTTCAATTCCGCGGCATGTTTATCCAGGCGCGTGGCATTGGTGCTAAGTGACAGGTCTTCGATGCCGGGCAAGGCTGCCAGTCGGGCTGAGAGGATCGGCATGTCTTTTCTGACCAGTGGTTCGCCGCCGGTCAGGCGGATGCGTTTAACGCCGAGCTTGCCGAAAATACCGATAACGCGTTCGATTTCATCGAACGTTAACCAGTGGTCGGGTTCCTCGAACCCCTTGAATCCCTTTGGAATACAATAACTGCAGCGCAGGTCGCAGCGATCTGTCACCGACAGGCGAACGTATTCGATGCTTCTTCCAAAGGGGTCTATTAGCGCATCCACCGTATCAGCTTAGTTCAGTCCCGCAGGGTGAGCAACAGTCAATGTCGATGGTTGACGCTGCGGTAACAGTACGGGGCTAAATTAAACTGTCTGGTAATAAAGGTTTTGCGGATGATTGGCCTGTGCGAAGAAGAACCAGCGCTCGGCATGCAATCCCAGGTACTGAACAACAAAGGCCAGCACGAATACAGGTGCTGCCCCAGTGCTCATGCCCAGGGTTAACAGGGCGATGGGAACCGGGAATACCAATACCAGAAAACTCCACTTCACCAGCTTGAAGATGTTTTCGGGCGCGCCGTGGAAAAACTCACGGGTGTTAAAGGAACCTGCCATGAAGCCCTGTGCTTTCTGTTCGACTTTGGCGTGACGAATGCCAATGGCGGTACTGATTGATGATTTGTGTTTGATGCGCTTGTTACGGATCAGGCTGGAGATGCGCGTTACCAGGCCGGCGATTGTCAGCACTATTGACCAGCCGGCGTAGAAGTCAGTCAGTTGCGAACCCTGGGAGGCGGCAAAGGCAGTTGCCAGGCTGAAGCCCGATGCCGAGCCAAGCAACGTGTAGTTAACCACGGTCAGCGGTGTGGCCCATTCCTGCAGGAACTTGATGCAGGCGTAGATCATGCCGGTACACAGGAACAGGGTGAAAGCCAGTGCCGTGTTGATGGCGCCGATGATCAGTGACAGGTCCACCTGGAAAGTGTCACGCAAGGTGAACAATACCGGGTTAATGTCGAAGTAATGGACCAGGCCATACAGCGTGGTCATGCCCATGAAGGCCGGCAGTGCAATAACTTCGCGGGACAGCCAGGAGGTGCGCCAGCGGGCGCTGGAGCGCCAGGCACGTTCCGGGTGACCGAGATGGAAGAAAGAACTGAACAGGCCGGCGATAAGTAATGCCACGGCGACTAGCGCGCCCATTCCGTAGTGCGCATGAGAATCTTCCACCGGTACTACTTCTACGACAGAATACAGCTGGCCGGTATACAGGGCCAGGAACAGACCCTGTCCGGCGCCGATCAGGGTAGTAAGAAAAATAACCGAAAATGCGGGATGCATTTTTTATCTCCTGAATTACCATGTTGATAGAGCACTAATTACCACGAAGTGACGTCGTCGAGTGTCGGTTCATCGCTGTCCGGCATGGGCAACTGGCGCTCTTTCTTGAGCGGGTTGTCGGCGCGCACCAGTTCGTCTTCGTGAATGGTGATGCTGGTCTTGCGTCGCGGCAGGTAGTGGTTGGCCGGCCGGGTGCCCCATTCGGGCATCAGCTGGTAACCGCCACGTTCACGAATGGCTTCGGCAGCTTCCGATTCCGGGTCGTTAACATCGCCAAACAGGCGGGCGCTGGTCGGACAGGCCAGGACGCAGGCCGGTTTGCGCTCATTTTCCGGCAGTGACTCATCGTAGATACGATCCACGCACAAGGTGCATTTCTTCATCACCTTCTGGTGTTCGTCGATTTCGCGCATGCCGTAAGGACAGGCCCAGGAGCAGTACTTGCAACCGATGCACTTGTCGTAGTCCACCAGTACGATGCCATCTTCTTCACGTTTGTAACTTGCGCCCGTGGGGCACACCGGCACGCAGGGTGGCTCTTCGCAGTGCAGGCAGCTTTTCGGGAAGTGTACGGTTTCCGTGTTAGGGAATTCGCCTATTTCAAAGGTCTGCACCCGGTTGAAGAAAGTGCCGGTAGGATCCTTGCTGAAAGGATTCATGTCGGCCATGTAACCCGCGGTACCCGAGGTATTCCATTCCTTGCAGCTGGTGACACAGGCGTGGCAACCAACGCACACGTTCAAATCGATTACTAGAGCAAGTTGTGTCATTGTTTAAGCCTTCTTCTTGCCGGCGAAATAAGTGAGCCAGCGGCCGCGTTTTTTCTCCTGCGACTGACCGGGCACGGCGTGCAGGCTATCGAATTGCGGATAGGTGATGGCCGGCTCGCCAGGCTCTGCCGGGTAGATGCGCACGTGTACGTCGTACCAGCCTGCCTGCCCGGTAATGGGGTCGGAGTTGGAAAGATGCTCGCCGTCTTCCGAAGGCGGCAGCTCTTCACTGATGACATGGTTGAGCAAAAAGCCCTGTTCCGATTCGTTGGCGTCAGCATCCAGGCCCCAGGCGCCGGAGGCTTTACCGACGGCGTTCCAGGTCCATACAGTACCGGGTTCAACGGCTTCCGAGTAGCGGCACAGGCAGCGAACCTTGCCGTGCATGGATTCTATCCACATCCAGCCACCGTCTTCGATACCGGCTTCACGGGCGGTTTTGGTATTCACGTGCAGATAATTATAAGTGTGAATCTGACGCAGCCAGGCATTCTGCGAATCCCAGGAGTGGTACATGGCCATGGGGCGCTGGGTGATCGCATTCAACGGATACTTGTGCAGGTCGGTGACCTTGGATTCCAGCGGCATGGAGAAGAATGGTAGCGGATCAAAGTGTGTCTCGATGCGTTTGCGCAGGTGCGCTGGCGGTTGCTTGCCGTCAGATTTGCCTTGTGCGGCAAGACGGAACTTCTGCAGCACTTCAGAGTAAATGTGGATGTTGATCGGTTCCACGTAACGCGTCAGGCTGTGGCGCTTGGACCATTCCAGGTATCCCTGATTCCAGTTACGCATGTACTGGTACGACTTGGGCAACTCGTAGTGGAATACGCAGTTGTTCTTTTCGTACATCTCCCACTGCTTGGGGTTGGGTTCGCCCTTCATGAACTTCTCGCCGCCCTTGCCACGCCAACCGGCGAGGAAACCGATGCCGGAGTCGGGCGCGGTCTGGTAGTTAATCACGAAGTCCGGATAGTCGCGGAACTTGCGGCTGCCGTCGGCGTTTGTGAATGCCGGCAGCTTCAGACGCGAGCCCAGTTCGATGATCACTTCCTGGAACGGTTTGCATTCACCCTTGGGTGGGACCACGGGGATGCGCACCGAGTCGACCGGGCCATCGAATTCAGAGATGGGTCGGTCAAGCATGGACATGCAATCGTGACGTTCCAGGTAGGTGGTATCCGGCAGCACCAGGTCGGCATAGGCGACCATCTCTGACTGGAAAGCGTCGGCGACAATCAGGAAGGGGATCTTGTACTCGCCGTTGTCGTCCTTGTCGTTAAGCATCTTGCGCACTTCCGACGTGTTCATGGACGAGTTCCAGGCCATGTTGGCCATGAAAATCAGCAGGGTGTCGATCTTGTAGGGGTCGCCGCGCCAGGCATTGGTGATGGCATTGTGCATCAGGCCGTGCACGGACAGTGGATACTCCCAGGAGAACGCCTTGTCGATGCGCACCGGGCTGCCGTCATCGTTGACGAACAGA
Source organism: uncultured Gammaproteobacteria bacterium (assembly GCA_963752745.1). GTDB lineage: Bacteria > Pseudomonadota > Gammaproteobacteria > DSM-19610 > DSM-19610 > Thiogranum. Next base: position 67,666 of record CAVWAK010000047.1, read on the forward strand.
TCGTCCGGGTCGGCGGGCCAGCCCAGCGGCATGCCATCCAGCGGGGTATTCGGTTGCACGGCGCGCGCATCGTTGGGGGTTTTGGCGCAGGGCGGAATCGGGCGCGGGAACGGCGCCTTGTGGCGGAAGCCACCGGGCCGGTCAATGGTGCCGAGGATACTCATTAGTATAGACATGGCGCGGATGGTCTGGAAACCATTCGAGTGTGCCGCCAGTCCGCGCATGGCGTGGAAGGCCACCGGGTTACCGGTTACCGATTCGTGTTCGTTGCCCCAGGTGTCAGTCCACGGGATCGGCAGCTCAATCTTCTCGTCGCGCGCCGTGATACCCATTTCATGAGCCAGGCGTTTGATGGTTTCCTCGGGGATTCCGGTGATGCTGGCAGCCCATTCGGCAGTGTAATCCTTGACTCGATCCACCAGTAACTGGAATGACGGCTTCACCGGCGTGCCATCGTCGAGTTTGAATTCGCCGAGGAAGTAGGGATCGGCACCGGGTGTGTGGGTGGAAATCGGCTTGTTCAGTTCGCGGTCCCACCAGAGTTTGTTCTGCGGATCGAAGCAGCCTTCTTCCGGCGGTACTTCAAAGCGCACGAACATGCCGTGCTCGCTGGAGCTCTCGTCCATGTTGACGAGTTCGGCCGCATTCGAGTACTGCACCAGGTAGTCGCGGTCGTAGAGGCCCTGTTTGATGATTTCGTTAGTCAGTGCCAGGAAAAGTGCGCCGTCAGTACCGGGCTTGATGGGAATCCATTCGTCGGCAATCGCCGAGTAACCAGTGCGCACCGGGTTAATGGAGATGAATTTGCCGCCCTGACGCTTGAATTTCGAGAGAGCCATTTTCAGCGGGTTGGAGTGATGATCTTCGGCCGTACCGATCATCACAAACAGCTTGGCGCGATCCAGGTCCGGACCGCCAAACTCCCAGAATGAACCGCCAATGGTGTAGATCATACCGGCGGCCATGTTCACTGAACAAAAACCACCGTGGGCAGCATAGTTAGGTGTACCGAATTGCTTGGCGAACAGGCCGGTCAGTGCCTGCATCTGGTCGCGGCCGGTAAACAGCGCGAATTTCTTCGGGTCAGTAGCGCGTATTTCGCCCAGGCGTTCTTCGATCATCCCGAAGGCCTTTTCCCAGGAGATTTCTTCAAATTCATTGTCACCGCGATCGCTGCCTGGTTTGCGCAGCAGGGGCTTGGTCAGGCGAGCCGGCGAGTATTGCTTCATAATGCCGGAAGAGCCCTTGGCGCAGATGACACCCTTGTTAAGCGGGTGATCAGGGTTGCCCTGTATATAACGGACTTCACCGTCACGCAGGGTGACGCGAATACCGCAACGGCAAGCACACATGTAGCACGTTGTATTTTTAACCTCGATGCGACTGTTTGCGTCGAGTTCGTTGGACAACGGGTCGTGAATGGGGCTGGACATAGTGTCTCTTCTCTTCAGAATGATCGCCGTGAAAGGCTGAGTAATTTACTAGAGTATTGTAGACGTATGCTAATAAGCACTTCTGAAATGCGCATAAAAGATAATGATCTTCTAATATACTAAATAAAATTATTCATGTAAAACATAATGTTATAATTTCATCCTCGCCGCACTAAAATAATAAAGTGGCTTTATGCCGGTGCAAATTAAAACTGCTGGATTTCCCCCGGTACATCATTAAGGTTACACCCCCTGCCGGGGAACCGGTTGGAGAATATACGACTAATACCCTTATTAAAAAGCCGGTAACTTCAATAGTTTGAATGTTGGCGGCTGCTTCGCAGTAAACGGCGCCGGGTTCGATCCGCGCTGACTAGCGAGAACAGTTTGTAACTCTAGAGACTGTTTCCGGACAGCCGGCAACAGATGATATATCACTTGAAGTAAAGTAAAACGGAGATAACACCATGCCAACATTTGTGCGTACCGATAAGTGCGATGGCTGCAAGGGTCAGGACAAGACTGCCTGCATGTACATCTGCCCCCACGATCTGATGAAGCTCGACAAGGACGGTTCTGAAACCGGCCATGCAATGCGTGCTTTCAACCAGGAGCCCGAGCAGTGCTGGGAGTGCTACTCTTGCGTGAAGATCTGCCCTCAGCAGGCTATCGAAGCTCGTCACTATGCTGACATCGTTCCTCTGGGCGGTTCTGTGCAGCCTCTTCGCGGTACTGACTCCATCATGTGGACCATCAAGTTCCGTAACGGCACCATGAAGCGTTTCAAATTCCCGATCCGCACCACGCCTGAAGGTTCCATTGATCCTTTTGCAGGCAAGCCTTCTGCTGACATGGCCAAGATCGAAGAAAACGGTTTCTTCAATCATAACGAGCAGAACGGTTACCGCGAAGGCGACCGTAGCGAGCTGATCAAACTGTAATAAGGCTTCGCGGTTAACAGATTCAAATTTTTGTAAAAGCTTAGAGGTAACTACAAATGGCAGGAGAATTCGGAAATCCTGAAGTCGTCGAAGAAGAAGTTGACATTCTTCTTATTGGCGGTGGTATGGCTTGCTGTGGCACAGCGTTTGAAATCATGCGCTGGTCAGAAGGCACAGGCCTTAAAATCAAACTGGTAGACAAGGCCGCCATGGATCGCTCCGGCGCTGTGGCACAGGGTCTGTCCGCTATCAACACCTACATCGGTACCGAGCAGGATCCGGCTGACTATGCTCGCATGGTCTCCAACGATCTGATGGGTATCACGCGCGATGACCTGGCTTACGATCTGGGCCGCCACGTTGACGAATCGGTTCACCTGTTCGAAGAATGGGGTCTGCCGATCTGGAAGCTGGACGAAAATGGCGAGCGTCACGACGGTTCCAAGGGTATGACTCCGCTGAAGGATGGCGGCAAGCCCGTACGTTCCGGCAAGTGGCAGATCATGATCAACGGCGAATCCTACAAGTGGATCGTTGCTGAAGCAGCCAAGAAAGCCCTGGGCATCGATAACATCGAAGAGCGTATCTTCATTGTTAAGCTGATCAACGACAAGAACGACAGCAACCGTATCGCTGGTGCTGTTGGTTTCTCGACTCGCGACCACAAAGTTGTCGTCTACAAGTGCAAGGCTTGCCTGCTGGCTGCCGGTGGTTGCGTTAACCTGTTCCGTCCCCGCTCTGTCGGCGAAGGTCAGGGTCGTGCCTGGTACCCTGTCTGGAATGCCGGTTCCACCTATGCAATGGCTGCACAGGCTGGTGCCGAGCTGACCATGATGGAAAACCGCTTCGTTCCTACCCGTTTCAAGGACGGTTACGGTCCTGTAGGTGCATGGTTCCTGCTGTTCAAGTCCCAGGCTACCAACGCTGTCGGCGAAACCTACATGACTCGCAACAAGGAGATGCTGAACGATTATCCTCCTTATGGTCACGCTGCTGTACCGGCTTCCTGCCTGCGTAACCACCTCATGCTGAAGGAAATGAAGGAAGGCCGTGGTCCGATCTGGATGGACACCGTGACCGCCCTTGCCAACCTGCGCGAAACCCTGTCTCCTCGTGAAGTCAAGCACCTGGAAGCAGAAGCCTGGGAAGACTTCCTCGACATGTGTGTCGGCCAGTGTGGTATCTGGGTTGGTGAAAACATCGAGCCGGACAAGAAAAACTCCGAGCTGATGCCGACCGAGCCCTACCTGCTGGGTTCTCACTCCGGTTGCTGTGGTATCTGGGTGTCTGGTCCTACCGATGTCGGTGCGCCGACTGACGAAGAGTACGACGGTATACCCGATCACCTGCCAAAGGGCTGGAACTGGGGTTACCGTGGTATGACCACAGTAAACGGCCTGTTCACAGCCGGTGACGGTGTGGGTGCGTCTGGCCACAAGTTCTCCTCCGGTTCTCACGCCGAAGGCCGTATGTGTGCCAAATCCATGGTTAAGTACTGCCTGGACAACCCTGATCTGAAGCCTGAGCTGGATGCATCAGTTGAAGATCTGGTGGCTGAAATCTACCAGCCGGTGAAGACCTACCTGGAACACAAGGACTACTCCACTGCAATTGATATCAACCCGCACTACATTACGCCCAAGATGCTGCAGTTCCGTCTGCAGAAGATCATGGACGAATACGTAGCCGGTGTTGCTACCTACTACACCACCAACGGCCATATGCTCGACGTGGCTGAAGAAAAGCTGGTTATGCTGAAGGAAGACGCCGAGAAGATGCGTGCTAAAGACCTGCACGAACTGCTCCGCGCCTGGGAAAACTATCACCGTATCCTGACGGCTGAAGCCCACATGAAACACATCCAGTTCCGTGAAGAATCCCGTTACCCGGGTTTCTACTACCGCATGGACCACAACGTGGTTGATGAGGAAAACTGGAAGTGCTTCGTGAACTCGATCTATGACCATGAAGCCAAGACCTACAAGTGCTTCAAGCGTAAGCACGTAGATCTGGTCGACAAGAGCAAGCTGTTCAAGTAAGTCATTACTTAACAGTCTCTTGAAGGCTGAAAAGTCCGGATACCCTCGGGTGTCCGGGCTTTTTCTATTTTTGGAGTTTCAATTGGGCGAGGCCGGGTTGAAACTCTGCCCCAGTAATTGTGTTTAATTTCAAATCACACGTTCGTGATAACCTTGTTTTTCAGGGTTCAAGAGGTAGGTCGCCATGGCTGATATCGATATCAAAAATTCACCCTTTGCGGAGAGTCCGGTTCTTCCGGCGCAGTTTGATGAGGATCACGTCATCAAATTCCGCTGTCATAAGGATATTGAGTGCTTCAATGCCTGTTGCCGCAACATCGATATCATGCTCACGCCTTACGACATTATTCGCCTCAAGCAGCGCCTGGGCATGACATCTTCGGAGTTCCTGAAGAAGTACACATTCCCGTTTGAATTCGGTGCCAACAGCCTGGTTGGCGTAAAGATGCATCCTGTCGAAGACGGGACCGCGTGTCAGTTTATGAACGACGAAGGCTGCAGTGTCTACGAGGACCGTCCGACCTCATGCCGTTATTATCCGGTCGGCCTGCTGTCGACACGCCGTTCTGACGAAAACGTTGATCGCGCATCTTATGCGCTGGTGGAAGAAGATCACTGCAAGGGGCATTTCGAAGACCGTGAGATAACTATCCGCGATTACCGTAAAGAACAGGGTGTCGAGGAGTATGACGATCATGGTCGTGCCTGGCGGCAGCTGGTGCTGAAAATGAAATCCGCCGGGCCGTCAATAGGTAACCTGTCGAAGACCAGCCTGCAGTTTTTCTTTATGGCCAGTTACGACATGGACCGTTTCCGCGAATTTATCAAGAGCGAAGGTTTTGCTGCGACATTCGAGATCGACGATGAATTGCGCCAGAAGCTTTACGAGGATGATCTGGAACTGATGCGCTTTGGTGATCGGATGATTCGTCAAATCATGTTCGGCGAGGAAACGATTGCCAAGAAAGCCGATGCCTACGAACAACTCGCTGGTCGCCGCGAGGAACAAAGGATCATCCGTGACGAGATCGAGGCAGAAGACAGCGGTGAAGGCGCGTAACAGTGTTGCTAGGAATCCCGTTCTGCATACGTCAGCGTGACTGATACTCTTATTGATTTTTTGCGCCACGGTGAACCTGTTGGTGGTCGCCGCTACCGTGGCGACGGCGCAGATGATCCGCTCAGCGATAAAGGCTGGCAACAGATGTGGCAGGCTGTAGATGGCAGCGCGCCGTGGACACAGATTGTCAGTTCACCGATGCAGCGCTGCCATGCGTTTGCGCTGACCTTGCAGGAAAAACTGGGCATTCCGTTAAGCGTTGATGAGCGCTTCCGCGAGGTTGGTCTTGGCAGCTGGGAAGGTCAGAGTCCGGACGAAATCATCTCGCGCAACGAAGCCGAGTACCGGGCCTTCTACGAAGACCCGCAGCGCAACAGACCTTCCGGTTCCGAATCACTGGACGATTTCGGGTTGCGTGTAGCGAGCGCATTCCGCGACGTCCTGGCAGAGCAGTCAGAAGGACACGTTCTGGTTGTCACGCATGCCGGCGTTATACGTGCGGCACTGGGTTATGTGTTGCAGGCGGCACCGGTCGCCTGGTACAGAACGCGTATTGATAATGCAGCGTTCACGCGTTTCCTTTCGGGCGCCTATGGCATCAAGCTGGAATTTCATAACCGGCCACGCCTGCCACCCGTTACGTGACACGCTTTCCAGGAAATATTTCGCCGCACTAAAGAGCTGCATTTAAGGAAGGGGCGCCTGTGCCCTTGTTTCGATGCGGAAAGGGAGTCGCCCCTTCAATCTATCGCCCGATAGAAGAAGGGGAGTTGAGTCACTTGCTCCGGGCACTACCACCGAACAACGATCCCCAGTCGTCACCACCGCCTGAGCGAGATCGCTGCGGCTGCGGTTTTTTGGCTTGCGAGCCGGCAGGCTTCCGCCGGGTATTCTTTTGTGTCGTGTTCCCGGACTTGGTTTCCTGCTGGGCATCCGCTGACTTTTTCGCTGACGGCTTGGTTCGGCTGCGGTGACGACCCTCGGTATGTCTCTGCGGTTGGGGGCGACCTTTGCCGTTATTCCGCCCATTCTGAATAGGCTCCGCCTTAATGCTCGGATCCGGTTCATAACCTTCAAGAACTTTGCTGGGTATATCGCGCTTCAACAGACGTTCGATATCCCTTAACAGCTTGTGTTCGTCCACACAGACAAGGGAAACCGCCTCACCTTCATTGCCGGCCCGACCGGTGCGACCAATGCGGTGCACATAGTCCTCCGCTACATTAGGCAGTTCATAATTCACAACGTGTGGTAACTGATCGATATCCAGGCCGCGGGCTGCAATATCGGTGGCTACCAGTATCCGTACCTCGCCGGTCTTGAATCCGGCCAGCGCACGGGTACGCGCACCCTGACTTTTGTTGCCGTGGATGGCGGCGGCGCTAAGGCCGTCCTTATCAAGCTGCTGGACCAGGCGATTGGCGCCATGTTTGGTGCGGGTAAACACCAGCACCTGTCGCCAGTTGCGCGAGCCGATCATGTGACTGAGTAGTTCCCGCTTGCGGTTTTTGTCCACCGGATGCACTACCTGTTCGATAAGCTCGGCAGTGGTATTACGGCGTGCTACCTCAATCAGTTCGGGGTGGTCGAGCAGGCGGCTCGCAAGCTGTTTGATGTCGTTGGAGAAGGTGGCCGAGAACAGCAGGTTTTGACGGGCATGGTTCTTGGGCAGCAAGGCGAGTACTTTGCGAATATCGTGGATGAAGCCCATATCCAGCATGCGGTCAGCTTCATCCAGAACCAGGATTTCAATCTCTGACAGATTCACAGTCTTCTGATTCGCGTGATCCAGCAGCCGGCCAGGCGTGGCTACCAGGATATCGACACCCTGGCGCAGTTTTTCTATCTGTGGATTGATCTTGACCCCACCGAAGATGACTGCCGAGCGCATTGGCAGGTGGCGGCCATAGGTCGCCACGCTCTCGCCTACCTGGGCCGCCAGTTCACGGGTCGGTGTAAGAACCAGCGCGCGAACCGGGCGTCGACTGCCCTGGATAGGGTTGTCGCTCAGGCGTTGCAGTAGCGGTAGCGTGAAGCCGGCCGTCTTGCCGGTGCCGGTTTGCGCGCCGGCCATAACATCCTTGCCTTCAAGGATGAGGGGAATCGCTTTGCGTTGAATCGGGGTGGGCTCAGTGTAGCCCTGATCGTTGATGGCGCGCAGAAGTTCGGCCGACAGGCCGAGAGAATCAAATGACATTTAATGTAATGCTCCAGTCTTGCCCTCCGCGCAGCAACATATGCTGATGGGAGCCGGTCCGGGCTGGATAAGGGAATTCTTTAAAAGCGAGAGGCCTGGTACAGGGCAAACGGCTTAAGAGTTTTTCCGGCGACTTAAAGTCGCAAAGGGTGCTAACCGGTCAGGCACCCGGAATCCGCGTAGTGTACCAGATAGTTAACCAGAGATCCGCTTTCTTCTCTATTTTCGTCTGCTGCCGCAGAATGTTCCGCTTTAGCGGTGCATCATGTTCCTGTCCCGGCAGCGCCGTATAATGCCCCGTACAGTGATTGGCCTGGATTCAGTGCGAAAATAATGCGTGTAAAACAGATTTGGGTCGACGCCGACGCCTGTCCGAAAGTGATCAAGGAGATCCTGTTTAGGGCGGCAGACAGGGTAGGTGTGTCGGTGACGCTGGTTGCCAATCAATTTATCCAGGTTCCAGGATCCCGCTATATTCGTTCGGTTCAGGTGCCGGCCGGCTTTGATGTTGCAGATAACTACATAGTGCAGCAGGCCGAAGCGGATGACCTGGTAATCACCGCGGATATACCACTGGCCGCCGAGGTCGTTGCCAAGGGGTGCCTGGGGTTGAACCCGCGTGGCGATCTCTATACTGAAGAAAATATCCGCCAGCGCCTGAACATGCGTGACTTCATGGATACCTTGCGCAGCAGTGGGGTGAATACCGGGGGACCGCCATCGCTCAGCCAGGCCGATCGCCAGTCCTTTGCCAATCAGTTGGACCGGTTGCTGGCCCGTTGACGTTTAACAGCCCGTGTTCACACGCTACAGGTCAGATGTCATTGGACATTCGGTTGACCAATATCAATATTCTTTGCGGATCGTAACCGCATAATTCTAATCGGCTGGTGGTTGTGACTCTCGGGGGCTGTCCAACGCATGATCAGGTCCGGATTCTTTACCGTTGTCTTCATAGTGAGCCTGTTTTTTTCGCAAGGTTCGTCTGAAGCCGCTGAGCCTTGCGCGCCTTTCGAGGGTGGCCGGGTTGACAAAAAAATACTGGCAACCATGCGCGAAGCCGCCACGGAAGGGCGTCTTTATCGGGTCGACCCCGAAGTGTCGAAGGTAGGGTTCTGTGTGCGGCATTTCCCGTTTCAGGAATTTCGCGGTGAGTTTACAAATGTTGTAGGCGGCCTTGCCTTGCCGCCAGGTCCTTCACAGCATGGGCAGGCGTTGCTGCTTGTTCACACCTCTAGTCTGAAATCAGATAACACCGCCCTGATGCCGCTGGCAAAAGGCAGCCAGTTTATGGATACAGCCAGATACCCTGAAATTCTGTATGTGGGCCGGAGATTCGAATGGGTTAGTGAGGTCCACGCACACGTCTATGGTGAACTTACCCTGCGTGGCAGTACGCGTCCGGTTATCTTTGAAGTTGATTTTGCTGCAGCTGATAAAACACAGGGTGATCAGGCTGGCCGCATCCGCTTGCGAGGGGGCTCTCATGTCAATCGCTTCGATTACGATATGCGTACTCACAGATTCTTCATTAGTGAAACCATACAGCTTGTGCATGGCTGTCGAGCTGGTGCCATGGTGATCCTGATTCTAATGTTTTGAAAGCCGTGTTTGGGCCCAGCCCAGGCCTTAAGCTTGTACACAGTAGATCGTTCTGCTGAAGGTCTGCTTCCGGCCCGTTATTTTCATCGCCAACCGGCACGGCACCGGACCGCTATGTCTACTACCCGGGCACCGAAGAGCTTGCCAAAGGCGAGATCCGGCTGTTTGCCTGCGGCACCGGCCTGCCGGCGGCACGACGTTCCCAGGCCGCGACCTGTTGGCTGGTTGAACTCGGCAATGGCGACAAGTTCCTGTTCGATATTGGCACCGGCTCCATGGTCAACGTGGCCGCCCTGATGATCCCCTACGACTTCCTCAACAAGGTCTTTCTCACCCACCTGCATACCGATCACTGGGGAGATCTATCAACACTGTGGGCGGGTGGCTGGACAGCGGGACGTACCGGCCCGTTGAAGATTTGGGGGCCCAGTGGTGAGACACCAGAGATGGGCACCAAGTATGCGGTCGAGCATTTCCTCAAGTCCTTCAACTGGGATGCAAAAACGCGGAATTTTGTGCTCAGCCCCGAGCCCGGAGAGATCACCGTTGAGGAGTTCGATTACAAGGCCGAGAATGCTGTCGTTTATAAAGAGAACGGCGTGACCATTCGTTCCATCCCGGCCATTCATGCCGGCGACGGGCCGGTGAGTTTTATCCTGGAATATGCCGGGCTCAAGATTGTTATCGGTGGCGATACCTTTCCCAACAAGTGGTACATCAAGCACGCTACCGATGCCGACATCGCCATTCACGAGGTCTTCCTGACACCTGAAGACCTGGTGAAGCTCTATGGCCAATCACCGGGGCAGGCACTGGGTGTCGGTACCCAGATTCATACGTCACCCCAGGCCTTCGGCAAGGTGATGAGCACCGTCAAGCCACGTCATGCGATCGGTTACCATTTCTTCAACGACGAAAACACACGCTACGATGTCTTTGAGGGTGTTCGGCAGACCTACGACGGTCCGCTGTCACTGGCGACGGACAACATGGTCTGGAACATCACCAGGGACAACATCATCGTGCGCATGACGGTGTCGCCCGACCATGCCTGGTCGGTCGCAGGTCCGACAGCACCCCCAAACCACCAGCCAAAGGTACCGTTCCCGATCCGATCAGTGACTTCATCAAGGCGGGCCGCTGGAATCCTGCCGAGGCAGCGCAGGCTGACATGATCAAGGCGTTCAAGAAAGAGCACAACATGAAGTAGCACAGGCCCGTGTGGCTGTCTGAAGCACACTTCAGAGTGCGTGTCAGACAGCTAGATCGGAGTCAGGTAGGACAGATGCATATCACTCACATGGCTTTAACAGCAGCGCCGGACAGTGCCAAGCCGGATAAACCACTATCCGCTGACTGTGCAAAATTTCACAAAAACCCCCCTGCAGTATTTCTATTATTACTCAATCACGCCCACGCTGAACGTTGGCGCAGGCCCTAATATCATCGCCAACTGGGAGCAGAAGGGAGATGACCGCTTTACCGTGCCGGTCGGTATCGGTATCAATACTACTGTGAACTTCGGCGAGCTGCCGGTGCGCATGGGCCTGGAGTTGCACAAGTCCGTTATCAAGCCTGACGATGTACCGGGTTCGGATTACGATATACGCTTCTACATTATTCCTGCAGTGCCTTCGGCATTGTTTAAATGGATGCAGAAACCGTTGTTTGGCGATTAAAGCCAGTTGGTTTATATATCGCTGCATTAGCCAGCATGAAACAAAACCAGCGAGAAAAGCGTGGGATGTTTCACCGAGCGTCGAACCGGTCACCAGACTAACATCCGACTTACTGATTAGCCGAGCGTATTTTTGGGTCGGGCTTCAGGTATGATCACTGAAACTCGGGACGAGTCGATTCCGACCTGGCATCAGAAACCGGAGCCCCCGGATTCGAGAAAGGAGGATGACCATGAAGAGAAAAGCCAATTTGATTGGTGTTATATCATTATTCATGTTCGCGTTTGCAACCGTTTATATATTTGGATTGTATGGCGGCCGTGCAGGTAACGAATCGTTATTCATTAAAGAAACGGTTGCTGCTGAGAAGCAGCCTTTGATATCGCCAGTCAAGGCGCGCGCTCGTGATTTCTACGCGCCCAACAGCGAGGATCTCGGGCCGGACGAAATGCGGTTGATTGCCTGTGGCACCGGCATGCCCACGGCGCGTCCGAAACAAGCGGCGTCGTGCTGGCTGCTCGAACTGGGAAACGGTGACAAGTTTATCTTCGATATCGGGACCGGATCGGCAGAGCGTATTGCTGCCCTGCAGATCCCCTACAACTACCTCGACAAGGTCTTCCTGAGCCACCTGCATACCGACCACTTCGGTGATCTGGATGCGTTGTTTGTCGGTGGTGCGCTGGCCGGCCGCCAGAAACCGTTACGCGTTTGGGGACCGAGCGGCGATACACCGGAGAGAGGCACGAAGTACGCGCTGGATCACTTGCGGAAAGCGCTTACCTGGGACCTCGACGGCCGCCAGGGACTCACCGATCCACGTGGATACCATCTCGAGGTCACACGAGTTTGACTACAAGGGCATGAATCAGATCGTCTATCAGGAGAATGGCGTGACGATTCGGTCCTGGCCGGCCATCCACTCCCTGGACGGTCCGGTGAGTTTCAGCGTCGAGTGGAACGGTCTCAAGTTCGTGTTCGGAGGTGATACCTATCCGAACAAGTGGTATGACGAGTATGCGAAGGATGCCGACCTGGCGATTCACGAGTGCTTCATCGCCGTGCCGGACATGATTACCAAGTTCAAGTTCACACCACAAAGCGCTCTGGCGGTGGGCACCCAGATCCACACCGCACCGGAAGCGTTTGGCAAAGTGATGTCGCGTATCAAGCCGCGAATGGCCGTGGCCTATCACTTCTTCAATGACTTCGACACCACGGCGTCGATCAATGATCGTATCCGGACAACCTACGACGGTCCGCTGAGTCTCGCCGAGGACTACATGGTGTGGAACATCACCAAGGACGATATTCGCGTGCGGATGGCGGTTGTTGATGAAGACGTCTGGCCACCTCCGGCCACCGAGAAGCCGCAGGTGCCCGATCCAAGTATCAGGATTCCTTATTCGGACGAGATTGCGGGCGGCAAACTCGACGTGAAGGACGTGATTCAGCCCATGTATGACGAGATCAACAAGAAGTATGGACTCAACGAGAAACAGGAGTAAGCCTCACTCCGGAGGTCTCTAGTAAAAAGGGGACAGATTTAAATCTGTCCCCTGGTCTCGGCGAGTCTGTTGTTCCCTGCCACTTGTTACTATGCATAAGATGATAACGAACAGATTCGCCGGACTATTCCTCATACTCACGCTATGTTTTGTGAGCCTCTCCGCAAGGGCGGACTGGATTAACCTGACCGGTGCGGAGACCGCAGCCAACATCGCTGAAATCTACGTGCTTGACGATCGTGTCAAGCTGGTGCTGGAAGTTTATGTTGGTGATCTGGAGTTTTTCGACGCCCTGGTGCCGGATGAATGGGTGAAGGATGAGCAACTCCAACGACCAGCGATAGAAGACCGACTGCGGCAGTTCGCCAACAGCACGTTTCAGTTTGTTACCGATACGGGTGAGAAGCTGCCGGCGAAACTGGCACTGGTGGAGCCACGCCTGCGCACCGATCGCCAGTCACCGTTTGCCGGCATGATCAATCCGATGACCCGCCAGCGCGTCCCCGAAGCGCCGGCAGACAAGCGTGTGCTGTATGCCGAAATCGACTATCCGTTTGCTGAACAGAGACCGAAACAGCTGACCATGGTGCCGCCGCTGGATGAAGAGGGGCGCGCGCAGGTGACGATCGGTTTTCTTGCCTATCATAAATCGGTGCCGGTGATTGATTTCCGCTACCTGGGTGCGCCGGCGCACTTGAATCTCGACTGGGATGACCCCTGGTATTCGAAGTTCGATAATCCCAATCTCAAACGTCACCACAAGTCGGCGCTGATGTCGTTTCTGTATGTCGAACCCTACGAGGTGCGCCACGAGATCCTGACACGGGTGAAAGACCTGGAAGAATGGATGGACCTGGGCTTGCACGGTGATGAGTATATCGAGGTCGACGAACTGGAGCCGCTCAAGCAGCGTATTGGTGATTTCCTGCTGACGCAGAACCCGGTGCTGGTGGATGGCAAGGCCCTGAAGCCGATTCTGGACCGGACCAATTACGTCAAGGTCAGCGTAACGGGCATTCAGCTGGTCGAAAAGCCTGAGCGGCTGGAAATTTCGACGGCCATCGTCGGCGTTATTATTGCGTACATTACCGAGGGACTGCCGCAGCAGGTCACGGTGGACTGGCAGCTGTTCACCGATCAGGTTCAGCAAGTCCCGGCGACCGCCACCGACCCGGCCGGGCCGCTGCCGTCCTTTGTGAGCCCGGATGATAATGTGCTGACCTGGACCAACTTCCTGAAGAACTACCAGATGCCAACCGTCCGGCAGGTCGCGGTCGCCGATACGCTGGGTGATGTGAAGATACCTGTAGGTTCATTTCTCCTTGCTGTATTGATACTACCCATTGGCTGGCGACTCAGGGCGGCCAGACGGGAAGGGCGGCCGCTTGTTGGCCACTCTGTCGTGATCCTGATGCTGCTTGGCGGCGCACTGGTGGCGTATCCGTACACGCAGGTCAGCGTTGCCAGGCCGGTAGTGATGGCGGGTGAGCTGGATGAGCAGCAGGCACAGCAGTTGTTGCAGGCACTGCTGAAGAATGTCTACCGGGCCTTCGATTTCAGGAACGAGAACGATGTGTACGACAAGCTGGCTCTGAGTGTCGAGGGCGATTTACTCACGGAGATCTATTTGCAGAACCGCAAATCATTTGCAGTACAGAAGGCCGGTGGTGCACAGGCCAGGGTAAAAGATGTCGACATCCAGCATGCGCAGGCCGAACGGCAGGTGGGCGATACACCGACCTACGCGATCCGCGGTCAGTGGACGGCCACCGGAACGGTGGGTCACTGGGGTCATGTGCATACGCGCAGGAACCAGTATGATGCAATTGTCACCGTGAAAGCCGACCAGGGTGACTGGAAAATATCGGGGCTGGAGCTGCTGGAAGAACAGCGGATTGATCCAGCAGCGCCTGACCGCCACAGCAGCGCGCTGAGTCATTCAACAGGAGAATGAAACCATGAACTCATACTACACGGCAGCTGTCCGGGTATTAATAGGTTGTAGCGCACTGCTACTGACAGTGTCCGCTCAGTCGGCAGGTTTCTATATTTCCGAAGTGGGCACACCGGGCAGCCTGGGGACAGCGGGTGTGGCAAACCCCGTTAACACCATTTCTGCCGACTCATCGTGGACCAACCCGGCCGGCATGACGGGTTTGGAGCAGGATGAAATGCTCGCCGGAATGCAGCTGGTGGTGCCAAAAATCGAGTTTGATTCGTCGGTGGCCGAGGCCGGCGGCAGCGATGGTGGCAATGCCGGCAATATAGCGGCTATTCCGTCCTTTTTTATGGTCAAGAAGCTGAATGACCGGGTTCGGCTGGGGTTCTCGCTGGTCGCCCCACAGGGTGGCGCCATGAACTACAGTGATAATTTCGTCGGGCGATACGGTGCCACCAAAGTCTCACTTGCCGCGATAGGAGGCTCGCCATCCATCGCCTACAAGGTGAACGATCGCCTGTCGCTGGGCGGTGGTGTTTCGATCATCTATACCCAGTTTGAAGAAAGTATTGCCATTAACCAAAGCGCACTGATCCCGGGGCCAGGCACGCTGCCGGACGGCAAGGTCAAGTTCGATAATATGACGGATCTGGGTTATCAGCCGTTCGTGGGTTTGACCTACTACCTGTCAGACAGCCTCATGCTGGGTGTCGTCTATCGCGCGGAAATGGATGTCAACCTGGAGGGGGATCTCAACTTCCGCAGCCTGGCATTCCCGACGCCGCCGGCCAATGACATTGAAATTGACTGGGATAATCCACAGGTGCTCAAGGCGGGGTTGCGCTACGAGTTTGCGCCAGGCAAGCGGCTGATGTTCAGTGCGGACTGGGAGGACTGGTCGGCATTCAGCAAGAATCAGCTGGCCATTACCGGTGGGGTAGTCAACCCGGCGGGTGTGCTGGAGCGCAATTTCAAGGATACCTGGAGTGCCGGTGTCGCGTTTGTCGATATGAGCAACAAGACTCGCGGCTATTCTGTCGGGTTTTCCTATGACAGTTCGCCGGTGAGCAATAAGGACCGCACCATCGATCTTCCTTTTGACGAGACCTACAAGCTTTCTGCCGCCTACGCCTGGACAGGGAGCAAGCAACTGGATTTCGGGCTTGGCGCGACGCTGCTTTATTTCGGTGAAGGCAAGGTGGACCAGACGGCGCAGGGTGTACGCTTCAAGGGTAAGTTTGATACCAATATGGCGTTGTTCCTGGGTGGTACGCTGCGCTACGTTTTCTGATCTTTATGATCAGTATTGAGTCACTTCACTTCGCTTACCCGCAAGACGGGTTCAACCTGCAGATCCCCGCATTTTCCGTCCCGGTCGGACAGAAGCTCGCCGTCATCGGCCCCAGTGGTTCAGGCAAGACCACGCTGCTCAACCTGATTGCAGGGATAGTCCAGCCAGAGAGCGGGCATATCCGGGTCGCCGGTACCCCGGTACACGCACTAGCCGACGCCGGACGACGTGACTTCCGCATCACCCAGATCGGTTTTGTTTTCCAGGACTTCGAGCTGCTGGATTATCTCAGCGTACTGGATAACATCCTGCATCCGTATCGCATCACCCGTGCCCTGCAACTCACGCCCGAGGTGCGTCAACGTGCTCGCGAGCTGGCCGAGCAGATGGGTATCGGCGACAAACTGCAACGTCATGCCGGCGACCTGTCCCAGGGTGAGAAACAACGCGCGGCCATCTGCCGGGCACTGTTGCCGCAACCGAAACTGATTCTGGCGGACGAAGCTACCGGTAACCTCGATCCGGACAACAAGCTGCATATACTCGAACTGCTGTTTGAGGCGGTTGATCAGCACGGTGCCACCTTGCTGGCGGTTACCCACGACCATGAGCTGTTGCCACGTTTTGACCGCGTGGTGGATTTCCATGATTTTCACAGCGGGAGTGCTGGGTGATCGACAGCTTTTATATTGCCTGGAAATACCTGTTATTCAGTAAAGCGCGCAGCGCCACGCTGGTTGCCTGTATCACCCTGATTGCGGTGCTACCGCTGGCGCTGGAAATAATCCTGGATGAAAGCGAACACCAACTGGTGGAGCGGGCAGTGCACACGCCACTGCTGGTGGGTGCCAGGGGCAGTGCGCTGGACCTGGTGATGAACAGCCTGTACTTCGCCGATGAGGTGCCGGAACTTATCAGCCTGGCGAGTGCCGATGAAATCACCGCCACGGATCTTGCGGTAACAATCCCGCTGTATGTGCGCTTTCAGGCGCGCGGTTTTCAGATTGTCGGTACCACGCTCGATTATTTCGATTTCCGCCAGTTGCGACTGGCAGAAGGAACACTGTTCGGCATGTTGGGCGAGTGCGTCATCGGTGCCGCGGTTGCCAGCCAGCTCGGTCTGAAAGCAGGCGACAGCTTGTTGTCATCGCCGGAAACCGTCTTCGACCTGGCCGGTGTCTACCCGTTGAAGATGCGTGTAGCCGGGGTGTTGGCACCAACCCACAGCGCCGATGACCTGGCAGTACTGGTGGACGTCAAGACGGCCTGGGTCATCGAAGGCCTGGCACACGGTCACGAGGACGTTGCCCGCAGCCGCGACAGTTCGGTCATTATCGAGCGTAGTGAAAGTAACGTGACCGCCAATGCCAAGCTGATGCAGTACACGGAAATTACCGCAACGAACATTGATTCTTTTCATCTGCATGGTAATCCTGCGAGCTACCCGTTGACGGCGGTCATTGCGTTGCCCCATGACGATAAAGCCGCGGCGATTCTGCGCGGGCGTTACCAGAACATGGACACTGGTTACCAGATTGTTCCTCCTGCCGATGTTATCGATACCCTGATGACCAACATTTTTCGCATCCGCAACGTGCTGGATGCGGTGATCCTGTTTGTCGGGCTGGCTACGTTGATGGCCCTGGTGTTGGTGTTTGCACTTTCCCTGCGCCTGCGGCAACGCGAAATCGACACCATTTTCAAACTGGGTTGCAGTCGTATGACTATTGCTCAGTTGCTGGGAGCGGAGGTCGTGATTATTGCAGCATTCAGTACCGTGCTGTGCCTGTTGATTCTTTTGGTGGTTTCGCATTATGACCAGCAGCTGGTCAGAGAGCTGTTTATCTAGTTGGCCGGAACCTGCCATTTATAATATTCAAGAATGCTTTAGTCGGTATGTTTGCGTGGGTACTCGTATAGACCGAGTGTACCGGTATCCCGGTAAACCGCCGACCAGTCATCGACTGAAAACTCGATGCCGGCTATTGCGCAGGTGGGCAGGTTACTGATGCCGGCACTGCACAGGTAATTACAAAAGTCTGTAAGCCCCGGGTTGTGCGCGACCAGTGCAATGCGTGCCTTGTTGTCTGGAAATGCCTGCACCACTTCCAGTAGCGTGTTCGCGTCTGCGCCATACAGTTTTTTATCGAAGTCGATACTTTCGGTTGGGTAGCCCAGTTCGCTGGCCAGTAGTTCGGCAGTAGTAGCTGCTCTCAGTGCAGGGCTGCTGACCATAAGGTCAAACTGTATGCCGTGCGCTTTTAAAATCCTGCCCATAAGCGCTGCATTGTCGAGTCCACGTTGATTCAGTGGTCGTTTGTAGTCACTGAGCAGCGCGTCGTTCCAGCTCGATTTGGCGTGGCGTATTAATGTTAATTGAAGCATAGTCATTAGCCAGCTACATAGTCTTCTATAGAATAGCAAAACTGGTCGCAGAGCGGAGTGCAGGCGCGGCTTCCTGAATACTGCGATGTGCCGGGATCGGGCTAGTCAGCTGCAATGAGCCGAGTGCGTATTTTTTCTGCCAGGGTCATTGCCTGCTCTGTGTTGTCGGCAAGGCAGTTGTAGTGTCCCATTTTTCTTCCCGTCAGCGCCTGTTTCTTTCCATACAGATGCAGTTTTGCGCTGTCGTATTGAAGTAGCGATGCCCATGGTGGCGTGTCGTTTTTCCATATGTCGCCGAGAATGTTGACCATGACTACCGGTGACAGCAGTCTGGTCGATCCGGGTGGGAAGCCACAGAGCACGCGCACCTGTTGTTCAAATTGTGAAGTGACTGTGGCGTCCAGTGTGTAATGGCCGCTGTTGTGTGGGCGTGGCGCCATCTCATTGACCAGCAATTGTTGATCGCCTGCGACAAACAGCTCGACCGCCAGTACACCGCAATAGTCCAGTCTGTCAGCGAGACGGGTGGCCATGTCGATTGCCTGAGCTGCCAGGTTGCCGGGCAGTTGGGCGGGCACTGTCGTGGTATCGAGTATGCCGTTAACGTGTACATTTTCGCCAACCGGATAGGCTGCAATTTCACCGCGGGCACTGCGTGCCAGTATCACTGAGACTTCGCGTTCCAGTTGGACACGCTCTTCCAGAACACAGGGTATTTCACCGAGCTGCTGAAAGGCGGCTTGTGCTTCTTCAAGTGAGTGTACGGTGATCTGTCCTTTGCCGTCATAACCCAGTTGAGCGGTCTTTAGAATCGCCGGCATGTGCAGGGCGGCACAGGCAGCATCGAGGTCGTCAGCCTGTTGAATGGCGAAGAAGGGTGCTGTCGCCAGACCCTGTTCGCGAATGAAGGTCTTTTCGAGAATCCGGTCGCGAGCGATGGCTACTGATTTTGAGCCGGGATGGACGGGCACGCGCGCTTCCAGAAACGCCAGTGTTTCAGCGGGAACGTTTTCAAATTCGGTGGTGACGGCGGCACACTGTTCGCTTATTTCGCGCAGCGCGTCCTGGTCAAGATAGTCGGCTTGAAGGTGACGGTCGGCGAGTGCGCCAGCCGGGCTGTCGGGGTTGGGATCAAGTACCCAGACCCGGTAGCCCATGGTGCGGGCTGCGATACAGAACATACGTCCCAGTTGCCCGCCGCCGAGCACACCAAGAATGGCATCAGGACTGATCACGGCCTGGGCGGCAGTTCCATGTTCAGCGCCATGTCACGTTGCGCTGCGCGGAAGTCGTCCAGTTCTTGTGCCAGTTTGTCATCCTGCAATGCCAGCAAACTGATGGCGTAGAGGGCTGCATTGGCAGCACCGGCTTTGCCGATGGCAAAGGTAGCGACGGGTACGCCTTTTGGCATTTGGACAATCGACAACAAGGAGTCCATGCCTTTGAGGTGTTGCGAGGGTACCGGAACCCCGAGTACCGGCAGACTGGTCTTGGCAGCCAGCATGCCCGGCAGGTGGGCAGCGCCTCCGGCTCCGGCGATAATGCAGGCCAGGCCGCGTTCACGTGCTGTGGATGCGTACTCGAACAGAAGGTCTGGCGTGCGGTGCGCAGATACCACGCGGGCTTCGAAGTCGATGCCAAACTGTTCCAGCAACTCAGACGCAGCTTGCATGACTTCCCAGTCACTGTTGCTGCCCATCACCAAGCCGACTTTCGTAGCGCCCATTTGTTGTACCGGAATCAGGAAAAACGCGCATTGTACCACCCGGAGGCCAGCTCGCCACAAGCTATTCGCCGAGTCCGTGCAGCACCGGTACAATGCGGCCCTGCAGTCAGGTGAAGCCGGAAACCGGGGGGAATATCAGAATGCTGGACGTCCTGTTTGAATCACAACTTAGCAGCTTGCCATTACTGGCACGCGGCAAGGTGAGGGATATTTACGCGGTGGGCGACGAGCATCTGCTGATCGTAACCACCGACCGTCTGTCCGCATTTGATGTGGTGCTGCCTGACCCGATACCCGGCAAAGGGGCTGTTTTGACAGCAGTGTCCAATTTCTGGTTTGATCGGACACGCTCCATTGTGCCTAACCATCTCGCGGATCTGGAGTTGGCGGACGTGCTGCCGGACGCCGCAGAGCGGGCCCAGGTGGAGGGGCGCGCCATTTTGGTGCGGAAACTCAAGACCTTGCCTGTGGAAGCCATTGTGCGTGGCTACCTGATTGGTTCAGGCTGGAAGGATTACCAGGCCAGTGGCAAGGTCTGTGGAATCAGCCTGCCGGCGGGACTGCGAATGGCTGACCGGCTCCCGGAGGCCCTGTTTACGCCGTCGACCAAGGCTGATGTCGGCGATCACGACGAGAATATAGATTTCGCTCGTACCGAAACGCTGTTGGGGGCAGAAATGGCCGCCAGGGTACGGGACGCCAGTTTGCAGCTTTACCGGCAAGCCGCCGATTTTGCCCTTGGACAGGGGATCATAATTGCGGATACCAAATTTGAGTTTGGGGTGGATGATCAGGGTGGCCTGGTGCTGATTGATGAGGCGTTAACGCCTGATTCGTCAAGGTTCTGGCCCCAGGAAGACTACTCCGTGGGCATCAGTCCGCCGAGCTTCGACAAGCAGTACGTGCGCGACTACCTGGAAACACTGGACTGGGACAAGACACCGCCGGGACCGCAGCTGCCCGATGAGGTTATCCAGCGTACTGCCGGCAAGTATCGCGAGGCTCTACGGCGACTTACGGGCGGCGATTTGCCCTGATCTACGTTAATTGTGACTGAATTCATTAATGTTTCTTGTTCAGTGCCGATACCGTCAGAAGATCGGGTATCCGGCCGTCCCGGATAACCTATAATCGTTGAAACCCTGTCGGGTTTGTAAAAAATTTGGAGGCACAGACCATGCGCACAATATCCAAGAAACTGGCTGGCTACCTGATGGCTGGTATATTAACTATCACAACAGCAACGTTCCCGATGGTGGCCGGGGCGGACAGCTTTGACTATATGGCCGAAGACGCCAGGCCCACCGGTGGTGAAATGATGGCGGATGCGTTCCTGATGCGCCCGTTCATGCTGGTGAGTACCGTGGTAACGACAGTGACCTTTATTGTTATGCTGCCCTTCAGTGCTCTTGGCGGTAATGTCGGCGAATCTGCCCAAACACTGGTGGCTGAGCCTGCGGCTTATACCTTTACACGACCACTGGGTGAGCTGTAGCTACAGCTCACTTCAAGCTGTTCAAAAACGGGGCCTGAGGCCCCGTTTTTTATTGGGTGAAGATCCAGATATACCCGCTGTTATAAAAAACATGCAGCAGGATGGGGGCGACCAGCCCACCTGTGCGATCCTTGAATAAACCGAATATCAGCGAAGGGACGAATACGCTTGCGGCCCACACTGGTGGGTGATTGATAAAGTGCAGGCCGGTAAATACCAGGCTGACAAGAATATTGGCGTGCGACAATAGTCCAAGCCGCCAGGGTTTCAAATACCGGTGTGCCAGATCCTGCAGCAGACCCCGAAATACCAGCTCTTCCACGACAGGGTACAGCAGGGCCGGGTATAGAAATCTGATTGGCTCACGTAGCGGCCAGCCAGGGACAGGTTCCGGCTGCAGCAGCAGGTACATGCCAAGCCACACCAGTAACGCGCCTGCAAGCGCGGCATAGAAAAGGGTGTCGTGCCAGAAATTCGGCCGGGTGGCGTGCATGCCGGAATCCTACTTGATTTGTGCTGTTACGGCACCTGCCATGTCTCAGGTACAATCCGCGTTTCAATATCGTTACGGAGTGTTTGGTATGTATGGATTCAGCGTACAAGTGGATTGTGGTTTCGATGAGGCAATCAGCAAGGTGACCGAGGCTTTGAAGACGGAGGGTTTCGGGGTACTGACTGAAATCGACGTTAAAGCGACGTTGAAGAAAAAAATCGATGTGGATCGCAAACCGTACACCATACTCGGTGCCTGTAATCCCGGACTGGCTAACCAGGCCATTAATGCTGACCCCGATATCGGCCTGCTGCTACCTTGCAATGTGCTGGTTCGTGAAGAAGATGATGGCGCTATCACAGTCGCTTTTATGGATCCGGCGGCCGTACTGGGCCTGGTGGAACAAAGCGGCGTTGAGCAGCTGGCCGGTGAAGTGCGTGCCAAGCTGGAGAAAGTGCGCGACCAGTTAGCCTGATCAGGCTGCCTTGCTGTTGGGCAGCATCGCTGCCCTGGCTTCTTCGAGCTGGGCGTCGGCCTCGCTGGTGACCGGTTCCACAATGTCTACCGACAGGCCGGTGAGTTCCCAGGTGCCGGGCTCAAGTGCCGGTAACTGACCGGTGCCACTGCCGGTATTGTGTGCCATGCCACTGATAACATCGGCAAGATGTATGCTTGCGGTTTCCAGTCGGTAGCGCTCAGCCGCTGATGGTTGATGATGGTGTCGGGCGGTCTCGATGAAACCTTCGGGCAGGTTCCAGGCAGACATTAGCTCGGCACCAACTTCGCAGTGGTCAAAACCAAAGACCTCGCGCTCTGCTATGTGCAGCGGTATGGATTGATCGGTGGCCAGCTGTAATGACTGACGGGAGTGCTCCGGTTTCTGACGGTAAAGCACCAGAGAGCCGATATCGTGTAGCAGACCCATTACAAAGCAGCGCTCTGTGTTCGGTGCGCGCAGGTAACGCGCCAGTATGCGTGCCACGATCCCGGTATACAGGCTGTGCTCCCAGAATTTATCCATATTGATGAGTTGATTCGGTATCCGGTTGAAGACGCGGATAGCGCTCGAACCAAGAATCAGGTCGGTGAGCTCCAGGGTACCGATAATGGTGATAGCGCGTGAAATAGTATCGACGCGCGAAGGAAAGCCGTAGAACGAGCTGTTCACAATTTTCAATAAACGGACTGTCAGCGCAGGGTCATCGGCAATTACATCACCAATGTCAGAAGCCGAGGTGAGTGGATTATTGAGCAGCTCCATGGCGCGCATCACCACGCCGGGAAGCGAGGCCAGCTCAACGGTATCGTTTATCAGGTCTTTGGCGGCCGGATTCATTGGTCGTTATCCATAACTGCATCCTGGCAATGTTATAGTTGACTAATAATCAGCCACTTAACTGCAGTGACTGAGTGTTGTCCGCAACGATTTTCAGTTCGTGAGGTCCAATTCTACGGGCCGGGCACTTGGACTGTCGTCTAATGTTACTCATAAAGATATGATCTAACAATAATAAATACTGATGACTCCCGAATTTACAGTATCCGGGGTGTCTGAGAGAATAGCGCCCCAGTTTCTGCTTGTTATTGACCTTGGAGATAGACCCTATGAAGAATTTACTTGCCGCCTCGCTGTCGGGATTTTTACTGGTAACTGCTAATGCCGCATTGGCTGGCGGTGATGCTGCTGCCGGAAAGGCAAAATCAGCTACTTGCGCGGGTTGTCATGGAGCCGCCGGTGTAAGTGCCAATCCGATGTGGCCAAACCTTGCCGGCCAGAAAGATGCTTACCTGGTAAAACAGATGAAGGCTTTCCGTGATGGCAAACGTAATGACCCGATGATGTCACCCATGGCCAAGCCACTCAGCGATGCGGATATTGATAATCTGGCTGCGTATTACTCCAGCCTGAAGTAAGTGCGGCGAAAGCTGAGGTAACGAAAGCCCGGTTTTATACCGGGCTTTTTTTTGTCCCGCCTGCCTGTAAGTGGTAATTAACCAGCAGAGCCAGGGTTAGCAGCACCAGCGCACCGGCCTGATGGGTGGCGGCCAATGGCACAGGTACGAGTAGCAGTAGCGTACTGATGCCCAGTCCGACCTGCGCAACAGCCATGAGCATGAGCAGATGTGCGGCAGTGAGAGCCGGGCGTGGCAGTGTTTGCCGCAACAGCTTTAACCAGAACACCAGGATGGCCAGGAATGTCGCGGTTGCCAGTACACGATGTACAAATTGTACCGTGGCAATATTCTCGAACAGATTGCGCCATCCCGGTTCAAGCATCCAGCCGGCCGGTGGCAACCACTGGTCACCCATGAGTGGAAACGTATTGTAGGCATGCCCGGCTTTAAGGCCGGCGACAAATCCACCAGAGCTAATGGTTATCGCTATCAGGGCGAGTAGAAAACCGGCAACCCAGCGGGTCGCTAGCGGCGTTGCCTGTGCAGATTTTTTCAGTATCAGGCCAAACAGAATCCACAGCAGGTAGGCATAGATCACCAGGGCCAGGCCCAGGTGGGCAGTCAGGCGATACTGGCTGACATCAGGTTTATCAACCAGGCCGCTTTTCACCATGTACCAGCCCAGCAGGCCTTGCAGGCCGCCGAGGACAAAGGCAAAAGCCAGTTTCGGGATGAGTTTGGGCGTCAGCTTGCGTCGCCAGAGGAAGTACAGGAACGGGAGCAGAAATACCGTGCCGATGGAGCGACCGAGTACGCGGTGACTGAACTCGAACCAGTAGATCGATTTGAAACCGGCGAGATCCATGCCCACATTGATTTTCTGGTACTCGGGAGATTCTCGATACTTGGCGAAAACGCTTTCCCAGTCTTGCTGGCTGAGCGGTGGTACAGCACCGAATATCGGATCCCATTCCACCATGGAGAGGCCGGAATCTGTCAACCGGGTTACGCCGCCGAGAATGACCATGGCGAATATCATGGCGCAGCAAATGGTGAGCCACGCTGCGACCTGGTGGCGGGATGTATCGTCGAGTTGTTGTGGAAATGCGGCCATTTGTCTCGAATGGTTATTAAAGTGGGACATTCTAGCTGATGTGTCTATGCTATGCTGCCGCAGGCTTTTTATACAAGGCCAAATTGAAAGTCTTTCTGGAGTCTGTCGCCCGTGCTAATGCGTAACCTGCTGATATTGATGCTCGCCGCTGCTGTTTTCTGGCTGGTTGCCGAGCGTATTGTGCGCGATCAACCGGTTGCAGAAAGCCCGGCAACCGTGCAGACAGAACTGGAGCCGATTGTTCCGCCAGCGACGAGCGGAACGCAGCAGCAGTTCGTTGCCGATATCAACGTGCACACCGTTGCAGAACTGGAGCTTCTGTTTGCTCGCGTGGAGCAGCTACTTGAACGGCCGCGTGGCGCTGATGAAGAGCCATTGATTTCCGTGGTGTTGCACGGGCCGGAAGTCCAGTTTTTTGCGCTGCAGAACTATCAACAGTACAAGGATATCGTCGATCATGCAGCCAAGCTGTCTGCGTTGGGCGCTGTCGAAATCAGTATCTGCCGCACCCAGATGCGCGTCCGCGGTATTGGCCCGGACCAGGTACCGTCATTTCTCAATCAGGTGCCTTACGGACCCGGCGAGGTGGAACGCCTGATCGACGAAGGCTACGTTGTTATGTGAGTCGCCTGTTCAGGCGCATCAACAGCGGCTCGATGAGTGGCGCCTGAATAAACAGTGAAAACAGTACTACGCCGTAAGCGGTAGCTTGCACTGTCCACCAACCCTCGAGCTCGGTGGGCAATGACAGCACCAGGGCCAGCGTGACGGCGCCGCGCAAGCCTCCAATGGTCATAAAGAGTTTGAAGTCGGCGGATATTTTCTGCTGGCCCGGTATGACTGATGCCAGGCTGCAGGCCGACCAGACGCTGATCAGGCGAGTCAACAGTGCCGCGCCAATACCTATCAGCATTGCCAGCCAGCGTTCCTCGAACATGTTAACTGTGACAGTGGCACCGGCGAGCAGGAACAGTGCGCTGTTGGCGATCCAGCCCAGATTTTCCCACCACTCCGAGACTGCCGTATGGTGTTTCGCTGTGGTAATTTCCAGGCTATGCCCAAGCCATAGCCCGCAAGCCAGGCAGGCCATGATTCCCGATACGTGCAGCTGGGTTTCGGCGAGAAGGTAAGCGCCGTAGGCAGCCAGCAGGCTGGTAATAACAGGTTGCTGGAGGCGCTGGGCCAGCCAGCCCGCGATCACTCCAACCACAAGTCCGGTGCCCAGGCCGCCAAACGCGAGAATCAGAAACTCCCATCCTGCAGATGCCAGGTCGATGTGGCTGCTATCGGTTATTGCCACACCGGTCAGTAACATGAACAAAACAATGGTCGTGGCATCGTTAGTCAGACTTTCACCTTCCATCATTGTCAGCAGTCGCTTCGGGACGGGCAGGCGTTTGGCGATATCTGTGACTGCCACCGGGTCGGTTGCTGCCAGTAACGCGCCACAAATCAGGGCTGTGATCCA
This sequence comes from uncultured Gammaproteobacteria bacterium, assembly GCA_963752745.1. Classification (GTDB taxonomy): domain Bacteria; phylum Pseudomonadota; class Gammaproteobacteria; order DSM-19610; family DSM-19610; genus Thiogranum. The sequence continues at coordinate 93,932 of CAVWAK010000047.1, forward strand.
GGGAAAGCCGCTTGCATGACCGATGCCGTAATACAGCAGAGCAGCAGTGATCAGCGTGGATACCAGCAGAAACGGCAATGCCAGCAGCAGAACCGGTAGCAGGTTGCGTAGCAGCAGGCGCGCATTCAGGTGAATGGCGGATTCAAATATCAGTGCCGGGAGAAAAACAAAAAATACCAGATCGTGAAAATGGTACCAGCGCAGGCCGGTATCGAAGCCGGCACTGACGATGAGTTGTGCCCCGGCAAAACCGCCGGCCACCAGTGCGGCACTGAATGGCAGGTGCAGGCGTCGTGCCACCGGCTCCAGCAGCAGTGCTGTGAGCAGCATGGCCATTACTATCAGCGCGATGGAGCTTATCGGCATGAGGTAAACGATCTGCGTGGATGTGCAGGTTTGACCGTTTCCTCTACCCGGGGTTCACAGCAATTCAGCGCGATCAACTTGTCCGTAGCGATCCAGCGTAAGCCGCAGGTGTCCCTGGCAGGGGATACGCCCGGCGATGCGGCCAGAGCCTTCCATGAGGATTTCCTCGAACTGAACAAAGGCTATGACGTGATGATCATTCTGCTCGATAATTTCGTAGTTCATCGACTGGTTGTCGATCCAGCCATTCTGTGAGCAGAAGGCGGTTAATTCACGGCATGACAGCAGGTAACGCTCAATGTTTTGCATTAAGTAGTGCATGGTTATGAATGATGGGTAACGTCATCCTCAAACAGATCCGGATCATTCGGCTGTGCCATAAGGTACGCGCGCCGGGTATCTTCGGATTCAAAATAAATTTTTAACATAGCCATCCCGCTGCCTTCAACAACAAACGGGTGGTGCTCCAGGTCGGTGACCTTGTTACCGGTCATCGGGTCAATAGTGGTCACGATCACGCTGCGCCTCCTTCCGGGCGATGCGTGCGAACCTCCGGCCCGGATGTCGGTGATCTGGAAAAAGTATAGATGGCTTTTGAGCGCCTGCAAGGTGGCGGGCACCGTTATTGGCGTCAAAGTTCAGACACCGCAAGCAGTGGTGGCTAGCGGTTGTGGTAACGGTTCAGGTCAAACAGTCCGGAAAGTTCTGGCTCTGAAGTGGCGTAATAATCCTGAAACCAGTCTGCCAGCAGCCAGAAGGAGGGATTGGTACGGCGCACACCGTACTGCGCTACAAATTGCTGGTGGTCTGCCTCGGTATGAATGCCGGAATATTTTTTTGTGAACGCCTTGAGTTCGGACAGCTCGATATCGAAAAAGAAATTCGGATACGAGCCGTGTAATCCCTTGAGTATTGTCAGGGTATAGTTGTCTATATCGCGGCGGTCATCATCGTTGCCGGAAAACATCGACGTAATGTTTTTGTAGGCCTTGTTAAGAATGAGGGTGAAGGCCAGGTCGGGCTTGTTGGCGTCGCTTTGCCGGACGCGCAGGAATGAAAGGTCGGGCACGTTGGTGAGGTCGGCGCCGGTTATTTTTGCAATACGTGCCAGGTTGGTGTCTGCGGCTAGCGTACCCTTGTCGTCCTGGGGGTATTGGCAAGGCTCGGTCGGGCAGCGGTTGATGTAATCGATAGTACTGATGTTGGGACCCAGGTGGCTGATGATCGCTTTGTACAATTCATTCTGCACGTCATAAGTACGGTAACCGCTGACCTTGTCGATCTTGAGCCATTCATTGGGTTCATCCAGATGGGTTTGCAATGTCGAGCGCAGACCGGCGTACCAGGAGTCGCGAATTTGCTTGCGTCGCTTTGAAGGCAGGAAAGCGAGGAAATGATCTTCCCCCTCCATGCGCAGAAAATCCATGTACAAACGCGTGTTCAGCTGGTGGCCAACATTGCCATAAACGTTGAAGCCGGCCACCAGCAGATAGTGGATGCGCTCGAACGTCGGGTAGTCGAGAACCCATGCAGTTTCAGGGTAGTTGCCCAACAATCCGTGGTCGACCGAGGCGCTGTCAAAGTGGCGGAATACGGTGAGTGCGGCGTTCGGGTTGCTGCCATCGCCATCCCAGATAAAGTCCATGGCCTGTGTCAGCGTCTGGCCAGGGAGTTGTGCAAAATATTTTTCCTTGGCGTCCATGTAATCGGTGAGTAAATACCAGTACTTGGTCCAGGCGCCAAATATACGAAAGGTGTTGCCTTCTTCACTCGGTATTTGCAGGTACGGGGCCACTTCTTTAAGGAACGCAGGGTTCAGGGTAACAAGATCGCTATCGGGGCTGAAGAACACCACCCAGAAGTTGTCTTCGATGACGTTCAGCGCTATCTGGCCACGGCAGACCGGGCCCTTGATAAAGCCTTCAATAAAGAAGCGTGCATCGTCCAGCAGAAAACGATAGCGCGATACGGGCGGGATAGCGGCATACACATCAAACGGATTGGCAGTGATTTCCGGATTGTAGGACGGCAGCGTATCTACAGTGTATTCAGGTTGCAGAAACAGCTGCTTAAAACGTGCCAGCTTGTCCGGCGACAATTCATAAACCACGTGGTTCTTGGCGACAATGGAAGCATGGTAAGCGCGCAGCCGGTAGAAGAAAGGTGTCTTGCCGGGATCGTCGTAAGGGCGCACTGTCGGTATCTCGGCAATTGGTTTTCCCGGTGGTGTGCTGGAACGGACCAGCCGGAAGAACTCACGCGCAGGGCTGTTGCTGAAGTGTAAATGCGCCTGGAACAGATGTTCGTAAAGGTAGCGGCTGACCAGTTTTTGCTTGTTATTGCTGCCGTTGAGGAACGCTTCCCAGTCAGTAATCTGCTTCCTGGCTGTATCTGACTTTGCGGGCGGTGGCGGTGCAGGTGTACCCAGCGCAACCCACTGCGACAGGCTGGTGTACTCGTTGTCGCCTAGATTTGGCATCGCGTAGGGCATGCCCCAAAGCGGGTGTTTGCGGGCATACTTCTTGAATTCATCGCCTTTGGCACACACCTGGTCGCGGTCGAGGCCAAGGTCAAAATCTTTGGGCAGGCGGCCGCTGCCGGGTTGAGGGTGCTGTTGCTTGAGTTGCAGCAACTTGTACAGCGTGGACTGTTCGAGGTTTTCGCGAGGCGAGCCGGACGTGTCACTCACAACCGGGAAGAATCCTTTGTTGCGCCATTCCGCAGCCGAGGTGGCATCTATGCCGAGACGGGTCGGTTCAGCACCACTGATGCGAGTGCCGTCGTAGACTTTTTTTTTGCTGGCACCGCGTCGCAGGCCTTCAATGGAAGATAATTTCAGCTGGCAAGGTGCATCGTAACAGCCGTGACAGACTATACAGCGCCGCTCGAGTACCGGTTTTACCTGGCTATTGAAATCGATGCCATCTGCCGGCAGATTTGCCAGCAGTTGTTCATCTGCAAAAACGGGCCCGATCGACGTAATAATCAGGGAGAGGAAGAGCAGCGTGAAAGTGGTGTGCCTGTGAAAAGGGAGCAAGCCGGACATGGGAGTTACACGAATAGCGTCAGTACACCCGTGTAACCATACAGCCTTTGGTTAAAGATTTCGCCATTTGCAAAGAAGCCGACCAGTGGGAACTCACCCAGTGCTTCCTGGATCATTTTGAGTTCTGCCGAATCTTCGCCGAACAGAGCTTCGCCACGCCCCAGGCATGAATAGTACAGCCCGCCCCGGGGTGTGCCATTTACGCGTTTCCTGAGGTCGTCAAGCATGCGCTGCATATCTTCCTGGGCGGTCTTGCCATCGCGACGGCAAAACTGGATTTTTTGGCCGGGGTGAATCATGTCGCCAATGGCTATGCGTTTACCTTCGGTGTCTATCCCTATCAGGTTGCGTACCAGGTAATCGTCGGTATCCGAATTTTCGATGGGAAGGCCGGCAAAAATATAACCGGCGGCACGATTCAGGTCGCGGGCGAGTATCTCGCCAATGTCCTCGTTAAAGACATCAAGCGCGGGGCGTTGATCGATGTAGTTGATGATATTGCTGTCACAGTCAGTGATGGTGTGCTTGCCGGCTATCGGGGTGCAACCCTGGCTTAGTGCTGTCGCCACTGCAACCTGGTCGTTGAACACCACGCCGGACAGTCCGCCCTCGAGCAGGTCATCGGCAATCTGCGGATTTGCACCCTCTGAAGAGCTTAGTCCGCCCACCAGGTATCCGCCCGGCAGTTCTTCATACAACTGACCAAGTAACCGGGGAACGTTACCGTTTGTCGGGTCACCATGGATAACGGCCAGGTGACTTGGCGAGGATTGCAGCCAGTCTTCCCAGCCACCTGGCAGATGATCAGCAGCACGGTTATAGAACGGTAGTACGCGGAAGCTGTCGGCAGGAAAGTCGCCGATCATTATCGCTATTGCAGATGTTTGATGGTATTCGGTGGCGGTCGCGCAGATACCGATGCCTACCGTACCCGCCCAGTGTTGAATGGCGGTGGCATTGCGCAGTCGCTCGTAAATCTCCTGTAGATGATTTGCGTAACTGTCGGCAACGTAGACAAAACCGAGGTTGGCTGCGTCAGAAATTTCTCCAAGCTGTGCCAGGCAGCTGTCTACAGCCTCTTGCCAATTGGCCGATGATGCATGTCCGAGCGCAAAAGGCCGCTTGTCGTTCATGGCTTGTTCTCATGGAAAAGGGGCGTCAGCTCCAAGCTGCACGCCCCTTTTGTCTGTTGTAAATCCGCCGCGACCGGTATCAGCCGGACTTTCTGTTATCCATCATGCGCTCGATGATCGGTGCCAGGATGATTTCCATGGCAAAGCCCATTTTTCCGCCTGGTACCACCAGTGAGTTACGACGCGACATGAACGAACCCTCCAGCATACTCAGCAGGTTCGGGAAGTCGACTTCCAGCTTGGCTGGATCGCGGAAGCGTATCACGACGAAGCTTTCGTCCGGCGTCGGAATATCTCTTGCGATGAACGGGTTGGATGTATCGACTGTTGGTACACGCTGGAAGTTAATGTCAGTGCGTGAGAATTGCGGCGTGATGTAATGCACGTAGTCGTGCATACGACGCAGAATGGTATCGGTGACCACTTCTGCCGAATAGCCACGCTGGGCGCAGTCGCGGTGAATTTTCTGGATCCACTCAAGGTTAACGATTGGCACTACGCCGATCAGTAGATCAACGAACTGTGCCACATTGGCGTTGCCGTCTACGGCGCCACCGTGCAGACCTTCATAAAACAAAAGGTCTGCACGGTGGCGCCGTAGACGGCAACGCCAATGTGGCACAGTTCGTTGATCTACTGATCGGCGTAGTGCGACGTTAACCTAGTGGATCCAGAAAATTCACCGCGATTTTTGCGCCCGGCGTGGCTATTCGGCAGAAGTGGTCACCGATACCATTCTGCGTCGTATGCACGACTACGTGCATTACATCACGCCGCAGGTCTCGCACTGAGCGTGTACCAACGGTCGATACATCCAACCCGTACCATCACAAGATATTCGACGCCGGACGACGTCGTGATACGCTTCCGCGATCCAGCCAAGCTGGAAGTCGAGGCTCCGTCTGCTGGAGGGTTCGTTCATGTCGCCGTCGTAACTCACTGGTAGTACAAGGCGGCATTGCCATGGAAATCGTCCGTTCCGCACCGATCATCGAACGCATGATGGATAACAGAAAGTCCGGCTGATACCGGTCGCGTACAACAACAAAAGGGGCGTGCAGCTTGGAGCTGACGCCCCTTTTCCATGAGAACAAGCCATGAACGACAAGCGGCCTTTTCGGCTCGGACATGCGTCGTCGGCCAAGAGGCTGTGACACTGCCTGGCACAGCTTGGAGAAATTTCTGACGCAGCCAACCTTGGTTTTGTCTACGTTGCCGACAGTTACGCAACCTACAGGAGATTTACGAGCGACTGCGCAATGCCACCGTCAACACTCGGCGGGTACGGTAGGCATTATCGCGACCGCCACCGAATACCATCAAACATCTGCAATAGCGATAATGATGGGCGACTTTCCCTGCCGACAGCTTCCGCGTACTACCGTTCTATAACCGTGCTGTTGGTGGGCTGGGAAGAGCTCGCTGCAATCCTCGCCAAGTCGCCTCACCGTATGGTGACCCGACAAACGGTAACGTTCCCCGGCTACTTGGTCAGTTGTACGAGAGCTCAGGCGGAATACCTGGTGGGCGGACTAAGCTCTTCAGAGGGTGCAAATCCGCAGATTGCCGATGACCTGCTCGAGCTGTCGTGGTGTTCAAGACGGTGCAGTGGCGACAGCACTAAGAGTTGCACCCCGATAGCCGGCAAACACATCATCACTGACTGTAGGACAGCAATACCATCAACTACATCGATCAACGCCCCGCGCTTGATGTCTTTAACGAGGACATTGGTGAAATACTCGCCCGCGACCTGAATCGTGCCGCCGGCTATATTTTGCCGGCCTTCCCATCGAAAATTCGGATACCGACGATTACCTGGTACGCAACCTGATAGGGATAGACACCGAAGGTAAACGCGTGCACCATTGGCGACATGATTCACCCCGGCCAAAAAATCCCACTGCGTCGCGATGAGCGACCTCAGGAAACGCGTAAAGGGCACGCCCCGCTGCTGTACTATTCATGCCTGGGGCGTGGCGAAGCTCTGTTCGGCGAAGATTCGGCAGAAACTCAAAATGATCCAGGAAGCACTAATAATCCCCACTGGTCGCTTCTTTGCAAATCGGCGAAATCTTTAACCAAAGGCTGTATGGGGTACACGGGTGTACTGACACTTGTCGTATCTCCCATGTCCGGCTTGCTCCCTTTTCACAGGCACACCACTTTCACGCTGCTCTCCTCTCCCTGATTACGTCGATGGGGCCCTTGCAGATGGCATCGATTTCAATAGCCAGGTAAAACCGGTACTCGAGCGGCGCCTGTATAGTCTGTCACGGCTGTTACGATGCACCTTGCCAGCTGAAATTATCTTCCATTGAAGGCCTGCGAAACGCGGTGCCAGCAAAAAAAAGTCTACAACAGCACATAGATGCCACCTCGGCTGCGGAATGGCGCAACAAAGGATTACTCCCGTTGTGAGTGACACGTCCGGCTCACCTCGCGAAAACCTCAACAGTCCACGCTGTACAAGTTGTTGCAACTCGAGCAACAGCACCCTCAACCCGGCAGCGGTCGCCTGCCCAAGAAGTTTGACGCACCGACCACGACCGGGTGTGCCGACAATGATGAAGTTGTCCGCAAACACCCGCTTTGGGCATGCCCTACGCGATGCCAAATCTAGGCAACGAGCGTACACCAGCCTGTCGCAGTGGGTTGCGCTGGGTACACCTGCACCGCCACTGCCCGCAAAGTTTTGAGATACAGAGCCAGGAAGCAGATTACTGACTGGGAAGAGCTCCTCAACGGCAGCAATAACAAGCAAAAACTGGTCAGCCGCTACCTTTACGAACATCTGTTTAGAGCGTACCCTTCAGCAACAGCCCTGCGCGTGAGTTCCGGCTGGTCGTTCCAGGGCAATTGCCGGGATTGCGCCTTTGATGATCCCGGCAAGACACCTTTCTTCTACCGGCTGCGCGCTTACCATGCGTCCATTGTCGCCAAGAACCACGTGGTTTACGAATTGTCGCCGGACGAGCTGCACGTTTTAAGCAGCTGTTTCTGGAACCTGAATACACTGTAGATACGCTGCCGTCCTACAATCCGGAAATCACTGCCATGCGTTTGATGTGTATGCCGCTATCCCGCCCGTATCGCGCTATCGTTTCCTGCTGGACGATGCACGCTTTATTGGGAGGCTGAAGGGCCCGGTCTTGCCGTGGCCAGATAGCGCTGAACGTCATCGAAGACTGGGTGGTGTTCTTCAGCCCCGATAGCGATCTTGTTACCCTGAACCCTGCGTTCCTTAAAGAAGTACTAGGCCCCGTACCTGCAAATACCGAGTGAAGAAGGCAACACCTTTCGTATATTTGGCGCCTGGACCAAGTACTGGTATTTACTCACGATAAAGGAAAATATTTTGCACAACTCCCTGGCCAGAGTCTGACACAGGCCATGGAGACTATCTGGGATGGCGATGGCGGGACCCGAACGCCGCACTCACCGTATTCCGCCACTTTTGGCGCGCTGGTCGACCACGGATTGCTGGGCAACTACCCTGAAACTGCGGTGGCTCTCGACTACCCGACGTTCGAGCGCATCCACTATCTGCTGGTGGCTCGCTTCAACGTTTATGGCAATGTTCCGCCCCAGCTGAACACGCGTTTGTACATGGATTTTCTGCGCATGGAGGGGGAAGAGCCGGTTTTTCCTCGCTTTCCGCTGCTTCAAAGCGACGCAAGCAAATTCGCCGAGCACTACACTCGACATTGCAAACCCATCTGGATGAACCCAATGAATGGCTCAAGATCGACAAGGTCAGCGGTTACCGTACTTATGACGTGCAGAAATGCAATTGTACAAAGCGATCATCGCCGCCTGGGCTCCAACATCAGTACTATGGATTACATCAACCGCTGCCGATCGAGCTTTGCATGCCCAGGACGACAAAGTTGCTAGCTAGCCGCAGACACCAACCTGGCACGTATTGACCGGCACCGACCTCACCAATACAACCTTCATTCCTGCTGCAGCATCGGCAAAGCGACGCCAGACAAGCCCCAACGTGGCCTTCACCCTCATTCTTAACAAGAGCCTACGAAAACATTACGTGGGAGCGACCGCCGCGATATAGACAACTATACCCTGACAATATTCAAGGGATTACACGGCTCGTATCCGAATTTCTTTTTCGAAGAAGATATCGAGCTGTCCGAACTCAAGGCGTTCACAAAAAAAATATTCCGGCATTCATTCGAGGCAGACCACCCAGCGATTTGTAGCGCAGTACGGTGTGCGCCGTACCAATGCCTCCTTCTGGCTGCTGGCAAGCTTTTGGTTTCAGGATTATTACGCCACTCCAGACCAAACTCTCGGACTGTTTGACCTGAACCGTTACCACAACCGCTAGCCACCACTGCTTGCGGTGTCTGAACTTTGACGCCAATAAGCGGTTCCCGCCACCTTGCAGGCGCTGAAAAGCCATCTATACTTTTTCCAGATCACCGACATCCGGGCCGTTCGCACGCATCGCCCGGAAGGAGGCACAGCGTGATCGTGACCACTATTGACCCGATGACCGGTAACAAGGTCACCGACCTGGAGCACCACCCGTTTGTTGTTGAAGGTAGCGGGATGGCGATGTTAAAAATTTATTTTGAATCCGAAGATACCCGGCGCGCGCACTTACGGCACAGCCGAATGATTCGGATCTGTTTGAGGATGACTTTACCCATCATTCATAACCATGCACTACTTAATGCAAAACATTGAGCGTTACCTGCTGTCATGCCGTGAATTAACCGCCTTCTGCTCACAGAATGGCTGAAAATCTTCAGACCAGTCGATGAACTACGAAATTATCGAGCAGAATGATCATCACGTCATAGCCTTTGTTCAGTTCGAGGAAATCCTCATGGAAGGCTCTGGCCGCATCGCCGGGCGTATCCCCTGCCAGGGACACCTGCGGCTTACGCTGGATCGCTACGGACAAGTTGATCGCGCTGAATTGCTGTGAACCCCGGTGCAAACCTGCACATCCACGCAGATCGAGTGCCGATAAGCTCCATCGCGCTGATAGTAATGGCCATGCTGCTCACGGTGCTGCTGAAGCCGAGAGTGACACGCGCCTCACCGTCGCGTGCCGCACTGGTGGCAGGCGGTTTTGCCGGCGCAGCAACTCATCGTCAGTGCCGCTTCGATACCGGCCTGCGCTGGGTCCCATTTTCACGATCTGGTATTTTTTGTTTCTCGGCACTGATATTTGAATCCGCCATTCACCTGAATGCGCGCCTGCTGCTACGCAACCTGCTACCGGTTCTGCTGCTGGCAGTTTCTGCTGGTATCCACGCTGATCACTGCTGCTCTGCTGTACCGGCATCGGTCATGCAAGCGGCTTTCCCTGGATCACAGCCCTGATTTGTGGCACGCTACTGGCACAAAATTCGACCGTGTGGGCATCATCGCCAAACGCCTCGTCCCGAAGTGGAAGGTGAAAGTCTGACTAACGATGCCACGACCATTGTTTTGTTCGTTACTGACCGGTGTGGCAATAACCAATAGCGGCCACATCGACTTGGCATCTGCAGGATGGGAGTTTCTGATTCTCACGTTCGGCGGCCTGGGCACCGGACACTTGTGGTTGGAGTGATCGCGGGCTGGCTGGCCCAGCGCCTCCAGCAACCTGTTATTACCAGCCTGCTGCTACGGCGCTTACCTTCTCGCCGAAACCCAGCTGCACGTATCGGGAATCATGGCCTCCTGGCTTGCGGGCTATGGCTTGGGCATAGCCTGGAAATTACCGCGGCGAAACACCATACGGCGGTCTCGGAGTGGTGGTACCAGGGCTGGATCGCCAACAGCGCACTGTTCCTGCTCGCCGGTGCCACTGTCACAGTTAACGTGTTCGAGGAACGCTGGCTGGCAATGCTGATAGGTATTGGCGCGGCATCTTTGAGCTCGCCAGATCAGCGTCTCGTCAGCCTGCAGCATTTGGCATCAGTCATACCGGCCCGCGGGAACATATCCGCCGACTTCAAACTCTTTATGACCATTGGAGGCTTGCGCGGCGCCGTCGCGAACATGGTGCTGTCATTGCCAGCCGACTCGAGGGTTGGTGGACAGTGCAACTACGCTTTACGGCGTAGTACTGTTTTCACTGTTATTCAGGCGCGGCTCCATCGAGCCGCTGTTGATGCGCCTGAACAGGCGACTCACATAACAACGTCAGCATCATCGATCAGACGTTCACCTCGCCGGGCCCCTGATTGAGAAATGACGGTACCGGTCCCAGGCCAATACCGCGGAGCGCGTCTGGGTGCGGCAGATACTGATTTCGACAGCACCCAACACAGACAGCTTGGCTGCAGTAATTGTACTTGTATGCTGCAGCGCGAAAAAACTGGACTTCCGGCCCGTGCAACACCACGGAAATCAATGGCTCTTCATGGCGCCGCACGGCCGTCAAGTAGCTGCTCCACGCGAGCAAACAGAAGCTCGGTGTGCACGTTGATATCAGCAACGAAAGTATGCTGCGTTCTGCGTCGCTGGCGGCATCGGCTCCAGTTCTGTCTGTACGGTTGCCGGGCTTGCTGCAACCGGTTGATCGCGCACAATACGCTCGGCAACCAGCCAGAAAACAGCAGCGGCGAGCATCAATATCAGGGTTACACATTGGCCGGACAGACTCCAGAAAGACTTTCAATTTGGCCTTGTATAAAAAGCCTGCGGCAGCATAGCATAGACACATCAGCTAGAATGTCCCACTTTAATAACCATTCGAGACAAATGGCCGCATTTACAACAACTCGACGATACATCCCACCACCAGGTCGCAGCGTGGCTCACCATTTGCTGCGCCATGATATTCGCCATGGTCTCAGCGGCCAGACAGATTCCGGCCTCTCCATGGTGGAATGGGATCCGATATTCGGTGCTGTACCGCTGGCCGGCAAGACTGGGAAAGCGTTTTCGCCAAGTATCGAGAATCTCCCGAGATTGCCGGAAAAATCAACGTGGGCATGGATCTCGCCGGTTTCAAATCGATCTACTGGTTCGAGTTCAGTCACCGCGTACTCGGTCGCTCCATCGGCACGGTATTCTCCCGTTCCTGTACTTCCTCTGGGGCAAAGAGCTGACGCCAAACTCATCCCGAAACTGGCTTTTCGGTGGCCTCAAGTCGGCTGGGCTGGTACATGGTGAAAAGCGCTGGTTGATAAACCTGATGTCGGCCAGTATGGCCTGACTGCCCACCTAGCAGGCCTGGCCCTGGTGATCTATGCCTACCTGCTGTGGGTCTCCTGCCTGATACTGAAAAAATCTGCGCAGGCAACGCCGCTAGCGACCCGCTGGGTTGCCGGTTTCCTACTCGCCCTGATAGCGATAACCATTAGCTCTGGTGGATTTGTCGCCGGCCTTAAAGCCGGGCATGCCTACAATACGTTTCCATCATGGGTGACCAGTGAGTTCTCTTTACTGCGCATCACATCGCTAATGCGTTCTAGTCCTTCAATCAGCTTTGCATCACTCTTTCCGAAAAGCGAGATTTCAACATCATTTTTCACGCTTCCCGGGAACGGTTACGGATATCTCATCAAAATCCACCCTCTTCTATGTTTTCAAACTTTGCAATGATTTTTTCAAATGTGGTTTTCCATATCTCGCACTGTATTTTTCACGTGTTAAAAGTTCTTCATCGTATTCAACAGAGATATAAGGGTTAATAAACCTTTCAAAAAAGTTGCTCAGCACGTTCATTTAAGTCAATAAAAATATGAAAAAGATTTTCACCCACGATAGCATGGTTTTTTGCATAGAGAAGCGCATCCGCCATGATAGAAGTGATAGAGATTATCACCCTTCCTGTAGGCGATGATCTCTTTTTCTATCTGCGTTATGACTTTTTCTGTGTCACGAAGCTCATGGTTAATTTCTAGTTTTCCTGATACGAATACCTGCGTCAAAGTCCGAAAGAGAAAGCGTGTGTGCTTGCCTAAAAGTACGGTCGCACTTAAAATAAAAACCACGATAATCAGCAATGCCGTTTTCGGACAAGTAGGAATTTTAATGTTTTTTCATAACTCTGTACATCTTTT
>CAVWAK010000048.1:0-7926 GCA_963752745.1 uncultured Gammaproteobacteria bacterium
GAACTGTTTATGCACCTGTGCCCAGGCCGGCCCAGGACTGGTAGATGGAAAATTTTACGCTCTACGGCTATCCTTTTATTTGAAATCACTCTAGAATACCTGTTCAACAGATTGAATTAGTTGGTAAATCGTCAGGAATTCACCTATGTCCAGAATTGTTATCAATAATCTGCTGTTATCTCTTGGGCTGCTGGGCTTGCTTGGCGTGCCGTCAGTCAGCCTTGCCAAGGCACATTACGATGTGTCTTACCTGTGGCACCGGGACAGTGCCAGTGTTCTCGATTACCGCAAGCAGGTTGCGCGGATTCTAGGGCCGGCAGTTTCCAGGAAACTCAAAGTGGTCGTCAACGACGATCTGTTTGGCCTGGTCTATCATCGTCGTGGAGACAGCGTCCAGGCGAATAAGGTCGCGAAAACCCATACCCGGCTGTTACGTTCCAGAGGGTTGGAGGCGGCAGCCGCTGTACGTTCCCGAAACTGGACATTGTTAGACGACGACGGGGCGCAGCCAGTGATGTCCACTTTGGTCAGTACCGCCAGCAATCCGCGTAGCTCGAAGAGTAAAGTAGAGCGCGACCAGGAAATTCTCGACGTCGAAACAGCTGTCGAGAGCTACATCAAACGCCTGCGTCAGCAGGGCAAGATTGCAGACGATGAGCGCACCGGCTGGTCGGTATACGATTTTACCACTGGCGAAAAGCTGGTCACCATTAATGAGGACGTGCAATTCCAGGCGGCCAGCCTGGTCAAACCTTTTATCGCAGCCGCATTCTTCCACAAGGTGAAGGAGGGCGAACTCGTCTACGGCAGCAAGAGCCGACGATCACATGGAACGTATGATCCGGTATTCCGATAATGAGTTCCACCAACTGGATTACGCGGCAGGTGGGTGGTCCTGCAGCAGTGGAAAGGATATTGAAGCAGCGTTACCCAAAGATTTTTCGCGATACCCGCCTGGTCGAGTATATTCCAGCCAATGGCCGTACCTACCGTAACAAGGCATCCGTCCACGATTACAGTCGTTTTCTATACGCGGTATGGACAGAAGGAATGGCCGGTGCGCGTGAAATCAAACAGCTGATGTCCACGACTTCGACTGACCGCATTTACTCCGGGGCCAGCGACGTTCCCAAGGGTACCAGGGTTTACAATAAAACCGGCAGCACGGCGCGTGTCTGCGGTGACATGGGTATCCTTAGCGTCAAGGGCCGCAACGGAAAGCGCTACCCCTATACAGTGATCGGCGTTATTGAAAAGCAACGAAGCGCTTCCAACTACACAACCTGGATCCGTTCACGTAGCGATATCATCCGCAATGTATCAAACATCGTCTATAAAGGGATTGCGCAGCACCATGCTTTGTAAGGCGGGTTCTAATGTATCCGTGACATGCAGGTATGGCCGGGGAGCAGGCGGGTGATTGCGTTATATTAGGCATACCCTGGTTTTTGCCGTCCGGGTCATGGGATCTCGGCATGAGGGATAGCTATGAGGCGAATGGTTTATGGCTCGCCTCCAGTTCGTTGATTTTCCGTTCACCCCGCATTTCAGTTGTTTGCGAGCTACTGCTATTATGCGATGCACATACGACGTGCTCTCACCGCGTCGACCGAGAAGTTTGTTCATTTACCTGTAAAGCAGATATAGATAAGCATGCAAGACCGCGAGCCTAAATCCGGCAACAGCCAGCAACCTAAAGTCTATGCGGATAAACTGGCAGTAAAATTTGATGAGGCTTTGAAGTCACACCAGGCTGGAAAGTTACAGAAGGCCAAAAAGCTCTATCAGAAAGTGTTGAAGATCAATCCTGGCTGCAACGATGCTCTGCATATGCTGGGCCTGATCGCGCATCAGTCCGGTGACAACGATACAGCGATACGGCTTTACAGAAAAGCGATTGCCAATAATCGCAACAGTCCGGAATTGTGTGCCAATTTTGGTAATGCGTTACTGGCAACCGGGAGGACGGAAGAAGCGATCACAGCCTTCGGAGATGCAATTGTCATCAATCCGAATTTCGCTCTGGCACATAATAACCTTGGAAACGCCTTATCCATTAGTGGCAAGAAAGACGAAGCTATGGCGTCATTCAAGAAAGCCATCGCACTAATACCGAATTATGCACAGGCATACTTCAATCTTGGAAACCTGTTGTATGAAACCGGAAAGCTGGACGAAGCAATTTCCAGTTTCAGACAGGCGATTGTCATAGAACCAGTATTCACCAGGGCTATGAACAACCTTGCCAAGCTCCTGATGGACAAAGGCGACAACGCAGAAGCCGCCTCTCTGTTCGAACGTGTCCTCGAACTCGACAAAAATAATGGAGTGGCACAACATCTGCTGGCGGCGCTACAAGGCAGGACCACAACTACAGCGCCGGAAAGTTACGTGGCCGGGCTGTTTAATGGCGCTGCTGGAAACTTTGACCGCCATCTGGTTGAGGTGCTCGAATATAAAGTTCCCCAATACCTGAAGACGGCAGTAAGCGCCGCTCTGGATGAAGAAAATAATTCGCTGGATATTCTCGACCTCGGCTGTGGAACGGGCTTGTGTGGCCCATTATTCGGGCCACAGGCAAAAAAGCTGGTCGGTGTGGACCTGGCTCCCGGGATGTTGGAACAGGCAGCAGAACTCGGTGTCTATGATCGATTGATAACGGGCGATATCAGCTCCGTGTTACGTAACTCAAAATCCGCTTATGATGTTGTCCTCGCAGCAGATGTCTTCATTTATGTCGGAGAACTGGAGCGCGTATTCGAGGCTGTAGAAAGGGCTCTGAAACCCGGCGGGTTGTTTGCTTTTTCGGTTGAGTCCGGAAATGACGGTGATGGATATTCCTTGCTGGCTACAGGCCGGTACGCGCACTCCGTCAGTTACATCAAAACGGTAGCGGCAGCGACAGGCTTGCGAGAAGTGAATATGGATGCGAAGGTGCTGCGTATTGACAGGGGTACTCCGATAAACGGGCACATTTTTGTCTTAATCAGTAAAAAGCCCAGGCGATAGTCTTGCCTGGGCTTTTTTGTTTTTTGCGATCTGCTACTGATCCATAATTTCCGTCGCCGACTTTCGACCGTGGACTATCGATTGTTAGGCGGCTTCGCCTTTCAAGCATTAGCGTACCGGCAAATTTAGGACGAGAAAAAGTAGCGAGCAGCCAGTACTGCTGGTTCCGGGATCAAGATTGACTATAGTTACAGGTATGAAACTGTATCTGGTACAGCACGGCGCCGCATGTACTAAAGACGTTGATCCCGAGCGCCCCCTGAGCGACGCTGGCAGGGCTGATGTAGAGCGGCTGGCCGCACTTCTCGGGCTTGCAGGTGTGCGGGTAGAACGGGTGATACACAGCGGCAAGCTCCGCGCTGCGCAGACGGCGGAGTGTCTGGCGGCTGCAGTGGCGCCGGGAGTGGCGCTTGAGTCGAGCGGCATCATCAACCCGAATGACAACCCCAAGGCGTTTGACTGGCAAAGTGGCAGCTGGGATCACAACACGCTGGTTGTCGGGCATTTGCCCTTTATGGCTAAACTCGTGGCACACCTGGTCAGCGGTGATGAAAACCGGCCTGTCACTGCTTTTCAGCCCGGCAGCATTGTCTGCCTGGAACGGGAAGATGGCAGCGAATGGCGGATCAACTGGATGATTCGGCCGGAATTGCTCTATAAGATCCCGCTATGTAGCCCTTGAGTACTTACCCGGGCATCTCCAGCTCCGGGGGCGGCGGTGGCGGAGTAGGTGCGTTCTGATGAACGATCAGGTGCCAGCCATGGTCGTCTTTCCTGTAAATATTTGTACCGTAAAATGGCGGCGGTGGCGGCGTACCCGGTGGCACTTTCTGGATGGTTTCTTCGACCTGGTGGATGGCGATGTCATCGGTTTGAATCCAGTTCAGGTGGGTGACTGATAACTCCACGCCCTGGCCCTGAGATAACAGGTGAGAAAAGACCTCCTCTATGTCCTTGCGGCCCTGAATCAAGGGGTACATGGGTAACAGACAACAGATGTCATCAGTGTCCGCCCAGACCGAAAGCAACCGGTTCAGGTCACATTCTTCCAGCGCATCGTAAAAATCATCCTCAGCTTCCTGAGGCGTGTTATAGGTGTGGGGCATGTGGTCTTTCCGTGATGATTACTCGTAAATGGTTTCATCGCCGGCTATCAGAATCAAGCGTATTTTAAGCAGTGTCAGACGAGCCGTTTTTTTACTGACAATGTGCGGACAGGTGTGACCGGGGAGGGGTTGGCTATGGCCGGAGGTTAAGGCGAAGGCCAAAGGACCGGGTCGCGGAACTGACAAGGGTAATCAGCTTCGCATCGGGCCCCGTTTCAGCATACTGCAAGCGCCTTCCCCGCCTCCCTGATGCGAAGCGATGCTCATACTTTGACCTGCGTCAGTGACAAGTATAGGGCAGGAATCCGGTATCTGCCGCAGTCGTTCGGTATTGACCTGGGCTGGCACAAAAGTGTCCAGTCGCCGGGCGTGAGAATAATTCCAGAAAAGCACCAGCTTTTGCAGCTGGATATAATGCTGTAAACCGGTTTCGCCATCCGCGGCGCCTGTCGGGAACAGGTCGTAGTTAGTCTCGCGATTAATCAGGTTTGTGACCCCGGTTTGATTTCCGGGAATTTCTGTTCCAGATAGTTTTCCACAGGCCGCACTGGTACCGGCAGTGCTTTCAATCTGAACCTTATGGATTCAGATACACAACCCTATGGGGGCTACATGGCTGACAGTAATCTTGATTTCCTGAGCAGGCTTCCCCTGTTTCAGGAGCTTTCCCTGGATGAAATATCGATCCTGGATCAATATCTGGGGCTTCTGGAACTGGCGAAGGGCGACACCGTTTTTGATGAAGGCGAAAGCGGCGAGTTTGTCTGTTTTGTCGTTAACGGGGAACTGGAAGTCCTGAAAAAATCGCCTGGCGGGGATTCGAGTACGATTACGAAGCTGGGGAAAGGGCAGACGATCGGTGAGATGGCGTTGATCGATGAGTTGCCACGTTCAGCAACAGTAAGAGCGCGTAGTCCGTCATCACTGACAGTCCTGTCGCGTAAGGGCTTCGAAGAGCTGGCTGGACAGTCTCCCGAGATAGCGATCAAGATTCTGAAGTATCTCGCCCGCAGCCTCAGTCTCAATCTGCGTAAAACTTCCAACAGGGTATCCGATCATCTTGACGCTGATCAATCCGCAAGCGGTTGAGTACCGGTAGCTGCATATCATTAATGCAGCTCACGAGCGGCGATTTTCTGTTGCGACAGGTCGGCACCCGCATACGAGGCATGATCCATAAGACCGATACTGTTACCCGGCTGGGTGCGGCATAGCGCCTATATAATACTTTAAATATATAGTGCAACTATATGTAATATAAGTAATATAGTAACAGTATTACGCTTTAGAATATTTTAACCTGGTTGCGGCCTTTCTTTTTGGCTACATAAAGTGCATCGTCAGCTTTTGTCAAAAGTGATTCGATATCTTTATCATCACTGCTGCGTGTGACTACGCCAAAGCTGGCGGTAATACTGATTGCATGTTCCTCGTTCTTTATAACAATTTTTTCGATTGCAATTCTTAAGCGCTCGGCGAGTTTAGCCGCCTCTTCGATGCCTGTTTGAGGTAGAACAACGGCAAATTCTTCGCCACCCATGCGCGCAACAATATCTATATCCCGAACTGAATTCTGCAAAGGCAGTGACAACTTCTTCAATACCTTATCGCCAAACGTGTGGCCATAGTTATCATTGATCATTTTAAAATGATCAATATCAATCATTATTACGGATATAGGGTGATTGTATCGTTGTGACTGTCTGAAAGCCTGATGGCTCTGTTCAAAAAAGGCGCGGCGATTATTCAGCCCGGTCAATTCATCTTTATGGGCCAGTTCTTCGGCGCGTATTTTTGCTACTTGCAGCTCTTCCTCGGCATGCTTTCTGTCGGTAATATCGGTAGCAATTTCTATTCTTACCAGGCGCCCGTCCGTCCAGCGAATGGCCTGGTCCCGGCACTGATACCAGTGCTTGTTTACGGTGTTTCGAAATTCCCAGACATATACACCTGATGGCTGCCCCGTGGTGTCCAGCAGGCGATCATTGGTGCAAAAAGAACAGGGGCCATTCTGCCCATCCTGCAGCACCTTCCAGCAGGTCTTGCCTTGAATGTCGCCCCAAATGTTTCTGCCGTATTCATTGGTATACAGCAGTTCATAGGTCTGCATATCCGACACATAAACCAGGGCGTCGAGACTGTCCAGAATAGTCAAAATACTACGATAACTTTCATCATCGGTATTTTGCTGTTTTCTGTGGGCCGGTTTAGCCATCGGTAAAAGTCCGTGTAAATCCTGCGATTGTCACCGGTGAGTACTATAGGGACGGCAGCTACTAAAAGAGTCAACTTGATGGCTTTGTCGTCCAGCCAGGGTTAAACCTTTAGTCTTGCACCCGGTTGCAGGTTAGCTAGACCGCTACTGGGGGGTGCGGTTATGTCACGCATGACACCGATTACCATCAGTTCGTCGATCCCGACCCGATTCATACTGACTTCTGTCCAGCGGGGTTCGGCGTGGAGTGGTGCGAGTTCCATCTCAAACTGTACCGACTGGCCGTCAAGAACCCGCAGAAACTGCTCCCTGAATAATGCTTCCGAGGATTCGATGCCTAAATGCTGGAAGAGTGGAGTATTTGTCGCTATTTGGACGTCCGGTTAAAGTTTATCGGTAAGTCTGGCTGTACTCTTGATGTTTAATCTAGGGCATTGATAAATATGGAGGGGCGCCATGCCTGGTAATACAGGCATGGCTATTTAATCTTTGCAAGCGTGAACAGTCGCCAGGGTTTCTCTTTTACAGTCTATTTCTGTTGCCACTGACCAGCGGCATTCTGGTACCACCAGCTTGCGGGCGCATTTGCGATCCAGCGCTTCGCGAAAGTTTTGCGGATATCGGCACCCCATTCAGGATGACCGTTGGCGCGAGCGATCTCCTCGTACATCGCATTGCGATCACGGTTTTCGGCAGCAACATGAAGATTCAATGGCAAAGGCCATGCAGCAGGCAATGATTGAGGCGGGGGTTAATCCCTCAGAAATAGATTATGTAAACGCCCATGCCACCGGCACCCTGCAGGGCGACACCGCCGAAGCCATCGCCATCGGTAATGTGGTCGGGGCCGTTCCCCCCGGTAAGCTCTTTTGAAGGGGCATATTGGCCACACCCTGGGAGAGGCCGGAGCGTTGGAAACAATAATATTGCTGGAAATGATGCAAAGACAGGAGGTTTTTCCTACTTTGCATCTGGAAAATCCCGATCCGGACTGCAGCGGGATCAACCTGCCCCGCAACATTATAACGGATCATAAACTCGATACTGTAATGAAAGAACAATTTCGCACTTGGCGGTGTAAATGCCGCTTTGGTGCTCAGGAGGTGGTCACAATGATGTCCGATGATCAGATACACCAGAAAATTGTCGAGACTGTAGCCGAAGAATTCGAACTTGAGCCGGACCAGCTTACTCCCGAGGCAACTCTGTATGATGACCTGGGGCTGGGACAGCCTCGATGCCGTTGATCTGGTTGTGGCAATGGAAAAAGCTTTTGGCGTAAAGCTAGCGAACGAAGAAGCGGTCAAATCGGTCAGAACCGTCGGGGATCTGCACGAGCTCATAATCAACCTGAAGAATGAGATTAGCAACAATTGACAGTGGTCCTTAAAAAGATTCTCCTCAACCTTTATTACTGGCCCGTGTTTCTGTTGGTTACAATTATCAGCATGATCATCACCCCGTGCCTGATGGTTGGCAATATGCTCTACCCCCGGATCCCGATCGCCCGTCTTGCCCGGTTATCGGTAAGGATATACGGCTGGTTTCTGATCAGGGTTGTACCGTTTATGGCACCGGTGATTCTTGAAGACAGAT
>CAVWAK010000049.1:0-64800 GCA_963752745.1 uncultured Gammaproteobacteria bacterium
TTCAGCGAGAACCTGAACTTGCTGGTCGGCAGCAGACACGATACGGGCATTTCGATGATATCCGCCCCCTCCGGCAAGCCGTCAGGTGCTTCAATACAAAAGCCCCTCGTTTCCGAATATACGATACGCATACCGTCCGCATATTTTGCGCCCAGCCGCTTTGTTATCCGCAGAATATCTTCCGTGTCCTTAACGATATTATCGTTATCAGATTCGATTATGATATTTTTATTCATTGCAGGTATACCGGCTATCCAGTTACAGGTAATGCCGCCGCGCCATGGCGCTGGCTATCGCTAAATCATGCTATGACAGCGCAGATTTCAATGGTTCAAGATATTTACTGTAATATTTCCATCTGTCCACCGAGCGATTATGGATAGGTTGCCGCACCTGCTCGTGGCTTGCGGTTCGCGTGATGCGACTGGATTTGTAAAAAGCAAGACAATTCTCTTCCCACGAAAGCCCGCAAAAATCAAGCATTTTACGCGTCATGGCTTCCTGTTGTTCAACAACATCCTCGTATTGCACGTCCAGGATCGGCAGATTTAGCACCTGCTTCCAGTGCGACATTAACTCCTGATATCCTTTGTAGTGGTGGCCTATGGCTGTTAGGTCATTGGCATCAAAACTGTTTGTTCTGGCGAAAAACTGGAAATATATTGAAAGGCAGACATCAAGCGGATTGCGAACACAATGAATTATCCGTGCATTGGGGAGCAGCACGCTGATAAGCCCGAGCAATAGAAAGTTGTGTGGCAGTTTGTCTGTAATGATATGCTTGTTTCCGGCGAGCGCCTCTATTTTCGAGTGGTATTCCAGCGCTACCGCGTTTGCTGTCGCCTCCGTCAGTGACTCCATGCAGGCAGGGAATCCGTTTTGCTTACCCAGAATGGCGGGCATGTTCTGAGCGATGTCCGGGATTGTCTGCATTTCACCCCCGGCAAAAACTTCCGAATGACAAGACAGTATCTGCTCAACAAGACTGGTACCCGAACGTGGCATGCCCAGGATAAAAACCGGCTGAAATGGTGCGGCTTTTGCAATTGGATAATTCGCAAGCCTGTCCTGTGAGAAGGCATTCTTTAACACTTCGAACAGGCGCTGATCCTGCTGTACGCTGTGGCTATGAGGTGACAGTTTATTGCCTTCCTCATAGTGGCGGAAGGCCTTATCGTAACACCCCATCTGATCATACAGTCTGCCGATGGCAAAACGCATCATGATGCGCTCCGGCATCGAATGTTTGTTTTTCGAAATCAATGTCTCAAGTAGTAGGCAAGCTTCACGCTCTTTATGCATTTTAACTGCGATATCAGCAAGCGCTATCGCTATCGCGGGACTAGTCGTAGCAATCGTTATATGTTTTCGAATACGCTCAAATGCCGCCTGATGCTTTCCTTGTTTAACCAGTGCATCCGCCTCGCCTCCAATGGCATCGAGCATATCCGGCTTCAATGCCCTCGCCTTCGCATAACTACACTCCGCATCTTCATAACATGTCTTGCTCGCCATTGCCCAACCACGCAGGACGTGAGCACGCGCGGACTTGGGGTCGCACTCGATTGCGCGCCGACTGAATTCAACCACTTGTTCCGAACGACCGTGCAGCATACACAGTTCAGCTAAGGCGACCCACGGTGCCGATGATGCAGGGTTGATTACACTTGCCCGTGAAAATGCCTGGTAGGCGGCCATAAAATCACCCCGTTGCCGCATCAATCGCCCTTGATTAAGAAGCCTTTCAGCCGTGTTATGAGTCATGAGTGTGGAGTTTACTTTTATTTAGGCGGTCGGTGGGAGAGTCTTATTCAGCCCTCCTCTCCCTGAAGATTGTGATTATCGGGATCTATTACCCAGTAACTAAGATTGTCCCCTGTGCCGTATAAATATACTGTACAACCGAAAAAATACCAGCCCTTAACTCGCATATTACAGTTGCGCCGTGACAAGGCGAGTTCTCTCAATGGGTGGAATTCCCATTCGGCAACTATCGCTCCAACTGGTAGCAATTGGAGCGGCTAGGGAGTGATCGATTATAAGCGCCGAATAAACGGCAGGCTTGTCCAATAGTGCTTATGCTGCTTCTTTTTCGTAATCTGGCGCCAAGTCCTTAATGGCCTCAACCGATGTTGCCTTAGGCAGTTCCGGCGAACAGATGCTGGAGGTGGGCGTAAGTTTCCAGGTCGTTGGCTTTGTCTGTTCGATCCGCGAGTACAGATTTGCGCTGGCCTTCACACCCTTAGAGAGCGGTTATTTAAGAGTTCTTGCGCCTGAGAACTACTGTTGGATAGCTTCTTCGCAGCGTTATCGTCGATCGCCGGGCATCGATGACCTGGGCGCGCTTGAGTGGAATATTGGGCAATGCTTTGTTTTTGCGGTACATTTTCGGCTGCATTGTGGTTGACATGGTCTTGACAGAGTTATGGCGACTAAGTAGCATGTTGAGGAGTTAAGTGGGCACAAGTGTATTACGTGATTTGGTTAATCTGAGTGCCCCTTGGTTGGTAAACGAAACATTAATAAATGCTTATGTTTTCAGTTAAGCCGCAGTTGATCTTGCTGGGGTGGGTAACTGTTTCGGCAGTTATTGTGCCCCAACTATATATTCAATTTACCTTCTCAAGAGTGTTGGCTCTGCTGATTAATGACGTTTTTGATCAGGTAGCAAAAGTACTAATAAAGCTCGGCGCGAGCGCAAACACAAGTTTTGCGTCGTGCATTGTTCGCGGAGGAGAACATCCGGATGAAGTTAACACGCAATGCGTTAACATTAGCTGTTGCTGTCTGTATTGCAGTTTCCACCCCATCATTTGCCACCAATGGGATGTTTCTCATTGGCTAGGCGCCAAATCTCGTTCCATGGGCGGGGTAGGTATTGGATACGCGCAGGATGGATTCGTCAATGCGGCAAATCCTGCGGCAATTACCGGTCTTGGAACCCGTGTCGATCTTGACATGATGCTGTTTTACCCAAAGCGCCAGGTTACCATCCCGGATCCTAGGCCCATTCCGAATGCGGGGAATCCCATCAATTATCGAAGTGGGGCGAACCTGTTTCTGATTCCGGCGATGGCGGGTGTTTACAAGTTTAACCGTAAGCTGACCTTGGGCTTCAGTTTTGTTGGCTCCGGCGGCGGTAATACGCGCTATACACGGTTGAGCCCATTGGGGGTGAACTTTTTGAACCCTGCGCAGCGAAACGATGTCAGTGACACGTTGGGTGTTAATTTGCTGCAGGCCCAGTTGGCCATGACAGTCGCATACAGGTTGACTAAGAATCACTCGATTGGTTTTTCGCCTGTTTTCGGGGCTGCGTCATTTAGAGCATACGGGCTGGGTGTGTTCAAAACGCGAAGTGCTGATCCAGATAATCTCACGGGGCGGGGTAACGATTTTGCTTACGGCGCAGGTGTCAGGATTGGTTGGAGTGGCAAGCTGCATGAACGGTTAACGGTTGGTGCGGCTTATCAGTCAAGAATCTATTTCACCAAATTCGATAAGTATAAAGGGTTGTTCGCTGAGCAGGGTAGTCTGGATTCTCCGGAAAATTTCGGAGTTGGTTTGGCGTTTAAAGCAACTGACAAATTGGATATCGCCTTCGATGTCCAGCACTGTTCTGTACAGCGATATCAACGCGATTGGTAATCCGATCGAAAATGTCAATACGCCGGAAGGGTTTCTGGGTGAGATAATAGTGCTGGCTTCGGATGGCGGGACCAGACGGTCTTCAAACTTGGTATGAAGTACAAGTTGAATTCGCGCTGGGATGTGGCCGTGGGTGGTAACTATGGTCGGGCACCGATGCCCAGTGATCAGTTGCTGTTCAGTACGCTGGCGCCTGCAGTCACGGAATGGCACTTGTCTTTGGGGGCAACCTACAAACCAGACGAGCATATGGAATGGAGTGTTGCGTATGTTCATGCGTTTAAAAACCAGGAGAATGGTGTAGCAAACTCTGGTGGCACTTTTGACAATTTCTTCCCAAATGAGACTCAGACTGGTCCCGGTGATGTCGAGCTGGAAATGGTGCAGGACTCCCTTGAGGTTTCGTTCTCGTACAAGCTTTAGCAGTCCCCTGCGGTTGTTATGGTACGATAATCACGAAAACCAAACCCCGGTTTGTGAGGACAACAATCTGGCGTATCGGGACTAAGCGTACTAATTGAAATATGGTATATTGGACTGGCTGTAGGTCGTTCTCCTCCATTGGTAGTTGCGTTGAAGTGCCCTAAGGCGGGTGAGGTGATAAATATGAATGTGAAAATATGCAAAACTGCTTTATCCGTGGCCTTGTTTGCTGCAATGGGCGGTGCTGTCAGCAATACTGCGCAGGCGGACGCAGTGTTCTCATGGGATTTGCAGGACTACAATAGCGACGGACTGAAAAGCGATTTTGTTTTCACGGCGTTGCCGCCAGGGGAAACGGTCAACTTGACGCAGCCAACGGGCAGCGGACCAAACGTATTCGGTGATGCAGGTGAGGTCGGTTGTACCAATGCAACACTTGCACCGCCCGCTTGTGATCCGGTTTTCTTTGACGCTGGACCGCAGCCGACGCTGGGCTTTACTAGCGGGTTCCTGTTTGCCGGGTATCCGTTTACTCCTAATGTCACGTCGGATGATACTGGTAATTTAGCCACTGGATCGATCAGTGCTGAAATTACGATTGATCAGGTCGGTGACCGAAATCTCACCTTCAGTGCGTTAGATTTCGCTGGGGTGTTTGGGTCTACAACGTTCCTTTTGCCGCCGACAGTAGATGACCCAAGCACTCGTGTCGCGGACCCCAGCCTCGCATATATCGAGGATCTTACAGATCTGGGTAACGGGCAGTTCGGTGTGGTCGTGCGGTGGTTCTCGCTGACGGATCCGAACTCGCCCAGTTTTGCTAGTCAGCCGGCAAATTGGCGCGTTGAAGGGCAAATGACGGTGACCGATGGAGCCCCGACCATCTTTCTTAACGGCACTAACCCGGCGCAGGCGACACCAGGCCAGCCGTATACCGATCCGGGCGCTGTTTGTATGGATGTGGTGGACGGAGCAATCGACGTCAATAGTGCACCGCCAGCCTCTTTTACAACGATTCCGGCGGATTGTGACCGCGTTGACGCCGGAGTCGGCGGTAGCTCATTCACCTGTGAGTATCTTTGTACGGATTCACAGGGCAATAGTGCAACACCGGTGATCAGAACCGTTAATGTAGGCGCAGATACCACGCCTCCTGTGATAACTCTGGGAGTAGCACCTGATCAGACGGGGCGTAACGACTCCCCTGACGGCACGACGGTCGATATCCTGGTAGATGTGCCATATATCGATGCGGGCGGCACTTGTTCAGACGACCTGGATGGTGATATTCCTCTTGGAACGGTCGGAACACCAGGCTTCACTGTAAGTCCTGATCCGGCAGTCGTGGATACCAGCGCTACGGGTAGCTCGGCAATTACCTTTAGCTGTAATGACACGGCAGGTAATGGCCCAACGGTTGCTGTTCGCACCGTCAATGTGATTGCAGATAATGAAGCGCCTGTAATAACGCTTCTGGGTAGCTCTACCGTGACGCTGCAAACGGGTGAGCCCTTTGTCGATCCAGGCGCCACCTGCCTGGATACCAACCCGGTGGACGGATCTTCGGACATCAGTGACAGGATCGATGTTTCGCCGTTGCCGTCGTCGATTGATACCAGTGTTCCTGGCACCACTGTGCTTACTTACACCTGTGTTGATGATGCGGGTAACGGGGCAACACCGGAGACGCGGACGGTCAACGTTGTCGACGCTGGCTCCGGTGTGTCTTTCGATATTATCAGTATGACAATATCGGACGTACTGGATAGTAGTCTGAATCCCGGAACAGATGGGCTGGCGGGTTGTTTCCGTTTTGCCAGTCTGGATTCGACGACTTGCGATGGAGCAAATCGCTTTTCTTCGGACAATTCAGTAACGGGGCTACCGGCTGGTGGCGCGACGATCCCTGGTTCGGGTACGGATCTGGACAACGATGGAAATCCTATTGGTGTTCGCTTCGGTGTTTTCCAGGACGTTAAGCAAATTACGCCGGGTTTCCTGTTTACGGGGTTCCCGTTTGAGCCATTTACCTTCGATCCGCCGAGTACAACCGCAACACCACCCCAAGGGGTGGTAAAGCTGATAGGGGCGGCCGATGCAATTTTGCTGCTAGACAGTTTCCCATTTAGTGGGCTATTCACGTCTAATCAGCCAAACGCGTTTTTCCTGAATCCTGACCCCGGCACATTGAGTGCCGAGATCACGCAGATCAATAATGACGACGATGGGACACACGCGTACTTTTAACTACGTTATGACATGGTCTCACTTGATCACAGACGTGGAAGATCCGACAGGGCAGTTTCCGGGGTTTAATGCTTTCTGGCGTCTGGAGGGTGTAATTACGACCAGTTCAACTGCAGCGATAACGAACGATCCACCGATTATTTCATCGACTACAGCGGCCCAGGATGGACTTGATCCGACGCGAATTATTGTCGAGACGGGGGGGCCTGTTACCGTTACGGTGGATGCCAGTGACCCTGATGGCGATGCGCTGAGTTATGACTGGACCAGTAGTGACCAGGCCATTATTGACAGAGTTATTGGTGATGCCACTTCTGAGATGCTGGTTTTTGATCCGAGTGGGCTGGAAGAGGGCTTTTATTCGCTGAAGGTTGTCGTCACTGATGACGCAACTGCCCCTCAGAGCGCTCGGTCTGAAATCATCGTTCAATTGTTGATTGATCCGCCCCCGTTAGGTCCAGAGGATAGCGATGGTGACGGTATCAGTGATGAAGATGAGGGCTTCGGTGACAGCGATGATGACGCACTCCCGGAGTATCTTGATCCAGTCGATGGGAATGTTGAGCCGACCCGTAACAGGCGGGATTACAGTGATCAAGCTGCCGGCGATATCGTCAGTAATAGTGGAAGACTGGTGCTGGGTAACACGGCGTTCAGCTTGGGGAACAGCGTTTTTGTAGTGCCTGAAGATGATATTGCTCTGGATCGTGTTAATCTTGTTGAGGGTATTCAGCACTCAGGGGGCGGAATTCTGGACTTTCAGGTTGCTGGCTTGGCGGTTGGCGCTACGGTTCAGGTCGTGTTGCCACAAGCTGTGTCTTTGCCTA
This sequence comes from uncultured Gammaproteobacteria bacterium, assembly GCA_963752745.1. GTDB lineage: Bacteria > Pseudomonadota > Gammaproteobacteria > DSM-19610 > DSM-19610 > Thiogranum. The sequence goes on from CAVWAK010000049.1 coordinate 7,146, forward strand.
ACGTGCCGATCTATCGCAAGTACACAGACTCAAATGGTTGGTTCCCGTTCTCGGCGACAAGCGGAAACGCGCTCGCTTCTGCTAGCAGAGTCGCAGGGGTCTGCCCTGATCCAGGTGATGCCGCCTATGACTCACCGGTCGATGGTAATGGGAATACCATGTTGGTAGAGGGTGATGATTGTATCCGGCTTACGATAGTCGATGGCGGCTCGATGGATGGTGATGGGGCCCGCAACGGAGTAGTGCTCGATCCGGGTACCGCAGCAAGTGATGGGCCGGTACCGGTCGGAGGGCATGTTGACGGCATATTCAGTGGTGGTGGAGGTTGCGTGCTCAATAATACTGTGCGAAAACCAGCAGACGCCGGCGCGTGGTGGTTAATTATCGGACTACTAGCTGGATTGCGGGTGTGGTGTTGCAGCAGGCGTCACAACTAACAGGCAGGTTGCCCTATCGCATTAAATGATCAGATGGTTAACGGACGAATCATCGATCTATGGGCGGTCCGGCAGCGTTCAATGCTGGCAGCGGCAACTCGTGTGGTGGCGGTGGTTGCAGTTTGTGGGCGAATAATGGTCAGGCGGTGATTGATGGTGCTAGACTTCCTCGCGCTGCTCGGTGGGTTACTGATTTTACGGCTGTTTGTATTTATTGAGAGCAACTGTAACCCGCGAGTGATTAGAAGGCGTTAATCTGATCACCTTACCAATCCGTTCTCCCGGAGCGAAGCGGGGACTGCTTTGCATCATCACAAAATGTCTTGCACATCGCTGATTGCGTGGATAATCTGCGTGCATGATGAAAGTTCTCATTCTTAATGGTCCGAATCTGAACCTGCTTGGATACCCGGGAGCCTGGGCACTATGGTTCTGCAGGACTGGAGTCGATTAACGAGCGTCTGGGAGTGGTGGCTGGCGAGCTGAATGCACAGCTAATGACCTTCCAGTCCAATTCGGAGTTTGAGCTCATCGATCATATCCACGCCGCTCCGCACGAAGATATCGACTTCATCATCTTCAACCCCGCCGCCTTCACCCACACCAGCGTCGCCCTGCGCGATGCCCTGCTGGCAGTAGAGATCCCCTTCATCGAAGTCCACCTCTCCAACGTCCACGCCCGCGAGGATTTCCGCAAACACTCCTACTTCTCGGATATCGCCGTCGGCGTTATCAGCGGTCTGGGTCCCATCGGTTACGAACTGGCCCTGCAGGCAGCGCTGTCGTATCTTGGCGACAAAAATCCTGAAGCTGATTAATCGCCGAATTTAGCTGCATTTCGCTAACATTTCCCCGCAAGTTGGGCTATACTTCCGCGCAATCATAAACTTGCAGGAAGATTATGGATATTCGCAAGGTTAAGAAACTCATCGAGTTGCTGGAAGAGTCCGGGGTCGCGGAAATCGAGATCCACGAGGGTGAGGAGTCGGTGCGTATCAGCCGCCACATGCCAGGGGCGCAAGTCGCTGCTGCGCCGATGATGATGATGCCTGCCGCACCCGCCGCCGCTCCGGCTGGCTGCGCCGCCAGCTGCGGCTGCTCCACCGCCAGAGCCGGAAATTCCAGCAGGTCATACGGTGAATTCACCCATGGTTGGCACTTTCTACCGATCCTCATCGCCGGGTGCTTCAGCTTTTGTCGAGGTTGGTTCCAAAGTCAATGTCGGCGACACGCTGTGCATCATTGAAGCGATGAAAATGCTCAACCAGATCGAGGCTGACAAGGCCGGTACGGTCTCCGCGATTCTGGTGGAAAATGCCGAGCCGGTCGAATATGGCCAGCCTCTGTTCGTGATTGAATAAGCCCGGTTTTCTCGTGCTATGCTAGATAAAGTCGTCATCGCCAACCGCGGCGAAATCGCCCTGCGAATCCTGCGTGCCTGCCGCGAACTGGGTATCAAGACCGTTGCCGTCCATTCCGAGGCCGATCGCAGTCTCAAGCACGTCCTGCTGGCTGACGAGTCGGTGTGTATCGGTCCTGCGCCGTCTGCCGAGAGTTATCTGAACATGCCGGTGCTGATTGCCGCCGCTGAGGTGACTGATGCGGTCGCCATTCACCCGGGCTACGGTTTTCTGTCAGAAAATGCTGATTTCGCCGAGCGGGTAGAGAAGAGCGGTTATATCTTTATCGGTCCTCGCGCTGACACTATCCGCACCATGGGCGACAAGGTGGCTGCAATCCGGTCCATGCAGCAGGCTGGCGTGCCGTGCGTGCCAGGCAGCGATGGCCCGCTGGGTGACGATGACGAAACCAATATCAAGCTGGCGCGCGGCATCGGTTACCCGATTATTATCAAGGCTGCGGCCGGTGGTGGTGGTCGTGGTATGCGCACCGTGCATTCGGAGGCCAACCTGCTGAACGCCATCTCGCTGACGCGCAACGAGGCGCAGACTGCCTTTGGTGACGGCACGGTGTACATGGAGAAATTCCTGGAAACACCGCGGCACGTCGAGTTTCAGGTGCTGGCCGATGGTGAAGGTAATGCTATCCATCTTGGCGAACGCGATTGTTCCATGCAGCGTCGTCACCAGAAAGTTGTCGAGGAAGCGCCGGCGCCGGGTATTACCATGGAGCAGCGCATGGCCATGGGCGAGCGTTGTGCCGAGGCCTGTCGCCAGATGAAGTATCGCGGCGCTGGTACATTTGAATTTCTTTACCAGGATGGTGAGTTCTACTTCATTGAAATGAACACCCGCGTTCAGGTTGAACACCCGGTGACTGAAATGATCACCGGCGTGGATATCGTCAAGGAACAGTTACGGATCGCAGCCGGCGAAGGGCTGTCTTACAGTCAGGACGATATCGGCTGGAGCGGTCACGCCGTGGAATGTCGTATCAACGCCGAGGATCCAAAAAACTTCTTGCCGTCGCCGGGCATGATTACCCAGTATCACGCGCCCGGCGGACCCGGTATTCGTGTTGATACGCATATCTATAATGGCTACACCGTACCGCCTTACTATGACTCCATGATTGCCAAGCTGATCGCGCACGGTGACACCCGTGAATCGGCGCTGGCACGCATGCGCGGTGCGCTGGCGGAGGTTGTCGTCGACGGTATCAAGACCAATATTGCCCTGCACCAGGACATCTGCAGCGATGCAGCCTTCCTGGCCGGTGGTACCGATATCCATTACCTGGAGAAAAAGCTGAGCCTGTAGGAGCGGTCTCCTGGCCGCGATAGGTAATCTGCTTAGGCCTGTCGCGGCCAGGAGACCGCTCCTACGGGCGGAAAATCATGCCCTGGCAACAACTCTCTCTCGAAGCCGGCGACCTGAACGCCGAGGAACTGTCGACATTTTTTGAATCCCGCGGCGCGCTTTCGGTTACCTTTGTCGATGCGGCGGACCAGCCCCTGTTCGAACCCGACCCTGGTACCACGCCGCTGTGGTCAGCCACCCTCGTTACGGCATTGTTCGATGCCGACGCTGAACTTGGTCCGCTAAAGCAACAGCTTGCGGAAACCTATGGCGCCGCAGTGCTGCACAGGCTGATCGAGGAAACGCTGCATGACCGCGACTGGGAACGTGCCTGGCTGGACCAGTTTCACCCCATGCAATTCGGTGAGCGCCTGTGGATATGTCCTGATAGCCAACGGCCGCCCGCGAAGGATGATCAGGTGTTGATTGACCTCGATCCCGGTCTGGCTTTTGGCACCGGCACGCACCCGACGACAGCGCTGTGCCTGACCTGGCTGGATCAGCACCCGCCAGTTGGCCAGCAAGTACTCGATTTCGGTTGTGGCTCGGGCATCCTGGCCATCGCAGCGCTCAAGCTGGGGGCGGCTACTGCCCGCGGTGTGGATATCGATCCGCAAGCGTTATGGGCCAGCCATGACAATGCCGCCAGGAATGGTGTCGACGGGAAATTGGAGACGTGTTTGCCGAACGCCATGCCTGAAGAGACGTTTGATCTGGTGCTGGCTAACATTCTCGCCAACCCATTAATAGAATTGGCACCGCAGTTGTCAACGCTGGTCCGACCGGGAGGTATGCTGGTGTTGTCCGGCATCCTGGCCGAGCAGGCTGTTGAAGTACAGCATGCCTACCAACAATGGTTTACATTTACGCCCCACGCGGTGCAGGATGGTTGGGTCCGCCTTCAGGCGCAGCGTAATTAGTCGAGGGAATCCATGTACGTAGCTTGCCCCTCCTGTAAAACCTTGTACCCCGTTTCTGCAGAGTATTTGCGCCTGGCAGCCGGTCAGGTGCGTTGCAGTGTCTGTGAGAACCGGTTCGATGCCAGCAAGTCGGTATTCGATGATCCGCAGGAGGCGCTGGATTACCAGTACCCGGTGCCGCAGGCGATAAAAGAAGAAATCGACGATCTCGTCGACCGGGCGCTGGATAGCGGTGCCGAGTTGCCGCCTGCTGTCGAAGAACAGCAAGAAGAACAGCAGAAGAACAGCAGGAAGAACAGCAGGAAGAACAGCAAGCCGCTGACAACGAACATGAATTCGGGTGTGCTGATGTCGACCACTATGCCTGGCCCGTTACGGCTGAATTTCACGAACTCGCTGTTGAGCAGTCTGTGCCGGACGAGCATGTGGGGCGTGCCGACATGTCGGATGAATACCTGCTTGCCGACCACGGCCAGTCTGGTGCCCGCACGGCATGGGGTGCGATAGCGGCAGCTTTGTTGCTCACCGCGGGTCTCATGGCTCAGTACGCTTATGTTGAACGTTACCAACTGGTGCAGATTGCGGCGATGCGCCCGGCAATCGAGCTGTTATGCGCGCCATTGGACTGTAATCTGCCGTTACGTCGTGATCTGGCGCGTGTGGAGATGGTCGAACGCGAAGTACGCGAGCATCCGAATGTGGGCGATGCGCTGCTGGTGCGCGCAACTTTTGTAAATCGTGCCGACTTTGTCCAGGCTTATCCGGTGTTGCAAGTATCCTTCTCCGATGTTGCCGGTACACCCATTGCGGTGCGCCGCTTCGGTCCAGAACAATATCTGCAAGAACCGGTTACAGCCGATAACGGAATGGCGCCCGGGCAGCAGTCGCTGGTTATGCTAGAGGTTATTGATCCGGGTGAGAGCGCAGTCTCCTTCCAGTTCGATTTTATGTAAGTGTTAAAAAACCTGATGAATCGGATGTCAAGTCTTGACATGCGTTTTACACTGTAAAACAAGCGGCTCCCGCAATTTCTGCAACGCTGAAAAAAAGTTGCTCAGGATCTTTTCCAAAACAAAAACTGCGCGTATGATTGGCTGCCTTTCCCTCCGGAATAAACTTTAAGGAGTTGTTTGCACGGTATGCAGATTGGCCCATATAAGTTGCGCAACCAATTGGTGCTCGCGCCAATGGCAGGTGTAACAGACAGGCCGTTCAGACAACTGTGTAAAAAGCTGGGCGCCGGTCTTGCCGTATCAGAGATGGTGTCCTGTAACTCGGCCCTGTGGGGTAGCAAGCAGTCGCTGCGCCGCATGGACCACGAGGGTGAGGTTGAACCTCGATCTATACAGATCGCCGGTGCTGATCCGAAAATGATGGCCGATGCAGCGCGTTTCAATGTTGACCGCGGTGCCCAGATAATCGACATCAATATGGGTTGCCCGGCCAAGAAGGTCTGTAACGTAATGGCTGGTTCAGCGCTGTTGCAAAATGAAGTTCTTGTCGGGCAGATCCTTGACGCCGTCGTATCGGCTGTCGATGTGCCCGTAACTTTGAAGATTCGTACGGGATGGGACCCGGCGAACCGCAACGCCCTCAGCGTGGCGCGAATTAGCGAACAGGCAGGTATACAGGCACTGGCCATTCATGGACGGACACGTGCCTGTGGTTATCGCGGTGACGCGGAATACCAGACCATTCGCAGCGTGAAACAGGCGGTTTCCATACCGGTTATTGCTAACGGCGATATCACCGGGCCGGAGAAAGCGCGCCAGGTCCTGGAAAGCAGTGGTGCCGACGCAGTGATGGTTGGCCGTGCGGCGCAGGGACGGCCGTGGATTTTCCGGGAAATCGAACATTATTTGTCCACGGGGATGTTGTTGGCAGAACCCGGGGTGGAGGAGATTCGCACCATCATGATTGAACATCTTGATAATTTATATCAATTTTATGGCGAATATACTGGCGTGCGTGTAGCCCGCAAGCACATCGCCTGGTACAGCAAAGGTCAGCCAAATGGCGCCGAGTTCCGCCAGCGTATCAATTGCGTCGAAGCCATCGATGAGCAGTTAGCCATGACGCATGCTTTTTTTGACACGCTGGTTGCCCGGCAAGGGATGGCAGCATGAGCGCAGTGATGCAGGGGGGGCAGGTACAGGTCAGTTCGCTGCCGACACGGGAGCGCCGCAAGCAGCCGCTGCGTGCCTGTGTGCAGGCATCGCTGGAGTTGTACTTCCAGGACCTGGAAGGTCACGATGCAGAGGACGTCTACGACATGGTGGTTGGCCAGGTTGAGCAGGCCATGCTGGAAAGTGTCATGCAACATACCCGTAGCAACCAGACGCGGGCTGCGGAAGTGCTCGGTATTAATCGCAGTACCTTGCGCAAGAAACTCAAACTGCACGGTTTGCTATAACAGCTGTATTCACTAAACCGCCAGGGCACCAGGGTGTCCTGGCGGTTCATCGTCAATCAGGGCTTCTCTGACCCTTAACCAGAAACCATTCAGGTAGTCATTATGTCTGCAATCCAGCGCGCTCTTATCAGCGTTTCCGATAAAACCGGTATAGTCGATTTTGCCCGTCAGTTGCATGCCGCCGGCGTGGAGATCCTGTCCACGGGGGGTACCGCAAAGCTATTGGCTGATAACGCTGTTCCAGTGATCGAGGTTTCCGATCACACCGGATTTCCGGAGATGATGGCCGGTCGCGTCAAGACACTGCATCCGAAGATTCATGGCGGCATCCTCGGCAGGCGCGGTTTGGATGAAGCGGTCATGCAGGAGCACGGCATTCCGCCTATCGATATGGTCGTGGTAAATCTGTATCCCTTCGAGCAGACGGTTGCCAGGCCTGACTGTGACTTGCCGATGGCGATAGAGAACATCGATATCGGTGGCCCGACACTGATCCGTGCGGCGGCCAAAAATCATGCTGCGGTGACGGTGCTGGTTGACAGTAATGATTATGCGGGTGTGCTGGAGGAAATGGCCGCCAACGGTGGTGCTGTCAGCGAGGCCTCGCGGTTTCGCCTGGCGGTAAAGACCTTCGAACATACCGCCCGGTACGACGGTGCTATTGCCAACTATCTGGGCAGATTAACAGCTGGTGATGAGCCTCAGGTCTTCCCGCAAACCATTAGCCTGCAATACAGGAAAGTCCAGAGCATGCGCTATGGCGAGAATCCGCACCAGGCTGCGGCGTTCTATATCGAACACGCCGAAAGCGAAGCCTCCGTGGCCACGGCAACGCAGCTGCAGGGCAAGGAACTGTCCTACAACAATGTCGGTGACACCGACGCCGCGCTGGAGTGTGTCAAACAGTTCAGCGAAGGGCCGGCCTGTGTCATCGTCAAGCATGCCAACCCCTGCGGTGTAGCGATTGGTGGCAATTTGCTGGATGCCTATGATCGCGCCTACCAGACAGATCCTGAATCCGCCTTCGGTGGCATCATTGCCTTCAACCAGGCACTGGATGCGGAAACCGCGCAAGCCATTATCGACCGCCAGTTTGTGGAAGTGATTATTGCGCCTGAAGTCAATGCCGATGCCTTGCCGTTGCTGGCGGCCAAGAAAAACGTGCGGGTGCTTGCGTGTGGCAGCTGGCCACAAGAGGCGGCGGCACGTCTGGACTTCAAACGTGTTAACGGTGGCTTGCTGGTGCAGGAGGCCGACCTGGCCCTGCTCAATGAATCCAAAGTCGTAACCGAACGCGCGCCCAGCGATACTGAAATGGCTGACTTGCTGTTCGCCTGGCGCGTGGCCAAGTATGTGAAATCCAATGCCATTGTGTATGGCAGGGGCAATATGACCATCGGTGTGGGTGCTGGTCAGATGAGCCGCGTCAACAGTGCGCGTATTGCCGGTATCAAGGCTGAACATGCTGGCCTGGAAGTAAAAGGGTCAGTGATGGCATCGGATGCTTTCTTCCCCTTCCGTGACGGTATCGACCAGGCGGCGGAAGCGGGTATAAGCGCTGTCATTCAGCCCGGTGGTTCGATGCGTGACGAGGAAACCATCGCTGCGGCCAACGAACATGGCATGGCTATGGTGTTTACCAGCATGCGTCACTTCCGGCACTAGGCCATGAAAGTTCTGATCATCGGCGGTGGTGGCCGCGAGCATGCGCTGGCCTGGAAAGTGGCGCAGTCGCCACAGGTCGAAACCGTCTACGTCGCGCCCGGCAACGCCGGGACTGCCAGCGAAGACAGGCTGGAAAATGTCGACGTGGAGGCTGACGATGTTGCCGGCCTGCTTGCGTTTGCCAAACAACATGCTGTTGATCTGACCATCGTCGGTCCCGAAGCGCCCCTGGTGCTTGGCGTGGTTGACCAGTTTCAGGCTGCCGGGTTAGGTATTTTTGGTCCCGGCCAGGCGGCCGCCGAGCTGGAAGGTTCGAAGGCCTTTACCAAGGACTTCCTCGCTCGTCACGGAATTCCTACCGCGGCCTACGGCAACTTTACCGATCTCGATGCGGCGATTGACTATATTCGTCAGCAGGGTGCGCCCATCGTCGTCAAGGCGGATGGCCTCGCGGCGGGCAAGGGCGTCATTCTTGCGCAAACCGAGCAGGAAGCTATCGATGCCTGTCAGGACATGCTGGCCGGCAACGCTTTTGGCGAAGCCGGGCATCGCGTAGTCGTTGAGGAGTTTTTAGCGGGTGAGGAAGCCAGTTTCATCGTCATGGTGGACGGTGAACACGTCCTGCCACTGGCGACCTCGCAGGACCACAAGGCGCGCGATGATGGCGATACCGGCCCGAACACCGGTGGCATGGGTGCTTATTCGCCGGCGCCGGTGGTCGATGAGGCCATGCATCAACGCATTATGCAGGAAGTGATTCTGCCAACCGTGAACGGTATGGCCGCCGACGGCAAACCCTATACCGGCTTTCTGTACGCAGGTGTCATGATTGATTCGCAGGGCGTGCCCAGGGTGCTGGAGTACAATGTGCGTTTCGGTGATCCCGAAACGCAGCCCATCATGCTGCGTCTGCAATCAGATCTGGTCGAGCTCTGCGAGGCAGCCATCGATGGTCGACTCGATCAGGTAACCGCTGACTGGGATCCGCGTGCCAGTCTCGGCGTGGTGCTGGCCGCCGGTGGTTATCCGGCAAGCTATGACAAGGGCGACGTGATTAATGGTCTGGACGCTATCGTGGAAGAGGGTGTGAAAGTATTCCACGCCGGAACCGCAGGCAGGGATGGCGAGGTGGTCACCAGTGGCGGGCGGGTTCTTTGTGTCTGCGCGCTGGGTAGTGATGTTGCTGAGGCCCAGCGAAGAGCCTATCAAGCCGTGGACAGGATCAGCTGGAAGGGCATGTACTGTCGCCGTGATATTGGCCATCGGGCGATAGCCCGGTAGCCTGGACATCTGCAGGAGCGGCCAAGGGGGGGCCGCTCCTGCAGGGAGAGTGGGTTAAGCGGTGCGCGTCTCAACGCCGTTGGCCGTACCCAGCAACAGCACGTCTGCAGGCCGATTGGCAAAAATACCTGCGGTCACCACGCCGGCGATATTATTCAACTCGGTTTCCAGCTTGCAGGGGTCCATGATTTCCAGGCCCTTGACGTCGAGGATGATATTGCCGTTGTCGGTGGTGAAACCGCTGCGCAGTTCCGGTATGCCACCCGCCTTGACCAGCTCGCGAGCCACATAGCTTTGTGCCATGGGTATAACTTCAATCGGTAACGGGAAGTTACCCAGTACCTTGACCAGCTTGCTTTCATCGCAGATGCAGACAAACTTGTCACTGGCACCGGCAACAATTTTTTCGCGCGTCAGTGCGCCGCCGCCACCTTTGATCAGGTGCAGATATTCATTGGTTTCGTCGGCACCATCGACGTAGACAGATAACTGGCCGGCTTCGTTGAGGTCCATCACCGGAATGCCATGGCTTTTCAGGCGCTCGGCACTGGCAATCGAGCTGGCCACTGTGCCGTCGATCCGGCCTTTTATTCTGGCCAGCGCGTCGATGAATAAATTGGCAGTTGAGCCGGTGCCAACACCGATGATTGTGCCGCTTTCCACGTATTCGATGGCCGCCTCGGCAACCTGTTTCTTGAGTTCGTCCTGGTTCATTACAGACCTCCAAAATTCAATGCGCGCATCATACGGGGTATTCAGGGGGCAAGTCGAATCAGCTACACCAATTGACTCAGCCCCCGAGACTCGCTGTATGATCTGCAGATGACCGATAATTATCTGAAAAAAATCCTCAATTCGCGAGTCTACGATGTCGCCATTGAATCGCCGCTGGATTACGCACCATCGTTATCCCGGCGTCTGGACAACCACATCTGGTTGAAGCGTGAGGATCTGCAGCCGGTGTTTTCCTTCAAGCTGCGTGGCGCCTATAACAAAATATCCGGTCTCAGTGAGGCAGAATGTGCCAATGGCATTATTGCCGCCTCGGCCGGTAACCATGCGCAGGGCGTCGCGCTGGCCGCAAAGCGGCGTAACGTCAAGGCGCTGATTGTCATGCCGCGTACTACCCCTGGCATCAAGGTCAATGCGGTCAAGGCGCTTGGTGGCAAGACTCTGCTGCATGGTGACACCTACGACGAAGCCTACGCACACGCTTTACAGCTGGCTGATGAGCGCAACATGGTGTTCATCCATCCTTACGATGATCCTGACGTCATCGCCGGACAGGGCACCATCGGTATGGAATTACTGCAGCAGCACCGCGATCCGCTCGACGCAGTATTTGTGCCCGTGGGTGGTGGAGGGCTGATTGCCGGTATCGCCGCGTATCTGAAAGCGTTGCGTCCCGATATTCGCGTCATTGGTGCCGAACCGGAAGATGCGGCTTGTCTGCATGAAGCGCTCAAACAAAATCGGCGTGTCGTGCTTGACCAGGTCGGCATCTTTGCCGATGGCGTTGCGGTCCGCCAGGTTGGCAAGGAAACCTGGAAGGTTGCCCGTGACCATGTCGACGAAGTGATACTGGTCAGCACCGATGAAATCTGCGCGGCAACCAAGGATATATTTGACGATACCCGCGCCATGGTCGAGCCAGCCGGTGCGCTGGCGGTGGCGGCGATAAAAAAATACGTCGAGCAGACCGGTGCCAGGGACGAGACCCTGGTGGCCATCAACAGTGGTGCCAATATCAATTTTGACCGCTTGCGGTACGTGGCCGAACGCGCCGAGCTGGGTGAGCGGCGCGAGGCGCTGCTGGCGGTGACCATTCCCGAGAGGCCCGGCAGTTTCCTCAAATTCTGCCGTACGCTGGGTAAGCGCGGAATAACCGAGTTCAACTACCGGTATGCGGATGCCGGTGACGCACATATCTTTGCCGGGGTACAGCTGTCGGGTGGTGACGAGGAACGGGAGGAGCTGATCGACAGGCTGCAAGCGGAGGGTTACCCGGTTGTCGATATGACGGACAATGAAATGGCCAAGACCCATATTCGCTTTATGGTCGGCGGCCGGGCGCGTGGTGTCGAAAACGAGCGACTCTACCGTTTCGAATTCCCCGAGCGACCGGGTGCCTTGCTCAACTTTCTTTCAAGTATGGGTAAGGGCTGGAATATCAGCCTGTTTCATTACCGTAACCACGGGGCGGCATACGGCAGGGTGCTGGTTGGCATACAAGTCCCCGGTGAGGACAAGAAACGCTTCAGTAAATTCCTCGACGAGTTGGGTTACATAAATTTCGAAGAACTGGATAACCCGGCGTATTCTCTTTTCCTGGGCACCTAGAAACAAGCCCTGTTATCGCCGCTATTCATGCAGTGGCAACCTGCGTTCAGGGTTTCTTGTTTTCCAGCTTGAGTATGAAATCCCACTGCTTCTTCGTGAAGGGCATGATCGACAAGCGATTGCCCTTGCGCACCAGTGGGCAGTCTTCCAGCTGTGAGCAGGTCTTCAGCTCAGCCAGCGTGATGTTGCGCTTGGTCTTGCGCTGGTACTGCACATCCACCATGTACCAGCGTGGCTTGTCGGGGTCGCTTTTGGGGTCGTAGTATTTCTGCTCCGGGTCAAAGGCAGTGAAATCCGGGTAACCCTCCTTGACGACTTTCATCAGACCGACGATGCCGGGTTCATCGCAGTTGGAATGGTAGAAAAAAACCATGTCGCCCTTTTTCATTTCGTCGCGCATCATGTTGCGCGCCTGGTAATTGCGCACGCCATCCCAGTGCTCGGTTTTTTTCGGCATCGCCTTGAGGTGGTCTATGCCAAACACATCCGGTTCCGATTTCATCAGCCAGTAGTTCATGAAGTGTTTCCTGTATTAAAAAGCATGCCAGTGTGCGTCAGTGGCAACTGCTGTCAAAGGCACGTCCCAGGGTTGCGCGGGCAGCATTTCCAGTTGCTGGAAATCATAGGCCAGCCCGACCATGTGCGGTTTTTTCCAGTTGCGGCGGCGTAGCAGAAAGGCAAAGCTGCGGTCGTAGTAGCCGCCACCCATGCCCAGGCGATTGCCTTGCTGGTCGAAACCGACCAGGGGGGTAAGCACCAGGTCGAGTGCCAGAGGTTTTACCCGTTGCCGGTGTACGATCTGTGGCTCGGGGATACCGAACCGATTACTGACCAGTCGGGTGTCCGGCTTGTATCGCGCGAACCAGAGGCTGTTGTCGAGAAAAGGCACCAGTACTGGCAAATACACTTTTTTGCCCAGGCTCCAGCAACGACCGATGATGCTCGCCGTGTCGATTTCGCCGTCAGCGGGCAAGTAAAGCGCTATGTTACTGGCGCTACGGAATACCGGCTGTCTGAACAGCTGGGCGCACAGGGCTTCGGAACGTAATCTGCGTTCCATCGGGCTGAGTGCCCGGCGTTGGGTGCGGATTGCCTGGCGTTGCTTATGGCGGTCCGGCTGTTTTCCAGGGTTGGAGCCCATGCTTGTTCGCGTGTGTTATCTGGTTTCGGTTAGCAAGAGGCACCTTCCGCAGTTGCCGTCGCGATTATTGCCCTTGAACCAGAGGTTCAGGTGGGAATGAGTGCCATGCCTAAGGCTTTCCACTCGTGGCGGACATGCACACTGGCCTGGCAAACCGACTCCCGGGGACAAATTTAGGCTCAAGGAGATCTTAACTGCTAACGCGCAGTGCAGAAGGTGCGTTGGCTATTCTACACTAAAGTTCGAGCTGATTGCCGTTGTTAAGTGCAACGTCGATTTTGTCCTGCAGGGCGCGGATGCGTTTGCTGATATCGTGCTGGTAATCGCTTTTGACAGTCTTGTTTTCGAGTAACTCGTGCGCCATGTTGAGGGCGGCCATGACGGCAATCCGGTCGGCACCGACGATTTTGCCGGAATCCCGGATTTCCTTCATTTTGTCGGTGAGAAATTCGGCAGAAGCAAACAGGGCTTCACGCTCGTCATCCGGGCATGCAACGAGATATTCCTTGTCGAGGATATGGACACGCATGGGCTTGGCTTCGCTGTTCACGCACCTTGCTCCATCGCCTTGAGGCGGTTAATCATGGCTTCCACGCGGGTTTTGGCCATTTCGTTCTTTTCTATCAGGTTGGCGCGATCGGTAACCAGGTTGTCCTGCTGGTCGCGCAGGGAGCGGTTTTCTTCTTTCAGCCGCTCAATGCTGGTGACCAGTTCGTCCAGGCGAACCTCGAGTTTGCGCAGTTCCTGCTCAGTAACAGATTGGGGTGTTGGATTTGACATGCGCCCACTATAGAGAAGGCCTAAAAATGCGTCAATCTTGATGCTGTGCGATAATTACACAATGTCTGTAAATCAAGAGCTTGACTATTACTCGCTGGACGATGCACTGGCGCGTGCCCAGACTTCCATGGATCCTTCGGACTGCCATGGGCTGCTCGCCGGCCTGATTTGTGCTGCCGGCTTTGCCGATCCCCGCCTTTGGATGACAGAGGTATTCGAGGATTACAATCCCAAAGACAAGCCGCAGGCGGAAGCCTTCAAGCTGGTTCAGGCGCTGTACGAGGACGAGCTGGCGCGGATGAACAGCCCCGATCTGGACTTTACCCTGTTGTTGCCGGATGACGAAGATGCTCTGCGTGACCGGGTTGCATCGCTGGGCAGCTGGTGTGGAGGTTTTTTGTCGGGCCTGGGACTGGGAGGAGTGAAGCAACAGGCGCAGCTTGCGGAAGAGGTTAGTGAGCTGATTGATGACTTTGCCCAGATTACGCGTGTAGATTTTGATCTTGACTCACCTGACGAGGAAGAACAGGCTGCTTTCGAGGAAGTGGTCGAGTACGTGCGTATCGGCGTGCTCTTTGTTAACGAGGAACTACAGCCTGGCAAGGCTCCCACGCGGATACAGTGACTATGGACCAGAAAGAATTCGCCCGCCGGCGTAAACAGTTGATGCGCATGATGGGACAGGACGCAATCGCCATTCTGCCGACCAATCCTGAGCGCACGCGTAACCGCGATGTGGAATATCCGTTTCGACCCGATAGTGATTTCTATTATCTGACCGGATTTGCCGAACCGGAAGCGGTCGCTGTGCTGGTGCCTGGAAGGCCTCATGGTGAGTACCTGCTGTTCTGTCGCGACCGTGACCTGGAAAAGGAAACCTGGAACGGTCGGCGCGCAGGCCTGGAAGGCGCTATCGAATACTATGGCGCCGATGACGCTTTCCCGATTGGTGATATCGATGACATTCTGCCCGGTCTTCTGGAGAGCCACGAGCGGGTGTTCTATACCATGGGCGCCACTCCGGATTTTGATCAGCGTGTGATCGGCTGGGTCAACCGTTTGCGCAGCCAGTCGCGCGCCGGCAAGCAGGCCCCGGACGAATTTATTTCCCTCGAGCACTTTGTTCACGACATGCGCCTTTACAAGAGCCGCGCCGAAGTCAAGGTGATGCGCCAGGCGGCCAATATCGCCGCGCGTGCTCACAAGCGCGCCATGCGCGAGTGTGAGCCGGGCATGATGGAATACGAAATCGAGGCCGAGTACCTGCACGAGTTTCGCAAGGCCGGGGGTGAACCCGCTTACCCGTCTATTGTCGGTGGCGGCGAGAACGCCTGTATCCTTCACTACACGGAAAACAATGCTGAGCTGAACAGTGGTGACCTGCTGCTGATAGATGCCGGTGTCGAGCATGAGTACTACGCTTCTGATATTACCCGCTGCTTTCCGGTTAACGGTCGTTTCAGCAAGGCGCAGCGTGCTATTTACGAACTGGTGCTGGAAGCGCAGCTGGCGGCGATAGAGGAAGTGTATCCCGGCAATACCTGGAATGCGCCCCATGAAGCGGCCGTGAAGGTTATTACCCGTGGTCTGGTCAAGCTCGGGTTGCTGAAGGGGCGTACGCCCAAACTTATCAAGGATCAGGCCTACCGCAGGTTCTACATGCATCGCACCGGCCACTGGCTGGGGATGGATGTACATGATGTCGGCGACTACAAGGTCGGTGAGGAATGGCGCGTGCTGGAGCCGGGTATGGTGTTAACCGTCGAGCCGGGGATATATATCGCTGCTGGCAGCAAGGGCGTGGCGAAAAAATGGTGGAACATTGGTGTGCGCATCGAGGATGACGTGTTGGTGACACGGGATGGTTACGATGTGTTGAGTAAAAATGTGCCAAAAGATGTTGACGAGATAGAAGCGCTGATGGCGCGCTGAACTCTGTGTAGAGGAGTACAAACCGTGATAACAAAAATCGTAGCGATAAGTGTCCTGGGCGTATGACTGACCTGCCCTGAGTGTTTTATGACCTCTGAAACAGATGTCCTGATTGTGGGTGGCGGCCTGGTAGGTGCCAGTCTGGCGTGCGCCCTGGGACAGTCGGGTGTGCACACCACGATTGTCGAGGCGTATCCATTGAGTGCTGATCAGCAGCCGGGTTACGACGAGCGCAGTATTGCACTGGCGCAGGGTTCCCAGCGTGTTTTTTCCGGCCTCGGCCTGTGGTCAGAGCTGGAAGCTGATGTGTGTCCTATTCATACCATTCACGTATCGGACCGCGGCCATTTTGGCTTTACGCGCCTGCGTCGTGAACAGGAAGGTGTGGCTGCACTGGGCTATGTGGCTGCCGCACGTGTGTTGGGCAGGGTTTTGCAGGCACGGTTGCAACAACTGGAAACCGTAGAGGTGTTGTCGCCGGCCCGGCTGACAGGTTTTCACGTCGATGATGATGTCGTACATGTCGATATAGAGCACAATGAAAAATCGAAGCCGTACACGGCACAGCTGATGGTTGCCGCCGATGGTGCGCAGTCATCAATACGCGAACAGCTGGGTATCCAGACGGTGCAGCGCGATTACCGGCAAACCGCAATTATTGCCAACGTCAGCACTGACAAACCGCACAATAATATAGCCTACGAGCGCTTTACAGACAGCGGGCCATTGGCGCTGTTGCCGATGACCGAACAGCGTAGCGCGCTGGTGTGGACGGTACATGCCGATCAAGGTGAGGCCATGCTGGCGCTGGATGACACTGAATTTCTGCAACGACTGCAGGAGCGTTTCGGTTACCGTCTTGGCCGTTTCAACAGGGTGGGCGCACGCCACGCGTTCCCTTTGCAACTGCTGCAGGCGAAGGAATCTGTGCGTGCGCGCCTGGCGTTGATGGGCAATGCGATGCACACCCTGCACCCGATTGCCGGTCAGGGTTTCAACCTGGGCTTGCGTGATGTCGCGACGCTGGTGGATGTCATTCTCGACGCGCGCAGCAGTGGCCGCGATATCGGTGAACTTGATGTCCTGCAGCGCTACGCCAACTGGCGACAGGGTGATCAGCATCGTGTTGCATTGTTCACTGACAGTATGGTGCACCTGTTTGGTCAGTCGCTGCCGCCGGTTACCTGGTTGCGCGATGCCGGCATGCTGGCAATGGATATCTGCCCGCCGGCAAAGCGCTGGTTCGGCCGCATGACAATGGGACGCGCCGGGCGTCTGCCACGGCTGGCGCGTGGTCTGGAAATGTATGACAACTGAACACTATGATGTTGCCATTGTCGGCGGTGGCCTGGTCGGCCTGTCGCTGGCTGCCATGCTCGGTGGTAACGGTTTTAAAACGGCGCTCGTCGAGGCGCGCGAGCCGCAATTGAGCTGGGCCGAAGGCAGTATTGATTTGCGTGTCTATGCTATCAGCCGGGTATCTCAACAACTTCTTGAGGATGCCGGTGCGTGGAGTTCGATAGCGCCATATGCCTGCGCCTATCACGATATGCATGTCTGGGATGCGGGCGGCAGTGGCGAGATTCATTTCGACAGTGCTGAACTCGGTGAGCCTGATCTTGGGCATATCGTTGAATCGCGAGTCATTGAAAAGGCCTTGTTTGATGTTATCCAGGCGCTGCCGGAAGTTGATCGGTTCTGTCCGGCAAACGTTGTATCAATAGACCAAAGTGCCGGCAAACAGCATATTGTTCTCGAGGATGGTCGCAGTCTGCTTGCATCCCTGCTGATTGGCGCAGATGGCAAGCACTCGAATATCCGTGACTATGCGGGCATCCACGCCCGTGCATCGGACTATGGCCAGCAGGCGCTGGTCGCGGTGGTGGACACAGAGCGTGGCCATGATGAAACTGCCTGGCAGCGGTTTTTGCCAACCGGGCCACTGGCTTTTTTGCCGCTGCGTGACGGCCAGTCTTCAATCGTCTGGTCAGCAACCAGTGACGAGGCACAGCGCCTGCTGTCACTCGATGATGCCAGCTTCTGCGCCGAGCTTGGTGAAGCCTTCGAGTATCGTCTCGGCAATGTGCTGTCCTGCGGCGAGCGGGCATTATTCCCGCTCGCGCGCCAGTATGCCGAACGCTACGTCGCACCCGGTATCGCCCTGGTAGGGGATGCCTCGCACGTGATTCATCCCCTTGCAGGCCAGGGCGTGAACCTGGGTTTCAAGGACGTGCGTGAACTGGCAGCAGTGCTGAAGGATGCACGGCATGCTGGCCGGGATATTGGCAGCCTGCCGGTGTTGCGGCGCTACGAGCGTGCTCGCAAGGGCGACAATATGGCGACCATGCTGGCCATGGATGGTTTCAAGCACCTGTTCGGCACCACCGCGCCGCCGGTTCGCTGGTTACGCAACGCCGGGTTGAAACTATTCGATGCGGCAACACCCTTGAAGAACCTGGTCATCCGTTCGGCGATGGGACTCTAGTCGAACGCAGAAAGCATGAACGTCACCGAAATCAATATTTACCCCATCAAGTCCACCCGGCGCATTGCACTGAATGAAGCAGAAGTCTTGCCGCGCGGACTACCCTGGGATCGTCGCTGGATGCTGGTTGATGACGACAATAAATTCATTACCGCACGTCAGTATCCCGCACTGGCTACGGTTCACACCGAGATTGATGGTGATAGCCTGGTCGTCGCCGCCGATGCCTGTGACGTATTGCGGTTGCCTTTGTATCCGGAGCAGCAACAAACCGCTCGGGTTACCGTGTGGCGGGATTCGGTAGATGCCATGCTGGCAAACCCTGAAGCCGATGCCTGGTTTTGTGACTTTCTGGGGGTCTCCTGTCGCCTGGTACAGATGACCGATGACCTGGTCAGAGGCGTGGACCAGGACTACGGCCAGGCGGACGACGAGGTCAGTTTCGCAGACGGTTTCCCCCTGTTATTGATTACCGAGGCTTCGCTGGCTGATCTCAACAGTCGTCTCGACAACCCCGTCGACATGCGCCGTTTCCGTCCCAACCTGGTGGTCGACGGTGATGTCCCCTACGCCGAGGATGGATGGCAGCGTTTTCGAGTCGGTGAGGTCGAGTTTGCGGGGGTGAAAAACTGTTCACGCTGCGTATTTACCACTGTCGATCCGGATCGCGGTATCAAAAGCCCGGACAAAGAGCCACTGCGCACACTGAGCATGTATCGCCGTCGCCCGGAAGGTGGCGTCTTTTTTGGGCAGAACCTGATTCCGAGAAGCGCTGGCGTGATACGGGTTGGCGATCCGGTCAGCTTGCTCGATTGAGGCTGGTGCGCCCCGGGCGGGGCAGATACTTGCCGTAATATCCGCGTACCGGCGATGGGATTGAGCAGGCGCCGCTTGGCGCTCTCTCGTTGTCAGGGTATAGTCTGCCCTCAATCTCGTGCTGCTGCGGGAGAGGACCGGCTCCGCCGGTCGCCGAAGGCGCAACTCGCTCGGAATCGCTCAGGCAAAAGGACCGTAGCAGCAGGCTTTTCACAAGCCGGATTGACTCTGGAGAGCGGCGCGGCTGCAGGCTCGTGCCCACCGAAGGGGAAGGCGATCTGCCTACACTCTCAGGTTACCGGACAGAGGAGCGACGGTTGTTGTACAGGCCGTCGCGCCACAGTTTCGGGCGACGAAAGCGCACACTAATTCGGTATACAGAGTCACACTATGGGACAAAAAACCCCTTTATATAACGCACATGTTGCCATGGGCGCCAAGCTGGTCGACTTCGCCGGCTGGGATATGCCGATCCACTATGGTTCGCAGATCGAAGAGCATCACACGCGTGCGCCAGTCCGCCGGCATGTTTGACGTATCGCACATGACCGTGGTCGATCTCATTGGCGAGAAAACGCGTGATTTTCTGCGTTATCTGCTCGCCAATAACATCGATAAGCTCCAGGAAAAAGGCAAGGCGCTGTACAGTTGCATGCTGAAACCCGACGGCGGTGTTATTGATGACCTGATTGTCTACTACCTGACCGAGACCTGGTTCCGGCTGGTGGTCAACTCGTCTACCCGGGAAAAGGACCTGGCGTGGATCCAGGAACAGGCAAAAGCTTTTCAGCTGGACATTATTGAGCAGCCACAGCTCGCCATGATCGCGGTGCAGGGTCCGGAGGCGCGTGAAAAGGTGTTGCCATTGCTCGATGCTGCCGGGAGAGACGCGGCGGCGGAGCTTAGCCTGTTCTATGCCGTTGAAATCGAAGACTGGCTGGTCGCACGTACCGGTTACACGGGCGAAGACGGTTTCGAAATCATGCTGCCGGATACTGAAGCCGAAGCGTTCTGGAATGCGCTTGCCGAGGCGGGCGTAAAGCCCTGTGGACTCGGCAGTCGGGATACCCTGCGCCTGGAAGCCGGCATGAACCTTTATGGCACTGATATGGATGAAAGCGTTTCACCGTTAGTGTCGGGCCTCGGCTGGACGGTTGGCTGGAAACCGGAAGACCGGGACTTTATCGGCCGCGAAGCGCTGGAGGCAGAGCGCACCGCAGGGCCTGCCAGTAAGTTTGTCGGCCTGTTGCTGGAAGACCGCGGCGTGTTGCGTAATCATCAGAAAGTCGTGGTCGAGAACGGTGGCGAAGGCGAAATCACCAGCGGCAGTTTTTCACCGACGCTGGGGCGTTCCATTGCACTGGCACGTGTACCGGCAAATACCGGTGACCACTGTCAGGTGGAAATTCGTGGCAAGCTGCTGGCAGCGCGGGTGGTCAAGCCACCGTTTGCGCGCAATGGCAAGACACAAATCGATCTGGATTAATCGAGTTATAAACATAGTCTTAAATTGAGGGTAGACCAATGGGTGAATTGCCAGGGGATCTGAAATACAGCAAGAGTCATGAATGGTTGCGTGCCAACGACGACGGTAGCGTCACCATTGGCATTACCGACCACGCCCAGGAACAGCTGGGTGATATGGTGTATGTGGAAGTGCCTGAAAATGGTCGCGAACTGGAGCTCGAGGAAGCCTGCGCCGTAGTCGAGTCTGTCAAGGCGGCTTCTGACGTCTATGCGCCGCTTGCCGGTACCGTTGTGGAAGGCAACGAAGCGCTCGCAGATACTCCCGAAGCGGTGAACAACGACGCTTACGGTGAAGGCTGGTTGCTCAAAATGACACCCGCCGATGCCGATGCGCTGAGCGGTTTGATGGATGCCAGTGAATATCAGGCCTTTGTAGAGTCAGAGTAAGCCGATGCCATTTGTACCCCATACTGAACAGGATGTGCGCGAAATGCTCGATGCCATTGGTGTCGATGATATCGAAACCCTGTTCGATGAAATACCTGCAGAGCTGCGCTGTGGCACACTCGGCAGTGTGCCCGAAGCGCTCAGCGAACAGCAGATTACCCGTTTAATGAGTCAGCGTGCGGCTGAGGATGGACAGCCGTTGTGCTTTATCGGCGCGGGAGCCTACGAACATCATATTCCCGCAGCTGTCTGGCAGATCGTTACGCGCGGTGAGTTTTACAGCGCCTATACGCCGTATCAGGCCGAGGCCAGTCAGGGCACTTTGCAGCTGATTTATGAATTCCAGAGCATGATGACGGCGCTGATGGCGATGGATGTTTCCAATGCGTCGCTTTATGACGGCGCCTCGGCGCTGGCCGAAGCTGTATTGATGGCGGTACGCGGCAATCGCAAATCCAGATCGCGTCGTATCCTCATGCCGACCAATGTGCATCCGGCTTACCGCAAAACTACCCAGGCGATTGTTACCAACCAGCAGATCGAGCTGGTGGAGGTGCCATTCGACAATGCCGGTGGACATACTGCCGTCGACAGCCTCAAGGCTTACGATGGCGAAGACATCACCGCCGTGGTGATTCAGCAGCCAAACTTCTTTGGTGTACTCGAAGACGTTGACGCGATTACCGACTGGGCGCATGCCAATGGTGCACTGGTGATTGCGGTTGTAAATCCTGTCGCCATGGCGTTGCTCAAGCCGCCGGGGCAATGGGGTGAGCAGGGTGCGGATATTGCGGTCGGCGAAGGGCAGCCGCTGGGTGTTCCGCTGTCATCCGGCGGGCCTTACTTCGGCTTCATGTGCGCCAGGCAGGCCTATGTGCGGCAGATGCCGGGCCGCATTGTCGGTCGCACGGTCGACCGCGACGGTCGTACTGGTTATACATTGACCCTGCAGGCGCGCGAACAGCACATCCGCCGTTCCAAGGCGACTTCCAATATCTGTACCAACCAGGGCCTGCTGGTTACAGCCGCAACCATCCACATGGCATTAGTCGGAGGCGAGGGTCTGCGTCGCGTGGCGCTGGCCTGTCACGCCAATGCCCGTGCGCTGGTTGAGAAACTGACCAATGAGTATGTGCAGCCGCGTTTTAACCGGCCGTACTTTCATGAAGCGGTTATGAGTAGCAGCTTGTCCTGGCCGCGCTTGTTACGGCCGCTGTACGCCCACAACCTGCAGCCCGGTTACGAACTGGTTGATGATTACCCGGAACTGGCTGACTGCCTGCTGGTGTGTGCAACCGAAACCAAGACTGAAGAAGATCTGAACCTGTATCAGGATCACCTGGCGCGCGTTATCGACACGCAGACGACTGCCGGTTGCCCGGTACAGCCGAAAATGGCGTAAACCTGAATCGATCACCAAGGAGAGCGAACATGGCAACAATTACCCTGCATGGCAACGCAAGCAATACTAACGGAGAACTGCCTGCGGTCGGTTCCCAGGCGCCTGATTTTAGCCTCGTGGATGGCGAGCTGAATGATGTACGCCTGTCGAACTACGCTGGTAAGAAAAAGCTGCTGAACATTGTGCCCAGCCTGGACACTCCTGTTTGTGCTACCTCGACGAAGCAGTTTAACGAATCAGCTGCCGGGCGCGATGATGTGGTGATGCTGGTAATATCAGCTGATCTACCATTTGCACAGGGCCGCTTTTGCACTGCCGAGAGCGTGGATAAGGTCGTACCGTTGTCCATGATGCGTTCACGTAACTTCGCCAAGGACTATGGCGTGTTGATTACAGATGGACCGCTTGCCGGTATTACCGCGCGCGCCGTAGTCGTGCTGGATGAGAACGACAAGGTGGTTTATACCGAGCTGGTTCCCGAAATAGCACAGGAACCAGATTACGATGCGGCGCTGGCAGCTCTTTAATAGATTGAAACGTTACTTCTGACGATTTTGAAGACAGTATAGCTATGTTGATATTTGAACACTCACGGCCTGGTCGGCGCGCAACTGCACAGGCGCCGTTTGAAGAAGCCGCCGTTGACGATTTACCGGCTGCCATGTTGCGCGAAGACGTGCCGGCCTTGCCGGAGACATCGGAAATGCAGACCGTGCGTCACTACACGCGGCTGTCGCAGAAAAACTTTTCCATCGATACCCAGTTTTATCCGCTGGGTTCCTGCACCATGAAGTACAACCCGCGGGCCTGTAACTCGCTGGCGATGTTGCCGGGATTCCTGGCGCGCCACCCGCTGGCGCCTGCCGAAGCCGGTCAGGGGGTGTTGGCCTGCCTGTACGAACTGCAGGAAATGTTGAAGGATGTGACGGGTATGAAAGCCGTATCCTTGACACCTGCTGCCGGTGCGCAAGGCGAATTTGCCGGTGTGGCGATGATCCGCGCCTACCACGATGCCAACAAGGACACTGCGCGCAATGAGATCCTGGTGCCTGATGCTGCGCACGGCACCAACCCGGCCACGGCAACCATGTGTGGCTACAAGGTGCACGAGATACCGACCAATAAAGATGGTGATGTCGATATCGACGCTTTGCGCGCAGCGGTCGGTCCGCATACCGCGGGCATTATGCTGACCAATCCGTCAACGCTGGGTGTATTCGAGCGCCGGATCAAGGAAATTGCCGGCATTGTGCATGATGCCGGTGGCCTGTTGTATTACGACGGTGCCAATCTCAATGCCATCCTCGGCAAGGTGCGTCCCGGTGATATGGGTTTCGATGTTATTCATATGAATCTGCACAAAACCTTTTCCACGCCGCACGGTGGCGGTGGCCCGGGTGCCGGTCCGGTGGGCGTCAGCGAACGCCTCGAGCCGTTCCTGCCACTGCCGCTGGTCGGGAACGATGGTGATGACTATTGCTGGGTTACAGAAAAAGAACGGCCGCAGAGCATAGGCCGGCTGTCAGCCTTTATGGGCAATGCAGGTGTCCTGCTGCGCGCTTACATTTATGCGCGCATGCTCGGCCGTGAAGGTATGCACCGGGTCGCGGAATACGCCACGTTGAATGCCAACTACCTGATGAAGCGCCTGGAGGACGTGGGTTTTGACCTGGCCTATCCCCAGCGACGCGCCACACACGAGTTCATTGTCACGCTGAAGCGCCAGTCCAAAGAGCAGGGTGTAACCGCCATGGATTTTGCCAAACGCCTGCTGGATTTCGGGTATCATGCGCCGACAACATATTTTCCGTTGCTGGTGCCTGAATGCTTTTTGATCGAGCCAACCGAATCCGAAGCACGCGACGAACTGGATGGCTTTGTCGAAGCCATGCGGAAGATTCAGGAAGAAGCGGAAACCAACCCGGATTTGCTCCACGAAGCGCCGCATACCCAGCCGGTACGCCGGCTCGACGAAGTGCGCGCTGCGCGCGAGCTGGACGTTCGCTGGAGTGGCGACCACAGCTGAGCCGTTACCATGGCTGATGCGGGTAACACCGGCATCAAACGAATTATCCGCGCCGCGGGATTTTCTTATAAAGGCTTTGTCGCCTGCTTCAGGCACGAGGCGGCCTTCCGCCAGGAAATGGCGCTTTCCGTGCTGCTGATACCGCTGGCCTTCTGGCTTGGCAATAACGCCCTGGAACGCGCTGTCATGATCGGTGTCTGGTTGATCGTGCCGACAGTTGAAATGCTAAACTCCGGTATCGAAGCTGTGGTAGACCGTATCAGCGATGAGCAACACCCGCTGGCCGGACGCGCCAAGGACCTGGGGTCAGCAGCTGTTTTTCTGTCATTTACCAACGCCGTCGTGGTCTGGGCGATTCTGCTTTCAGGCTAGTCGAGCATGCGTGTTAGCCATTACAACAACAGTTATCCGGAGACACTATGTCAGCACTGATTTGCGGTTCATTCGCGTACGACACCATTATGGTGTTCCAGGACCACTTCAAGAACCATATCCTGCCGGACAAGGTGCATATCCTGAATGTGGCTTTTCATGTACCGGAACTGCGCCGCGAATTCGGTGGTTGCGCCGCAAATATTGCTTTCAATCTAAAGATGCTGGGTGGCGAGCCTTTACCCATGGGGACGGTGGGCAAGGATTTCCCGCCCTACGCAGAATGGATGATTCAGCACGGCATTTCACAGACGCACATCAAGACGATTCATTCCGCTTACACGGCGCAGGCCTTTATCACCACTGACCAGGATGACAATCAGATCACCGCGTTTCACCCGGGCGCCATGGACTTTTCGCACGAGGTCACGGTAAGCGAGGCCAAGGGCGTCAAGATCGGTATTGTTTCACCGGATGGCCGGCAGGGCATGATCGACCATGCCGAGCAGTTCATGGAAGCCGGCATACCTTTTATTTTCGATCCCGGGCAGGCCATGCCGCTGTTCACCGGCGATGACTTCAAACGCTTTATCGAACAGGCAACCTGGGTGTGTGTGAATGACTACGAATCACAATTGCTTCAGGACCGTACCGGCTGGTCGCCCCACGAGATTGCTGAAAAGGTTGAGGCATTGATCGTGACGCGGGGTGGCGAGGGTTCGCATATCTATCTTGGCGACAAGCGGCTGGATATCCCGGCCGCTCCGGTCAGCGGCATTGTTGACCCGACTGGCTGTGGCGACGCGTTTCGTGGCGGCCTGCTGTACGGCATGATGAACAGTCTGGACTGGAATATTACCGGGCGCATTGCAGCACTCATGGGTGCCATCAAGATAGAACAGCACGGCACCCAGAACCACAGTTTTACGCTGGATGAATTTCGCCAACGTTACCAGGTTGCATTCGGTGAAGCCCTCACCGCACTATGAATGAAGAGGATGCCTTACAGTACAGGAACGCTGTAAGGCAAACCTTCGACGGACTGGCTTCCGGTTACGATAATCCATCAACACGGTTTTTCCCCTTCAGTGCCGACCGGCTGGTGTCTTTTGTCAAACCGCGTCCGGGCAGCAAGGTGCTGGATGTGGCCACCGGCACCGCGGCAGTGGCGGTAGCCTTTGCGCAGGCGGTTGGACCGCAGGGCAGGGTATCGGGCGTCGATTTTTCCAATGCCATGCTCGGCAAGGCCGAGGCCAATATCCGCAAGATGGCGCTCGATAATATCGACCTGCATGAAATGGATGCCCAGAAGCTGGATTTCAAATCCGGCTACTTTCACTACGTGGTCTGTTCCTATGGCCTGTTTTTCATGCCCGATATGCAGGCTGCGCTGAGTGACTGGGTGCGCGTATTGCGTCCCGGCGGCAAGCTGGCATTCACCAGTTTTGAAGAAACAGCCTTCCAGCCGATGCTTAATCATTTCATTGAATGTCTGCAGGCATTTGCTGTGCAGCTGCCCGAAGGGCCGTTTGGAAGCCGGCGCATCAGCTCAATCGAACACTGTCGTGAGTTACTCGACGAGTCGGGTCTGGAAGCGCTGCAAACCGAGATTATTCAGGTCGGCTATCACCTGCCGGATGAGAACGCCTGGTGGGAGGTTGTGCTGAGTACAGGCATGCGCGCTTTCTACGAGCAGGTGCCCGAAGAACAGCGGGAGGCGTTCCGGAAACAACATCTGGATTTCGTTGCGCAACAGAAGACCGGCGATGGCCTGTGGATGGATGTGCAGACCCGGTTTGCCTCAGGCTGCAAACCGGGCTAGCGGACCTTGACCTGCACCGGTATCCATTTCCCCTTGATGCTATTCAATGTACCGTCGGCCTTGATCGACTCCAGCGCCTGATTGAGGGCGTTGGCGAGAGCACCGTCCTCGCGGCGTACTGCCCAGGCCAGAAATTCATCCGTCAGCGGGCGGTAGAGGCCCATCAGCCCTTTCTTTTCGGTAGCGAAGTTGGCGGTCAGTCGCCAGATGGTTGGTGCATCGTGAATAAAAATATCGATCTGCCTGTTGCTCAATGCATCTGTGCCGGCATCAATACTGTCAAAGCGAACGACGTGGGCCCTGGGTAGATCCTCGTCGACAAACTGTTCGCCGGTAGTGCCCTTCTTGACGCCGATCCTCTTGCCCTTTGTGATCAGGGTCTGCGGCTGGCTCCATTCCACCAGATCATCAATACGGATGATGCCCATCTGGCCGATTTCCATGTAAGGATCAGTGAACAATACCTTGCGACTGCGTTCCTCGGTGATCGACAGGCCGGACATGATGACGTCGATCTTGCCGCTGTTAAGTGCCGGTATCAGTTCCTCAAGCGGAATTTCTATCAAGCTGGTTTTAACTTTCAGGCGTGCGCTTACAGCCTCAGCCAGAGCGATCTCCATACCTGCAAGTTTTCCATCCTGGTGGAAGGACAGCGGCGGATAACTGCCGGAGGTGCCAATGCGAAGTGTCTGTGGCAGACCCGAATCGGAGGCAATGGCTACCTGTAGGCCGGTGAGTAGTATGAAAGCAAGAAAAGCGCGGCGTAGCAGCATAGCGGGCATCCTTGTGATGTGTTGATGCCTTGCAGTGTGCCAGATGGATTAACGGCTGTCATGCGACTGGTTCGGTGATACCCGGCAGGTTGAACCTCCCGGGGCCCGGCCGCGCATAAGCGGGCCGGGCAGGGTTGAGTGGCAGTTACTTTGCAGGAAGCGGAATCGGTTTCAGCTTGAGCTCGGAATCAGTTGCCGGCACAAAGCCATACTTGGCATAAATTGCCTGTGCCTCTTCAGTGCCCAGGTATGCCATATAGCGCATGGCGTTATAGGCGTTACGACCTGTTGACAGCGTACCAATAGCGTAGCCGACCTTGTCGGCCATGTTGTACGGGGCCGGGATGGCAACACCTTCAACGCCACGGTCTTCCGCATGTGCATGAATGACCTCGGTGGTCCAGACGATGCCGACGTCGGCCTCACCATTCTCGATGCGGTGCGGGGTTTCCCGGTGGTGCCGCTCGGTAAACCAGGTCTTGTCTTTTACAGCCCAGCAGCCCTTGCATTTTTGTCCGCCAGTGACCTTGTCATACAGACCAAGCGACTTGAGCATCTCTGACCCATAAAACTTGAAGATGCCCTCGGTCAGCGGGTTGGGGTGCGACTGGACCAGGTCGTCGCGTCCCAGGTCTTCCGGACCCTTGATGCCTTTGGGATTGCCTTTCGCGACCATCAGTTCGAGTTTATTGCGGGTGTAGATCATGTAGTCCGACATGATTTTCTTGCTCTTGAGCTTCTTCAGGTGGCCAAGATTAACGCTCGCAAACAGATCCGGGTTGGTAGCCGTATTTTTCCCGTCAATTGCACCCTGCTTAAGGATCTGGTTTTTCAGGATTTGCCCGGGTGGAATGGTTTCAACGTAGATACTCTTGATATCCGGGTTCTTGCCCTGGAAGTCGCGGATCACTTCTTCCATGGCCATGAACTGGTTGCCGGCCAGATACATCACCAGTTCGGCGCTATAAGAATCCTCTATTTGCCCGTAACTTATGTTGCCATCGCTGTGAAAAGTGCGGTAATCGTTGCTGTGACCGGCATCTTCGGCAGCCTGGGTTACGTTGAACGAGGAGGCCGCCAGTAGAGCAGCGGCGAACAGTGACTTGGTGTATTTCATCTCTTCCGACCTCTTTGGTTCGAATATTGTGGCCCGTAAGGGGGGTTAGAATGTGGATGCAACGGTGTTGAAGATTATTCCCGGCCAGTTGGGTCCGGGAAGGCATATCGGTCGACGGCTGATCCTCGACCTCTCTGGATTAAAGCGCAATAGCTTCGGTATAGGGGCCATGGGTGCGGGACAGCCGGACGTGATTCGATGATTTGGTAGCCCGGCCGCATTGGTTATGCGCTTTTTTCAATAACTTCAAATTCAAAGCCGCCAATATACTTAAACAGGAAGTTGTATAAAGCGCATCCAATTGCGGTAAAAATGTACCCAAAGATGGCATAGAAAACTGGCATTGCTATAAATAGCGCCGTAGGAAATACCACTTCATTTCCATGTTGATCTACTGGTGGCCCAATTACTGACATCATTACCGCCATTGGCACGAATAAAAAGAGAGATGACACTGCCATTAGTAGTCCAAACACTTTGCCGTTTTGATGAGGCGAAAGCCTTTTAATTTGTTTCTTCATTCTTCTCTCTCCTTAGTGCATCTCGGCATCTGTGGGCTCCTCGTTAGA
The DNA here is from genome assembly GCA_963752745.1 of uncultured Gammaproteobacteria bacterium. Lineage (GTDB taxonomy): Bacteria > Pseudomonadota > Gammaproteobacteria > DSM-19610 > DSM-19610 > Thiogranum. The sequence continues at coordinate 36,110 of CAVWAK010000049.1, forward strand.
TTGAGGTGTCCGTTCTAACGGGTGAAGTTCACTGTCCGACTTGGCCGCCTTGTTATGTGCTTTGAAACTGATTAAGCGCTTTTACCAATTCTTCAGCAACAGCAGCTGACGAACCAGGGTTTTGTCCTGTTATAATCAAACCATCAACAACCGCCAACGAGTTCCAGTCTTCAACCTTCTGGTACACTCCGCCCAATGCGAGAAGCTGATCCTCGACCAAATAAGGTACGACGTCCGTCAGTTCGACTGCGGCTTCTTCGGAGTTACTAAAACCAGTGACCTTTTTGCCTTTGACCAACGGGTCACCATTTTGATCCTTGGCCTTTAATAGCACCGCAGGTGCATGGCATACCGTCGCCACAGGTTTTCCGGCGGCAATAAAACCTTCAATCAACGCAATTGAATCACTGTTATTATGCAGGTCCCACAGGGGGCCATGGCCACCGGGATAGAATACCGCATCAAACTCTTCCACTTTCATTTCAGCCAATTTAGCAGTCTTCGCCAATTCATTCTGAGCAGCCTGGTCATCGTCGAATCGGCGTGTGTCATCGGTTTGAAAATCAGGTTCGTGACTTTTTGGGTCAAGCGGCGGTTGGCCCCCACGCGGTGAGGCCAGAGTAACTTGCGCGCCCGCATCTTTTAAGCGGTAATAAGGGCTGGCAAATTCCTCCAGCCAAAAACCTGTTTTTTTGCCAGTATCACCCAGTTTATCGTGTGACGTTAAGACAATGAGTACTTTCATCAGGTAGCTCCATTTAGATTTTGTTTTCTGTCATTGTGAGTTAAATCGCAGATTGTCAGAAATTATTTGCCACATAACTATGATTGGACGGCGTGTACACATGTGCAAACATTTTCTAAATCGATATATGCAGTTTCCAGATGTGGAGACTATATATCCAAATATAGAATCTATAAACGTGCAGAATTCCCTGTTGTCGTAGTCGGGCGCTTAATTCGCTTGTACGTGGTTCTGGTAATGTACGGGGATTAGCCCGCGGTGCTGTTTAGCTGACCGATTTCAGTGATCGGCGGCTGGCAGCTCGTGCCGGTACAGAGGTAAGCGATTCCACCTTGTGCGGGTTTGCGTTCACTCAGCAGGCCGGGGAGGTCGTTGCAGTCGTCCGGGATGGCAAACACCATCTGGCGGGGCTGGTAGTCCTTGCCGGTTGCATCCTGCCAGTCTCGCAGTGTCTGGTCGCCGCGAATGATGATGGTCGTGACCGGGTTCAGGTATTCCTCCAGTGCCAGTAACAGGCCGGTGTGTCCATAGGGGCTTTGCTGCATGGCATTCGAGGCGGCTTTCAGGGTGTTTTCTGCGGCATCCAGGTAGCGGGTTTCGCCGACTATGTGACCGAGACGGCTGAACACCTTGGCGGCGATGGCGTTGCCTGCGGGCAGGGCGTCGTCGTTCAGGGGTTTGGGGCGCTGGATGAGGGTTTCGTGATCGTCGGCGGTGAAGTAGAAGCCGCCGTCGGGCGCGGCAAAGTGTTCGAGCACCACGTCAGTCAGCTGCAGTGCAAAGGCCATGTCTTCGCTGTTCCAGCGTAGCTGCAGCAGTTCCAGGATAGCGTCGATCAGAAATACATAGTCATCGAGATAGGCGGACAGGTGAGCGTGGCCATCCTTGCAAGTTGCGTACAGACGTTCCTTGTGCCACATCTGTTGACGGATAAAGTGCAGGCCCTGTTCGGCGGATGTCTGCAAACGCGGTTCATCGAAAGCACGTGCGGCTTGCGCCAGACCTTTGATCATGAGGGCGTTCCACGATACCAGGATCTTGTCATCGCGGCCGGGGCGGATGCGTTGTTCGCGCGCGTTAAACAGCGTTTCGCGTGCTTTGACCAGGCGTGCTTCGATTTCAGCGGCCGGTACGCCGAGTTTGTCGCTGATGGTTTCTATGCTGCGGTAGACGTGCGGGTTCCATTGGCCTTCGAAGTTGGCGGGCTGATCGAAACCATAGCGGGGGGCGAACACCTGGTATTCGTCTGCGCTGAGCAGTGCCTGTACTTCCTCCTGTGTCCAGACATAAAACTTGCCTTCCTCGCCTTCGCTGTCGGCGTCCAGGCTGGAGTAATAGCCGCCCTCGGGAGATTGCATTTCGCGCAGCACCCAGTCGGCAGTTTGCCGGACGATGCGTTCGTACAACGGGTTCCCGGTGGCCAGCCAGGCTTCGGTGTACAGCGACAGCAGGGGGCCGTTGTCATAGAGCATTTTTTCAAAGTGGGGGATCATCCACTTTTCATCCACTGAATAGCGGCAGAAGCCGCCGCCGATCTGGTCGTTCATGCCGCCCAGCGCCATGCGCTCCAGGGTATAGAGTGCCATGTGCATGGCCTGTGCATCATCGCGGCTGCCGGCCCAGTGGCGCAGCAGGCGTTCCAGGCTGGTGGGGTGAGGGAACTTGGGGGCCTTGCCGAAGCCGCCGTAGACTTCATCGAACTGCTGCTGCAATTGCTGGCGGGCGACGTCCAGCGGCATGGCGGTCAATTCGGCGCTGTCTCCGGCCTTGTTTTCATCCATGCTGCTGATGAAGTCCATCAGCGATGTATTCTGTTTTTTCACCTCGTCGCGGCGGTCGCGGTAAACCCCCGCAATCTGCCGGCACAGGCTGCTGAAAGCCGGCATGCCGTGGCGTTCCTTGTCGGGGAAGTAGGTGCCGCCAAAAAACGGGATCTGTTCATCCGGTGTCAGGAACATGGTCAACGGCCAGCCGCCGGCGCGTTGCGCGAGCAGAGAGTGGGCGGTCTGGTAGATTTTGTCGATGTCCGGGCGCTCTTCGCGGTCGACTTTGATATTGACGAAGAGTTCGTTCATGACTGCGGCAGTGTCGGGATCTTCAAACGATTCGTGCGCCATGACGTGGCACCAGTGGCAAGCCGAGTAACCCACGGAGAGCAGAATCGGCTTGTTTTCAACCCGCGCCTTCTCCAGTGCCTCGGGTCCCCAGGGATACCAGTCGACGGGGTTACTGGCGTGCTGTAGCAGGTATGGGCTGGTTTCGTTGGCGAGGTGGTTGGTATAGTTGGTCATAGGCGTAGCTGATTGAGTGGGGACGGCGCATCAATATAGCCGAATAAAGCTGCCCTGTCGTTTGCCTTATCCTGAAAAAATTGAGGGGATTCATGGAGTTTTCCATTGTAGTGCCAGTGTACAACGAGGCTGGCAATATTCGCCCGCTGGTAGAGGAGATCTGCACGGCTCTGGCTGACCGTAGCGGCTGGGAATTACTCTATGTTAATGATGGCAGCGATGACGGTACCCGTGGCGAGTTGTACCAGGCGCAGGCGGATTGCCCCGAGCTGCGCGTTTTGCAGCATTCACAGCGCAGCGGCCAGAGTAGTGCGCTACTTACCGGGGTTCGCGCTGCCCGGTCACCCTGGATCATCACCCTGGATGGCGACGGTCAGAATGACCCCGCAGACATTCCACTGTTGATTGATCGTCTGGCCATGGAGAACGCATCGCCTACCGGGATTATGCTCGCCGGGCATCGAACCCGTCGTCGGGACAGCTTGCTCAAGCGCCTGTCGTCGCGGGTTGCCAACGCGGTGCGCAGCCGCTTGCTGAAAGATGCCACCCCGGATACCGGATGCGGTTTGAAGCTGTTTCCCCGCGCGCTGTTTCTGGCGCTGCCGGCGTTTGATCACATGCACCGTTTTTTACCTGCGTTGATGCAGCGCCAGGGGGCGCACGTGTTGTCGGTGCCGGTGCGACATCGGTCGCGTGAGCGTGGTGTTTCCAAGTACGGCGTACATAACCGGTTATGGGTCGGGTTGGTCGATATGGCCGGCGTGTTGTGGCTTCAGCATCGGCGCCTGGGTCGAGGCGTTGCGCCTGACGGTTGGTGTGCGCAAATCTGTGACGGGTTCGGTGTGAGCTGGCTGCAGCGCCGCCCCTGTGTCGTGAATGCGAAAGAGGAGTCGCTCGATGTTTGATCAACCGATAGGTTGGCTGTTACTGGGGTTTGCCGGGCAGGCGCTGTTCTCGGCACGCTTTCTGGTGCAGTGGATTTCCAGCGAGCGACGCAAGCAGTCATTCATTCCCATTGCCTTCTGGTATTTCAGCCTGGCGGGGGGGGCGACGCTGTTTGCCTATGCGCTGCATATTGGCGATCCGGTGTTCATTCTCGGGCAGTCCATGGGGGTATTGATCTACAGTCGCAATCTGTATTTCATCCATAAAGAACGTCGGCAGCTGGCGGCGGCAGAGTAAACGAACCTGTTGCATGACTGTGTCTGAAACCCGCACCGGCTGGCCACTGCTGATCGGCAGTGCAGTGATACTCGCGGCACTGCAGCTATGGCTGCGCCCGTTACTCCCGGTTGACGAAACGCGTTACCTCAGTGTTGCCTGGGAGATGTGGTGGCGCGGTGATTTTCTGGTGCCGTACCTCAACGGCGAAGCCTATCATCATAAGCCACCGTTGCTATTCTGGATGATCCACAGTTTGTGGGCTGCAGTTGGCGTGTCCGAGCTGGCAGCGCGTTTACTTCCGGTGGGGCTGAGTCTGGTCGCGTTGTGGTGGTCGGCACTCCTCGCCGGACGCATTTGGCCGGCACAATCAGAACAGATCCGGCCGCTGGTGCCCTGGCTGCTGTTCGGTGGCGTGTTCTGGATAAATTTTTTCAGCCTGGTGCAGTTTGATCTGCTGCTGGTGCTGGCGGCACTGGGTGCCTGGCTGGGTGTGTGGCGCAGCCGCGAGCAGGCATTGACCGGCTGGGTGATGGTGGCGTTGGGGATCGGGCTGGGTGTGCTGTCCAAGGGACCGGTTATCCTGTTGCCTGTGCTGCCGGCTGTATTGTTTGCGCGCTGGTGGATGCTTGACGCGCCAGCTAGCTGGCTACGCTGGTATGCCAGTGCCGGGCTGGCGGTACTGGCAGGTGCGGCCTTGGCGCTGGCCTGGGCGGTGCCCGCAGGAATAGCCGGTGGCGAAACGTATCAGCAGGCGATTTTCTGGGGGCAGTCAGCCGGGCGCATGGTGCGGTCGTTTGCTCACCAGGCGCCCTGGTGGAGTTACCTGCTGTGGCTGCCGCTGATGTGGCTGCCGTGGCTGTTGTGGCCGCCGGTGTGGCGGGCAATGAAGCAGTTGCGGCTGGATGATGAGGGCGTGCGCTTTTGCCTGGCCGTGCTGGTGCCGGCGCTGTTGCTGTTCAGCATTATCAGTGGCAAGCAGGGTAAGTACTTGCTGCCATTGTTCCCGCTGATTGCGTTGCTGATGGCGCGGGCACTGGCGGCATACGCTGACCAGGATACGCGCTACCGGCTATGGCTTGCCGGTGGCTTGCTGGCGGTAACGGGACTGGTGCTCACCCTGTTGCCCTGGTGGCCGGGTGGTCCTGACTGGTTCGCGCAGGTGCAGTTGCTGTGGGGGCCGGCGTTGCTGCTATGGTCGCTGTTGTGGTTTCGTTTGCGGTTGCCGCTGGTGGCGGCCGTGCGCGGGCTGGTTATGGCTATCTGGCTGGGCACGGCCACGGTTTACCTGGGCGTGGTGGACTTGATGGCGCCGCGTTACCAGCTGCAGCCAGTCGGTGAACAGCTGGCTGAGATTCAGCGTGGTGGCGATGCGCTGGCGTGGTTGGGGAAGTATCATGGCCAGTTTCAATTTCTCGGCAGGCTGACATCGCCCGTCAAGCCATTGCAGCACGAACCGGCGTTGCGTGAGTGGCTGATGGCGCACCCGCAGGGTTACCTGCTGGTGAACTATCCGAGCGCGCAGCCGGCGGTGCCCGGTGATTTGACGGTCTGGCCCTACCGCAGTGGTGCACTGGTGCTCTGGCCGGCTCAGCGTCTGCTTAATCTGCCCGATCAGCTCGACGCCCTGCCGGGGAACGCGTAAGCTTCACCCCTGTTTTTTCAGGTAGCCGCAGTTCATGAACACCGAATCAGTTTCCGAGCCACTTGCCCCCCTGCGTTTGAAAAAAAACGAAGAGCGTCGTCTGCGCGCCGGGCATGTCTGGGTCTACAGTAATGAAGTCGATACCGCCGCTACGCCACTGAAGGCGTTCGCTGCAGGCCAGCAGGTGCAGTTGCTGGCGCACTCCGGCAAACCGCTGGGCAATGCCTATGTCAACCCGAACTCGCTCATTTGCGCACGTCTGGTAAGCAGGGATCCGCGACATCTGCTGGACCGTTCCCTGATAGTGCACCGTCTCAATGTCGCGCTGGCATTGCGCGAGCAGTTGTTCGATGCGCCTTTCTACCGGTTGGTGTATGGAGAGGCTGACCAGCTGCCTGGCCTGGTGATCGATCGCTACGACAGTGTCTGTGTTGTGCAGTGCGCCACAGCAGGTATGGAGGCGGTGAAAGACGAGGTGCTGGCGGCAGTTGAGAAAGTCATCAAGCCGACCGGGATTCTGTGGCGTGCGGACAGTCCGATGCGCAAGCTTGAAGGGTTGGAGAGCTACCGCGAAGAACACGGTGAAATTCCCGGGAACTGTGAAGTGATTGAACACGGCGTGCGCTTCTCGGTGTCTTTGCTGGAAGGGCAAAAGACCGGCTGGTTCTATGACCATCGCATGAACCGCGAACGCTTGCGCAACTATGTGGCCGGCAAGCGGGTGCTGGATGTGTTCAGTTATGTCGGTGCCTGGGGCATACAGGCTGCGGCTGCAGGTGCGGCCGATGTGATGTGTGTGGATGCTTCAGCGGCGGCTATCGACAGGATACACGCTAACGCAGAGGCTAACGGACTGGGTGACAAGGTGGCTACTGTGCAGGGTGATGCCTTCGAAGTGCTCAGCCAGATGCGTACAGAACAGGAGCGTTTCGATGTCGTGGTGCTGGATCCACCGGCGTTTATTAAGCGTAAAAAGGATATGAAAGCCGGTGAGCAGGCCTATCACCGCATTAACCAGCTGGGCATGCAGGTACTGTCCAAGGATGGTGTGTTGATATCGGCGTCCTGTTCCCAGAGTCTCGAAGAGAGCCGGATGCAGAAGATTCTGTTGCAGTCGTCACGTCATCTTGACCGCAGCCTGCAGATACTTGAACGCGGTCAGCAGGGGCCGGACCACCCGGTACACCCGGCTATCCCGGAGACGCGCTATTTGAAAGCCTTCTTTTGTCGCGTATTGCCGAGTTAACCGGGTCTGGGCATGTTGACCTATCCTGACATCAGTCCGGTTGCCGTTGATTTTGGGCCGGTTGCTATTCACTGGTACGGACTGACATACCTGTTTGGTTTTATCGCCGTGTGGTGGCTGGGTAACCTGCGCGCGCGCCGTCCCGACTCCGGCTGGACACCGGAAGAAGTCGCCGACATGCTGTTTTACGGTGCGCTGGGTGTGATCCTCGGTGGTCGTGTCGGCTATATCCTGTTTTATAACTTTGACCTGTTCGTCGATGACCCGCTGATGCTGTTCCGTATCTGGCAAGGCGGAATGTCATTTCATGGTGGCATGCTTGGGGTGTTCGTGGCTATGTGGGTGTTTGGCCGCAAGACCGGGCGCACCTTTTTTCAAGTGACCGACTTCATGGCACCGTTTGTGCCTGTTGGTCTTGGTGCCGGGCGTATCGGCAACTTTATTAACGGTGAGTTGTGGGGCCGGCCCACTGATCTGCCATGGGGCATGGTGTTCCCCTTCGTCGATCAACAGGCGCGTCACCCTTCCATGCTGTATGAGGCGTTACTTGAAGGTCTGGTGCTGTTTGTTATTCTCTGGGTGTACTCGTCAAAGGCGCGGCCACTACGTGCGGTCTCCGGTATGTTTATGTTGTTTTACGGCTTGTTCCGTTTCGGCGTGGAGTTCGTGCGTCAGCCGGATGCGCACCTGGGGTTTATCGGATTTGACTGGTTGACCATGGGGCATGTGTTATCTGCGCCTATGATTTTATACGGTATTTATTTGCTGGTGTTTGCTTACCGGCAGGCGGGAAAAAATTCCTAATTCACGAGGCTATAGTGAAACAGTATCTTGATTTAATGCAGCACGTATTGGCGCACGGCGCGCGCAAGGAGGATCGCACCGGTACCGGTACGCAGAGTGTGTTCGGCCATCAGATGCGCTTCGATCTTGGTAAAGGGTTTCCGCTGGTGACAACCAAGAAGCTGCATCTGCGTTCAATCATTCATGAGCTGTTGTGGTTTCTGAAGGGCGACACCAATCTAAAGTACCTGAAGGATAATGGCGTCAGCATCTGGGACGAGTGGGCAGATGAAAATGGTGATCTGGGGCCGGTATACGGTTATCAATGGCGTTCGTGGCCTACCGCTGACGGGCGTCACATCGATCAGATCAGTCAGGTTGTTGAGCAGATAAAAAACAACCCGGACTCACGGCGTATAATTGTCAGCGCCTGGAACGTCGGTGAAATCGAGAACATGGCTTTGCCGCCCTGCCACGCGTTTTTTCAGTTTTATGTAGCCGATGGCAAACTGTCCTGCCAGTTGTATCAGCGCAGTGCAGATATCTTCCTGGGCGTACCTTTCAACATTGCCTCGTATGCCCTGCTGACCTTGATGGTGGCGCAGGTTACCGGTTTGCAGCCCGGTGACTTCGTGCATACGCTGGGCGATGCCCATCTCTACTCGAATCATCTGGAACAGGCGAATATCCAGTTGCAGCGCGATCCACGCCGCTTGCCGGGTATGCGGCTTAATCCGGACATTACTGATCTGTTTGCATTCAGTTTTGATGATTTCGAACTGGTTGACTATGATCCGCATCCGCATATCAAGGCGCCGGTAGCCATTTGATGCGTATTTCGCTGATTGTGGCGCTGGCCCGCAACCGTGTCATCGGGCGTGACAATCAGTTGCCCTGGCGGTTGTCTGCCGATCTTCAGCACTTCAAGGGGCTGACCATGGGCAAGCCAATAGTCATGGGACGCAAGACCTGTGAATCAATCGGCAGGCCTTTGCCCGGGCGCACCAATATTGTTGTTACCCGCGATAGCGGTTTCAGCGCCGGGGGCTGCCGCGTTGTGCACAGTATTGATGAGGCGCTGGTGGCTGCCGGCGATGTTGACGAGGTCATGATTATGGGTGGTGAGAACCTGTATTCGCAGTTGTTGCCACGGGCTGACCGGCTTTATCTGACCGAGGTGCAGGCAGAGGTGAGTGGAGATGCCTGGTTTCCCGAATTCGACGAGACGCAGTGGCAAGAGCTGGAGCGTGAGTCTCACCGGGCCGACGAGAACAACGAATTTGATTATGACTTCGTGGTGCTGGCACGTCGCTAGACGTTTTCAGGTGGATGGGTGGTGTTTGGGTTCACACGCGCCGGGGCAGTTGTGTTCGGTCCGTTGCGGTGGGTTGATGTCAAGCCGCAGTGCGGTCAGTGAGCCACCCCACAGGCAGCCTGTGTCCAGCGCGTAGACACCGTTGCTTTCGTAGTTACCCAGTGTGGACCAGTGGCCGAAGAGGATTTTCATGTCGCGGCTTTTGCGCTCGGGCCATTCAAACCAGGGTTTGAGTTCCCTGGGCTGGCTACCCGGCGGGCCTTTTTCGTTGAGCGCCAGCCTGCCTTTATGATCGCAGTAACGCAGTCTCGTAAAGCAGTTGGTGATGAAGCGTAGCCTGCCCCGGCCGGTGAGACCATTTTTCCAGCGGTGCGGCTTGTTGCCGTACATCACAGCGAAGAAGTCGGCGTAGTTGTCGCTGCGTAACACCTGTTCGACTTCGGCGGCACATTGTTGCGCCATTTGCAGATCCCATTGCGGAGGCAGGCCTGCGTGAATCATGGTGTAGCCAATGTTTTCGTCGTGATGGAGCAGTGGCTGGTGGCGTAGCCAGTCCATCAGCTCCAGGCCATCCGGGGCATCGATAATCTGATGCAGGGTGTCTTTGGTTTTGCGATGTTCAGGTAAGGCGGCCGATGCCAGCAGGTGCAGATCGTGGTTGCCGAGTACCGTGACGGCGCGCTGTGCGCGTGCAAAGCGCAGTGTCTCGAGCGAGTTGGGTCCGCGGTTAACCAGGTCACCGGCCAGCCACAGGGTGTCCTCTCCGGGGTCGTAGTCAATACGCTCGAGTAACGCCTGCAGCTCGTCGAAACAGCCCTGAATATCGCCGATGGCGTAGACAGCCATGCGTCGTACTCAGTGCAGGGTGCGCGGCATTGACAGAGTGAACTGGGGGATATCTGCGTCGAATTCGACGCCATCGTCAGCTATCATCTGGTAACTACCGTGCATAGTGCCGACTGGGGTTTCCAGCATGGTGCCGCTGGTGTAGCGGTAGCGCTCGCCCGGCTTGAGGCGGGGTTGTTCGCCGACTACGCCTTCGCCCTTGACCTCCTGAACCTTGTTATTGGCATCGGTAATGACCCAGTGGCGGCGCAGCAACTGTGCCGGCACTTCCCCGCTGTTGTAGATAGTGATGGTGTAGGCAAACACATAGTGGTCCTGGTCGGGCAGGGACTGCTCTTCTATGTACTGGGTTTCGATTTCAACGTCGATGCTGTAGGTGTCGCTGGACATGTCATGCTCCGGATAAGCACCGAAGGATACTGGGTTTCACCGGGCAGGTCGACGGATTTGAGTCTATATTTAGTGTGGGTTACAGGTTAAAAAAAGGAGGCAGAAATGTACTTGAGAGACAAGCTGAGCGGTGACCTGGTGGAGGTTCTGGATACCATGGCCATGGTTGACCCGTGTATTGAAAAGCTGGAAGGTCGTTTTCACGCTGGCGAAGAACTCCAGGAAGCGGCCAGTTTCACCAAGGGAGAGCTCGAATTCCCTTCCGGTGAGGCGTTACCCCGCTGCTGGATGGATGCCAGCTACCGCACCGCCGTACACTAACTTTTTCGACGACTCCGCCAATACCGTCGCCGGGTAGCCGTGATATATGAGGCTGTCTGCCGGCGGTTTTTTTGGCCGTAATTTCATGTTATTTCAATCACTTGCTGTCTGGAATCCGGGTCGCCCCTGGCAGCCTGAAGGATGTATACGGGTGGTGATTAAAGATTTTTAGGCGGGTGCCGTTACCCATGTACTGGGGAAGCGTAATAAGGATGGATTAACTGGCAGGAAAAGCCAGAGTTGTGAACTGGCTCACAGAGTCTCCGCTTCAGATAAACAATAATAGATCCGTACCTGAAGGGTGCCGGACACGAGGCGGTTTTTACAGATGACTAAGAAAACTACACCTACTCGAAAGCCGAATTTACTGGTCGCAGTGAGCTTATTTGTCACGGTGGGATTTCTGGCCACCAGCGTGGCCCAGGCGGCTGATTCCTTCAATGCCATATCTCCCAATGAGGGCGCGTCGAAAGTTGGCGGATCTGAGGGCTGGTGGCAGTCTATCTGGGGATTGAATCTGGCAGAGAAGCTGAGCAGTTGGCACCCCATGATTACCGTCCGTGACGATGGCGAGGGCATGAATCTGGCCCGGCCATTTGGAAAAACCGGACCGGCTCTACAGATTACATCGTCTTTGCCTCATTCTGTTGCACGCAGTATGCGCGATGGCGGCGACAATCAGATTGGCGCGCTCGGTGGTGGCACGGACGCGTATCTGTTTTTTCAAAAACGCTGGTAGTTAATCGCTGACCCTTACTGCGAGCACGTCGCAGGGCGCGCCGTGCAGCACCGCATTGGCCGTTGAGCCGAGTAGTAATTGGATGCCATGGCGGCCGTGGCTGCCAATCACGATCAAGTCGACACCTTCTTCATTGGCGGTGTTGAGAATCTCTCGCTTGGTGCTCCCCTGACTGACAAACCGCTGACCGGATCCAAGGTCGTGTTTTTCTGCCAGTGCTGCCAGTTTTTTTTCGGCCAGTTCGACCAGTTCCCGATCCAGTTCCAGCTCTTGTGGCATAACCAGTTCATTGGATAAATCCACCTGGGCAAATTCCACTACGTGAATCAGACTGATACTGGCATTTGAAGTGTTTGCCAGGCTGATGCCACGCTTCAGAACTTCATCGGTACTGGCGGAAAAGTCGACGGCGATTAACAGGTGTTTGTAGTCTGGCATGGTCGTTGTTTCCTGGCTGCGGTTACAGTTTCCCTGTGAGTGCTGCGTACTGCCCGAGGGTGACATTTTCCGGCCGGATGCCGGGGTCGACGCCGGCAGCACGAATAGCGTTTTCGTCCAGCAGAGTCTTGAGGGTATTACGTAGCGTTTTTCGGCGTTGGCTAAAAGCCTGGCGTACCAGGTTTTTAAACTGTTCGTAGTCGTCGACTGTAACCGGCCGTGTGGTCCAGGGGGTAAGCCGGACAAAAGCAGAATCGACTTTGGGTGCCGGATTAAAGGCACCGGGGCCGATACGAAACAGAGGTTGCACCTGGCAGTGATACTGGATCATGACTGACAGACGACCATAGTCACTACCGCCCGGGCTGGCGGCCATGCGATCAACGACTTCTTTCTGCAGCATAAAGTGCATGTCCTGAATACTGCCCGATTGCGATAGTAGATGAAATAGCAGCGGTGTGGATATGTTGTAGGGCAGGTTGCCGACAATGCGCAGTCTGTGGCCGTCTGCCAGACTGCTGAAATCGAAACGCAAGGCGTCGTTCTGGTGAATGAGCAGTTCGCCGACACCGGCAGCCTGTTGCGCCAGCGGGGCAATCAGGTCACGGTCGAGTTCGACGACATGCAGCTGATGGCATGCTTTCAGCAGCGGTAGCGTGATAGCGCCCTGACCGGGGCCGATTTCGACCAGCTTTTCGCCCGGCTGCGGACCGATTACCTGAATGATGCGCTGGATAACACCGGGGTCGTGGAGAAAATTTTGACCGAAGCGTTTGCGGGCGCGGTGATTCATGTGCTCATGTCCAGTGCGCAGCGGATGGCGGCATGCAGGCTGCCAGCATCTGCTTCACCGGTGCCGGCCTTGTCCAGCGCAGTACCATGGTCGACCGAGGTGCGCACAATCGGCAGCCCGAGCGTAATGTTGACCGATTGGCCGAAGCCCAGGTGTTTTAACACCGGTAGTCCCTGGTCATGGTACATGGCCAGCACTGCATCGGCGCGGCTTAGCCATGGCGGGGTAAACAGCGTGTCTGCGGGCAGCGGCCCGCTCAGGTTCATGCCTTCTTTTTTCAGCTGTTCGATCACCGGTGTAATGACATCAATTTCCTCGCGGCCAAGGTGACCGTTTTCGCCGGCGTGAGGGTTCAGTCCTGCCACCAGTATGTGTGGATCCGGTATGGAGAAACGGGTTTGAAGTTCATGCTGCATACAGCGAATGACAGCTTCAAGACCTTCCCGGGAGAGTGCTGATGATACGTCCTTCAGCGGCAAGTGTGTGGTGGCGAGAGCGACACGCAGGCCGGGTGCCGCGAGCATCATCACCACCTGTTGAGCGCCGGTCATGGCGGCCAGGTATTCCGTGTGTCCGGTGAAGGCAATACCGGCATCGTTGATAATACCCTTGTGTACCGGGGCGGTAACCATGGCCTGGAACTCACCGCTTTGGCAGCCGGTGATGGCGCGGTCAAGGGTCCTGAGTACGTAGCCCGCATTAGCTACGTTCAGCGAACCGGTTTGCACCGGCCGTTCAAGAGCAATCCCGGCTACGCTGATTTGGCCGGCAACAGGCGTGTCTTCCTGTCGGTATTCCTTTGCCTGGAAAGATTGGCCAAGTTCACGGGCGCGTTTCTCCAGCAGGTCCGGATCTCCGATGAGGACCAGTTCTGCGTCAAATCCACTATCGGCAAGTGCTACGCAAAGGTCGGGACCGATCCCGGCCGGTTCACCGCTGGTGATGGCAATGCGTGGCGTCACTGGTCAAGGTGGTACTCAACGTAGGACTCGTCGCGCAGACGGCGCAGCCAGATTTCGAGTTCCTCATCGGTTTTGCGCTGGCGTATGGATTCGCGCGCGCGGGTGCGTTGGTAGTCCTCGGTATTGTCCTGCTCGCGCCTGTCAGTGACCTGAATCAGGTGATAGCCAAAGCGACTCTTTATCGGCTGGCTGACTTCGCCGACTTTCAGCTCATTCATGGCCGTTTCGAATTCAGGCACCATTTTCCCGGGTGTCACCCAGCCAAGTTCTCCACCGTCACTGCCCGACCCCGGATCTTGTGAGTGCGCCCGGGCGAGCGTGCCAAAATCCTCGCCCTGCACGATACGGTCGTGCAGCTGCCGGATACGGATCTGGACATCTTCTTCCGATATCAGGGTGTCGGGACGCAGCAGAATATGTCGCGCTTTGGTTTGTTTGATCAGGTGGAGTTCGTCGCCACGAATATCAAGAATCTTGATAATGTGAAAACCGCTGGGGCTGCGAATGGGGTTGCTGATCTGCCCGGTCTTCAGTTCGCCGACAACGTCTGAAAAGAAGGATGGGAGCTGCCCGGTTTTACGCCAGCCCAGATCGCCACCTTCCAGTGCTTGCTGGCCATCAGACTCGGCGATCGCGGTTGATTCAAAATCGGCGCCATCGCGCAGACGCTCGATGATACCCTCCGCCCGCGCTTTACCCTGTTTGACGTCCTCCGGACTCGCCGCTTCCGGCACGGATACGAGAATGTGCCCAAGATGATATTCACGATTCTGGTCGTTGAACGAAGCCGCTGTCGCCAGCAGGTGATCGACCTCCTGCTCGGTGACTTCCACGCGGCTTTCGACCATTTGCTGGCGGATGCGGTTCATGGTCAGCTGGTTGCGAAACTGCTCGCGAAATGCGACATAGTTGAAGCCATCTTTCTCGAGCACCTGGCGGAATTCGTCCAGTGACATTTCGTTCTGGCGAGCCATGGTCTGGAGATTTTTGTTCAGCATTTCGTCATCAATGCGGACACCGCTGCGTTCCGCCAGCTGCAGTTGCAGATTCTCGATGATCAGGCGATCCAGTACCTGTTTTCTCAATGCGGTCTCGGACGGCAGTTGGGCATTCTGTTTTCGCAGCTGATCGGCAATCATGGCCTCGCGATTGATCAGTTCACTTTCCAGTACAACATTGTCATTAACCGTGGCAACGATGCGGTTAAGCGGTTTGGCCGCCAGCGCGCTTGCCTGAAATGCCAGGATAAATGCAAGAAATCTAACCATTGTTCAATCTCAATCTATGGGGCGTTCGGTATAGCCCAGAATACCATCTTCCAGTACTGACTCGATCTTGCTGCCAAAAGTTGCAAGGCCTTTGAGGACGATTTGGGCCATGTACACGCGGTTGTTGGCTTTGCTGTCACTATCGATGTATTCCCGGGTTACGAAACGTACGCCCCAGCAACAGCTGTCGTATTCTATACCTGCCAGTGTTTCAAGTTTCTGTGAATCGCCGATGTCGTAGTACCAGCGCCCCACCACGTGCCATGCCGGTGACAGCGGCCACAGGATAGACGCATCTATCTGATTCTGTGAGCCCTTGAGGTAACGATAGGACAGGTTGGCGATCTTGCGGTAGCCGGGGCGGTACTGAATCCGCGCGTTGGCGCGTTCGGTGCCATCGGAGTGTGGGTCCCAGATTAAATCGGCCTTGCCGCTCCAGGAGCGCGACAGGGCGAGTTCCATCTCGGCTGCAATATTGGATTCAGATTCGGTTTCCGGGGCGGTGTTGTTGAGCGTCACGTTCCGGTTGGCGAAATAGTATAGCTGTCCTATAGAAGCGTGTAATTTTTCGGTGCCAGTATCCGGATCGATAAAGCGCGTGGTCAATGCCAGCGCGGCCTGATTGGCATCGCCCATGCGGTCGGCGCCATTGAAACGGTTTTCCTCAAATAATTCCCGGTAGCTGAATGTCGGTGTACTGGCATCAAACAGTGGAATATCGTCCTGGTTTTCTCCCTTGACGTACAGATAGAACAGGCGCGGCTCCAGGGTTTGTGTGTACTTGTTACCCACCAGCGAGAGGTCACGTTCGAAATATACGGTGTTGTCGAGGCTAAAGAATGGCGTGCTGCGGCTCGGGTGTTTCGACTCGCCAACAGGCTGGTCGTCCAGTTTGTAGCCGGTATATCGGAGGCCGACCTTGGGTGTGGAATCAAAGGCGGCGCCGCGAATTGGCCAGCTCGCACTCGGCCAGAGGTCGATGCGATCAGCTGTAACTCGCTGACTCGCGTCAAATCGCACGGCTTCCGATGTAATCTGGGTATCGATACCGCCAGGACGTATCGGTGAAGCTGCATTGAAGGTGATGCGGGGCAAGCGCTGGTAAGGCCTGTTTTGCTGGGCGATGGTTTTGTCTACCGTTTGGTAATCATCCACCTGCAGACCCAGTTGCCACCAGCTGGTGGTGTACTCCGCCTGTGCGGTGCGCCTCAGGTGGGTTACGCTGGCCAGGCTCAGGGAGTCGCCAAGATCAGTCAGGTAGTCTTTGTCGGATACGCGATCATAGTCGATATCAGCTGTCAGGTTGGGGCTGAAGCGCATTTTATTGCGGACGATAACGCGGCTGCGTTTGTCATCGGTAATGTCATCCTTGTGCAAGTATTCAACGCGCACCTCGCCTTCCTGGGCAGGTTGCAGAAAACGGAATTCAGTGTTGACCTGGGTGCCCCGATCCGCCAGGTAGCGTGGTGTGATGGTCGCGTCGTAGTTAGGCGCGATGTTCCAGTAGAACGGGGTTTTAAGTTCGAAGCCGGAGTTATCTGACGAGCCGAAGCTGGGAATCAGGAGGCCGGTTTTGCGCCGATCATCGATCGGGAACGAAATATACGGTGTATAGAGCACCGGCATGCCTTTCAGGCTTAGCCGCGCATTACGGGCTACTCCGACACCCGTATTTTCATCCAGTGTGACCTTGGTGGCGCGCATGATCCAGGCGTTACTCTCCTCCGGGCAGGTGGTATATAACGCTTTCTTGAAACGTGTAACGCCGGGCCTGACGATATAGGCCTTCCTGGCATTACCGCGGCCATGCCGTTGGTAGAAATTGAAGTGTGTGGTGAACAGCTCGCCACGGTGATCGTCGAACCAGAATTTGCCGTTGGTGCCGCGGATATTCAGTAGGGGCTCGTCATAAACGACGCCACCTTTCGCTTCTACGGTCTTGTCCAGCTCGTGGTAAATGATCCTGTCAGCCCGGAGGCGCTGGAAACCGCGGATGGCTTCGGCATCACCAATCATTGTGAGTGTACCGTCGCTACTGCGTTCGGCGAAGTTGCCCCAAAGGTCGGTAGGCGATTGGCGTGGATCGCCGCCATCGTACAATTGGTAATCCCGGTCTGGCGGCGGTGGGCATACAGCCCACGTTGATATAGGTGCAAACGGGTCAATTGGAGCAGGTGCCGGTGTCGGCACATCCTCTGCAAACAGGCACTGGGGCGCTGAAAAAAGACCGGTAACAAGCAGTAAGTGTCTAATATTCACTAATTATCTGGAGTAGAAACAAAAACGCCGTCGGGTTTGGGGGTGGCTTCCCAGGCGTTGGCGCGCTGGCGCGTAAAATCGCATAGAATGGCAGTATATTCAATGATTTCGTAGGTCTTTAAGTGGAAATAAGACGATCCTGGCAAGCGCTGATCCTGCTCGCTCTGGCAGCTGGCACGGCACTATTACTTATCATTCAACCGGATGAAGAGCCGGCGCTAAGGGTTTTGGCGCCTTCACCGGTGCTGGTCAGTCGTGCCCGGCAAGTAGACCTGCAACCAGCCGAAGCCATATCCGGACATCTGCAGCCCGCGCGGCGTGCCTGGTTGCGTTATGAAGTCGATGGGCGGGTTACCGCGCGTGCAGTTGAGCCCGGACAACGGGTGGAGCAGGGGCAGGTGTTGCTTGCGCTCGAAGATGAAGACTATCGAGATGCGTTGATCCAGGCGCAGTCTGAAGTTAACCAGGCTGAAGAAGCTCTGGCGCGTGACCGGCGTTTGCTGAAACATGCCGAGCGCAGTCGCAAACTGCAGGAGGAAGAAGTGGCGCGTCTCAATAGCCTTGGGGAACGCTCCCTCGCGTCGAAGACACGCCTGGGCGACAGCGCAGCCTTGCTGGCCCAGCGTCAATCTGAAGAGGCGAGGCTGAACTCCAGTGTCGCTGTTGGACCACAGCAGGTAGCTGCGCGACAGGCCGGGTTGAGTCGTGCCGAGCGTAATCTTGATCGCACCCGACTGCGTGCCCCTTTTTCCGGGCGGGTCAATCAGGTTGAACTTGAGGTGGGTGATTATGCTGTCCGGAATCAGCGGGCGCTTGAAATGATCAGTGATCAGCTCGATTTCTATGCGCAGATACGCGGTCAGCTGGCGCGAGCTTTACAGCTCGGACAAGCCGTGCGGGTTGATGTGCAGGGCACAATTTATGAGGCAACGGTTGCTTCTGTCCAGCCGGATCCGGACCCTGAAACCTTCACGCATGCTATTCGCCTGCGTATACCTGCGCATGAAACGCGTTCCGGCTCGGTGGCTGTTGCGCATTTGCCGCGGCCACCGTTAACAGCTGCCCTGGTAATCCCGGTGACAGCGGTTTTAATGGATGATGGTCAGGCCTATGTGTTTCACGTACGTAACGAGCTATTGGAGCGGGTCGCTGTTGATCTGGGTGAGCGCGTCGATCAGCAGCAAGTGATCGTGGCAGGGCTGAGCGCAGGTGATCCCGTCGTGGTGCGCGACGTGGCAGCGCTGTCTGATGGCCAGGCAGTTGTCAGCGATATGTCGGTCCCTGGGCAGCAGGACTGATACGCCTGTGAATCTGATTCGTTTTTCCATAGCTAACCCGCTGATTACCAATTTGCTGCTGGTGCTGGTATTGCTGCTGGGTGTGCTGTCCTGGTTTGCCATGCCGCAGGAAATGTTTCCAGTGGTGGAGCTGGACATGGCTCGTGTCACTACTGTCTTTGAGGGTGCATCCCCGGAGGAAGTTGAACAGCAAGTGACGCTTACCATCGAAGAGGCGTTCGACGGGATGTCAGATATTGATGTCGTGACTTCGACTTCGAGTGAGGGTTTATCCACTATCTTCCTGAAGCTTAAGCCCGGTAGTAATGTTGACCAGTTCATGCGCGATCTGCGCAGCAAACTTGACCAGATTACCGATTTGCCGGAAGAGACGGAAGAACCGGAGATGACGCGCCTGGAAGCGCGTTTCCCGGTTATTAGTATGAGTCTCTATGGAAATTCAACGCGCGGTTTTCTTTATCAGACAGCGGATGATGTCAAGCGCCGCCTGTTGAACTTGCCTGGTGTGGCCAGTGTGGGAATCGCCGGTGATCGTGAATGGGAACTGTGGGTCGAAGTGGATCCGCAAACTCTTGCGGCCCGTGGTATTTCATTACAGCAGGTGATTGGCGCGGTTCGTAATAATCTCAAGGATTTGCCGGGCGGTTCAGTCAAGGCCCGTGAGGGTGATATTTTACTGCGTGGGAAAGGCGTGGTGCCCGACCCCGAATTTCTGCGCGATGTGGTTGTGTATCGAAATTCTCAAGGGGGGCGTTTGCGCCTTGGTGATATCGCCGAGGTCAGTCTTCGTCTTGAAGAAGCGAAAAGCCTTGGGCGATTCAACGGTGAGTCTTCGGTGAACCTGACGGTTACCAAAACTGCTGATGCCTCAACCATCAGCATCTCGGATCTGGTCAGGGAAGAGGCGAAAAAACTGCGCAGTGAATTGCCTCCTAGTATTCAGGTGGGGGTGTTTAGCGATCTGTCTGTATACGTTAAAACCCGCCTGAATACGGTCAAGTCTTCCGGTTTGGTGGGGCTGGCGCTGGTGCTGTTGTCGCTGTACCTGTTTCTTAATTTCCGCGTGGCATTGATTACAGCCATGGGTATACCGGTTTCGTTTATGGTGGCGGTAGCCATGATTCATTATCTTGGCTACAGCATCAATATGGTTTCGTTGTTTGCGTTTCTGATTGCACTCGGGCTGGTTGTCGATGATGCAATCATCGTGACCGAAAATGTGTATCGTCATATGGAGCAGGGTATGCCTGCACCGCAGGCTGCCCAGCTGGGTGCGAAAGAAGTTGCTTGGCCAGTGCTGGCAGCCACCAGCACCACGGTAGCGGCTTTTTTACCAATGTTTGCTATCGGAGGCACGCTGGGTGAATTTATCAAAGTCATTCCTGTTGTCGTAGCGGCATCCCTGCTGGGTTCATTGTGGGAGGCCTTTGCCGTTCTGCCTTCACACGCTGCACACATGTTGAAAGTCGATAACAAGACCAGGCGGCAGAGCCGTATCAATTGGACCGCATTGCTACATCGTTACGTGAACCTGTTGCGATGGTCGCTGGGAAACCGCTATTTCGTCAGTCTGCTGGCCGGTGGCGTACTGATTCTTTCAGTGGTGTACGGTGTCACGCGACTGCCTTTTCAGCTGTTTGGCGAGGCTGAGCTCGGTCAGTTTCTGGTCAATATCGAGGCGCCGAATACTTACAGCCTGGAAGATACGGAAGCGCTGGCAAAACGCGCCGAAAAGATTGTTCTCGCTGCCGTGCGTGAAGACGAGCTCGATACGGTGTTAACAAATGTCGGGGTTACCTTTATTGACTTTAATCGCTTTCGTTTCGGTAGTAACTATATTCAGCTGATTGTCGATCTGAAAAAACCGGCTCCGCAGGGTTTTATAGAACGATTCATAACGCCACTGGTCAGCCTTAAATTCAGCTGGGAGGGAAGCCGCGAGCGTTTGACCGAAGATATACTCAATGATGTCAGGGAGGGTTTGCAAACCCTGACAGGTATTCAGCGGTTATCAATGCTGCGTCCGCAAGGTGGTCCGGCGGGGGCGGATATCGAGGTGGGTGTTGTCGGGGACGATGTTGGGCAGCTTCTGCTGCATGCACAGACAATCCGCGATTATCTTCGTCAGCTACCGGGTGTATATGATGTGCGTCAGGATCTGGACGTTGGCAAGCTGGAATACCGTTACAGTCTGAACGAGCGTGGCCAGGAGCTGGGGCTGACCCAGCAACAGCTGGCTGATGCAGTCCGAACCGGCTTTCTGGGCCTCGAGGCTGTGCACGTCACGCGCGGTGATGAACGTATTCCTGTTCGTGTAATTTACACAGAGCCGGTTCGCCGCAACAGCTCGCTGGGTGATTTGCCGTTGGTGCTCGATGACGGACGTATTGTTTACCTCGGGGATGTCGCTGATATCGAACAGGGGCGCGGCCTGAATACCATTCGCCGGCGTGATGGTGAGCGACTGGCCATTGTGACGGCGGAAGTTGATGATCAGGTCACCACAGCGCTGGCCGCTACAAAATTGATAGAGAAACAGTTTGCAGATTTGCCGCAGCAGGCGCCCGGTTACCGGTTGTTATTCCTCGGTGAGAAGAAAGATGCTGCTGATTCCATGAATGATATGAAGCGTGCCACGATTATCGCCCTGGCGATCATATTTTTCATACTGGCCTCTCTGTTCAAGTCCTTGCTTGACCCTCTGGTGGTAATGCTGGCCATTCCTTTCGGATTTATCGGCGTGGTTTTCGGACATATGTTGTTCGATTATCATCTGCAGTTCCTGTCGCTGACCGGTTTCCTGGCATTAACAGGAATTGTGGTTAATGACTCGCTGATATTAATCGACTTCGCCAGACGGCTGCGCGGCGAGGGCTGGGACCGGTGCGACGCACTGGTCGAAGCCGGGCGTGTGCGGGTGCGACCGATTTTGTTGACCACAATGACGACATTTCTGGGTATCTCTCCGTTGATTTTTTTCGCTACCGGACAGACAGCGTTTCTGTCGCCTATGGCGGTAAGTCTTGGCTTCGGTTTGATTTTCGCAACGGTCCTGATCCTGGTTGTTGTGCCCTGCTTCTATTTGATTGCAGATGATTTGCGGCAGCGTGTGCGTACAGCGATATTTGATTTGCGCTCGAGCGCATAAACGAAGATGTGATGAAGTTATAATCAACGGGATAATGACAATGTTTCCAGGGCGGTGTTATGGGTGAACGGCGTGCCAGTTTGCAGGGTTGGGCGGAGGAACAGCTGGGATGGCCGAATGTGGAGTTGACGCCGGCGTCAACCGATGCCAGTTTTCGCCGTTACTTTCGTGTCGAGCGCGACGGCAATAGCTATATCCTCATGGATGCGCCACCGGACAAGGAAGACTGCGCACCGTTCGTACACGTCAGCCGGTTACTGCAGGAGCTTGGTCTGCACGTGCCGGAAGTGATAGCTGCAGATGCGCGTGGGTTCCTGCTGCTGTCAGATCTGGGGCACCGTCAGTACCTTGATGAGCTGAATGAACACACCGTCGACCGTTTGTATGGTGATGCTCTTGGCGCGCTGGCCACGCTGCAGAGTTGTGCTGTGGCTGATTGCGGCTTGCCGGCCTATGACCGCGAGCTGTTGTTGTTCGAGATGTCACTGTTTCGCGACTGGTTGCTTGGATCACACCTGGGCATGCAACTGAATGACGCGCAACTGGCCGGATTGAACAGGAGCTTTGACACGCTGGCTGACAATGCGCTGCAACAGCCCGTTGTTTGCGTGCATCGCGACTATCACTCACGCAATCTGATGATGTCAGACTTCCACAACCCGGGGATACTGGATTACCAGGATGCGGTGACTGGCCCCATGACTTACGATCTGGTGTCGTTGTTGCGTGATTGCTATATCCGCTGGCCGCGTGAACGCGTTGAAGGCTGGGCGCTTGGCTATTTTGAACTGGCCCGGCAGACCGGTATTCTGCGTCCCGATCAGGCAGACGAGCAGCAGTTCCTGCGCTGGTTTGACTGGATGGGTGTACAGCGTCATCTGAAGGCGGCAGGTATTTTCGCCCGCCTGTATCATCGCGATGGCAAGTCCGGCTACCTGGAAGATATTCCTCGTACCCTGGGGTATGTCGAGGAGGTTTGCACGCGCTATCCTGAACTTGAGGAACTGGGAGTGCTGACGCAGCAGGTAGTATCGCGTCTATGAGAGCAATGATTCTCGCCGCCGGTCGTGGCGAACGCATGCGCCCATTGACCGATCGTACGCCGAAACCGTTGCTTGAGGTTGACGGCAAGCCACTCATCGAGCATCACATCACGTGCTTGCGTGCGGCAGGCATTACCCGTTTGGTGATCAATTACGCCCACCTTGGCGAGCAGATCGTTGCGCGACTGGGTGATGGTAGTGGGCTGGGTGTCGATATCAGATATTCACCGGAGCCTGCCGGTGCCCTGGAAACCGGTGGTGGTATCAAGCATGCACTGCCGTTGCTGGGTGAACAGCCGTTTCTGGTGGTGAATGGCGATATCTGGACCGACTACCCTTACAGTGATATGCGGCTTGGTGCCGGCAAGCTTGCGCACCTGGTGCTGGTCAATAACCCTGCGCATCATCCGCAGGGTGATTTTGGCCTGTCCGGGCGCACTGTGGTGGAGGCTGGGGAACAACGCCTGACCTTCAGTGGTATCGGTGTCTATCACCCGCATTTGTTTGACGGCGCACCGGGGGAGGTGTTCCCATTGGCGCCGTTGTTAAGGGCCGCTATAAAGCGTGGCGAGGTCAGCGGCGAACACTATATCGGTCAGTGGCTGGATATCGGTACGCCGCAACGGCTTGATGCACTTAATCGTGAGCTTAAAGGATAGGATATGGGTGACGAGATTACCCACAGTCATTTTTCCAGGTCTGACTTCGAAGGTTTCGGACAGCGCCTGCAGGCGGAAACCCGGTTGCTGGGCCAATGGTTTAACGACAAGGCGTTTTCAAACCGTGTACCGGTCTGTGGCCTGGAACTCGAGGCCTGGCTGATTGACGGACAGGGTATGCCTGCCCCGCTAAATCAGTCGTTCCTGAAAAAAATAGACGACCCGCTGGTAGTGCCAGAGCTGGCGCGCTTCAATGTTGAGCTGAACGTGCACCCGCATGCCTTGCAGGGGCAGGCCCTGACCCGGCTTTACCAGGGTCTGCAGCAAACCTGGGAACGTTCCCAGACAGTTGCCAGCGAGTTGGATGCCCGCCTGGTCATGGTGGGTATTCTGCCAAGCGTCGAACAAAAGCATTTGTCGCTGGCAAATATGTCTGCGCAAAAGCGCTATCGTGCCCTCAATCAGCAGGTGCTGCGCTTGCGGGATGGTGAGCCGTTGACGGTGGATATTCATGGTCGCGAACACCTGAATATACTGCATAGCGATGTCATGCTGGAATCGGCCGCAACCTCGCTACAGTTGCATCTCAAGGTAGGAGTTGATGATGCTGTGAGATATTACAATGCAGCCCAGATTGTCTCGGCGCCACTGGTTGCCGCGGCTTCCAATTCGCCCTTCCTGTTTGGCAAGGACCTGTGGGATGAGACTCGTATCCCGCTGTTCGAACAGTCGGTGGAAGTCGGCGGGTTCGCCGGCGCCAGCCGCGGACCGGTTCGCAGGGTCAGTTTTGGTACCGGTTATGCCAAGGAATCATTATTCGAATGCTTCGTTGAAAACGAAGCGCATTTTCCCGTGTTGCTGCCGATTGATTTTGAGGAGCCGGCCAGCGAGATGCGCCATCTGCGTCTCCACAACGGTACTATCTGGCGCTGGAACCGCCCGCTGATCGGCTACGATGATGATGGCACTCCGCATCTACGCATTGAACATCGTGTGTTGCCGGCCGGGCCAACAGTGCTTGACTGTATTGCCAACGCAGCCTTTTTCTATGGCCTGGTCCAGGCCCTGGCGACAGCCGAGATTCCCCCGGAAACGCAGCTGCCGTTTACGACAGCGCGTGACAACTTCTATGCAGTTGCCAGGAACGGTCTGGATGGGCAGATCACCTGGCTGGACGGGCGTAAACTTTCGGTTCAGACACTGTTGCTTGATCAGCTGATTCCGCTGGCTCGTTACGGTCTGGGTTTGCTGGATATTGATCCAGGTGATCGAGATCACTACCTGGGTATCGTCAAGGCACGTGTGCGTAATGCCTGCACCGGGAGTGCCTGGCAGCGTGCCTGGGTTGCCAGGCATGGAGACGATATGCAGGCGTTAACCCAGGCTTACTATCAGCGGCAACAGAGTGGTGAGCCGGTACATGACTGGAGTGGTTGAGTCCGATGGGTAGCTTGCTTAGACAATGCGACGGCATTCCTGATGGCTTGCTGGAAGCGCGACCTGAAGATTTGGCGGATTTGCTGGGTGGTCCGACCTTGCTGCATTTGTCGGGACGCCGCGAACAGCCACTGTTCGTTTCGTCATTATTGCACGGTAACGAAACCACCGGCTTGCTTGCTGTTCAGGATCTGCTGCTGCAGTACCGTGGCAAGGAGTTGCCACGTGCCTTGAGTATTTTTATCGGTAATGTCGAAGCGGCGCGTGATGGCTTGCGGCGTCTGGCCGGGCAGCCGGACTACAATCGTGTCTGGCCTGGTACTGATTACGCCGATAGTCCCGAAAAGCGCATGATGGCCGAAGTTGTTGAAATAATGCGTCAGCGACAACCGTTCGCCAGTGTGGACGTGCACAATAATACCGGTATCAATCCTCACTACGCCTGCATCAATCGTATCGACCACCAGTTCATGCATCTGGCCAGTATGTTCAGCCGTACGCTGGTGTATTTTATTCGTCCCGCTGGTGTTCAGTCGATGGCGTTTGCAGCTCTCTGCCCGGCATTGACAGTCGAGTGCGGCAAGGTAGGGCAAAGTGCCGGAGAAGAACACGCCCGTGAATTTCTCGATGCCTGCCTGCATCTGAGCAAGATTCCGGACCATCCTGTGGCGGCGCACGACGTCGATCTGTTCCACACGGTTGCGATTGTGCATATACCGCGCGCGTACAGTTTTGGATTTGGTGACAGCCCCGTGGACATCTGCTTTATTGATGATCTCGATCATCTCAACTTCCGGGAATTACCGCCAGGCACTACGCTTGCACACATCGATGGCATCGACGATTTGCCGCTGGAGGTTATTGATGAACAGGGAGATGAAGTGTCAGCGCGTTATTTCCGGATTGAAGACTCGATGCTGCGCACGAGGCGGGCAGTGATGCCGTCAATGTTCACACTTGATGAGAGGGTGATACGGCAGGACTGCCTGGGATATTTGATGGAGCGTTATCCCTTGCCCGGCTAGTAGCCGCGAGCGCTTCGATCGATATCGCCCGGGATATCCGCTAAACGTTCTACGCCGGTTGTGAAATGACCATCATCGTAGAGATCGAGCCAGCGGTATCCGGGGGGAATATATTCAACCGCGAAGTCTTCGCTGCCGGGAAGAAACTGGATACAGGTTGATGGCGTGGATAACAGCCGTACGCCATTGCGTTGCTGATCAAAAACCTGGTGTACATGTCCCCAGATAATGCCGCGTACCTGCGGATGCCGGTCGATGACAGCAAAAAAATCATCGGGATTATCGACGGCCATGGTGTCCAGCCAGCGGCTGCCGATTGAAACCGGTTGGTGATGCAGCCATATCAACGTTGGTAAGTCGCTTGCCTGTTGCAGCGAATCTTCCATGTTTTTAAGTTCGGCACCAGAAAGATGGCCGCCCTCACTGCCGGCTACACTGGAGTCAAGAAAGATCAGTTGCCAGCCATTGATATGAACGCTGGTATGGCTGTTATAACCGTTGCCATTCATACATTTCTTCAGAATTTCGGCTTCGTCGTGATTGCCTGGCAGGCAATGAACTGGCACACCCATCCGGTTGAAGCAGTCCCGGGCCAACGCATACGCTTGCGGTGATCCATCGTGCGTCAGGTCGCCACTGGCTACAACCAGTTCGGGCTGGCGTTGACTGGCATGCTCGATCACCCGCTGCAGGCAATGGCGGGTATTGAGGCCCAGCAAACAGCCATCAGGGTCGGCGTGCAGGTGAGTGTCAGTGATCTGCGCAATACGCAGAACCGGGGCGTCGTGTCCTTCGGTGGTCACTATTCTATCGCCTTGATAAAGACCTTTGAGTTACGCTGGTAATTATACAGGCCACGTTTCTTTAGTGGCAGCCGGGACATATCGGTATTTTTGAAGCCGCGTTCCCTGAACCAGTGAGAGGTCAGCGTCGTCAGTACAAACAGGTGTTTGATGCCCATATTACGGCTGCGCTGCTCAATGGCTCTAAGAAGATCGTCGCCGCGACCATGTCCCCTGTACTCAGGGTGGACTGCAACGCAGGCAAGTTCTGCCAGCTGGCCGTCATAAGGGTACAGTGCTGCACAGGCGACTATCATGCCATCGCGCTTGACGACCAGAAAGTGCTCTATCTCCATCTCCAGCCGTTCGCGCGAGCGCTTGACGAGAGCGCCTTTTTCTTCGAGGGGCTCAATCAGTTTCATAATGCCACCGACGTCGTCGATAGAAGCGACACGCAAGCCTTCGTAGATTTCCGCGCTGACCAGGGTGCCGATGCCATCGCGTGTGAACAACTCCAGTAGCAAGCCGCCATGAGTCCTTCTGGGCACGAGGTGTGTGCGCTTGACCCCGCGTCTGCAGCTGTCTATGGCGTTGACCAGGTGGCGCGTCCACTCATCGCTGAGTTTGCGCCGTGAGCGCAATATCTGTTCAGCCTCGATCAGTGACAGCTGGTGAATGAATTGCCGACGACTGTCGCGCAGTCCTTCGCCTTCTACCAGCATCACCAGCTTTTCAGCATGCAAGGCTATGGAGGCGGCTGTGGCAACCTCTTCAGCACTCAGGTTGAAAATTTCACCAGTCGGTGAATAGCCTATCGGCGACAACAGGACAATACGGCCGGCGTCCAGTTGCTGGTGTATGCCTGTGGCATCAATGCGTCTGACCTCGCCGGTGTGACAATAGTCCACGCCGTCACGGATGCCCAGCGGTCGGGCGGTGACAAAATTTCCGGTGGCTACGCCAATGCTGTTTGTCGGTACCGGCGAGTTCACCAGCCCCATCGACAGTTTGGCTTCAATGTCGACGCGCAGACTGCCCACCGCGTCCTTAACGGCAGCCAGTGCCTGATCGTCGGTAAGGCGCAGGCCATTGACATAGTGAATGTCGGCGCCGTTCTGTTTGAGGCGCTGTTCGATCTGTGGTCGGGCTCCGTGTACCAGTACCAGGCGTATCCCGAGGGTGTTTAGCAGGGCAATATCGTTGACCAGTTCTTCAAAGCCTTCACCGACCGCTTCGCCGCCAAAAGTAAGCACCATGGTGCTGCCGCGATGTGCCCGGATATAGGGTGTGGCCTGGCGAATGCTGTCGACAAAGGCTTGCTGCGGTTGATTCTTTTTCTGTGCCATGAGGTCTAGATTAACGGTTTAACGGGCCTAAAAACAATTATTTCCATGCGCTATTGTTGACCATGAAAGTCAGCTCGACGGTTAGCCGGTCTGGTCCGGCGGGTTGATGCAGAAGCGTTGGATTAATTCACGCAGCAGTTGCAGTGTGGGTTTGATGCGCGCTTCGCCCAGGAATTCATCCGGCTGGTGGGCCTGATCAATGTCGCCGGGTCCGAGCACCACCGTATTTATACCCATCTGGTTAAAGTAAGGCGCCTCGGTGCCAAATGCGACTGCTGCTGCACTGTAGCCGGTCAGGGCTTCGGCGCAACGTACGATTTCGCTGGATGCCGGTGTGTCCATTGCGGGAGTGCCCTCCGCCAGTGCCTTGAAGCTGATTTCAAGACCGCTGTCCTCAAGTGCTTCGGTTACGCGCGCATGGAGTATCTCCCGCAGCTCCGCCAGGTCCATGCCAGGTAACGGCCGCAGGTCGATGTGCAGCTCGCAATCGGCGCAGATACGGTTGGGGTTGTCGCCACCATGTATGTGACCGAGATTGAGTGTTGGAACCGGTATCTGGAACAGGTTATTGATGTTTTCGGCCTGTAGCTGATTGCGCCAGCTTGTGAGCGTATCGAGTACCGTGTGCATCCCCTCAAGCGCGCTGTTGCCGAGTGCCGGATCGCTGGAGTGGCCGGAGCGACCGCGTAAATGAATGCTCTCCATGAGTATAGCAATACGTAACGTCAGAAGCCTGGCCGACAAGTAAACA
>CAVWAK010000050.1:0-52737 GCA_963752745.1 uncultured Gammaproteobacteria bacterium
AATCGAAGTAGATTCAAAATACGTCTTGGCTTACAATAACCGGGCATATACTTGGTACGAGAAGAAAGAATATGAATCTGCGATAGCAGATTACAATACGACCATCCTTCTGGATCCTGGTTTCGCAGAAGCTTACTATGGTCGCGCGGAAGTTTGGAATGACAAGGGAGATTTGCAGCGCGCATTGGTAGACGCAAGGAAAGCGCTGGCTTTAGACTCTGGAAATAAGAAGTACCAAGATTACCTCGAACAGCTAGAAAGCCATATTGCCAACTAGCAAACCACAGATAATTTGCGCCTCGCTAAAAACAAATTTCCAATATACGGAAGTCATCTGGTCTATCTTCGGGCGGCAATTCTGAAAAATCCCGCCTGATCGCTTCCAAGTAAGCAGGTAACATTGTAGGCACATTCGCAAGCGGATCTGGCACACCTGCATTAGTCAGCGAATTAACCCATGCATCATGCAATTCACCAAATGTTCTACCACTACCAACATTGTTCTCGATAAAGCCACCTATTGTGCCGCCAGGCGGGACGATGGTACCAGGTCGACCGACCACAGGTGGCCCCGGAGGAGGAAAACGTTCAAGACCCCATGGGTCAGTCCAACTTAAAGGGTTATTGAAGACATAACCATACAAATGGTTTATGTCATTCGGAGAAATTCCTGATGCACGAAGCGCAAATAATACACTTGCAACACCGCTAAGAGTTGGCGAAGGGCTGGCGCCAGGAAATTGCCCGATCGGATCCGCCGAAATATACCTACCTATTGCAGGATCGTAATACCTGAAGTAATTGTAATGCAGCCCCGTCTCTTCATCATAATACTGACCCGGGAACCGCACATTAAACGTGATATTGCTCCCATTGTTGTCTGGGTCTTCGTTTACTGTGGCCTTACCAAACGGATCGTAGTCAGCCGACCAGACAACGGTTCCCGACTCGTCGGTTAAGGCTTGTGGTGTCCCCAGCGGGTCATTATGCACATAGTAAAGGAACCCGCTGTTATTCGGCAGGGCCTGTGTAGGAGTGATCAACCAGTCCAGTATCGGGGGTGAGGCGTCGGGTTGTGTCAGGCGTTGCCCGGTGCTGGCTTTGGCCACTAACGTGTCGTTTTCGATCCCCAGCCAGGATTGCAGCAGTTGTAATTGCAACAGCAGGATATCCGCCGTATTCAGCTCCCCATCCTGGTTCATGTCCGCGTGCATGAGTTCTGTGGCAGTGGGGGTGCGGCTGCCGGTGACGAATTGGTACAGCAGTACCAGATCGCCCAGGTTGGTTTCGCCGTTGCCGTTGATGTCGCCGTCGCCGAGGCTGCTGGTGCCTTGCGTCGGGTCGGTGCCGGCAGCGATTTCGGCGCCGTCGTCTACACCATCGCCGTCGCTGTCTGCATTGGCGCTGTCGGTGCCGTGCTGGTACCACTCGGCGAGATTGGTGAGTCCATCGCCATCGCTGTCGGTATTGAGCGGTAAGGTGCCTTGTTCGGCTTCCTGGCTATTGGAGAGGCCGTCCTGGTCATCATCGGGGGCATAGAGCGCCAGCAGTTGGCCGTTGAGGTAGAGGTATTCGGTGAGGATGTTGCCGTCGTCGTCGCTGTCGACCAGCCGTTCGCCGGTGGTCCCGTAGAGGGTGTATTGGCCGGTGGTACTGGCTTCGTCAGTCTTGTTGATGCGCTGGCCGAGGCCGTTATAGTCGAAGCTGGCTTTGAGGGTGGCAGCTTCTGTGGCGGTTTGCAGGCGGTTGTGGGGGGTGAAGGTGTAGGTCCAGTTGCCCTGGTTCAGGGTGTTACCGTTGGCGTCCAGTTGCACGTTGGTGGCACCCAGGGTGTCGAGTCGGTTGCTGTTGGGTTCATAGTCCAGTGTGGTGGTGACACTGTCAGCTATCCACTGCGTGCGGTTGCCGTTCGGGTCGTAGTCGTAGTCCCGGTTGCCGAACGGGCCGCTGCCGGTATCCAGCCGGTCAAGCGGATCGTAGGTATAGCTGCTGGGGCTGGCCAGGGCATCGGTCTGGCTTAGCCGGTTACCGTTGGCATCGTATTGGGGGTAGGTGCGTTCCAGCACGCCGGTGGTGGTCTGACCGGTCATTCGGTAGGCGGTGTCAGAGGCCTGGACCAGCGTGAGGCCGTTGCCGAAGGTGAGGTTCGTGACCGGGCCGAAGGGGGCATAGCCGAGGCTGCTGGCCAGCGTGGCCTGTTGGCCGTTGGCGCTGAAGTCCACCTGGCTGACCTGGCCGGCGGCATCGTAAACGTAGGTCAGCCGGGCGCCGGACGGATAGTCCACCGTCTGCACCCGGCCCTGGGCATCGTAGCCATACAGCAGGCCCTGGTGCTGACTGACGTCGCCAAAGGCGTTGTATTGATAATGAAGCTGATTGCCGTTTGGCAGAGCGCCACTGCCATAGGTGACGGTGCACAGGCGGGCTGATCCGTTGACGCAGGTGTCGTAGGTGTAGGTGATGTCGTCATCGGTGCCGGGGGCATCGAGGCCGGTCAGGCGGTTGAGGGCATCATAGGTGTAGCTGAACACCTGGCCGAGGGCATCGTCGGGTCTGTGAGGTTGCCGGCGGCATCGTAGGTGAAGCTGGTGGTGCCGGTATCGGGGCTGGTCTGGGTGAGCAGGTTGCCGAGGTCGTCGTAGGCGTAGGTGGTGTTGCCGTTGACCGGGTCGGTGACAGGGTCAGGCGGTCGGCGACGTCATAATCGTACCCGGTGGTGGCATCGGCGGTGGTCGGGTCGGTGCCGCCCTGATCCTGGATCACCTGGGTCAGGCGCTTCAGGGCATCGTAGCTGTAATCGGTGACCGCGCCGTTGCCGTCGGTTTGGTGTCCAGGGTGCCGTCGGGGGCGAAGTTCGGGTTGGTGGATTCGTTGGCCTGGCCGGTGGTATCCAGGCGGTTGTAGATGTCGAAGGTCTGGGTGAGTTGTTTCTTCAGCGCATCGGTGCTGTCGTAGGTCTTTTCTTCCAGGCGGTTGCCTTCGGTGTCCAGGGTGTACTCGATGTAGTTGCCGAGGCCGTCGGTGATGCGGGTCAGGCGGCGGGCATCGTCGTAGCCGAAGGTGAGGGTGGTGGCGTCTGCGCGTGCCGAAGCCGGTGGTGATGGTTCGCACTTCGCCGGTGGCGAGGTAGGTCCAGTGGGTGATGCGGCTGACTGGTGCTGTCGGTTTCGGTCAGGGTCTCCAGGCGGTCGTTGCCGGGGTAATAGGTATAGGTCAGCGTCAGGCCGTTGGGGCGGACTCGGAAACACCTTGCCGGTGGCGGTGTACTGAATGTTGCAGCGGATCAGGACGCCGTTGGCGTCTTCGATTTCTTTCAAGCGGGCGCGGGCCCCAATGGGCGTACCGGTGTCGTTGGGGTAATAGCGATAATAAGTGTAGTCGTTGACATCGGTGCGTGGACCGTCAATGAAAGACAACTGATTTAACGGGCCGTTGTATTGCCAGGTGGTGGTGCGACTGACCGGGTTCCCCGCAGGATCATAGCCGCTGATGGTTTTGGTGGTGCGGTTACCAAAGGCGTCATAGGTATAGCTGGTGACCTTGCAATCCATTCCCGGTGTGCATTGGGCAGTAGGGTCACTTGCGAAGACGGATGGTTCGGTTATCGAGGTGATCTTGTTAAAGAATCGGCTGTCGTAGGTGTAGTCGGACCGTCGTTGCTCAGGTGTGCCCTGGGCGTTAATGATAAATCCGGGATTGCCGTTGGCGTCATAGTTGCCATATTCGGTAATTACTCCCAGTTCATTTTTTAAAATCAGATCATTGGTTGCAGGGTCGTGAGCATAATTTGTATCGGTCACCGAGCACGTCGAACAGCCTGGCCCGGATACATCCATCAGGAGCGCCGTACCCAGTTGTGGGATAACCGTGTAGTTCGTAACCTGACCGAGGCTGTTGGTCAGGGTGCGGAATGTGCCTGCGGAATAGGTTATGTCGATACGATCAGTATTGCCTGCGCGGGTGCTGGTTTTAACGCGCCCATTTTCGTCATAGGCATAGGTAGAAAAGCGTGCCGGGCGCTCGTCAGTGATCCCGGTGAGTACGTTCGGGAAGCTCGTATCCTCATAATGATACTGTTTGCTTGTGGTATCGGGGTTGTCGACGAACTCCAGGTTTCCGTTTGTGTCGTAACGATACCCCCAGGTGCGGCCGGCCTGGTCTGTTATCCCGCTGATATGATTATTAACGTTCCAGGTGAAATCCAGCGAATGTCCAGTATTAGATGTTACAGTGTCCAGCAGACTCTGGGCATCATAGGAAAGTGTCAGCTGGAAACCGGCTAAAGTGGTTATCGAACTAAGGTGTCCCTGGCTGTTATATGTCTCGGTAACATCATCCGGCCCGATCAGCGTATAAATTGCTCCCGTTAGCGACAATTGATAGGGATTGTCGGCATCCCCGCTCCAGTTCCCGGAATTATTGACGAAAGCATAGCCTCTTCCATCCGCTCGACGCGCCATCAGATCTGAGCCATCGATCTCTAGCCGGGCTCCATAGGGGTGTGTCCAGCCGGTCCCCAGGCCGGTATCTGCGGATAGCTGACTGTTGTATCTGCGGATAAATGTGAATTCCTCGAATGGGCTTTCATAATCGACTTCTGAAAGAAACTTGTTTCCTGTGACAGGATTGCACGGATTGCCGTCCAGGCGGGTTTTTCCATCACAGCCCAGATTTTTGTCGTTGTCACCGACATCGGATTCCGGTGGCGGTGGTGGTGGCGGTGGGCAAGAAGCCGTATTGGTTCCATCGCCGCTGCCGGTACCGGAAGAACCACTCAAGGGCTCGCCGTTGTAGGTAGTGCCGCCCCCACTTGTAGCGCTTCCGATTTGGTCGCCGGTCTGTGGTGTGCTTCCATCTGAGTAGGACGCATTGTAGGAGTCGCCCAGCAGGGCGCCTTGCGCATCATAGGTTCGTGATCTGGTCACTGCTATATTGGTGCTGCCACCGCCAGCTTTCATAACATCGGTAGTGTAGTTATCGTATACAGTGGTTGATCCATCCTCATTGCTCGTCGCCCGTCCTGTTGAGGAATAAGCCTGACCGTTGCCATTCCACTCCACGCGATTGGGTGCCGGGTAGGTTAGTCCGGAAAGATCGAATGAATCATTGTCCGGGTCTGCAGTTGCATTGGGCGTGCAGTCCGGATTAGTTGGTATGGAGGGAAGACTATCGTTAAGCGCATCGATGACACATTCGTTCAGTCCCTGGCCCCACACGCTCATGCCTGGACCACACTCGAGGCTAGAGGAATAAGAGGTTTCAAAGATGAGTCCTGGTGGGCATACACCGCCATAATCGTTACAAAGTCGACAATTGGAAGGAGTGATCCCGTAAACTAGTGCATAGCCGTTTGACGGAGTATTTGCCGCGACAGAACAGACTTCAGCGGGTGACCGGTCGCAGAAATCGGGAGTGCCGACGTTACAATAAATGTCGTATGGCCCATTAGTTGTACGATCCATCTGTTCCTGTGTAAGCGGACTCAGCGGTTTTAATAAGGGATCCATGCTAAACGGGCTATTGAAGCTTTGATCGAAAGCTATCGTTCAAAGAGAGGTTGGTCCCGTTTGGTGTAACTGTAAGTCCGATGGAATTCCAGACTGATGGAATCTCTGCGGATAGGGTACCACTGATGAAGTACGTCAGTATTGCACTCAAAACCGGTAGCTTTGCTTTCCGGCTTGGTATTATCTGCCCAGGAAACGAACGCTCCGGCATCAGTCGAAGAAAGATTTTGGTGCAACACCAAAGTTTGAAAAGGCAACTCCCCAAAATCGCCATCGACATTATCCCCGAACATTAAATTTGTCGCCTTCCGAGTGACGAATTAACTGCTTCACTGATCTAAGCGCGGCTATATTATCACTTGCGCGTTCGATTTTTATACGCCCAATGATTTTACCTGACAACGGTGAATGTCGGGCCAAGTCAGAAGTTGCCGTATAAATCGGTACTTAGATGGTCGGCGTGAAGCGTATCGCTCCTGTCTGAATCAGATTTGTAATCTGCCCCCTTTTTGCTTAAAGTCCTGCCCCAGCTTCAGGTGCTCCGCGGGTATCCACCCAAGGAGTGAAACGGGAAGCCGGTGCGCTACGTTTTTGACGTTGGCAATTCCGGCACTGCCCCCGCAACGGTAAGCGAGTACAGGTGAATCAGTACACCACTGTGCATGATGCACGGGAAGGTGATTCACTGGAAAGGGAACTTTCACTCGCGAGTCCGGAGACCGGCCTGTCGCACTACATGGCTATCGCGGCGGGCGATGCAGTGCATGCGTTTGGTTCTTGTGCACCGTATAGCTTACCTCCAGGCCTTTCTTTAGACAGTTTGATCCATGCGCGCGGGTGTGCGCCTGGGGAAAGGTACTCTCGCATGAAATATTTTATGTCTGCTCCACTGGGGCTTGTAATCTCTTTTGCACTGCAATTCCCTGGTGTCGGGTCCGCTGGTCAGGAACCGATTGTTGTCACGGCTACACGAACAGCTGCACCTGCAGACCGGACGCTTGCGTCGGTTACAGTTATTACCAGGGAAGATATTGAACGCCAGCAGGCAACAAGTATTGCCGAGTTGTTGCGCGGACAGGCGGGTGTCAGTGTGATCAACAATGGCGGTGCTGGTAAGGTGACTTCGGTCTTTATCCGTGGCGCCGAGTCCGACCATACGCTGGTTCTCATCGATGGTGTCAAGGTGGGTTCGGCAACGACCGGGACATTTCCTTTTCAGAATATACCGCCCGAGCAGATTGAACGTATCGAAATTGTGCGCGGACCGCGTTCTTCACTGTACGGTTCCGAAGCGATTGGTGGTGTTATTCAGATTTTCACTCGCAAGGGCGCAGGTCCGCTTACACCGAATCTGAGTATCGGTGCAGGCAGTCACAGCAGCAAGCGAGTGTCAGCAGGTGTCAGAAACGGAACCGACAATGCGTGGTACAGCCTGAATCTGGCCTATGAAGATACTAATGGCTTCAACTCCTGTACTGGCGATCCGGTTACATTTGCCGGGTGCGCCACCATTGAGCCAGACCAGGACGGTTATACCAACCGCTCGGGTTCTGTGACTGCCGGCTATCGGTTTGATAGCGGTGCCGAGTTGCAGGGCAGTTTCCTGCGTACCAAGGGTGACATCGATTTTGATGGCAGCTTTCAGAATGAATCGGATACCATTCTCCAGGTGGCGACGGCTAAACTGACCTATGCGCCGTTTGAGTTTTGGGATATGTCACTTTCGGTGGGTCAGAATCGTGATGAGTCGAACAACTTCAAGGATGATGTGTTCTCCTCGACCTTTGATACCAGGCGAAGCACCGCGTCGCTTCAGAATGATTTTAATATGTTCGATCGGGGTGTGTTTACGCTAGGCGCTGATTACCAGTACGATGAGGTTAGTGGCACCACTCAGTATGTCGAGGATTCGCGTAACAACAAAGGTGTATTTGGACAGTATCAGACCCTGTTCGGTGGTTCGATCTGATCGGTGCCGCACGTTATGACGATAATGAGCAGTTTGGTTCGGAGGTGACCGGTAGCCTGGCGGCAGGGTACCGGTTCCGGAACAGGCTGCGCGTTAACGCGTCTTATGGCACCGCATTCAAGGCGCCTTCATTCAATGAGCTCTACTTCCCGTTTTTTGGTAATCCGAATCTTGATCCGGAGAAATCGAAAAGCTACGAAGTGGCTGTTGCCCGTGACGAGAGCTGGGGTGGCTGGTCGCTACATGCGTTCCAGAACAAGATCGATGACCTAATAGGTTTTGATGCTGTGTTTACGCCGGTGAATATTGACGAGGCCCGGATTCGGGGTCTTGAAGCGCAGGTGGATACTCAACTGGCCGGCTGGATGTTGAACGCGGCGGCAACAGTCATGGATCCCGATAACCGGAGCGACGGTGCCAACAAGGGCAACCAGTTGACGCGACGACCGAAGCGTAGTTTTCGTCTGGATGTTGACCGGCAGTTCAATCAATGGTCGATCGGCAGCACTTTCGTTGCCGAGAGCAAGCGTTACGATGATCTTGCCAATACGCGCGAGCTGGGTGGATTCGGTACGCTGGATATGCGTGCTGGCTACGAGGTTGTCAGGTCATGGACGCTTGAAGCCTCGGCCAACAATCTGTTCGACAAGGACTATCAGACAGTTGAGTACTTTGAACAGGATGGTCGAAACTATTTTATCAGTCTGAATTATCGACCATAGTGGTAAGGGAATCTGGCTGATTCAAAACAACTTGTCATTACGAGTGTTGCGCGGCAATCTCGTCTTGTGCAGAGACATTCAAAGCGAAGAGGTTGGACATTATGGGGCACCGACTTTCCAGGATTTATACGCGCACCGGTGACAATGGCACTACCGGGCTGGGTGATGGTTCGCGTACCGACAAGAACAGTCTGCGTGTTGAAGCGTTCGGTTCGGTAGACGAGTTAAATAGCGTCATCGGCATGCTTGCTACTCATGAATTACCCGAGGCTGTCACCTGTGAGCTGGTGGAAATTCAGAATGACCTGTTCGATATAGGCGGTGAGTTGTGTATACCCGGGCACAGCGTGGTAACTGACAAGCAGGTCGAACGGCTTGAACACATGCTGGATACGTTGAACGAAGACCTGCAACCGTTGAAGGAGTTTATCCTGCCTGGTGGTACGCCGGCTGCAGCCGTGTGTCACCTCGCGCGTACGGTATGCCGCCGCGCTGAACGCCGGGTTGTCGGCCTTGCCCGTGAGGAATCCATTAGTGAGCCCGGGTTGCGCTATCTTAACCGTCTGTCCGATCTGCTGTTCGTCATGGCGCGCAGTCTTAATCGCGCTGCTGGTGTGGATGACGTGCTTTGGCAGCGTGGCAAGAATACGTGAACCTCTGCATTGACGGGTAGTTGTCGATACGCCGGTTAGTAGAGCGGGAGCGCCGGGCTGAGCGGCGACTGTTCAATGCAGCACTGTTTGAGAATCGTTGCCCGGAATCGACGACTGATACCGATCCCGTGCCTCGGCCAGTTGTTCGCACATGATGTCCGCGCCATCGAGGATACGTGGCGTATGGCGCTGAATGAGATCAGGTTCGATAAAATACAGCTGATCGAATCTGACGGCGCTTAGTTGAGGCCACTGTTTCCATTCCTCAAGCCACTCGGGTTGTTGCCTGGCCATGCCGCTGGCAATAATAACCTGTGGGTCGGCGCCCAGTACCGCCTCACGATCTACCGCCGGCGCGAGTGTTTCCAGCGAAGCAAAAATATTTTGGCCGCCGCACAGGGTGATGACCTGGCTGATCAGATGCTCACCGTTAACGGTCATGAGCGGCTGGTGCCATATCTGGTAGAAGGTGCGCATTGGTGGTTGCCTGGCGTAATTCTCGGCAAGGTCGTGCAGGCGCTGTCGGAAATTCCGGGCAGCCAGACTTGCAGTTGCCGAGGTACCAGTCAGCCTGCCAAGGCGTTCAAGATTGCTCGCGATATCATCCAGCTGGCGAGGTTCACTGTAAAACACCGGGATGCCAAGCTTGCCAAGCTGCTCCACCTGGGTGCGGACGTTGCCGCTTTTCCAGGCAACCAGCAGGTCCGGTTTGAGTGCCAGGATGGCTTCAAGGTTGAGCCTTTCATAGCTACCGATTACTGGCAGGCGTGTCGCTTCGGGCGGATAATTGCTATAGCTGACGACGCCGACCAGTGCGTCGCCCGCACCTGCAGCAAATAACAGTTCGGTAACATGCGGTGCCAGACTGACAACGCGTTTTGCAGGTGCGCCAAGCGTAATACTTCTGCCCGTGTCATCGCGCACCTGAATTTCACCGGCCTGTACCGGTAAACCGAAAAACAGTGAAAACAGGAGCAGGTAAACAACGTGCATGCCCCACATGATAACGGTAAGCGTCGTCTTGCCAAAACCCTGATGATCCAGGGTACAACATCCGACGCCGGCAAGAGCACGCTGGTTGCCGGTTTATGTCGTGTTCTTAAGCGGCGCGGATATGCAGTGGCTCCGTTCAAGCCGCAGAATATGGCGCTCAACAGTGCAGTAACCTGCGACGCGGGAGAAATCGGGCGCGCCCAGGCTGTGCAGGCCCAGGCTGCCGGGCTGGAGCCGCACAGTGATATGAATCCTGTGCTTTTGAAGCCGGCCAGTGATACGTCGGCCCAGGTGATAGTTCAAGGACAGGTGGTAGCCGATCTCGAGGCCTGTGATTTCCATCACTACAAGCCAAAGGCGATGCGCGCTGTTCTCGAGTCGCATCAGCGCCTGGCGGACGTTTATGAACTGATTCTGGTGGAAGGTGCAGGCAATAATTCAGTCCTGAAATAAACATCGCCCGGTTTAACGCCGGGCCTTGTTTATCACTTTTACGATTGAGTGCTAGCGCGTACGACCAAGTACCAGCACTTCAACACGACGGTTTTCCGCACGACCTTCGTCGGTAGCGTTACTGGCGATCGGTGAGCTCTCACCGGCACCAAACATAATGATCTTGCTGGGATCAACGCCGACGTTGACCAGGTATTTCCCTACAGCCTCGGCGCGCTGCTGGGACAGGTCCAGGTTATAGCTGTCGTCACCAACGTCATCGGTGTGGCCGACGACTTCAATGTATGCAGCGCGCTTTAACTGCTCGCGGGCATCCTGCATGTTTTGCTGCAGTAGTTTTTCACCTTGACCGGTAATAGCCGCGCTACGGCGTTCGAACAGTGCAACGCTCGGGAAGATCATTGCATCCAGTGCGCGTGGCTGGCCGACAACAATGGCTTCAACGCGGCGGTTCTGGCTACGACTTTCCTTGGTATCGTTAGATGCAATCGGGTCATTCTCGCCACGGCCCAGAGTTCGGATCTTGTCGGCGGGTACGCCGATGGTTGACAGGTATTCGCCGACTGCATCGGCACGGCGTTTGGAAAGACTCATGTTGTAGTCAGCATCGCCGGTGCTGTCTGTATAACCAATAACAGTAACGGAGTAAGCCTGTGCCAGATCGTTTCCAAGCTCATCGCGGTAGCCGTCAATATAGGCTTTGCCGGCATCGGTCATTTTGTCGCTGTCGAAGGCAAACAGTTCAGCCTGCGGGAAGCTGATCATGGTGATTGCGTCAAGGCCTTCGCCTTTAATAATCGTGACGCTGGTGTCGAGTTGGTAGTCATCGCAACCAACAATGGTGGCGTTGTTATTATTGAATGAGCCGCTGTGGATGCAATCTCCAGCTCCGCTACGCACGATATTGCCACGACTGTCGCTGGTATATCCCGTGGTGGTGTCACGCGAGTCGGCGATGATGGTGCCGGAAATCAGGATGCCTGTGGTCAGGCAACCCGCCAACAGTGATGTCAATTTGATATTAAAGGTAGTCATGCACTTCTCCTTTTTTCAGTTGGTTTCCGCTCAAATTCTATCGAGTTTATTCGTTTTGCCTGGTTCTATGCCAGCACCCGGTGCATCGCCGGTGGCCCCGCCCGGGCGTCTCGGCAGCATACGATACAGTATTGGTGATAGCAGTCCACCGGCAACTGTAGCGCGCAGGCAGTCGAGGCTGGTTACCAGCAGGCTCAATAAACACGTGGCTAATTGCCTCAGGCACAGTGGTGTTTCCGGTGTTTTCCGGTCGGCGGGTCACTTGGTGTGATGCCGGCGGGCCCGTTTGAAAGCCGTTGACATTATCTTATTTCGGGTACAATTACTGCCCGAATATCGACTGGGCCTGGATGGTTAATGGAAAGAGTACTGGAAAATATGTTGTATGCCAGCCGCTGGGTGCTGGCGCCGATCTACCTGGGTTTGAGTGCTGCGCTTTTTTTGCTGGGCGTGAAGTTTTTCCAGGAGGTGCTGCACACCGTGCCACTGGTAATGGGGATGAAGGAATCTGACCTCGTGCTGGTCATACTGTCGTTGGTTGATATGGCGCTGGTAGGTGGATTGCTGATCATGGTGATGTTCAGCGGTTACGAAAACTTCGTATCGCGTATTGATGTTTCCGAGGGTACCGAAAAGCTGTCCTGGCTGGGCAAGCTCGACTCCGGTTCACTTAAGCAGAAAGTGGCGGCCTCGATTGTGGCGATTTCTTCCATACATCTGCTGCGAGCCTTCATGAGCGCGCAAACAATCTCCAATGACAAGCTCATGTGGTACGTCATTATTCATATGACTTTTGTGCTATCGGCGCTGGGCATGG
Organism: uncultured Gammaproteobacteria bacterium; assembly: GCA_963752745.1. GTDB lineage: Bacteria > Pseudomonadota > Gammaproteobacteria > DSM-19610 > DSM-19610 > Thiogranum. The sequence continues at coordinate 12,150 of CAVWAK010000050.1, forward strand.
CTTACGTCGATAAAATGAATCAGCATTAATGGGTGGAATTCGCTGGCACTGTTTTCCTGACGCGCCGGCAGTCGCGCGCGAAGCAGTGCAGCGCATACTGGAGGCTGCCCGGCAGGCCATTGAACAGCGCGGCGAATTTCATCTGGTGCTGGCGGGTGGCAGTACCCCCCGCCTGGTTTACCGGCAACTGGCTGAAACCAGCGCTGATTACTCACGTTGGCATTTTTACCTGGGCGATGAGCGCTGTCTAAAGCCCGATGATGGCGATCGGAATAGTTTTATGATCCGCAATGACTGGCTGGATCATTCCGCTATTCCTGAAGAACACATTCACTGGATTTCCGCAGAGCTTGGCCCCGAAGAAGGTGCCAGCCTTTATGAAAGCCTGGTGCGCTCCATACTGCCGTTTGACCTGGTCATGCTGGGTATGGGGGAGGATGGCCACACAGCCAGCCTGTTTCCAGGGCACCGACATGACCAGTCCCGGCTGGTCGTTCCCGTTTATCAGTCACCCAAGCCTCCGCCGGAGCGCGTTAGCCTCAACTTCAGTGCGCTGTCGCAGACCCGGGAGTTGCTGGTGTTGGTGACAGGCGATGGTAAGCGAAGTGCGGTACAGGCATGGCGTGACAATGGCGACTTGCCGGTAGCCATGTTGCGTTGTGATGCGGGAATTGATGTGCTGCTGGATGATCAGGCTGCCGGAGAGCAGTCTTGAATTTGTGAAGGGGTGCGGGTTTTCAGTTGTACTTACCCGCACCCTGTTTACCTAGGCTACTTCCTCGCGTGCAATGGTCAGATCTTGCGATGCAACAATGCCGATGCGAGCCTGGTTGCCATTAACGCGTGTCAGCGTCAGCTGGATGGGGCCGTCCTCAAACAGCTTCGAGACGGGTGTATCCAGTGCCAGTTCATTGGACGGGAATATAAATACCGATTCGCCCACACGTCTGGTTAATACCAACATGATTACCTCCTGAATCTCATTAAAATCCATAAATATTGGCAGGCGAAATAACCTGCCAGCCTGGGGAACAAGATAGGGGGAACTTGAAGATTCGGTTAATCTGCCTGTGCCAAGTGCTTGGCCGCAGAAGCGCGGGAATCTATTGTGAACAAGGGGGTGGGGAATTCGCAGAATTGTTTGCTGAATTGGTCGGGGCGAGAGGATTTGAACCTCCGACCCCTTCGTCCCGAACGAAGTGCGCTACCAGGCTGCGCTACGCCCCGATAATTCAGTAACTGCGATTGACCGAAAATTCGGCCAGGCCGTACAAGGCCTCCCTGTATGGGCTCGCCGGTAGTTCGGCTAAAGCCTTGATGGCCAGATCCGCCTCATTCTGCGCGGCTTGCGCAGTGTACGCGATGGCCTGTGTTGATTCAATCGCTTCCAGTACGGTGTCGATTTGTCCCAGTCCGCCATTCTCAATGGCTGCGCGTATCGCCTTGACCTGTTCCTGACTGCCGTGCCGCATGGCGTGAATCAGTGGCAGAGTGGGTTTGCCTTCAGCCAGGTCATCGCCGATATTTTTGCCTATATCCCCGGCAGATGAGCCATAGTCCAGTGCATCGTCGATTAGCTGGAATGCGGTGCCCAGGTGCATGCCGAAACGGGCAATGCTGTCCTCGATCAGTGCCGGTTGTTTCCCCAGCACGGCGCCCAGCTGTGCCGAGGCTTCAAACAGTTTTGCTGTTTTGTAGCGGATCACTTCGCGGTAGCGGTCTTCGCTGGTATCCGGGTCGTGACAGTTAAGCAATTGCAGGACTTCGCCTTCGGCAATGATGTTGGTGGTGTGGGAAAGGATTTCCATGACGCGCATGCTGCCCACGCTGACCATCATTTCAAATGAGCGTGAGTACAGAAAATCGCCAACCAGAACGGCGGCTTCATTGCCCCAGATGGCGTTTGCCGTCTGGTTGCCGCGGCGCAGCTCCGAGGCGTCGACCACGTCGTCGTGCAGCAGGGTGGCGGTATGGATGAATTCAATGACCGCCGCCAGCTCAATATGTGCCTTACCCTGGTAGCCGCAGGCACGTGCTGCCAGCAGCACCAGCAGGGGGCGCAGGCGCTTACCGCCGCTGTTGATGATGTAGCGGCCCAGTTCATTGATTAGCGCAACGTCCGAGCGCAGTCGGTCCATAATAAGGTGGTCGACCGTTTCGCTATCAGCGTGCACGAGTCCGCGGATATCGTCGATATCCATGATGACTCGTTGATTTTTAAGAACTTCTTGCATCAGTCAAATAGTTAGCGTGTAAGTGCGAATGTCTTGGTTGTTGAGGTGTTTAGTCTAGCCGTGAAGCGCGCATGGTACCAGAAACCATGGTGATTGACCGAAACGCCGGGAATCTATAGAATTGCGCGTCTTTCGGGTGTCTGGAACTTTGGAGAATCATCCATGTACGCAGTTATCGTAACTGGCGGGAAACAATATCGTGTCAGCCAGGGCGACAAAGTCCGGGTTGAAAAGCTGGACGCCGCAGAAGGTGACAGTGTTGAGCTGGATAAGGTTCTGATGATCGTTGATGGTGATGATATCAAGATCGGCACTCCGGCTATTGAAGGCGGTAAGGTGACTGCTGAAGTCAAGACGCATGGTCGTAGTGACAAGGTCAATATCATCAAGTTCCGCCGTCGTAAACATCATATGAAACGCCAGGGCCATCGCCAGGCGTATACTGAACTGGAAATCACGGGCATCAGTGCCTGAGTTTGAGGTAAGCAGCAATGGCACATAAAAAAGCCGGTGGTAGTACTCGTAACGGTCGCGATTCAGAATCCAAACGGCTTGGCGTGAAACGCTATGGCGGAGAGGAAGTGCTGGCAGGCAATATTATCGTGCGTCAGCGTGGTACCCATTTCCACCCTGGTGTGAATGTAGGTTGTGGTCGTGATCACACGCTGTTCGCTAAAGCTGGCGGTGTAGTGAAGTTCGCCACCCGCGGCCCGAAGAACCGCAAGTTCGTGGACGTGGTTTCGTCCTGATCGGTTCCCGGTCCTGATAAGAAGCCCCGTCCTGGTACGGGGCTTTTTTATGTCTGGTATATTCTTTACGTATGAAATTCGTTGACGAAGCCACGATTGATGTCAAAGCCGGTGACGGCGGTAATGGCTGTGTAAGTTTCCGCCGGGAGAAATATATTCCCATGGGCGGGCCGGACGGTGGTGACGGTGGGGATGGCGGCAGTGTATACCTGGTGGCAGATGCCGGCCTCAATACACTGGCGGATTTTCGCTACGAGCGCCGGTTTGCCGCGCAGCGTGGCGAGAATGGTAAAGGCCGCAACTGCACTGGCAGGAAAGGCGATGACATTGAGATAAGAGTGCCAGTCGGCACACTGGTCTATGAGGATGATAACGATGAGCTGCTGGACGATCTGATCGTTCATGGACAGCGAGCGCTGGTAGCGCGCGGCGGTTTTCACGGTATCGGGAATGCACGTTACAAGAGCTCGACGAACCGCTCACCCCGACAGTCCAAGCCCGGTACGCCAGCTGAACAGCGTTCCTTGCGGCTGGAACTGAAGCTGTTGGCTGATGTTGGTTTGCTCGGCAAACCCAATGCCGGCAAGTCTACCTTGATCAGGGCAATTTCGTCTGCCCGGCCCAAAGTTGCCGACTATCCCTTTACGACCCTGTATCCCAATCTGGGCGTGGTACGCGTGGAGGCGCATCGCAGTTTTGTGGTTGCCGATATTCCCGGCCTCATAGAAGGCGCAGCCGAAGGCGCAGGCCTGGGTATCCAGTTTCTCAAGCACCTGTCGCGTACAGGTTTATTGTTGCATCTTGTCGACGTGGCTCCGCTGGACGGCAGCGACCCGGTTGAAGATGTAACTGCGATTGTACGCGAACTGGAGAAATTCAGTGCAGAACTGGGCGATCGCGAGCGCTGGTTGGTCCTGAACAAGGTAGATCTTTTGCCTGATGGGGAACGTGAGGCACGTTGCAGCGATATCGTTACCCGGCTTGACTGGCATGGTCCGGTTTTTGAGACCGCGGCTGTTTCACAGCAGGGAACACAGTCACTGATGTTTGCCATTATGGAATACATCGAGCGGAAAAGAGATACGGCAACGGCAACTGTATGACGATGCAACACACTCGACAACAGATCGGTAAGGCAAGGCGCTGGGTTATAAAAATTGGCAGTTCGCTGCTGACAGATAATGGCCGGGGGCTGGACCATGCGGCAATAAGTGCCTGGGTCGACCAGATGACAGCGCTGCGCAGACAGGGCAGCGAAGTGGTGCTGGTGTCTTCCGGTGCTGTCGCTGAAGGTATGAATCGTCTTGGCTGGACGCAAAGACCACATCAACTGGTGGCCCAGCAGGCTGCGGCGGCGGTAGGCCAGATGGGGCTGGTGCAGGCCTACGAATCAAACTTCAAAGAACATGGGTTACATACCGCCCAGGTGTTGCTGACACATGATGATCTGACTAACCGTACACGCTATTTGAATGCCCGCAGTACCTTGAGCAAGTTGCTTGAGCTGGGTGTTGTCCCGGTGGTGAACGAAAACGATACGGTTGCCTGTGATGAGCTGCGTTTTGGTGATAACGACACGCTCGCAGCGCTGGTGGCCAACCTTGTAGAGGCTGATTTACTGGTGATTCTAACGGATCAGCCAGGCATTTTTGATTGTGACCCGCGTAACAACCCGAATGCACAGTTGATCAGCGAAGCGGACGCAGGTGATCCTCGCTTGAGCGAGGTCGCCAGCGAATCGAGTAGCAGCGGCCTTGGCCGCGGTGGTATGGCAACCAAGGTGCGTGCAGCGGAGCTGGCAGCGCGTTCCGGGACGTTTACCTGGATCGTGTCCGGCGGTGAGCCCCGGGTTCTGGAGAAACTGGCAGATGGTGAGTCGCTGGGGACACTGGTGCGCCCCGCGAGTGGCAGGATGGCATCGCGTAAACAGTGGTTAGCCGGTCATCTGCAAGTTAGCGGGCAGCTGATCCTGGACGAAGGTGCGGTACGGGTGTTGCAGCAGTCAGGCCGCAGTTTGCTGCCGGTGGGCGTTACTGCGGTGAAGGGCGATTTTCTGCGTGGTGAAGTGGTCAGTTGTTGTGACGCAGATGGCAAGGCGTTTGCTCGTGGCCTGGTCAACTACGATGCTGAAGAGGCGAGCCGGATTATCGGTCAGCCCAGTGAGAAGATTGAGCAGTTGCTGGGTTATATCGATGAACCAGAACTGATTCATCGGGACAATCTGGTGTTGCTTTAGTGGCTGTCGCAGCAACAAAAAAGCCGGTCAGAGACCGGCTTTCTCGGGATCCTGGAAACAATCCGCAATCAGCTTTGCAGTGCGCGGACGTTCTGGCCAAGCCGACTTTTATGCCGGGCAGCCTTGTTCTTGTGGATCAGTCCCTTACCGACCGACTTGTCGATCACGGGTACCGCTTTCTGATAAGCGGTCTGGGCAGCTTCCGCGTCACCGGCGGCAACTGCTTTAATTACATTTTTAATATGGGTGCGCAGCATAGAGCGCTGGCCGGCTTTGCGCTGACGGCGTACTTCCGACTGACGGGCACGCTTACGGGCTTGTGCAGAGTTTGCCAAAGTATTTCTCCTGCTCCAGGTTCCAAAGAGCCCGCTACTATGCGGATTACGCGCGGAATTGTCAATCTAAATACCGCCAGAGAGAGCGTCTCTTGAGCCGTAAATTGCTTAAAAGCACGGCGGTTGTAGGGGTTATGACCCTGATTTCTCGCGTTCTGGGGTTGGTGCGTGACATGGTGTTTGCCCGTTTTGGTGTCGATGCGGGCATGGATGCGTTCTTTGTCGCCTTCAAAATCCCGAATTTCATGCGCCGCCTGTTTGCCGAGGGTGCCTTTTCACAAGCGTTCGTACCGGTGCTTAGCGAATACAAGACACAGCGCGATCAGGCCGAGGTAAAGGCGCTGGTTGACCGGGTGGCTGGAACCCTGTTGGGTGTGCTTGGCCTGCTGGTACTGGTCGGCGTGCTCGCTAGTCCCGTGGTAGTGCTGGTGTTTGCGCCGGGTTTCTGGAGTGACCCGCTCAAATTTGACCTTGCGGCTTATATGCTGCGATTTACCTTTCCCTACCTGCTGTTCATGGCGATGGTCGCTTTTGCCGCCGGCATATTAAATAGCTACGGCCGTTTTGCTGCTGCGGCTTTTACGCCTGTCTGGCTGAACGTAGTACTTATCGCTGCAGCACTTCTTGTTGCGCCACATTTCGAGCAGCCGATGGTCGCCGTATCGTGGGGCGTACTGCTGGCCGGATTTGTGCAGCTGGTATTCCTTCTTCCGTCGCTGGCTAAAATTCGTCTCCTGCCGAGACCTCGCTGGGGATGGCGGGATGCCGGGGTAAACAAGATTCTCAAATTGATGGTGCCGGGCATCATTGGTTCATCTGTGTCGCAGATAAACCTGCTGTTCGATACTATACTGGCATCTTTTTTGATCACCGGTAGTGTCAGCTGGCTTTACTATGCTGACCGGTTGGTGGAATTCCCGCTGGGGATTTTCGGTATTGCGCTGGCAACGGTGATTTTGCCGGTGCTGTCCCGGGCGCATGCCAGCGACTCCCCTCAGGAGTTCTCGCGCATACTGGATGCCGGGCTACGCTGGGTGCTGCTTATCGGCCTGCCAGCAGCAGCAGGGCTTATCATCCTTAGTCAGGCAGCGGTATCTACACTGTTCGAATATGGCGATTTCCAGGCTGGCGACGTGCATATGGCGGGTCTGGCGCTGGTCGCCTATAGCATCGGGTTGCCGGGATTCATGCTAGTTAAAATACTTGCGCCGGCGTTCTTCTCACGCCAGGACACCAAAACCCCAGTGCGGGTGGCAATACGTGCCATGGTCGCCAATATGGTGATGAATGTAGTGTTTGTTGTTCCGTTGGTGCTGCTGAAAGTACCGGGTGCTCACGCCGGCCTGGCGTTGGCAACAGCGCTTGCCAGTTATCTTAACGCCGGTCTGTTGTTCCGGCATTTACGCAAGACAGGTGTCTACCAGCCGGCAGCTGGCTGGCGGACACTGATATTACAGATGATGTTTGCTGTAGCAGTCATGAGTGCTGTGGTTGCCTGGGGTATTCCGGAAGCGGCTGCCTGGTCGGATATGAGCGGATCCCGGCGTTCGCTGGAAATCAGTATCTGGATTGGGGTTGGTGTGGCGGCTTACCTGACCGCATTGCGTCTGAGTGGGGTTCGTTTGTCGGTGCTCTGGTCGCCTGCGGTGAAATCCGCTGGCAAGCCATGACACGGCTGCGGACTTCGTTATAATCCGACTATTTAGCCTGTCTGATGAAACTGATACGCGGACTACACAATTTGCATCCGGAGCACCGGGGTAGTGCGCTGACCATCGGTAACTTCGATGGTCTGCACCTGGGGCACCGGGCTGTGCTGGAACAATTGCGGCAGCATGCAAATGATCGGCAGTTGCTTACTACGGTGATGACGTTTGAGCCAACGCCGCAGGAGTATTTCGCGCCACAGTTGGCGCCGCCACGTTTGCAGCGCCTGCGGGACAAGCTGGTCGAACTGCGTAAACTGGATGTCGACCAGGTGTTATGCCTGCGCTTTAACCATAAGCTGGCGGAACTGAGTGCGACTGATTTTGTCCAGCGTATTCTGGTGCAGGGGCTAGACGTGCGTTACCTGGTGGTTGGTGACGATTTTCGCTTTGGGCGCGATCGCAAGGGTGACTTCGATTTCCTGCGAGCGGCTGGCCGGGAGGCAGGGTTCGAGGTGGTGAATACCTGCACTTTTGATGATGGCGGCGAGCGGGTCAGCAGTACGCGCATCCGCCAGGCATTGGCTGCCGGTGATCTTGAGGGCACCAGGCGTATGCTGGGCCGGCCGTACCACGTTTGTGGACGAGTTGCGCCCGGCCAGCAGCGTGGTCGTACTATCGGTTTCCATACCGCGAACATCCATCTGCACAGGACAGTTTCACCGGTAAAGGGTGTTTTTGCAGTGCGGGTATCCGGGATCGGCGGTAAGTGTCTGCAGGGTGTGGCCAACCTGGGTACGAGGCCGACGGTGGATGGCAGCTACTTTGTGCTGGAGGTCCACCTGTTTGATTTTAATGACGACATCTATGGACATTACCTGGATGTGGAGTTGTGCAAGAAACTTCGCGACGAAAAGAAATTTGAGTCGTTTGACAGGTTGAAAGACCAAATTAAAGTGGACGCCCGCGAGGCGCGTGCATATTTCAGCGAGTGAGTGCGTGAGTAACTATAAAGACACATTGAATTTGCCGAAGACGGCGTTTCCCATGAAGGCCAACCTGGCCAATCGCGAGCCTGAAATGCTGAAGCATTGGGAGGCAATCGATCTCTATGCCAAGATGCGCGAACTGGGCAGGGATCGCCCCCGTTTTGTGTTGCACGACGGTCCGCCGTATGCCAATGGCGATATTCATATCGGGCATGCAGTCAACAAGATCCTCAAGGATATTATCGTCAAGAGCAAAACGCTGAACGGTTTTGATGCGCCGTATATTCCGGGTTGGGACTGCCATGGCCTGCCGATCGAGCTCAACGTAGAAAAGAAAGTTGGCAAGGTAGGTCATAAAGTGGATGCGCCGGTGTTCCGCAACAAATGCCGTGAATATGCCGCTAAGCAGGTTGATGGACAACGTAAGGACTTTATCCGCCTGGGTGTGTTTGGCGACTGGTTCAATCCTTATTTGACCATGGATTACCGGTTTGAAGCGGATATTATCCGCGCGCTCGGTCGGATTATTGCCAACGGGCATCTGACCAAGGGCTATAAACCCGTGCACTGGTGCACCGACTGCGGTTCGGCTTTGGCCGAAGCCGAGGTCGAGTATGAAGACAAGACTTCACCGGCGATTGATGTGCGCTTTCCTGTACTCGATGAGGAAAGCCTGCTGGCGCGCTGCCATCACCCCGATGGCCACAAAGGTGAAGGTCCTGTATCAGTCGTCATCTGGACGACTACGCCCTGGACACTGCCGGCCAACCGCGCCGTATCACTTAACCCGGAGCTTGATTATGCGCTGGTGCAAGGCGATCTGGGGCGTGGCCAGGAGCGTATTATTCTGGCAGAGGCATTGTTGAAAGATGCCATGTTGCGCTACGGCTGCGAGCAGTACCAGGTGGTCGCATACTGCAAGGGTGAAGCGCTGGAACATCTGAAACTTTCGCACCCGTTTTACGAGCGCGAAGTGCCGGTGATTCTCGGTGATCATGTAACTACCGAAGCGGGTACCGGCGCGGTGCACACGGCACCTGGCCATGGTCAGGATGACTACGTGGTGGGCCAGCGCTACAAGATCCCGGTGGATAACCCGGTCGGGGCCAACGGTGTGTTTGTCGAAGGTACTGAACTCTTCGCAGGCAAACATGTGTTTTCAGCGAATGATGATGTTATCGAAGTGCTTAAGGCGCGTGGTGCGCTGGTACACAGCGAAGCCTTGCGTCACAGCTACCCGCATTGCTGGCGACACAAGACGCCGATTATTTTCCGGGCCACTCCGCAGTGGTTTATCAGTATGGAACAGAAAGGCCTGCGCGAGTCGGCATTAAGCACCATTCGTGGTGTGCAATGGATGCCTGACTGGGGCCAGGCCCGTATTGAAGGCATGGTGGCTGGCCGGCCTGACTGGTGTGTATCGCGGCAGCGTACCTGGGGTGCTCCGATTGCGCTGTTTGTGCACCAGAAAACCGGCGAATTGCATCCGGATACCGCCCGTTTGATTGAAGAGATTGCCCTGCGCGTAGAACGTGGCGGTGTTGACGCCTGGTTTGAAATGGATAGCCAGGCGTTACTGGGTGATGAGGCTGCCCAATACGAAAAAGTCAGCGATACGCTGGATGTATGGTTTGACTCTGGCACGACTCACCAGTGTGTTCTTGAACGTCGCGATGAGCTTGGGTTTCCCGCGGATCTTTACCTGGAAGGCTCTGATCAACATCGTGGCTGGTTCCAGTCCTCGTTGCTGACCTCGGTTGCTATGCACGGCACGGCTCCTTACCGGCAGGTGTTGACACATGGTTTTACCGTTGATGCCAAGGGACAGAAAATGTCCAAGTCCAAAGGCAACGTGGTTGCGCCACAGAAAGTCGTGAATAGCCTGGGGGCGGATATTCTTCGCTTGTGGGTGGCAGCAACCGATTACCGTAACGAAATGACGGTGTCAGACGAAATACTCAAGCGTGCTGCAGACGCCTATCGACGAATGCGTAATACGGCACGTTTTCTGTTTTCAAATATGGTCGGACTTCGATCCGGTCGAACATGCCGTATCGCCAGAAAACATGTTATTGCTGGACCGCTGGGCAGTAGGGCGTGCACGCCAGTTACAGGAAGAAGTCATTAGCGCCTACGAAAGCTACGAGTTTCACCATATCTATCAGAAGGTGCATAATTTCTGCGCCACAGACCTTGGTGGATTTTATCTCGATGTTATCAAGGACCGGCAATACACCACGCAGGCAGACAGTGTTGCGCGCCGTTCAACCCAGACAGCGCATGTATCTTATTGCCGAGGCGCTGGTGCGCTGGTTGGCGCCCATACTGAGTTTTACCGCAGAAGAAATCTGGAAAAATTTGCCGGGCGATCGTGAGGAATCTGTTTTCCTGGAAACCTGGTTTGAGTTGCCGGACATGTTCCTTCCGGAGGAAGAAGCAACTCAGCAGTTTGGTATGGAGTACTGGCAGAATGTTCTTGAGGTGCGTGATGCCGTCAAGAAAGAGGTCGAGAAGGTGCGTGTCGCCGGCGACATTGGCTCCTCACTGGATGCAGAAATTGACTTGTATTGCGATGATGGCTGGTTCAGCAAGCTTGCCAGTCTCGAAGACGAACTGCGCTTTGTGCTGATTACTTCGTCTGCAAGGCTTCATCAGCTTGATGAAAAGCCGGCGGAGGCTGTAACAGTTGATGTTGGTGGAGTACAGATGGGAATCAGTGTATCTGCTTCTGCGCATGGAAAATGCGTGCGCTGCTGGCATCACCGCGAAGATGTAGGCGCGACCAGCGCCCACCCGGAGCTCTGCGGACGATGTATCGATAATGTGGAGGGCGCTGGCGAGCAGCGCAAGTACGCCTGAGTAGTTTACGCATGGGTAAATGGTTTGGTGTCTCCGTTGTGGTCATTTTGCTGGATCAAATGACCAAGTACCTTGCTGAGGCTAAGCTGGTATACGCGGAACCGATGGCCGTTCTGCCATCGTTTAACCTGACGCTTTTATATAATCGTGGTGCGGCATTCAGTTTCCTGAGTGACGCTGGCGGCTGGCAGCGCTGGTTCTTCGTTACGGTGTCCTTTCTGGCATCAGTGGCGCTGGTAATCTGGTTGCGCAAGCTGAAGCCGGAGCAGTGGCAGCTGGCACTCGCACTGTCGCTGGTACTGGGCGGTGCTATAGGTAATTTAATTGATCGCCTGTGGCTGGGACACGTAGTGGATTTCATTCAGGTCTACTACCGCGATTTCTACTGGCCGGCATTCAATATCGCCGATTCAGCAATTACTGTGGGCGCTATATTACTGCTATGGGATGGTTTGTTCCTGCAGCACAAGGAAAACTGAAATGCAGATCACCATCGGTTCTTCCGTTACCATGCATTTTTCGCTGACACTCGCTGACGGTATGCCGGTCGAGAGCAGTTTTAACGATCAGCCGGTGTCATTTGTTCTGGGTGACGGCAGCATCGATAAAGGCCTGGAGCTGGCACTGATAGGACTCGTGGCAGGGGCGCGCCAACGGTTGACCCTGATGCCCGGACAGGCTTTCGGTGAGCGCGATGAGTCCGCCATCCAGCCTATACCGAAAAGCCGTTTTCCCGAGGATATGGATCTCGAGCCTGGTCAGATCATCGGTTTTTCCGGCGAAAATGGTGAGGAGGTCGCAGGGGCTATTGTCGCCATCGAAGACCAGGAGGTTACCGTCGACTTCAACCACCCTCTGGCTGGTCGCGAAATCAGTTTTGACGTGCAGATATTGACTGTTGAAAACCCATCCGCCGGGTAGGGATGCGGTTGCTCACGGAAGCGTATAATTCGCAATATTGACTGATCTGGAAAATAGCCGATGGACGTTTTGCTTGCCAACCCCCGAGGATTCTGTGCCGGTGTCGATCGCGCGATCGAGATCGTTGACCGTGCGCTGGAACTCTTTGGTGCACCCATCTATGTTCGCCACGAAGTCGTCCACAACCGCTACGTGGTCAACAACCTGCGTGAAAAAGGTGCGGTGTTCGTCGATGAGCTTGGCGAGGTTCCGGATGGTGAAACTGTGATTTTCAGTGCACACGGCGTTTCCCAGGCTGTGCGCAAAGAAGCCGAGCCTGCGTGATCTAAAGATCTTTGATGCGACTTGTCCACTGGTGACCAAGGTGCACCTGGAGGTAGCGCGTTTCAGCCAGCAGGGACGGGAATGTGTGTTGATCGGGCACCAGGGGCATCCGGAAGTTGAGGGGACTATGGGGCAGTATGACGAGTCCGCCGGGGGGCGTATGTATCTGGTCGAAGGTGTGGATGATGTTGCGACTCTGAATGTCAATCACCCGGAGAGACTTAGTTATGTCACCCAGACAACTCTGTCGGTGGACGATACTGCACGTATTATAGACGCGCTGCGTTCACGCTTCCCCGCCATAGAGGGGCCGCGTAAGGACGACATATGCTATGCCACTCAAAACCGGCAGGATGCAGTACGCGAGTTGGCGGGCAAGGCTGACGTGGTGTTAGTGGTGGGTTCTCCAAACAGTTCCAATTCGAACCGTTTGAGAGAGCTGGCTAAACAGCGGGGTGTTAACGCCTACCTTCTGGATGATCCTGAGCAAATTGACCCGGCATGGTTGGAGGGCAAGCCCCGCGTAGGTGTGACGGCAGGTGCATCGGCTCCGGAGGTGCTTGTCCAACAGGTGATCGATCACCTGCGAAAAAGTAACGCGGCCAGCGTGGTAGAGGAGCTGGTTGGCCGGGAAGAATCTGTAACCTTCGCTTTACCGAAAGCATTGCGGGCTACCAGTTATCGTTAGTCGTAACTCGTTACCCCGCTGGCGATATCCGGCAGTTCAGCGCCGGGTTTCCTGCTTATCTGCAGTCTGCGCCCGGTTACGTGTGGCCGTCAGTGTCCAGGGTGTTCCGCCACTGCCCCGAGGCCTCGAGCTGCGCTAAAAAGTGCTGATTGGTTACCAGCAGTCCGTGGCCGCCCCTGTGCCGGTTACGGACTGCGCGCCAGCCTGGTTAAGCCCAAAGGTTCCGCATTTGGTGTCGCTCGCTTGTACGCCTTGTGGTACGGCTGTCAAGTCGTAACAGTAAAAGCTTCCGCCCGAGTTGCAATTGGCCCCCGCTGGTATTGTTACGGCTATCTGATAGTGCCCCTCATCAGAAGTCGCTCCACCGATATTTGCAATAGTGTTGGTATAACTACCGTTCTGTGTGAACCACCGTTCCTGTAATTGCGCTGCCCGTCCCAGTGCGATCTTGGCGTCGGCGCGCCGCGATTTCTCCATTTGATCCCTGTAGGAAGGATACCCGATAGCAGCCAGTATGCTGATAATTACGACAACTATCAGCACCTCTATCAACGTAAAGCCGGACGATTTCAGTTTTGACATGAATATTCCCTCAACGTATTCCAGAGTACAAAGTATTCCGCTACTAGAGTTCGATCTCTATCCAGGATTGACGTCCCGACTGGGCTGCAGGCGGCGTGATGCTGGTTCCTGTCAGTACACCGGTGCTCAGGTTGGTCGCTACACTGGCGTTGCCATTATTACTGCCGTCGGAAACGATAATGACATCAGAGGCCACGCCCTTGCCTAGCAGTGTCTTGCCAATGGTTTCGTAACTACCGGCCCCATTGTTGTTGGTGGTTGAATTGCCAAGACCAGCATCCGGGAAAGCGGTACCTGTTTTGTAGTACAAAGCGTACAGGTAGCTGTCACCCTCAGGTGTGCACACATCGCTATCGGGTTCATAGGAGGTCGCCAGCATGAATCCAAAGAACTGTTGTGGATTGGTAAAGCTGCGCTCTGTAGGCGAGGTGCTGCCCAGGTTCCTGAACCAGCCATCCTTGGTGGCAATGCGAGTCTGCAAGGCATCAAAGGTATCGCTGCTGAGTGCCGGCGAGATTACGCTGGCTGTATCTGCAAGCGAACGATCAGCATAGATTTCAACGCCGGTGGTCTCCTGCAGGTTGGAGACATTAACGCTGCCGCTGGAGCCTAGCGTGCCGCCAGTGTAAAGCGGATCCTTGATGCCGTACAGGGCATGCTGGTTGGCTGTCTGATTGTCGTATTCGACGAACAGCCGGCCCGTGCCAAAGTATACCCAGCCATTGCCGGTTTCATCGGTTGCGAAGGTGGGCCGACCGATGATTGCCTGGCCAGCGGGGGTATCGATGAGTGTTGTAGCCGATCCATTGCCGGGTACGTATTGCATCAGGCGGCCGTCGGTAGTCGCGATAGTATTTTCAGTCAGGCCGAAGTAAAGCGAATCATCCTGCCAGTCACGGTTCCAGTCCTTGCTGGCAATGTTGCCGACAAAGCTGTCAGAAATACCAAGATCCAGCGGGCTGAAGCCGGCAACATAAATCTCGTTTTTCAGGTCGTAGGCGTACAGGCCGGCATTCTGGGTGCTCTCTGCAGTTGCCAGATCGGTAGGGCCGGAGCCAAATGCAAGGTACCAGCTATTCTCCGCGGGATTTGCCCAGTCGCCACCGCATCCGGCGTCCGGGTTGTTACCACTGTCGGCAGGCTGGTGGTGAAGCCCAGGTTAGCGTCGGTGATTTCCGCCAGCAGGACAGGTGGAGATTCCGGATCGGTAACGTCGAGGATGACATAGGCCGATCGGGTCGTGTAGTCGTCGGTACTGTCGCCGTCGGTATCGAGGTCGATATCACCTCCGCCAAAGCGCATGCCGGCGACAATTATGGTGCCCCAGCCATCGACATGAGTGTGCGTCAGGCGTGAAGATGTTGACGTCAAACTGCTGTACCGGGCCGTCCATGTAATAGACGTGCGGGTATTCCAGATCTGCCAGCCACTGCAGGTGGGGCAGCAGATTGCCGGGCACGTAGGCCCACATTTCTGCGCCGAGCGGGTGACTGGTTTCTGCAGTTTCGGTTAGTTTGAAGCGGGTATTAGTTGCGTCGTAAAAGCCCATGTTGAAGGCGTGCAGCATGCCGTCATTACCGCCTACGTAGGCAACCTGGCGACGTTTGGCATGGATGCTCTTGTAGTTTGCGTAGGTGTTGTCACCGTAGGTCGCGTCAAAATTATCCGCCGGTGGACCGACAATGGTGGGTGAAGAATGAATAATATCGCCCAGGCGCCAGACTTCGTCGATACCGTCGTTGTCGTAGTCGATGGTGCGGTTCCTGAGACCCGAAATACCTTCAACACCACGTACAAAATTGACGACGTTCGCGGCTGTCGCGCTGTCGGCGACATCCATGTAGCGGAATTGACTTCCCATGGTGGCGGCCGTGAAATCCACGACTTCGCTGTTGCTGACAGTTCCATCATTGTCCTGATCGACACCGGCAATGATGTGCCTGGGTGTGCCGATCGAAGAGAACGGATCGGTGTAGACACGTTGGTTAGCCATGTTCGCAACCGTACTGGATAGCAGGTCACGCGCGTTCCAGACAACGCCAAGAGACGATATTTCTGCCGGCGCTCCCGACGCGGTCAGGTTGATTCCGTCTGCCGTGTCATAGCGCTGTATGCGGGTACGGTTAGGCACAACACTGGTGTCGTAGAACAGCTGTACTACCTTGTCAGTCGCGTAGTCGTCCAAAGCGCCCTGGGTACCTGCTGACTGGTTATCTTCGCGCAGGTTGCCGAATTTGTCGAAGAAGATTCCATGCAGCACGCCACCCCATTCAATCTGTTGTTTTTTGGTAGTGTTGTTCAACTTGGGTCGGTAGAGAGCCTGAACCAGCGCACCATTACCATTGGCCGTGTTACCCACCACGGCCGCGGCACTACCCGAGCTAATGCGCTCGGAAATATCCTTGAAGGCCTTCTCCAGACCATCCACCAGCTTGTTGGGGTCACTGGCTAAAACGTAGTTATCCGGTTCACCATCGCCATCTTCGTCCCATTCGACAGCGGTGTTGGGCTCGATGTTGATGCCGTCACCGTTGGTATCGACATTGTCGATTTCATTGAAGCCGCCGTACTTGCCCGAAAGCCAGAGCATGTTCATTTCACCCGTGAGCGGGTTTGAATTGTATTCCTGTGTGTCGATCATGAACGTGGTTATGTACTGCTGTCCGGGTAATGCAGCTTCAGTCCGAATGTCCTGCGAGCGAGCGTAATATGACAAGCCGGCAATATAGTAGGAGTTTTCTTTCGGCGCATAGGTGTGTGTACCAAAGGTCTGGCCCAGGGCGGTAACGGTTTTGCTGTTCCACGAATTCATGTCGCAGTTGCCGGGAACACAGCCAACATTACGTGATGTCCCGGTAATGCCCTGCAGGTCGCCGACGGTGTTCGTCAGCGTCGTTACATTGATCGCCGCGTCGGAATTCGGCGGGTTTCCCCAGTCACTGCTTGAAGCACGCCAGTTATAGCCGGAGAAGTTACTGGTAGTAGCTGCCGTGCCGGGCAGGCGTTTGTCTTCCCACGGGTTGGCGTCATTTATGCCAACAATATAGTTTGCCTGGCAGGAATGCTGGATAGGGTCATCCCAACTGGTGATGACGGGGAAACTGTCCTTGTCCGACGCAGTGGCGCCAGAATAGTTTTCCGAGGTCGGCCCACGATTCTTGAAATAGTTAAGGCACTCGTAATAGAGTTCGCCAATCGGGTCGTAGCTCTTGTAGCCGTTGGCGCCGAATTTGTTGATATAGTTGATAACACCGCTGTTGCTGACGCCTGATGCTGTGGCATCCGTCGGGTTCGGGTTGGCTGTGAATACACCGGTGGTTTCATTCCATTCAGTCTCGCTGTTGATAATCAGTCCGCCGGTTGTTGAGGGCATCAGGGGGCCTACATATTTCATGTTCGCACGCAGAACACCACCCTGCCTGTTGTGGTCGTTGTCGCGTAAATAGCTCATCACCGCAAAGCGCATGCGCAGTGCATTCTCCTGGATCAGGCCTTCCGGCTTGTAATTACTGCCATAGGGCTGGCAATTGCTTTCCAGTCCGGCAGAGCTGTCGCAGACCTTGGCTGCCACAGTCAGGTCGTTGGCCAGGTCGCTGGCTCCGGCACTGGTGCCGATCTTTCATGCGGTAGTCGTAATTGGTGATGTAGATTGTGTTATTGGTATAGGGTGTAACCGTTGAGGGAGCCACGTTGTGGACGACTTGACTTTCTTGACCGGGAACCAGGAGTGGCCGTTGCTCAGCCCCATGTTCGCGCGAACCAGGACAGTTTCCGTAGCAGTGTCAATCAGGCGATTACCACCGGTCAGGGCCCAGCGAAATTCATCAATCGCCGTCATGGTGGACCAGTTCAGAAAGTTGCCACTCCATTGCCCGGAGCATTGATGGCTCGCATTGGTTGCGCCGGCCGGCGTGAAATAGCTTCCGTTATACGTGTAGCACTTGTTCGGGTCGAAGATACCGATGAATTCCTGCGAGGGCGAATAACAGGTGCCGAATCTGCCTGGCCACCCTCGGAGGACGGCCGGCCGCTGCAGCTGCCGCCATTATTCTGATCATTGTAGGCGGCCCCCTGCATCGGTGTTTCGATCGACAGGTTGATCATGACGTTCGGATCAACAGTGGTAAGCTGAGTCGGTGGCACTGCAGCAAAATCGGTCATGCTGCCGTGTGAAATTCCGAGCATCAAAAAGAACGATGAGAATCCGAATGAAAGTGTGGTTTTGTATTTCATGACCTTCTCCTGTATTACCTGGTCAGGCATTACTGGTGAATTACTATTATTGAAATGTTGCTGACTGCACCATCCGTTACCGTAATACTGGCTTCGTCAATGAACCCAGTCGAGAGCAGCATCCGACAGTCAATCAGGCGCTGCTCATCATCGAAACAGGTGGTCGCTTTAGGGTGTTTGCGTCGCAGGCTGGAGGACGACTGGCTGGTAATAACCGGATAATTTATATCGCTTCCCACGATCAGATTATCTCCCTCCAGAATGATATTCCTGGCGGGGAAAGTAAATGTTTCAGCGTTGGCAGCGAACGGCAAACACAATGCAAGCACGGAGATAACTGTTTTAAGCATATTCATGGAGTGCTCCCGTTAATCTATACGGTAGGTGGTCTGCAACATGACCCTGGAGCCGGGAGACATTCCGAAGCCCAGCGTGGTGATACGGTAGTAGTCCTTGGGGCAGGTGTTACAAACCGGGTCCAGGGGCACGACACGTTGCCCAAGGTATTCAATGATGTATTTGGATTTGGATGTGACCAGGTTGATGGTGCTGACGTAGTTTGTGTGCCGCGCCGCTGTGTTCCAGACATCCAGTGTGCTGTCAGTCCAGTACTCTGGACAAATTACCGTTGTGCTGGAGCAGTCGCACAATCCCCCGGTGCAATTGGTGTCAAAACTTAGCGAGGCAGAGTTGTTCTGTGCAACACGCTCGGCCTCGCGCAAGGCAGATTCCGCCGCCTGGAATGCAACCACGCGGTCACGGGTATTACCTGCCATCTTTTCTTCCAGGTTGGACGTGCCCATCGATGTTACGCCGATAAGCGTCATGATAAGTAGCATAATCAGTCCGAATATGAGGGCCGCACCTGACTGGCGCTTATAAGCGGGCCGGGTACGAGTTTTCGGAGAGCGCATCATTATTCCATCCCCCGGTTACGCAATTTGATGGTGGTCGAATAAGCCTGGCGCAGCGATTTGTCTCCGCCATGGGTGGGAACTGTGCCGGTGTCATCGACATCGGTCCCGGCCACGTTAAAGCTGCGGGATTCATTCTGGGCTGCGACTTCATTCAGGGTGTACATCAGGACTCCAACGCGTACGGTGACGATGTCATCTACGTCGGTGATGTCATTGGCCTTTACATAGCGGTTTGGTAAACCGTCGCCTGTCAGGTCTTCACCGTAGGCGATCTGTAAAGTCTCTACACCCTCGACCAGCTCTTCGGTATTCATGGCGCCATTCAGGCCAAGCCACGTCCGATACAGGGCGCGGTTACCATCGGCATTTGTGCCGACATAGTAGCCGTTCATGATCATTTTCATCAGGCGCGCATCCTTGCCGTAAGCATGGGAGTAGTAAATTGTTGGTGTTTTTTAAGTTCGAGTGGTCGATTGTGACTGTGCGGCCCGGAAGCGACATCAGTGGCCATAAAGATATCGGTATTTACGCAATCGGACAGAAAAAGTACATCGCCGGCCTGGATCTGAATTTCCGGGATTGCTATTCGAGCTGGACATTGGCGTTGGTGACCGTCATGTTGCCAGTCAGTGTAGGACTGAAGGGCGCAGACCGCTGGACGACGATAACATCGGACCCGGCGATAGACTGGCCGCCGGCGAAATACGCGGGCAGGTTCGGGGACCAGTCAGTTGTCGCGGTTCCGCTATTGGATTGTGCGTCGTAAGCCAACACCGGATCATCAAAGAACGCGGTACCACCGATCGGCTTGAAGGCCGGTTTGACAATATCGTTAACATCTGTTTGCCCGAAGCACCCCATGTAGCCGGCCATACGGATGTCCTTGGTCAGAATTTCAAGGGCGTAGCGTGCATTCTCCTGTACGCGACCCATTTCCTCTTGTGTCAGGTACGAGACCTTGCTGCCGATGAAAATCTGAACGACACCACTCATCAGTACCAGGCCGATCACCATGGCAACCATGAGTTCAACCAGCGTCAGGCCACGTTCACGATTACGGTAGATATAATCCATCAGAGTTCTCCATCAACAGTGATGCTGACAACGCGAGGGTCTGCGCCGGCTCCGGATGCGTCACTGGTTCTGTCGTCGATCCAGCTGACCGTGACGTGATGCATGATGCCAGTGCCACTTGCCGCAGTGTTGGTTATGCCGGCCTGGCCGTTTGGCAATAGTGCTTCCAGTGATGATTTCCACTCTCGAAGATCGTGGCTGGCGAGCGCGGCCGGGTTGCAGTTGGCAGCTGCGCTGTAGCAGTTAACGGTATAGTTGGATGCGGGGGTGCCGAGTGCGGTGTTGTATTGGCCGGAATCGGCAGCAGCCCGGTTGGCACGCATCCGGTCCAGAACATCGTACGCCAGCACCGTGGCCTGTGTGCGCTGGTAAGCACTCAGGTTGTATTTCAGGCCGGCAGCCTGAAGCGCGGCAAGGCCCAGTAGTCCGACAGACAGGATCAGCAGTGTAACCATCACTTCGACCAGCGTGAATCCACGCGGGACAGATAAATTTGTATGCAGATACCTTTTCATAAAATGAATCCTATGGACATGCGGTGCGGGGCAGCTGCCTGACTCTGCCCTGTATTGAAATCTGGGTATTCCTGACGTTGTTGCCTGTGCAGCCGGGTACGGACAATGTGAAGCCTGCCTGTGCAGCATTCGTGATACGACCATTACCTTCGTACTGTACGAACGAATCTGCGGAGCTAGAAGTAAGTACTGTGTTGCCGCCGAGTGCCGGCCAGACTTTGATCAAGGTATCCGTACCGGCGTCGAAGACGCCTGCGGTGCCACCTGCGTCAGCAAAGAGAATCCAGCCTGTAGCCCAATTGGAGCTTGCAGAGCAGGTCGCCTGATCGGCGCTGGCACACACCGTTACCTCATCGCCGCGCTTCACGGATTCACTCCGCGCAGTATTGAATGCTGTCACCAGCTGATTGGTTTGAGTCGCCGCGCGATTGTTCTGGATCATCGATCGAAAACTCGGAACGCCCACAGACATAATGATGGCTGCAATGGCCAGCGTTATCAGTAGTTCAACCAGTGAAAATCCGCTTTGCTTTTTCATAACGCTAACCTAGCCGAGTGCGAGTCGCCGAGTAAATTAAATTCCGATCAGTGGGTCGTTATTGGCGACAAATGGTTGAAACCAGTGTCGGTTAGTCAGACCCGTTCCACCGTTATATAGGGGACTGGACGGGGAAAAACTTTATAGGCGGGATGGACGGTGCTGCGAGACCGATGAGTGGCTGCTTTTAGTTCCTCGCCAGCAGCCAGCGTGCGTCAGCGGCATTGAATGTCGTATATAAGGCGGCTTTCAGGATGACGGAATCAGCACCGGAAGGTCGTTCCCAGGACGCCTGTGCTTCGGCTGTCAGGGTGGGGCCGGTGGAAACCACCGACTGCTTATAGATGAAAATCGACGACAGGCTGGAGGATTCGTTGGCTGGTGTTGCCGCGCCAGAATGTTTGAAATATGTATTTATATCAATGAGTTCTAGGGAGCTGGTGACGATCAGGTACGCTTCGTCAGTGCTGTGGAGGTCTCCCGAGTTTACCCACAGGCGGGCCTGCAGCTGGCCCAGGCCCAGCATGCTGATACTAAAGACCAGCAGTGACACCAGTGACTCAAGCAGGCTGAAGCCCCTATGTCTCTGTTGCATATCTAGAAATCCCTCCATGTTCCTGGAATCTTCACGCTGCGTAGTACCGGGAAATTCAATAAGGTCAGGCGCTCGTCGGCGACCTGGATATGATTCAAGTGTAAGATCGCGCGCCGCTTGCATTGAAGTCGCCATTTATGACCAGTGAGCCGAAAATTTCAAACCGCACGTTGGCGATCGGGTTCTGGCAGCTGCTGTCGATGAAGACAATGCCGTAAATGCGCACTCCCGCTGAGAATTCAGGGCACCCGACCGCTGGTGGGAAATATACAACTGCGGGGCGTTCGGGGCTTCCCATACTTTGTGTCCAGCGGCCACCAACCAAATCAGCCGACTGAACTATCCAGTAGCGCTGTTCCGCATCTGGAAGTGGTGGTTCAGCTTCGACCATCTGCGTGAATTCTTCCACGCTGACGGTGAAAACAGTTGACCAGAGCGGCCGGCGCAAGCGTTGTGTACTTTATACTTCCCTGGTGCAGGTCAATCGCGGGGAATGGTGGACAAGGCCGTGTGCCAACTAATCGTACAGATTCACCCGCAGTATCCGTATCACTGTTCATTGGTTTGATATCGGTACTGTTCGATGCCTGCGTGATGCAGCCGTTGATAATTAATGCCGGGGGTGACTCCACATTTGGAGACAGCAGTGTAAGCAGCCGTACTTCCTGGCTGAAACTCGCTGACAGTCCACTCTCATTGCTCAGTGCGCTGCTGGATTTCAGGTCGATCAATCTGCTGGTCTTTCCCGGTCGCGAAAGTGTTACGGTCGATTTCATCGTGCCGTCGGATGAAGTAAATGATCGAAGGTAAATCAGGTCTTCGTTATTGGCGGCGGATACCCAGTTTATGGTGTCGAAGTTTTCGGTCAGATCAGCAATCGCATTGTTCCATCGCGATTGTGATTCCAGAGAGAGACGTGTGTGCCAGTGATTGTTCGTGGATATACTCTGCTCGGTAAGCTGGGTTTTGGCTACCGCCAATGTCACCAGCGTTACAGACATGCTCAGTACCAGGGCGATCAGCATGTTGGCCGCGCCTGCCTGACGAAGCTGCGAAGGTGTAACCGGTTGCTTCATTCAGGCGCATCCACGAGCAGGTCGTTACGGACAATGATCCACCGGTTTAGCTGTACTGCTGTTTCCGGCTGATTAACCAGTTGGCCTGCAAGATCGACAAAAACGGCTCGAAGTGTCAATCGGGATCTGTCATCAGTACAGGCTGAGGCCGGGTTCAAATACATCGGTACAGTTTTCCAGAATATCGAATCTTAGTCTTGTTACTTCGATATCGGTGTCGTTTAATGTTTGCCAGTAACCACTGTCGCATGCAGCACCGTTGCCACCATAGCGTGACTGAACAGAAAGATTGCGTAGCCTGAAACCAAATTGTTCGACATTGTCGACGTCTGTGCTGTCTGAACAAGGCTCATCATCGCATTGCCCTATACCGACACGTCCGTCCTTGTCGAGGTCGTAAGCGAACAGTATGCAGGAGTTATCATTTTCATCGGGGTATGCGTCTGATCGCAACCGGTTTTCACCGACCATGAACGGGTTGTTACTTGCGGCTTGTGTGGATGTGTCAAACTTCCAGTAGCCGGCGCGGCGGATGTCAGCGCTTACAAGATGCAGCAGTCCAAAGAGCTGGTGGTGCAGGTGGGCTGCTTCCAGCTGTTCTTTGCTATGGCGCACCGTTGCAATATATACGGTCAATATAGCCGCAATGGCTATTAAGCCGATAGCGGAAGCGATCATTAATTCAACAAGGGTGATGCCGCGCTGCCGTTGTACGCTCTCTAGCATGGCGGATATCCACTGGTTGAAACAGAGCAGGTGCGTACGCGCCCCAGCGGACTGACAATAATGCGTAATTCCCCGGCATCATTGAAGAAGGACAGGGTGTCTGCAGTTGCTGTGCCGCGGACAGGATGGAACCTGATGTATCGGTTAGATGCGGATCGGCTCAGCGAAAGTCTTACGGAGGGGTAGGCGTGTGACAGTTGTCGGTGAAGACGCGTGGATCCTGCAGCGCCACTGTCACAGGCATCTGCATTTCCCTGCGCTGCCTGGCAGTTGCACTTCTCCGCATCATCCCACCCATAGCACCATTGCTGCGGTGAGGGCGTTGATACCGAAAAATAGGTGGTCTTTTGATAATTCAGCGCATGGTTTCGCGCCTGCCTGAGTTCCTGGGCGAGTGTCTCTGCTGCGCTGCGCAGACGATGCCTGTCTGCAAACTGCGCCATCGAGGGCACCGCCAATCCCGCCAGCAGGCCCACAAGGGCAACTGTCAGCAGCAACTCAATAAGCGTAAAACCGGATTGCCTTGTATCATCCATGATCAGGCTCCGAAGCAACTTGTTCCATGTTGTTGCGGCAAGTATAGTCAAGTCCGCATGGCGTGCAAGGAGTGCATGCCTGAAATACACAAGGGAGTTGTGTTATGGACAGAAACCGGTTCCAGGGTTTCTCATTACTCGAATTACTGATTGCGCTGGCTATTGTTGCGATTCTCGCCACCATTACTGTTCCCTCTTTCAGTGGACTGCTTGCCAAGTCCCGGCGTAGCGATGCGATGTCAGCATTATTGCTGGTTCAACTCGCGCAGGAACGCTGGCGTTCCAGGAACACCAGCTATGCGCAGAGTCTTGAAGAACTTGGCTGGGCATCTCCGATATCGTCTGAGGGCTACTACCGGCTGCGTGTCGGTGAGGCGGATGTGGCGGGTTACCGGATCCTTGCACAGCCAACGGCCTTACAGCGACGTGATAGCTGCGGGGTTTTCGCTGTTGATGCGAATGGTCCTGACTATAGCGAAGGGTACGCGGGACCGGCTTGCTGGAATCGATAGCGCTGTTAGCCACTCGTGGAGCGCTTGATGACAGACTGTATTGTCATTGGTGCTGGTCTGATTGGTATGTTAACGGCGCGCGAGCTGGTTAACGCCGGATCGCGGGTGACCGTGCTGGATCGACAGCAGCCAGGGCGCGAATCTTCCTGGGCCGGTGGCGGTATTCTCTCGCCACTGTATCCCTGGAGGTATTCCGATGCAGTTAATGAGCTTGCGAGCTGGAGTCAGCAGCGCTACGCAGATTTGTGCCAGCAGTTAATCGATCAATCGGGTATAGATCCACAGTGGACTCAAACCGGGTTGCTAATTGCTGATGTTGAAGAACCGGATCTGCTGGATCGCTGGCAAAGCAGATTCAGTGTTGAACTGCAAAAGGTGACGGCAAAACAGATTCAGGTCATTGAGCCTGAATTGGGAATCGCTGTTGCTGAAGCTGTCTGGTTACCCGGCGTGGCGCAGGTGCGCAACCCGCGCCTGGTGCAGGCCCTGCGGGCCAGTCTGGAACAGGCAGGCGTTAAGTTTCGTACCGAGTGTCCAGCGCAGGCATGGATCACCAAAGGCGGTAAGGTCAGCGCAGTAAAAACACCTGAGGGGGACTTGTCTGCCGATGCTTACATAGTCGCCAGCGGTGCCTGGAGCGGCGAGCTATTGGCCGCCACTGGTTTGCAGCTGCCGGTTGAACCTGTGCGAGGACAAATGCTGTTGTTCAACGGTCCGCCCGGACTGGTCAGAACGATTACTTTATATAAAACGCGTTACGTAATTCCGCGCCGTGATGGACGTGTGCTGGTGGGCAGTACGCTTGAACGCGTAGGTTTCGATAAGCAGACTACGGAAGAGGCGCGCAATGACCTGAAGGCCTCGGCCTACGAACTGATCCCGGCGTTGGCCCATCATGCGATTGAACAGCACTGGTCGGGTTTACGACCTGGGAGCCCCGAGGGTATCCCGGCGATCGGCCCTCATCCGCACCTGGAGAATCTGTTTATCAATGCCGGACACTTCCGCAATGGAGTGGTTTTGGGACCGGCCTCGGCCCGATTGGTTGCGGATCATGTTCTTCAGCGCGATTCAGGGTTCATCGCGGAAGTCTATCTACCTGAAAATATAGCAAAAAATATCTAAGTGGTGATGGTCTGGACTTCGTCTAAATTGGCGTCGTATACTGCCGATTATGAACAACTTCGAAGACAGTAATCTACTCGGTGAGGCTGAAGTGGTACGGCGTCTCCAGGCATACGATATCCTGCCAACACAGCAGCGCCTGCAGATTGCCCAGGTATTGCTGGCGCGTGACCAGCATTTGAGTGCCGATCAGGTGCTCGAGCTGGTTAATGTTGGTGGTACTGTGGTTTCCAAGGCAACGGTCTATAACACCCTCGGTCTATTCGCAGAGAAGGGCATATTACGCGAAGTGAACGTCGATCCCAGCCGTGTTTTCTATGACACCAATAACAGCAGTCACCACCATTTCTACAATGTGGACACCGGTGAGTTGTCTGATATCGAGCCAGGTCAGGTTCCGGTAGACCAGTTACCGAATGCACCTGATGGTACGGTAGTCGATGGTGTGGAAGTTATTATTCGCGTACGTAATTCAGGTGACAGCGGTACTGCCTGAGTTGTCGCCACTGGCACGATTCTTTATACTCGCGCACCCCAAGCCGGAATAGCTCAGTCGGTAGAGCAGCTCACTCGTAATGAGAAGGTCGGGGGTTCAATTCCTCTTTCCGGCACCATAAAATCAACAAGTTATAATGCGCCTAGTGTTATACCTCCTTTTTGGGTAGCGTTCTGGGTAGCGTTTTATTGTTAGCCTCCCCCTATACACGCATACCAACCCGGACTTTGAATGCCAAGGTCGGGGTATGCCTAGGCACGGGTTGAATGTGGTGGTTAGAAAGGTTGGCGTAAGGATTTAGAGCGTTTGAATGATCGCTTTGCCAGGAAGGGACGGGGTAGCACCACCCTCGGGGTTCCATAGCCGTTGCCTAGACCCCAATTTTCGTTAAGCCCAATTTCAGCACCTATGCATTGGACTTATGACCGATGACTGAATGGGAAGGTCTGCGTCCGACGCTAGCCGGTCTTTTATCTACCACTAATAAAAGAAATCACTAAACGACCGGTTGAGCTGGCATACACAAAGTGGACATTAGAACGATAAGGGCAATAGGAGCCGCTAGACGGCGAAACCTCCCGATGAGCAAATCGATCCCGGGACTCTGTTTTATCTAATTCGTTACCCGTGGATGATCCGTCTATACTCCCCACCTGGCCGACGTACAGCATTGCTCGCTCAAGCAATAGCGGTCTGTTCCGTATTCATCCAGCGAACCAGCCATTTTCGGAATTCGCTGATTAACATCGGGCGTGCAATCCAGTAACCCTGGGCTATGTCACAATCGAGTTGTTTCAGGCGCCGCCAGACCATCTCATTCTCTATACCTTCCGCCACAACTCTCATGCCGAAGTTATGCGCGAGGTCGATGGTGGATCTTACAATCATGGTGTCACTTTCACTGCTAAGCATGTCGATGACGAAAGACTTGTCGATCTTAAGTTCGCTCGCCGGCAGGTGTTTAAGATACGCCAGCGAGGAATAGCCGGTACCAAAATCGTCTATCGACATCCGGATTCCCATGTCGGCAATCTGTTGTAAAATAACGAGGGCATGTTCAGGGTCGGAGATTATGGCGCTTTCGGTGATCTCCAGTACCAGCAAGCTCGGCGGTACGTTAACCTCATCAAGACACTCCTGCAGCAATTTCGGCAATGAGGGATCATGCAGGAGCCGGGCCGAGAGATTAACCGCAACATCGATCGAACACCCCCTGTTCCGCAGATTGGACAGTTCCGCTAATGCGGTTCTCAGTGTCCACCGGGTCAGTGGTCTTATAAGTTCAGTGCCCTCGGCAATCTCCATGACCTCAACCGGATTGATGACACCAAACCTCGGGTGGTGCCAGCGCAGCAGCGCCTCAATACACACAACTTTTCCTGTCGAAAGCTCTACCTGCGGTTGATAAAACATCCTCAGTTGATCCGATTCAATCGCAGTGCTCAGGTCATTGGTGATGGTCAGGCGCTGCAAGCTGTTCTGGTCGAGTTTAGGGTCGTAAAGCGCATAACCCGACTGCGTACGCTTGGCAAGATACATGGCCACATCGGCACACTGCAAAAGCGTACCGGCTGTAACACCATTCTGTGGGTATAATGCGATACCGACACTGCTGCCCACAGCCAGACGCATGCCATTGGCATCGATCGGCTGCTTCAGGCAGTCCAACAGTTTGTTGGCAACTTTCACGATAGCCTGCTGGTCATCGCACTCGCTAATCAGTATCGCGAATTCGTCCCCACCGAAGCGTGTCAGTATATTGGTATTGCCCACCGCCTCAGCCAGGCGACGCGAAACCTCTTTAAGCACTAAATCGCCTACATGATGCCCCAAAGTGTCATTGATCTCCTTGAAGCGATCCAGATCCAGCATAAGAACAGCTGCAGATTTCCCGGCCGGACAACGGTTACCGGTGAGCTGATCCAGATGTTCCTGGAGCAGGGAACGGTTACCAAGGCCCGTCAGCGCATCATGGGTTGCCTGGTGCTTGAGCGCGGCCTGCTGTGCATTGCGCTCACTGATATTGCGGATAAACGCGGTATATAGCTCCTCGTCCTCAAACGACAACCGGGTCATGGAGATTTCTATCGGGAATGAATGCCCTTCACGATGCACGGCACTGGTCTCCCGGATACATGAACTTCTGCTCGTGGAGTCCAGCGTGCCGCATAATTGCTGTTCGTCCCGCATGACAGGAACCAGTGTCTCGAACTTTCTATCGATCGCATCTGCTTGCGAGAGTCCGAACATAGAGCATGCGGCGGGATTTATATCACGAATGGCGTTCTCTCCATTGACTGTAATAATTCCTTCCATACTGTTACGTACAATATTGGTCATCAACGCATCTGTGCGCAGGAAGGCCAGACGTTGCAGCACAAGTCGCAGGGCCTGTTGATCCAGCTTGCTGAACAGGGTGAAGCTGTAGATCAATACCAACAGTGCGAATACAGGCGCCATGGAAATGATCAACCTCAACTCAGTGTAGGCCGGCACCGAGACTGCAAACAGCAGTATTCCTGTTGATCCGACCAGCAGCAACCCTTTGCGCCATTCCAACAGTATCAGCGGACGAGCGAGTAACAGTGTGAGTATTGCAAGGGAAACAAGCGTTACCAGTCTGGGAACCGGACGTAACGCGCCTTCGCGTACGGACTGGTAGGCAAGCGCCTGAAATAAACTCCCTGGAATCGATCGGTGAATCGGAACGGCAAGCCGGTCCCCCAGCTCCAGGGCGGTTGCTCCAATGATGACTTTCCTGTTTTCAACCAGCTCGCGGGGAAACTTTCCGGATAACACGTCCGCGTACGACAGGCGCGGGAAGGACCCTGGATCAATGGAAAAGTCTACCAAGATGTCATTAACGGGTATATCTTCGATTTCATTAAGCCGCAATGCAACAGGCTTGGGTGACTGGTCGTGAGCGGATATTGCCAGCGGCACGCGGCGTGCGAGACCATCACTTTCGGGGCGTAATGTGACAGATACGAGGCTCGCCTTTGTTCGAAACGATGCAGCCGGCTCGGTGATGACTACCTGCTTATGCAACTGAGATGAATCGGCATATTGTGCAAACACGGGCAACAGAATCCTGTCGCGTTCGAATTTTTCCAGGGATTCGGCAAGACGCTTATCTTCAGGCGGCGTTGACATCGCGCTGAAATCAATATCGACAAACACGCTGTGCACACCGGCATCCCGCAGCCTGTCCAGTACCTGCGCATGATATCCGCGCGACCATGGCCACGTATTCAACGCCCGCAGGCTTTTTGGATCAATTTCAACCAGCGTCAGGTCGGAGTTAACTGCGCGATTTCCGAGTCTGGCGCGCAAGTCGGTCAGCTGCCACTCGAAGCCATCAAGTAGTCCGCTCAGATACAGCATTACACACAGGGTGAAGGCGATCGTAGCTGGCCAGCGCAAGATTGGGCCCTTACCTATTTATTCTTGCCTGGAGCAATACCCGACCGGCCCGGAGCCATACCGGACCGGCCTCGGAGCATACCCGACCGGCCCGGAGCTATACCCGACCGGCCCGGAGCTGTACCCGACCTGCCCGGAGCAATACCGGATCGGCCCGGAGCTGTGCCCGACCGGCCCGGAGCTGTACCCGACCGGCCCGGAGCTGTACCCGACCTGCCCGGAGCAATACCCGACCGCCCTGGAGCTGTACCCGACCTGCCCGGAGCTGTACCTGATGCGTGTGGAGCGTGCCGCCAGAGAGAGACATCCGGCCGCGATCGCTTGTCACCGGCCGTGTCGTGCCGGGCATTGGCCGGGTGCCACGCCCCCCATTGACTTTGTTTCAGTGTGCCGTCGCTCACCCGAATAGCACCCATTCCCTTTTCATGCCTGGCGATTTCCCCCGGTTTCAGGAGCGCTCGATGTAAACCATCTTTACTGAGCACTTCCAGACTACCTTCATTCAGAGAAACAGATGTATCGTGCTCCGTCACAGATATTGTGAATGTCGTGCCCTTGACGACCGAAACCAGATAGGGTGTATGCACTTCAAAACGTTGCCGGGACCGCTTTTCAACCTGGTAGACAAGACTGCCCACTGCCTGCTGAATCCGTGTCACCAGACCGATATCCGGAGAATGTTCGACCGCCCGCACTTCAATCCTGCTTTCCGGCGAGACAAGTAAAGTATCTTCACCACGGAGCAGTATCATCTCGCCCGTAGCGCCTGTCCTTATGTGGAACGGTGCACTGAGTACCTGCCCTGGTTCAGGGGTTCGCCAGTCAGTTGCGCCGACACTGGAAACGGATACGTCACCGGAATGGAATTGTACGGTCCACCGGTTCGCTGATGGCGAAGAGGAATCGGCTGATGCCGAAGATGCAAAAACTAACGCAATGAATAGTGCGCGAACAACAGAACGCCACATAGAACCACCTTAACTGTATAGAAATCCTTGATATTAAGAATTTTCAGCTGGTTCCTGTAGCCGACGGGAAGGATTGAACCGTCATAATTAGTATGCGGATTCCCTGTGTTGTTAGCGGTCATTTTTCGAAAAGCTTGAAATTCGTCACACTTTGCCAAGAAGCTATTAGCCGACCGTAAAAAAGTCCACGCGACATAATCACTTGGACTATCTATATTTGTTAATGGGGCCCGATTCTGACCAGTAATGAAGGTCCGCCTTCGGGATGCAATCTGCCGTTCGTTGGCTTTCCTCAAAGGGCAGGTATTGGCCGAACTTCCCCGTACGCGGCAGTGCCAGGCAATGGCTCTGTCGAGGCCGCGAACGGCTGCTGCTGGTGGTACCAGCACAAATTCGGCAAATTCCACAGCATCGAGATTCACACGAACTGAATGCAATGTTGTAGTCTTTTCCAGCGGGTTACCGCCGTAATTCAGATTGCGCAGTATGACGTGCGGTGCGTCACCCTCCAGGTCGCTGGTGCGCCATTCAACACCGTCACGGTATGTGCTCGAAAGGATTTGCACGGACGACACCAGTCCTCGACGGTGTGACCGACACGCACGTTACGGGATGTTGAATCTGCCAGGGAAATCCTCCGGTTCGCGATTCCGAAAGCGTAACTTCAAAAGAATAGCATGCTCGGGACAATAGCATCCATCCGATTCCTGTCGGGGCATGCCATTGCCAGGTGGAGGTAGAACAAGCTAACATTCCCCGGAAGTACTTTTGCCTGGCGTACGAAAAGACCAGCGTCCTCCTCACACAACAGGAGAAACTATGCCGTTCGAATTCGAGCCCTTGGGCATCGACGGGGTCACCCTCATAAAGCCCCGTGTCTTTGAGGATCAAACGGGGCTTCTTCATGGAGACACACCGGCAGTCTGATTTCGCAACCTCCGTCACCAATGAGGTGTTCGTTCAAGAGAATCACTCGCAATCGAACGCAGGCACTCTACGGGGTCTCCACTACCAAAATCAACCTATGGCGCAAGGGAAGCTGGTTCGTGTCATCAGAGGAGAGATCCTGGACGTCGTTGTTGATCTTCGGAGAGGGGCGCCGACCTACGGCAAGTGGATTGGAGCTCGTCTTTCTGAAAAAAACAAGCACATGCTCTACATTGCTCCCTGGTTCGCGCATGGATTTTGTGTTCTCGGCGAAACAGCGGAGGTGCTTTACAAAACGACGGCGGAATACTCACCATCACACGAAGCGGGAATTCTCTGGAACGATCCGGATCTTGCCATCGACTGGACGATTGAAGCTCCCATGCTTTCGGACCGAGACCTCGCTTGGCCTCCCCTGAGTCAAGCCGACAACAGCTTTGCCTACAAGGGCGAGTGATCGCCTAAACTTCAATCCCAAGAAGTGCCGTTCTCGGTCGCGGCGGCGATATCGGCCACGTATTCTCCGTAGGGCGTACTGCCCAATGGTTTGGAAAGCTCCAGTAATTGACCGGCGTCGATGTAGCCGAGCCGAAAGGCTATTTCCTCGATACAGGCGATATAGAAGCCCTGGCGTTTCTGGACCGTGTGAACGAAGTTGCTGGCTTCGAGCATTCCCTCGTAGGTCCCGGTGTCGAGCCAGGCCATCCCCCGGCCGAACAATTCGACTCTGAGCCCGCCGGACTTCATGTACTCTCGGTTAAGGTCGGTAATTTCCAGCTCGCCACGGCTCGAGGGTTTCAGCTTCCTGGCGATAGAGGTCACTTTTTTGTCGTAGAAGTACAAACCGGGGATGGCGTAGTTTGATTTGGGCCGCACCGGCTTTTCTTCGAGAGATACAGCCATGCCCTCCTCGACTTCTACCACCCCGAAGGAACGTGGGTCCTTGACGTAGTAACCGAATACCAAGGCCCCCTCGGTCAAACGGGCCGCCCGTTGCAGAACCTCGGACAGGCGTTGACCGAAGAAGATATTGTCGCCGAGAATGAGAGCAACTTCTTCGCCATTGATGAACGAGGCCCCGACAAGGAAGGCGTCTGCTAGTCCCCGGGGCCGCTCCTGCTCTTGATAGGAGAGCGACAGGCCAATCTGGTTGCCGTCTCCCAGAAGAACTCTGTAAACGGGCAAATCCCGTGGCGTCGAAATGATCAAAAATCTCGCGGATCCCGGCCAACATCAAAACCGAAAGCGGGTAATACACCATGGGTTTGTCGTACAACGGCAACATCTGCTTGGAGACAGCTTTTGTCAACGGGTACAATCGACTGCCCGTACCTCCCGCGAGAATGATTCCCTTCATTAACTTTTCCTCCCGATCCTGATGTTGACCGTCTCGTCATCGCCGGGCTCGGCACCGAGGTAGTAGGAGACGACCGCACCGTTGGGCGCGCCCTCACCGTGAAACGTCTGATCGGCAAGGAACGGTTTAGTGAACCTAGGGGTGTATCGCGTGGCCGGCATGGAAGCAAACAAGAAAACCTTGTCCTTGGCTGCATCCGAGAGTTGCTGGAGGGGCGTCACGTCATCCAGAATCCAGATGGAACGGCCGTGGGTTCCGATGATCAGGTCGTTGTCGCGGGGATGGATGACAATGTCGCGCACCGGGACCGGTGGCAAGGAATCGCCGTGGAGCGGGACCCATCGGCGGCCGTCATCGAAAGACGCGAAGATGCCGAACTCCGAGCCGACATAGAGCAAGTCGGATTTCTTGGGATCCTCGCGGACGACGTGCAAGAAGCCAAACTCGGGGAGATCATTCCGCAGGCTCGTCCAGGTCTCGCCGAAATCGGTGGTCTTGTAAATATACGGCTTCGTGTAGTAGCCGTCACCGAAGTGGATTATCTGCCAATCGTCGTTCAGGATACCGGGCGTGTTACGCGTCGTGCTTGGGCCGCACCAGATACCGTTATCTTGAAGTCCGCCGCAGACATAGTACGGGTCCCGCATGTCGGCGCCGATCTGATAGAACTGGCCGAGGGGGATCACGTTCATGGTCTCCCAGCTTCGGCCCCGATCGCGTGAGATATAGAAGCCGCCGTCGTTTCCTTCCAGAATTCGATTGGGATTTTCGGGATCGATCCACATGGCATGGTGGTCGGGATGGATGTCCCCGCCGATCATGCTGAAGTTTCGGCCGCCGTCTTCCGACATCATGAGACGACTGCTCAAAGAGTAGACACGTTTCGGATCGGTGGGATCCACCCGAATGTCCGTGTAATAAAAAGGTCGGCTGTTGACGTTGGAATCCGCGTTGACCATGTTCCAGTTCTCGCCCCGATCGTCGGAGCGCCAGAGTCTCCTTCTTCCTCGGACTCGATCATGGCGTAGACGATCCGAGCATCGCTTGGGGCGGGAGCAACACCGATACGACCCAAGACACCCTTCGGTAAACCGTTGCCGGGTGCTTTCTCGGACAGATTCGTCCAGGACTCCCCTCCGTCGGTGGAACGGTAGAGTCCGCTCCCCGGTCCCCCGGAACGAAAATGCCAGGGAAGTCGTAAAAAGTCGTACATGGCGGCGTAGAAAATACGGGGGTTCTCCGGGTCCATGGCCAGGTCCGCCGCCCCGGTCGTGTCATTGACGTATAGAGTCTGGGTCCAAGTTGCACCGCCGTCGGTCGAACGGTAGATACCGCGCTCTGCGTTGGCGTCCCATTCATGTCCGAGAGCAGCGACAACAATCTTTTCCGGGTCGGTGGTATGTATCCGGATCCGCGCGATCTTCTCGGTCTTCTCGAGCCCCAAAAGTACCCAAGTTTTTCCAGCATCGACGCTTTTATAGACCCCTCGCCCGATTGCAGCGCTATTGCGTGGATTGGCTTCCCCCGTCCCAATGTAAATCACGTTGGGGTCGGAAGGCGCAATAGCGATGGCGCCAATCGAATGAATGCCGACTTCATCGAAGATGGGCTCGAAAGTCGCACCGCCGTTTGTGGTTTTGTGCAATCCTCCAGTGGCGGTGCCTCCGTAGAAGGTCAGCGAATCGCCTGGAACACCCGCCACGGCCGTGGCGCGGCCTCCCATTATGGCGGGGCCGATGGAGCGCCAATGCAAAGCATTCAGGGTGTCCTCGTCGATTCTGCCGCCGTCTTGGGCCGAGGCGAGCCCGGCCATTCCAAAGAAGATCACGAACGACAGGATATGAAATCGCAGACGGAACATAACGAATTCTCCTTGGCGTTTATTGGAACAAGGCGGATCGGACGAATCCCGCCGTGTCGTCCTTCATCTTCACGAGCGAAGGACCGTGAATATACATCATGTGACCCGATTCGAACAGAATCATAGAAACGAAGCCCCCACAACGACTTGCCGCTCATGGTGAGGCCTACTCCATTCGACTTCTTTATCGCTTGGTTAGGGAGGTGAAACATTTCGTGCTAATAATGATGTCTCTGGCTTTGGAGGGCCCGCAACTCACCAAAATCTGGCCGGCAGGCCAGCTCTACTTCACGGACGTGGGCCGGTTCGCAATCGATAACAAATCAGGAGGACATTAAATATGCGTTCACATTCGTTTGCAATACTCGCGCTGTTTGCCGCGACGGTGGTCACGGTAGGTCTTACCGCCTGTGGCAACCAAAACCAACAAGAGATGTCCGACAACGAATACGCCGATCGGATGGGCGAGGAGCACAAAGAAGATACTCCCGTACCGGGTGCGGCGACGCTCGAAGGCGCGCCGGCCATGGAAATCGAGGCCGAGACCGTGACCTATGCCACGGTGGACGGTTCGGAGATCAAGGGCCACTTGGCTCGACCCAAGGGCATCGAGGGATCTGCCGGGCATCATCGTCATTCAAGAGTGGTGGGGACTCAATGACAACATCCGCGCCATGGCCGACAAACTGGCCGGTGAAGGCTACATCGCCCTCGCGGTGGACCTCTACAACGGACAATCCGCTGAAGACTCGGACCAAGCTCAGGAGCTCATGCGGGCCGCGATGGGAAACGTAGCGGCCGCCCAGGACAACCTGAAGCAAGCCTACGCCTTTCTCGAGGAGAAACACAGCGCTCCCAAGATCGGCACCATCGGCTGGTGCTTTGGAGGCGGATGGTCTTTGAATACCGCTCTGATGCTACCGGACAAGATCGACGCGACCGTCATCTACTATGGCCGTCTGGAAACCGATGCCGAGAAACTAAAAGCTCTCCAGATGCCCGTCCTGGGCATCTTCGGTGCCGAAGACCAAGGAATTCCACTGGACATGGTCAAAGCCTTCGAAAGCGCGCTCGACGCTCTCGGTAAGGATGCAAGCATTCATATCTACGAGGGCGCGGATCACGCCTTTGCAAATCCGTCGGGTACCCACTACAAACCCGATGCCGCTCAGGATGCTTGGCAGAAGACTCTCGATTTCTTCGCGAAGCATTTGAAGTAAAACTCACGGACGACGGGCCGTCTTTCAAGAGGCGGTTCGTTAGATTCTTACCCGCGAGGTGGAGTATTGAGGAGGGGCGAAAGGACACTAGTGTTCCAGCACCTTTCGCACCTTGCCGATGAGAGCATCGAGGCGGAATGGCTTCTGGATGAATCCGGCCAATCCCCTTCCAACAAACCGAGTCGTCGCATCCTGCTCGTTGTAGCCGCTCATGAGGATGACGGGTACCTCCGGGGCTACACGACGGATATCGGCGAAGGCAGCTTCGCCGTCGAGGTGGGGCATCGTCATATCGAGCAGGACGGTCACGATCTCTTTGGAGCGCTCTCGAAAAACATCGACCGCCTCCCGTCCATCGTTCGCCAAGATGACATGGAAGCCGAATTGCTCCAGCATCTGTTTGGCAACGGAACGTACGGCCTTTTCATCGTCGGCGACCAGAACCGTCCCTGAACCACTCCAGCTCAAATCAACGGTCGATGTGTTCCGGCCGGTGCCCGCACGTTGGTGGGAAGCAGGCAACAAGACTTTGAACGAGGTACCTTTTCCAGGCTCGCTGTAAGATCTTGATTGCACCGTGGTGTCCACGAGCGATGCCGAGGACTGCCGCGAGCCCGAGGCCCCGTCCTGTGAACTTGGTTGTAAAGAAGGGATCGAAGATTCGATGCTTGACGGACTCTACCATTCCAGCGCCCGTGTCCGTCACTTCGACATAGACGTAGGAGCCATCGGGTAGATTCTCGTCGAGGTAGGCGCCAAGAAAATAAGCTCGGTCGGCCTCCACAACTCCTGTGCTGACCGTGACGACTCCATTTTCCTTTCCAATCGATTCGGCGGCATTCGTGATCAAGTTCATGACGACTTGGCG
The DNA here is from genome assembly GCA_963752745.1 of uncultured Gammaproteobacteria bacterium. Classification (GTDB taxonomy): domain Bacteria; phylum Pseudomonadota; class Gammaproteobacteria; order DSM-19610; family DSM-19610; genus Thiogranum. The sequence goes on from CAVWAK010000050.1 coordinate 48,680, forward strand.
TATCTGGGTAGCATCAGCCTTGATGGACGGAAGCTCCGGACGAAAGTTGTACTTGAGAATCACGCTCTTCGATATAGAGACCTCCAACAGGTGGGTCATCTCCCGAATGAGACGGTTGAGATCGAGGGCCTGGACGACGAATTTTCCCTTGCCCGAATAGGCAAGCATTTGCCCGGTCAAATCGGCGGCGCGCACTGTAGCCGTTTGAATCTGTTGAACGTATTCCCACGCGGGTGACTCCGAGGACAGCTTCATGAGCGCCAGGTCCGCGTGTCCGAGGACGCTGGTCAGAAGGTTGTTGAAATCGTGCGCGATCCCTCCAGCGAGAACACCGAGGCTTTCGAGCTTCTGCGCATGCTGAATCTGCGACTCCAAGTTCTTTCGCTCGACCTCGGCTTTCTTTCTGTCGGTGATATCTCGCACTATAGCCAAGATTTCATCGGTCCCGCATGGTGCAATACGAACTTCGAGCTCTCGTGATCCTCCGAGTACCTCCAGTCGGTGCTCGTGCGTTTGCACCTGCCCGGTTCCAAGAGCGGTCTTAGTGGCCTCGAGAGCTCGAGAGAGCAGTTCTCGAGGCAGATTCATGTCCTCCATCTTCGTCCCCTTCAGCCGATCGGCGAAGGGAGACCAAATATCGTGCGATGGAGCCTTGACGTCCAGGGTGGTTCCATCCCGTTTCATCCGGAACACCAAGTCCGGAATGGCATCGACGATCGCGCGGTTGCGGGCCTCGCTCTCCCTGAGACTCCTTCTCGGTACGTTCTCGCTCAGCGATCTCCGCTGCCAGCCGCTCGTTGCTTTCCGCCTGCTCCGCCGTGCGGACACTCAGCGCCCTCACCGCCTCGATGAGATGGCGATGGACGCCCGCGATGGCGACGATCATCAGCCCGACCATCAATCCCATGGAAGGGACCTTGTAGTACCAGGCACCCAGACTTGTCGCATACCAGTGAATGTCGAAGTCATATGAAATGATCCCTAGGTAGACCGCAGTACCGAGGGTGACCAATACCGCAAGACTCAGGATCGTTGCATAAATACCGGCTCGTGCTCCGAGGAAAATCGACACGAGGACGCAGAAGGTGATGAGGCCGATCAGGCCGGATCCGGGAAGACCCCACCTCAGGAGGCTTCCAAGGGCAAACGCGAAAAGGAGCCCGAGAGTGAAAGTGGCCCGCCATCGAACCGACCAGTGTCGGGTCGTAAAAACCATCAAGAGGACAAGGGCGTACAGTCCGGCGTGTAAATAAGTGGTGCCGTGCCAGCCCGTCTGGAAAGCTCGCAGCAGGGAAGATATTAGGGCGGGAAAACCCAAAACGGCGGCCGCGACCAGGCAACCGTTGACATAGCGCCCCCGCGTGGCCTCAATCTCGTCCCAGGTTTCAAGGGTCGACACAGACATAGTATCTCCAGAGCGTTGCCACAACGCCCCGCTGGACGGAGTTTTTTCCTGGGGTACCGAGATCTACATTAGTATTGAACGAAGGGGATGCAAGAGCAACCCCGAACCGAAAAAAAGCGGTTTGATTTCTTTCGGCTCGGGGTACTGTTTGGGGATCCTCAGTATGGAAGGCCTCTACTCACACCCCAGAACCGGTCGGGGATATCGAGAAGGTGGATGAGGTTGGTCTGCGAAAGGCGTCATCCGCCGCCTTTTGCGCCAACTCGAACACCTCGGACTCCTTCACGGTTTTCACTTGACGGTTCTCCATCAAAATCTCTCCGTTGACGATGACGGTATCCACGTCGTTCCCGTTGGCAAAATAGGCGACGCGATACACCGGCATGTGCATCGGATAAAGGTGGGGCTTCATCATGTCGATGAGGATGACATCGGCCTTCTTGCCGGGCTCCAACGAACCCAGCTCTTTTTCTAGTCCGAGAGCGCGGGCCGAGTCGATGGTCACCATTTCTAGGACCTTGCCTGCGGGCAGAACGCTGGGATCACGAAAATAAAATCGATGGTAGCGCATAGCCTGGAACATATGCCTGAACATGTCATAGCTTCGGTCCGGTGCTACGCCGTCCGAGCCGAGCATAACCGTCACACCCGCATCAATGAACTCGGTTACCGGACAGCGCCCCCTCATCGATGTTACTGCACTGGGATTGTGGACGATCCGGGTTCCGGTCTGCCGGCAGATCTCGATCTCTTCCTCGGTCAGCTCCGTCGAATGGGAAAGAAGGGCATCGGGACCGAGAATGCCCAGCGTCTCGTTCGCAAACTTGATCGTGCCCCGCGTATGTCCGTCTTGCGTGAAGAGCAGGTTGTATTTTTTTGACAGCTCGCGGGTAGCCTGGGCACGCCGGATGAGGTCTTGAAGCTCGGTCTCGCTGAGAGGATTGTTTTCGGGGTGATGGGTGGGGAGCATCATACAGATGTTGAGCTTGCCGTCCGCTTTGCCATGCCAACGCTTAATCAGCGTTTCGCTGGTTTCGAGCTGCTGTTCGAAGCTGACCATGACGTCGCGCCGGGCGTCACCATTCCAATGCGAGTACTTTCTCGGAAAAGGTGGCCGTCTCGGACCCACCGCCAGAAACGCACGGATTCCACCTTTTCGACCGCCTGCATGTGCTGATCGCCGTAGCGGGGATCGTCGGTGCGCATCACGCTGTCACCGCCTCCGAAAAAGGTTACGCTACAGGTCACGCCGAACTTGAGCCGTTCGAGAGCTGTAAGCAAAGCGTCGGCGTGCCAAAACTCCTCCGTCGAGCCTTCCGCGTAGATGGCTTCGCAAGCACGACCACTCTCCGGTCATGCCCATGCCGAGGCTCTTAACCAATCCATGCCCGGCATGAGCGTGCCCATCAATAAGACCCGGCATGATCACATTATTTTTAGCGTCGATGACCTTGGCGGATTCGTATCTCGCTCGGAGCTCCTCACTCGTACTCACGGCCTCGATCCGATCGCCGGATATGGCAACCGCTCCATCCTGGATGACCCTTCGATCCGGGTCCATGGTGATCACGGTCCCGCCGACAATGAGAATGTCGACCGACTTCGGTTCCTGGGCGATTGCGGTATTCCGAAGCAGTTTCCACCTCCCACAGACAACTTTTCGAAGGGACCGTTTCTTCGTTTGGCTGGGCCTGAAGCGGGATGAATAGCCAGCAAGAAAATTAAGAATAGGAAAAAACAGACCAATCTCTTACGTTGTTGCATTAAACCCGGATGGATTGTCATTGTGAGTCCTCGTATAATTGTTTTCTTCTTATTTCAGATCAGCGATATTTTTATTTGTTTACGGTGTTACGCAGCATTCAGCCTATCCGAAAATTTTTACTAGGTTTTATTGTATCACAAAAGAAAATTAATATCGATTCGAAGGACGGATAGGCCAGGTGCCGCCAAAGTAACTCCTAAACAGCTTGAATCAGAAGGCCTATCAAGATAATAAAATCCCAAACCTCAAGCACCAAAATACAAATAAATCTCAAATTTCAATATTCAATGTCCAAAACATTTCCCTCAATTGCATCGCATCGTTTCGCAAATCCCGGTCAGCCGGTGATGATGCCATTGGGCATAACGACTATCGGTACATTGGTTTGGAATTTTGAATTTGGGTCATTGGGATTTGTTTGAGTTTTGATTTTTGGTGCTTGGAATTTTCATCGTTTGTAGTAAGCCGATAAATACGAAACGTATTTAGGCCTTTAAACATGATGATTATAGCATGGAATTATTTAACAGGAGTGGGATGGATCCAGGTTATTCATTTTATCCACCAGCAAATTCAAATTGGCAATAAATGTCAGACTATCCACATATGACTCCGCCAGCGTGTTGCGGATATCCCGCGAGCGTCGATTGCTGAAAGGGTCAAGCGGGCAGCAGAAGACTTTTCCGGCGGCAATGAAGCTGACTTTTTGTTCATGACGAACGGCCCCACAGTTCTACTGCTTTTCTTGTAAGATCTGATTGACCTGCTTGCCGTCGGCGGTTTTGCCGAAGTGTTTCATGATGGTCCCCATGGCCTGCATTTTATTTTTGTATTGCGAAAAATCGACATTTTCCTTGATCCAGGCCTCGATTTCTGCTCGACTCACCA
>CAVWAK010000051.1:0-22733 GCA_963752745.1 uncultured Gammaproteobacteria bacterium
CCTTCAGCACCGTTTTGAACACTATAGCTTTTAATTGTATAGTTAATTTGACGACCAGAACCTTCTTGACGGTCTAAATAGAAACCTGGTTCATTAGCTGGACGGTTTACAATGAAAGACATTGCACAACTTTCAGTCCCATAACTAGCATCAAACGCATTAATACGAATGTAGCCAGAAGCACACGATTTACGAGCTTCATTCAATTCAAACATTACAGAAGCTGGATCTTTAACATCAAATAATGGTAAACCCCATAATTCCCAGTAACTATTACGAGGGTGTGGATCATCTGTCCACTCAACGTTCATTGCCCAACCTTTACTAACAGCATAAGCAATTTGTTTCTCAATTTGTGCGTTTGTTAAATCTGGTAAAAACGAAAAACAACCTTGTGTAAGTCTCACTATTCAAATACTCCTTTAATTTTTTTAAAACTAACTTTAATTATACGTTTGCTGTTGGTGTTTGTGCAAAATCAGCTGTATCTGTAGATGTATAGTTAAAACTAATATCTTTCCATAAATCTAGAGCTGTTTGTAATGGACCACATGTTTTTGCAGCTTCACGTAAAATTTGTGGACCAATTTGTTGATTGAAATAGTCAGCACCCTCATTACGAGCCATAACCATTGCTTCTAAAGCAACACGGTTTGCAGTTGCACCTGCTTGAATACCATCTGGATGATGCGGTAACGTCGTACATTCGGTGCGCATTTGACAACAATACGGCGGCGCTGGTTCCGTTCGATAAATCTCATCACGCGGTGCTTTGGTGCTTCTGCTCTTCGCCAGACTACAACAAGGAAGTGAGGAAGGTCGACCAAAAAATGAGCGTCACAAACGCAACTCTAGTCAAGGTTCCCTTCGACCTCGCCCACTGGCAACAAGTGGCTTCTGAAAAATACCCGCACGGACTTCCGGAGCCTTACTCGGACGATCCGACGCAATGGATATTCCACGGCCATCCGGCCAGCAGCACCGACGCCTTGCAAGTGGCCGTCGCTCGGCTGCTCGGCTATCGCTGGCCCGCCGAGCTGGATGCGGAGATGGAACTGGCCACCGACGCCCGCGCCTGGGTCGAGCGGAGCAGTCAGCTCACCGACTTGGCCGACAACGACGGCATCGTCTGTATTCCCGCCGTCGGCACCGAACAGCCCGCCGAAGATCGACTGCTGAACTTGCTCCACCGTGCCTACGAAGATGGTCGCGCCCAGGAGCAAGTCTTCCGCGAGAAGTTGGACGCGGCCGATGAGAATGATCCGGTGACCGTCGACTTGTGGCGACGCGATTGGCAACCGTCACTGCCCGACAGCTTTCCCGCCTGGCGAGACAGCTTGCTGGAGGCGGCCGACCACACCGGCAAGACACTCGAGTCCTGGCTCCGCGACAAGTTCTTCACGCAGCACTGCAAGCTGTTTCACCATCGCCCCTTCATCTGGCACATCTGGGACGGCCTCAAAGACGGCTTCTCGGTGCTGGTCAACTACCACAAGCTCGACAACAAGCTGCTGGAAACGCTGATCTACACGTACCTGAATGACTGGATCAATCGTCAGAAGCAAGACGCAGCCGCCGGGTCGACGGCAGCGAAGAAAAGCCTGGCCGCCGCCGAGTGGCTTGAAGATGAAACTCGAAAAGATCCTCGAAGGCGAATCGCCGCACGACATCTTCGTCCGCTGGAAACCGCTCGAAGAGCAGCCCATCGGCTGGAACCCCGACCTCAACGATGGCGTCCGTCTGAACATCCGCCCCTGGATGACCGTCGGTGATGTCGGCAAGAAGAGGGCGCGGGCGTTCTTCGCGACAAACCCAACATCAAATGGAACAAGGATCGCGGCAAGGACGTCGAGTCGGCCCCCTGGTATCACCTCGAGCATCACGCTGGCCTTTATGGGCATGACATATGATCTGCTGCCACGCCTGGGATATGCGCGGCCGAATACGAGGTTGGCTACACTTCAGCCCTATGTATATGGTGTTGGTCAGCTGCTGCATATTCTGGGGCTGGTATGGTCGGGTGGCTATGGCGTGCAGCGAAAGGTGGCCGGTACCGAACAGGGTCTTGATGGTATTGAGAAGATTGCAGCGATGGGATTGATGGGCTTCGGCGGACTGGTCGCCATTATCGGTGGTTTAATATTCCTGTTAATCGTATTGTCGGTTATGACTAAAGGACCCCTGGTGCAGAAGGACACAGCTTGAAACCGCAATCACAATCCCTCGACAGTTGGTTGGCGATGGCGGAGCCCGGATTGGAAAATGGTGGGGCTGCTATAGAGGTTACAGGGTCGACCACAGACATTGCTGTATCGACGTCTCCTGGTTCGAGTGCAGAGGGTGTGGCAGTCAATGATCAACGCGAAGATTTAACGGTATTCTTTTCCATCGGAGTAATCGTTGACGTACTCCTGGTGGCGGCCTTCCTGACCTGGGCCATTGGCCAGTGGCGTAAGACGAAAAAATAGGAGCTGAGGACACATGTCTGAAAAAACGCCCCGGCCTTATGGCACGCTTCTGATTTTCCTTTTCTGGTGCCTGTTGATAGCAGCAGTATTCTACTGGATGCTTCCGGACAAGACGGTTCCTCCTGAGCTTCAGGGTGTGCTCCGCCCCGAGCCGAAACCATTGCAGACATTCGAACTGAGTGATCAGTATGGGCAAGCTTTCAATCTGGATCGCCTGAAGGGAAGGTGGAGTTTTGTTTTTTTCGGCTACACCTATTGCCCTGACATCTGTCCAACAACACTTTCAACCCTGACCGGGGTGATTAAACAGCTGCAGGCCGATCCACATCGTCTGTCGAACATACAGGTTGTTTTCGTTTCCGTAGATCCACAACGTGATACCCCGGATCTCCTTGAAGGTTATCTGAAGTACTTCAATGAAGCCTTTCAGGGAGTCACCGGTGCGACACAGGACATTGACAAGCTGACTCGCCAGTTCGGCGCCGGTTATATGAAAGAGCCGGAAACAGCGCCTGGCCAGTACCTGGTAAGCCACACCAGTTCGATTTTCCTGGTCAATCCTCACGGGCAACTGCTGGCTGCATTTTCTCCGCCACATGATCCCAATACTATCGTTGAGCAGTTCCAGCAGATCCGTTCGCTTTTCTGATGTAATGACTGGATAAACAAAGATGAAAAATTTCCTGATAAGTCTATGCGTGTCGCTGGCGCTGCTGAGCGGATGCAGTCAGGAGGGTGTGAAAGCACCGGCCGATTTAAGTGCGTTTATCGACGTGTTAAAGGAAAACGGTGTAGATGGGACATTGCTTGTCAGAGCACCGTTCAACGAAGATATGGAGTACGTTGCAGAATACGCAATAGCAAGGTTCGCGAGTACGCGTATTATTTCATTTTTCAAATTCAAAGACGCTGAAAAAGCAGATGTTAACCTGCAAGATCTCCTGAAGAACGATAAATTGTCAGGGCAGGCGAGCAATGGCACGTTCATTATGGCGGCGACCTTTTATCCCCCGGATGACGAGGCAGTGGAGAAGATAAAGGCGCTTTTCATGGCGCACGAGTTTGATTGATGCGAACGACGCGCTCGCTGCCGGTGTTGTTTTCCCTGGCCACTGTGGTTGCCGCTGCTGTGTATCTGGTAATGGCGGAGCACGACGCAGAGGAGGGTTGGGAAAAACGCAAGCTTCGCTTCCAGGAAGCGACGCTACGTGCGGAGCCTCTGATCCTGGCCATCACTACATACACATCTGCCATCGGGCATCCGCCGACAGCACTTGCTGACATTAGTCCGGAGTACCTCGAAATGCTGCCTGCTACCGGGTTGGAGGAGTGCAACAGCTTTGAGTACCGGTCGCTCACGCATAAACAGGGCTCCGTTGTATGGTATGGCCTGGGATCGAGGCAGGGACAGCCTTATTCCGGGAAGAGCAGATACAGTGATGGTGATCCTGATCACGCGATACTGGTGTTCAGCCTGGATTCACAGGGCAAGATCACCAATGCCCTGTTTGATCGGATGCCGAAAGGGCGCGAGCCGGTGGAGTTTGAATCGGAGCGCTGGAAGGCAGGTGGAAACCGCATTGAAATGGCACTGGCGTTGTCTGAAACCTATCGGTTGCATGGCATGCCCAGGAATGTGTTCGAGCCGCTGCTGGGGCCTCCCGACGGGAGCCGGGTTGTACAAAGTGCACCCTGGGAGTTGCGTATCAATTGTCCGACCGGACTGCTGAACCACGATACCTTTGTATACTGGCCCACGCAGAAGTATCCGCAGCATCTGTATGGGGGAAGTACAGAGTCCGTTGGCCGCTGGGTTTATGTTCACAGCTAGTGTGTTGTCGCAGATAGATTTGCGATCTCAGCGCAGGCGTTATGTTATTATAGCGGCTGCGGCAAATCGCCTGGCACCAGTTGGAAACCCGCTTTGGTGTCTGCCCGGAATCTGTGTCGGAGGTACACCATGTTCGGTTTCAAGAGTTCCGCTTCCAAAGATAGTTCACATTGTCTGCTGAAGGAAGTAGGCATAGCAGCGATCAACAAACAGCACCTGCGGCTGGCGAGTTATGCCGTGGAGTTCAGCCTGATCATTGACCAGATGGTTGACCATGAACCCACTAACCAGGAGTGGCGCCGTATTGATGCGCTGCTAAGCAAGATTATGAGATATGTCGCCACGCATTTTTCGGAGGAAGAAGAGCTGATGCGGAAGCACGGCTACCCGGGTTATGCAGCGCACAAGAAACTGCATGACAAGTTCTCTGCAGAGATGCTAAAACTGCAGGGGGATATCAATAACCGGAATATTAAATTCAAGAAGAAAATGAGTAGCCTGCTCTGGGACTGGCTGTACCATCACATCAACGAGATCGATTACCAGTACCGGGATTTCTTCGTGGGCAAGGGATTAAGCTGAGTTGTAATTTACCTCGTGCCGCTGGCCAGCGTCTTATGCAAGTCGGCCAGGGAATCGATAGACAGGGATCTGTCGCCCGCGTTATAAACAGCCGAATGGAATGATGCTTCACCCGGCCTGTTTTTCGAATCTGTGTTCATAACGATATAAAGAGTGCCGCTGTTTCCTTCGGCATCATTAAAATGGATTTCGGCACATGGTGTGGAGGAGGCTTTCACACCAGTACCTTGCTTTTCACCACAGCTGGTCAGCACGTCCGGCCATATCACCACACTGCGAGGTGGAAGCACAGATTCAAGCCAGTCCATCAGGCTGGTATTGCTCATTTCTTTTTCCAGTGACTGCATTGACAGTGAGCGGATGGTATCCGGCTTCAATCCTTGCTTGTCAGACCCTACAGTCTCCACGTGCCACACTGCACCATTGTTGCTGGTTTGAACGCTTAATAATTCAACGCCCTTGAATGTCTTTGATCGGGCTGTAAAACTGACCTGGCCCTTGCCGGCTACACGGATCTGCTCATAGCGTGGTGCGCGGTCACCCTCGAAATCATAGTAACGGCAGTCAGCCGGGCCATTGGGTGCGCAGGAATCCGGTTTATCCACCGGGTCAATCATCGACAGAGGCAAGCGGCTTGGATCCCAGTTGATAAAGTGCCCGCAGGCGTCAAAGCTGATATTGAAAACATTCGTTGTCGCTATCAGGGTCTGCTCATCCAGTACCTGGTAATCATCCTTCACGCCAAGAGCAGCTTCCTCTGCACTCTTGCTGCCCTGGCCACCTCCCGCGCCCAGCATACGCCAGCCCGCATCCTGCTGATCATGTGCAGGGAATTCTGCGGTGTTGTCTGACTGGCACATCACGACAGCGTGTTCACCCAGGTAATTGAAAGGAATATTGCGGTAAGAGCGCACCACTTTCAGTTTGAGCCCCGGTCCGTCATAGAATACATATTCATCGAGCCGCTGGTTCGGGTTTCCACAGCCGACCAGCAGGCTGCAAAGGGTGATGATATAAACAGGGAAGGCGATATTCTTCACGTTAGCACCAGGGGGTTCTTTGTGATCGCTACAGCGACGATATAGAAAAAACAGAGCTGGGCAGTAACCCAGGTGCCAATGCGCATGGTTTTGGTTTTTCCGTACGTCAGTGCCAGCATGCCAAGACCGATATACAAAAACAGGCCCACGACCTTGGCGGTCAACCAGGTATGCACGAAGGGGTACTGATGGATGGTGACAGCCAGCACGATCGCACTGGCAAGCAGTATTGTATCGATCACCGGGGGTATTCGTCTTGCCCATTTGCGCTGCAGAAGATCCGAGTCAATGATCATCCATATGCCACGGATGAAAAACAGGATGAAAGTGATGATCACGCAGGAAACATGAATATCTTTTGCGATCACTAAATCAGGTCCTGTCGTCTGTTTTCTGTTTTGAGCATTGTGTTATCTTTACACTGGATCGAAAGAATGGCTGGTTATTTAGAAAAACAGTTCAACTTGCATCGGGTGTAGATAATGGAAATGCTTTATTACACAGTCGCTGCCATATTTCTATATGTGGTTTCTGACTGGATTCTTAACCAGGTTGAAATCAGGCGCGGTAAACGTTTTGATAACCGCTCGTTGGTGTTTTTTGCGATTATCCTTGTGTTGTCCATGGCGCTCTTCAGCCTGATCCAGCAATTCCAGCCTGTTCCGGACGCCTCTACGAGCACAGCCGATGTACAGACGGAGCAGGGGGCGGAGGCCCCGCAGCAGTAAGATTACCTGATCACTGAATAATGAACGATCCGGTTTCAGAGTTGAAATCGATCACCAGGAGCTGTGCCGGCTCCAGGTTTACCGTTTCCTCATGAGTGTACGTGGGGCCTTCCACGCGTGCATTGTCATTCATTTCTACGGCCAGAGTATGGTTCCCCACGGGGACCTTGGCGCTGCGGTAGACATCAATACCAAGGTCACTGTAAAGGCCGGGGGCATTGGCAACTTCCTCGATGAGAAGCTCACCATCCACTAACAGTTGTACTGTGACGGGCGAACGTTCGCGCGGGCAGTCCATAGGTGCGCGCATATTTGGTGGCAGCCTGGCCAGTTCCTCCTGGGACAGCTGACGACAATCTTCAAGGCGCTTACCGGCATGGGCAAATGCCACCGTTATAACCGCCTGGTCCGGCTTCAGCTGTGTGTAAGGTGGCGCAGCGGAGAAATACCATACCAGCAGCATGAATAAGGCATAGTTCAGCACCTGTAACGGGTAACGCAAGACCTTAAGCATCGCCCGCCTCCCGGTCCTGGCCGGCCCTGGAGATTGCCTCTTCCTGATTCAGTGCAGCAATGTCACGCTGGAACTCAGCCAGCCTGCGGCGCAGTTTGGCGGTATCGGTTTCAGCCGCCCGGTATACAGTGATGCGGTCACGTTTCGCCCGTTGCCGGAGCGCGGGTTTGCGTTTGCCCTCGAAACGCTGGTCCAGCCAGGAATTGCCCAGACGGAAGTAGCAGTCACCAGTGCGGCAGCCGGTAATAAATACCCCGTCCGCACCCTGTCTTTGTGCATATTCCACCAGGGTCGGAGGGATCATACCCGTGCAGAAAAGGCTTAGCACAGCAACGTTGTCAGCCCGTAATGCCTCGATATCGTTTGCGTTATCACACCCGAATACCATGATCCGGGTGTCTCCCTTGAGCTCGGACAGTGCTGATTCAGTTCGTGTCCGGATGTCATCAATCGGGAACTGGGGCATGTCAATGCCGGTTTCAAGTGTCTTTTTCGCGTGCCGGAAAGGATTGGATGAGTGGCAGGAGCCAACGCAGATACCGCAGGAGGCGCACAGGCCCGGGTCGACGACGACTTCATTTTCCCAGCGGGCATCATCGGTGCGCGCCTGTATCGAGATGGCGTCGAAGGGGCAGTCCTGGGCGCACTGGCCACAGCCATTGCAGTTATCAAGGTGAACTTCGGCCACGGGTTCGGACTTCTTTGGTGGCAGCCATGGCATGAGCATCAGCAGCACGGTGATGCCCGTTGTGAGCATCCAGACCTGCTCTCCCGGCCACTTGTCGAGCAACGGGTAGACGTTGAGATAGAACCAGTCGAGCCTTAGTACGGCGGGTACTTTTGAGAGATCCGCAGGCGCATGGCTGGTCGCGGGCACCAGCAGTGACAGTGCCATCAGTGCCAGGAAGCTGCCCACAGCGAGGCCTCGGGGGGCAGTGATCTCGACGTGGGAGAGCCGTTTGACATGAAGCCAAATGGCAAAGATCAAGAGTATCGGTTGCCCCAGCAGGTGCAGGAAACCCATCAGGGTAAACAGCCGGTCGGTGAGCTGTCCCGCCAGGAAGTCACGCGACATGGAACCGGACATTATCGGCAACGAGTCCATGAGCTGGGAAGATAGCACTGCGACGTACAATCCCAGCTCGTCCCACACCAGCCAGTACCCGGTAATCCCCACAGTGATAACGAACCACAGGGTTGGCACACCGGTGACCCAGGACCACCAGCGGAAGCCACGGTAACGATCCAGGGCGAACTCGCGGAACATGTGCAGCAGAATGGTGACCACGGCTGCGTCCGATGCATAGCGGTGCAGGCTGCGCATAATCCCGCCCGCGTACCATTGTTCGTGAGTCATGTACTCCACCGAGGCATAGGCGCCGACTATGCTGGTGTCAAAGAACACGAACAGGTAGATACCGCTGATCAGTACAACCCAGAAGAAGAAAAAGGCCAGTGTTCCCAGATGGTAGAGGGGGTTCCAGCTCGACCCGAAAGACAGGGTGAACCACTCCTCGAGCAGAAGGTAGCTGCGCTTGATGGGATTAACGCGTTTGTTCAAAGTGCAAATCTCTCGGGTTTCACAAGGGTGAATGATACAGGCTGCCCGCCCGCAGGGATTGCTGGTGGTTCTGCCGATCAAGGGTAATCAATACAGGGTCAATCATCCTTGATATTCCTCAAGTACGTGCGGAGCGCCGCCCGTGCCTGATTTCGCGTACCAGCAAAATGATGCCTGTGAGAATTATGAACGCACCGATTGCCATACCGATAAACAGTGAATAGTCGAAATGGTAGGCATCCCGTGCCGGGTCGTAGGTGGTGCAGAAGAAGCGTACTTTGTTGATCAGTTCTGACAACAGGGTCTGATTCGGTTTGGGTTGTCCGAGCACCAGTTGCTTGAGCGGTTCCACCAGCAGCGGGGTATCGAATACCTCCCCGTATACCTGCCGGTAAACACGTCCCTCGGCATCGATCACCGTAGCCTGTGTGATGTGATCAAAGCCATTGGGTGAGGAATAAAATTCAAATCCAATCTCTTTACTCAAGGCCTCGATGGTATCCGGGCTGATACTGAGCAGCCGCCAGCCGCGGTTATCGATGCCCTGTTTCCTGGCGAAATGAATCATGGCCTGCGGACTGTCATTGTAGGCATCGAAGCCCAGCACGGCGACGTTGAAGCTGTCTTCTCCCAGGGCATCGCGGGCCTTGTCGACGACCGTGGCGAGATTGCGGATTGTCATGGGGCAGATCTGGTAGCAGCTGGTATAGATCAGGCTCAACACCAGCGGCTTGCCGCGCAAGTCATCCATGGACAGGGCGTGACTATTGTGGTCGGTAAGGGGGTGGTCGCTGAGTACGTTGCCGATGGCATCCTGGCTCTTCTGAAGGACTTCCTTGTAGCGGAACTCCTGGACCGGATCCGATGGTTGATCGCCGCTTACCGGCCCGGATTCCGCGGTGGCAACGTGGAAAAATACCAGAACAGAACAAGCCGAGTAGCAGGGCAAAAGACTTTGATGAATATTGCATGATCTGGGGGCTCGGCGGCGAATAACGCCGCGCTACGTTATCAGCCAATCAGCTGGGCGTCGAGTACGGCAAATACCAGTAGCACGTTCAATTGAACCAGCGAGGCGAAAAAGGCGCGCATGCCATTCTTCGGGGAGGTGTCCAGCACCAGCAGCAGGCTGCGGTAAATGAAATATCCGCCACCGATGAGTGCACCGGCCAGGTAAAGCCAGCCGAGACCGAAGAAAAACGGCAGGACGGACGCGCTTACCAGCAACAGCGTGTTACCCAGCACCACCCTGGCTGCCACTGCATTGCCCACCATTACCGGCAACATGGGTACGCCAACGGCCGCGTAGTCTTTGTGCCGTGCAATGGCCAGGCTCCAGAAATGCGGCGGTGTCCACAGGAACAGCACAATGGCCAGGATAACGGGTACCGGGCCCAGGCCGGGGTCGACCACGGCAGCGCCGGCGAGCACGGCAAAACTGCCGGAGGCGCCGCCGATAACGATATTCATTGAAGTGCGGCGCTTCAGCCACACGGTATAGACGAAGGCATAAAAGAAGGCGCCCAGAAAAATATACAGGGCGGCCATGCCGTTGAGCAGCCAGCCAGCCGTGCCCACGCCAACCAGCAGCATGGCGCTGATTAACAGTAGCCACCAGCGTTCGTGTGCAAAGGCACCGGTCACAAAGGGCCGGTCTACGGTGCGGCGCATGCGCGCATCGATATCGGTTTCGTAATACTGGTTGAACGCACCCGCGCTGCTGGCTGCCAGCAACACACTGACTGCCAGAACCAGCACCTGCCAGGCGGGTACCGCCTGTCCCGGGGTAACCATGAGGGTTACCACAGAGGTAAGGGCCATGACGACGCCAATACGAAACTTGAAGAGATTGGATAGCTGCTTAAGCGCCATCGACCAGTCAAATGGCTGTGTTAAGGCAACATCTGTAGAGAGTCTTGGCATAATTGCGTATCCCTGAAATAAAAGCGGGGCGGAGGTGCTTACCCCCGCCCCGCATGGGCTTTTGGCTGCAGCGCTAGCTGAGTGGCCAGACTGATGCCAGGTACTTCCAGTTGATGAAGTAATACACGACAAAGGTGATCAGCAGTATCATCGCCAGGACAAAGGTTCCTGGTGCTTCAAAGCCTGCTGAGCCGTGCTGTTCAACTGCGGCTGCCATGGGTAGTACTTCAGGTTCCGCGTTGTAGTTGCCGGAAGAGAGCGGTACACCGAAGCTTTGCAGCAGACCGGCCGATGGCTCCAGCTTCTTGCCGAACAACAGCGATCCCACCGTAATGAGCAAGTAGGCGCCACCGGAGATGACTGCTAAGACAGCACCAATACCGGCTATTCCCATCAGGGTGTAGGCCATGCCCGAGTACTCGAAGCTCAGTGCCGCGCCGGCAAAGTCCATGTCCCAATGGCGTCGTGAGACACCCAGAGTACCCGCGCCCATCATGAACAGAATCAGTATGGTCATGCTGCCGCCGAACATGAAGGGCTGCCACTTGGCCAGCGTGGGGAAAATCATCTGGCGCCGGAACAGGACCGGGATCAGGAAGAAGGTCAGGCCCATGAACGTCAGCGTTGTACCTACCGCCACTGTGGCATGGAAGTGAGCCGGAACATAGATGGTGTTATGGATGATCAGGTTGATCTGTTCCGTACCCATCACAACACCCGTAATACCACCAATAAATCCGAAAATGATCAGCGAGATAAAGGTGGATGAGAAGGCAGGGTTGCCCCAGGGTGCCTTGCGCAGCCATTCGAACATGCCGTGGGTATAGCCCTTCTCGCGCTGAGCCACTTCCATGGCACCAGGCACCGTCAGGCCGTGGATCATGCTGGCCAGAACCGCCAGGTACATGGCGTAACTGGTGTTGAAGATCTTCCATTCAGCACTGATACCCGGATCCACCAGGATGTGGTGAGCACTGGCCAGCTGCAGGAAGAAGATGTAGAGCAGGAAGGCGAAACGGCTCACTTTCTCCGACATCGGTCGAGCGCCCAGGGTAATGCCGGCAACCAGGTACCAGACTGATACATGCGCCACAACGTTGATCTGCTGGGAGGAATGACCCATGCCCCACCAGATCACGCGGTACATTTCCGGATCAATATAGGAGATATAGCCGATCGACCACAGGAAGGTCGGAATCAGGATGATCGCGCCACAGGCGATGGTAAATACCGCAATAATGGCAGCAGTCATTGCCCCAAAGGTGACCAGGGGAATGGAACCCTCATAGGTTTTCTGGTCCTTGGCGAGCACCAGCGTGCCGAAGAACACAAAACAGCCGATCAGGGCACCCACCGCGAACAGGATCAGGCCCAGATAAAAATGCGGCGCAGCCATCATGGGCACATAGGAGGTCATCATGACGCTGGAGCCGCCCTGGAAGATGGACTACATTGGTCGTGACGGCTCCAATCAGCATCAGGGCGAATCCCAGCCAGGCCCATCGGGGCGCCGCCAGCCTGCATCTCAGCAGTGTCGATGATGCAAAATAGAGAATCGCGATTTCGAAGAAGATGATCCAGAAGAGCAGGCATCGACGCCGTGTGCGGTCAGGAACATGTAGAACTGGTCGGCGGGTAGCAGATGCACCGCAGGCCAGCGTGTCAGTGCAACACCCAGTGCCAGAATACCGGCGACCAGCAGGGAGACAACAGCGGCGACCGCGTTAACCTTGATCAGGCTTTCCGCGTTCTTGTCGAAAAACAGCCCCGTGTCGGGGCAGAGTCTAAAATTCGCCATCTCTCATCACTCCTTCACGTAGATTCTGCCGAGCATGCTGTGGTGCCCGATGCCGCAGTATTCATTACAGACCACCCCGAACTCACCTGCCGTGTCAGGCGTGATGTTCAACACCATTTCATAGCCGGGAACGACCTGGAAGTTGATATTGACTGGCTGAAGGGAGAATCCGTGATTCCAGTCCATGGAGGAGATGTGCAGGCGGTAGGTCTTGTCCTTTTCAAGTTCCAGGATAGGCCACCATTGCCACAGCCGTCCCAGCATGTAGATGTCGCTGCCGGCGGGTGGTGCCACAACCGGAATCTGCTGGTCGGTTTCTGTACGGACGGTGTACTGGTCGATCATGGCCTGGACTTTGGGTCCGAACTGGGCTGGAGTGGTCTTGTAGGCTTCGGTGGACAGGTTCTGTTTCCCGTAGACATGCCAGTACGGCATCATGAAAAACATAATCAGGCACCACACCAGTGCGATGGCGATCCAGACGATCTCCTGACGACCAACGGGTACATTCCACCAGATGCGCTGGGCGGGTGGTAAATAAGAGGTCATGGCTGGCTACTCCTCCCTTGGAGTTGATTATTGAGCGATGGGTACGGAGACGATTTCCATAATGCCCCAAACGATATAGAAAACCGTGGGCATTGCGACGCCGATGAAAAGTAGCAGGAATGGATTTTCCAGCAGGGACTGCATCGCGGGGATGCGTTCTTCTTCTTCGTTTGGGCTCTTACCTGGATCAGCCATGGGTCTCTCCTTCGTGGACGTCTGTTGAACAGGCACTTTATTAGAGTGCGACTAATTGCCGCAATGATCTTGAATGCTCGTTGGCAGCTCCTTGATTTATGTCAAGTAGCCCATGATTTTCCATAATTAAATTGAGCATCTCTACTATAATCCGGCCAGCCAGGGAACTGGCCGATTGTTATTGGGGCATGCATGTGTTACTCGCAGAAACGGATTTGAAAAGAGGCGCTTATGGCATCTATCAGCGAATTCTTCAGTGCTCAGCACCGGGCCTGCGACCGGGCGTTCGAAAAAATGGAAGAGGCTGTCAGCCGTGATGACTGGGGTCAGTCTGAATCTTTATATGAGGAGCTGAGCAGGGATACCCTGCAACACTTCTCAAATGAGGAAGAGGGACTGTTTCCCCTGTTCGAGGAGAAGACCGGTATGCAGGCCGGACCTACGCAGGTGATGAGAAGTGAACATGCCGAGCTCAGGGAATTGCTGCAACGCATAGGTGATGCTATTCGGGACAAGGATCAGGGCGAGGCCCTGGGGACGGCGGAAACCTTTTTCCTTTTCCTGCAGCAGCACAACGTCAAGGAGGAACAGGTGTTGTACCCGATGGCGGATCAGGCATTGCACGGGTCGCTAGAGGCACTTTCCGCTAAAGTGCCAGGCTTTGAATCTTCAACCTGATCTATGAAAAAACGGAGCCTGGATGTTCGCGGACTGGAAGCACCGGAACCACTGGAGCAGATTCTCAGTGAACTGGATTCATTGGAAAATGATGAACAGCTGGACGTGATCCATTGGCGGGAGCCGTTACTGCTGTACCCCATTCTTAAGGAGGCAGGCTGGCGGTATAAAACCGGGTACGATGAAAAAACCCGCATTTACCTGATCAGTATCTGGAAAGATATTCAATGAACCTGGGTGCTTTGTCCCTGGAGAATGCTCCCGGGTTCTGGACACCGCTGCGTTTCTTCCTGACGGTCCCTGTTTTCGGGGCGATTGCAGCGGTCATTATCCTGGTGGATGGCGGTCAGCTGTTGCAGTCCCGCTGGTTGCCACAATCACTGGCCGTTGCCCATGTCTTTGCCCTGGGTTATATCGCCATGGCTATGCTGGGCGCCCTGTTCCAGATGCTTCCGGTGGTCATGGGTGCGTCTTTCCCGCAGGCAGAACGTGCCGCTGTGGTTGTACATTTGCTGGTTTCAGTGGGCACGCTGTGCCTGGTGTTTGCTTTTCTGATGCAGGCCACGGCACTGTTCGCAGCCGCTATTGCTCTTCTCGGTCCGGTATTACTCCTGTTCGGTATCGGGGCTCTTGCCGCAATTTTTAAAGCGGGGGAGGCCAAAACCACTGCGCGTGCCGTTCAACTGGCTGCGTCAGGTTTAATCGTTACCGTCGTAATCGGCAGCTACCTGGCCTCGGGTCATGTCTTTGAGGCAGTTCCGCTGAATCGCCTGTTAACGGATTATCATGCCGCCTGGGGTGTCATCGGCTGGATACTTGTTCTGGCCATCGGCGTTTCCGAGCAGGTTATTCCCATGTTCCTGACAACACCACCGTACCCGAACCTGTTTAACAAACGGCTGGTTTATCTGTTGATGTTTTTCCTGTGTATGGGCAGCTTGCTGCCATTGCAAGGGCTGCAACAGGCTGTCGTTGTTCTGGTGAGCTGCCTGATGCTGGTGTATGCAGCTGTTACGGTGTATCTGCTGGGAAAGCGGCGCAGAAAGCGGTTTGATATTACCGCCTGGTTTTGGCGGGTTGGTATGATCTGCCTGATGCTCGGCGCCGGCATTAATGTATACGGCTATTTTGGAGGGGCGCTTGCCGGGGCAAACATTTCAATATTGTCGGGGCTGTTCCTGTTACCAGGGTTCGCAGTGTCCATCATTAACGGCATGCTCTACAAAATTGTGCCTTTCCTGGTTTGGCTGAATCTCCGTATGCCGATGATTATGGGAAAGCTCAAACCCGGCACCAAATTCTACACACCCAATATCCATGAAGTCATCGATATGCGGCCTATGAAACTTCAGTTTATGTTTCATGTCACTGGCCTGCTGTTACTGGTGGCATCAGCATTTTTAAAGGGTTTCCTGATCTATGTTGCGGCGACAGCGATACTGGCTTCCAACCTGTTATTGCTGGTTAATCTTTCCCATGCCGTCAGGTTGTACCTGAAATATTCCGGTCAGGTTATCGCCGTGCGATAATTGTTCAGGAAGCAGTTTTCTGCTTAACCCGGATGATGTTACGCTGGCGCCGGGTCGCTCTTGTAGGTTTCGAGCATCTTGATGTAATTGGCCCGCTCAAAAGCGCTTGGATCAGTCGCAAGCCGCTGACTCATGGTCCCTTTCATCTGACTGACAGAACTGTATTCTTTCTGTTGCATCCACTGCTCAAGGCCATCAACCAGTGATGTCAGGTGTTCGACCCCATGCTGCAGTAATGCGGATGTGGTCATAGTGACATCTGCACCCGCTAAAAGGCACTTGACCACTTCTGTTGCGCTGTGAACACCATGCGACGCAGCCATTGAAACTTTTATATGTCCGTACAGCAGAGATAGCCACAGCAGTGGCAGGCGAACCTCGGCAGGGGTGCTGAGATTAACATTGGGAACAACCTGCAGATTTTCCAGATCGAAGTCAGGGCGATAAAAGCGGTTGAACAGCACCAGAGCATCGGCACCCGCTTCCGCAAACTGCCGCGCCATATCCCCCACCGAACTAAAATACGGACTCATTTTGAGCGCGACCGGAATCGACACTGCGGCTTTGACCGCCTTGATGACCTCCAGGTAAAGTTCTTCCACGGCTCTGCCGGACAAGGTGATCTGGGCCGGAACATAGTAGACGTTTAATTCTATCCCGCTGGCGCCGGCCTCCTGCATCATTCTGGCGATGTCGACCCAGCCCCTGTTAGTGACACCATTGATACTGGCAATGACAGGGATGCTGGTTCGTTCTGATGCCTGGCGCAGGGTTTCCAGGTAGCTGTCGGGGTCGAGCTGATAATCATCGTGTTCCGGGAAGTGGCTCAATGACTCTGCGAAACCGTCTTCTCCCGTACCCATGATGCGTTCCATGGTATCAGTCTGATGCTGGACCTGCTCCTCAAACAACGACAACATGACAACGGCAGCGGCACCCGCATCTTCCAGGCGCACTATGCCATCCACTGTTGCCGACAGTGGTGAAGGTGAAGCAACAATTGGATGCTTCAGGTCGAGCCCCATGTAGGTCGTTCCCAGATCTATGCTCATATCGTCACTCATTGGTCAGCCGCTTTAGTGGAACTGAAGATGTATTAGTGGAGGAGGGTGTCTGTCACCTGGGTGCCAGCCAAGTGCGGCAGGCTATCCAACGTTGGTCTGAAAAACATTGATCCAGATCAGTGGAAGCCATGTAGCCAACTCTTGCTCTCAGGCCAACAGTTGTTTTTCCGATGCCACCTGGGAAGCAGCTGACAGCTGCCTGAATTCAGTTACAACGAGCCGCCATGTAAATAAGTGCGGAGTTGCCCGATATCTTTCAACATCACACTGTGCTCGTTAAGTTCGATCATGTTGTCACGGCTGAGTTTGGACAGCGTACGTGACAGCGTTTCCGGCGTAATGGAAAGTCGTGAGGCGATGATATGTTTGGCGGTATTCAATTTGACTTCAGAAGTGCCTAGATCGGTACTGGGAACCTGGTCAAGCAGGTAGTCAACGACCCTGAAGGTGGCATTGTGTAACGTCAGTCTGTCGAGCTCGGCTATATACCAGTGCAGTCGGCGGCTCATCTGCGCCATGACGCCGAAACAGGCATCGGGCGACATGCTCAGAATCTGTGAGTAGGTGGCTGTGTCGAAACACAGTAATTCACTGGTACACAGTGCGGTGGCGGTTACCGGGTAGACGCTCATGCCGGAAAACATGATGGCCTCGGCGAAGGTGTTGACCGGATCAATTAGATCAATCACTTTTTCATGACCATCAGGTGACATGCGCGCCAGCTTGATCTGCCCGGATTCCAGCATGAACAGCTCTTTCGCGGGGCGCTGTTGTTCAAACAGCACCTGGCCCTCTTTCAGCACAGTCGAATGGGTTTTCTGCAACAGCGTGTCGAGTTGGTCAGGTTCCAGCTGGCCGAACAACGCCGAATTGAGCATGAGTTCGCGTGCAGTGGCCGCTGTTTGTTCGGTTAGGGGGGCGCGTTTAGTCATTATCTTGTCAGTGTATGCTGCCGGTAGCACCCGCTTCAATGGTTTAGGCCCGAAATTGGTGCAATTTGGTTGCCAAAACGTTATCTGACCGCATATATCCGGCTGCAGGGGGGTTGCGTGATGAAGATAGGAGCCCTTGCCATCGGCTATTGATCCACTGTCGGATAAACTACAATATACCCCGACTTCCAGCCTGGGGTGTCGGCCGTACAACAATATAGGGATAGGTGGAATGGCGGTAAAACGTTTCAGTTTTGTAAGTTTTCTTGTTCGATTTGTGATGGCGCTGGTCCTGGTGTTCTGTAGCTATAATCCGTCGGGGTACTCCTGGTATCACTGGGTGACACAGGCCGACAACTGGCGGGCTCCGCAACTGATTTTTGCCGGCGTGGTGTTGCTGATTGGCTGGGTCATATACCTGCGCGCCACACTGCGTTCCCTGGGAGAAATTGGTACCGTGTTGGCAGTGGCGTTCTTTGCGGCACTGACCTGGGTAATGGTCGACTACGGTTTACTGTCGCTGGAAAATCCGACGATTTTTACCTGGGTTTTATTGACCATGCTGGCAGCCATTATGGCGACGGGCATGTCCTGGTCACATATCCGCCGGCGCATGTCCGGACAGCTTGACGTGGATGATGTCGACGAAAATTGAGTATGGAGTGATGCTATGACGACCAGCCTGTCTTCTGAAAACGCACCCGAGAGCAAACCGGGCCTCAGTCTGCCCAAGGTGTTACTGATTGTCCTGGTGACGATCCTGGTTACGCTGGGTGGTAGCTACTGGTTTCTGAAAACCTATGTGTTCGCTCGCGACTTCAAGCCGGTTGAACTGAGTGTCAAAGAAGAACGGGTGCTGGACGCGAAGTTGCGTGCACTGGGCTACCAGCCGGATACGTCGAGACCCGATACCTCTTCGCCTAAACCGGAAGAGTTCGATGAACGTGGCGCGCTTAAACCAGAGCGCTATAGTGAGGTTGGTGCGAAGCGCGAAGTGAACTTCGACGAGCGTGAATTGAATGCGCTGCTGGCGAGAAACACCGATCTGGCTCGCAAGCTGGCGATTGATCTTTCCAATGATCTGGTCAGTGCCAAGTTACTGGTGCCCATGGAGCCGGACTTCCCGGTGCTGGGTGGCAAGACCCTGCGCTTCAATGCAGGCGTCGAAATGGCCTACATCGACCAGCGACCGGTGGTAATCCTGAAAGGTGTCAGCGTGATGGGTGTGCCCATACCGAATGCCTGGCTGGGTGGTCTGAAGAATGTCGATCTGATTTCCGAGTTTGGGACCGATCCCGGCTTCTGGCAATCGTTCTCCGAGGGAGTTGAAGATGTCCGCGTCGAGGATGGCCGAATCAAGGTCAAGTTGAAGGAATGAGGAGAGTTTTGAATATGAAGCGAAGCGTTCTCGCTGTACTCTGCGGCGCGTTACTGGTATTGGGCCAGGCAGTGGCCAGCGAAGCGGTTACCACCAAAATACCGGAAATACCCGTGGATGAGCTCGATCTGCGCCTCAGGCCACTGACCCGTTCACAGCTCAAGATCGAAGCTGACGGGTGGCTCGGCGTGTTGCAGGAGAAAGTCCAGGAAGTCAGCACGATCGAGATTGCCTCGCAGTTCAAGAAAGCCGGGTTATCGGAAGCCGACGAAGTCAAAGGCGCGTTAAAAGATATTGAAGAAGCGAAACTGACGCTGGCAAAAAAGCCGGATGACAAGGATGCCATTGAGAAACTGGCAAAGACGAAGCAGGCATTCCAGCAGGTACTGGATGAAGCCAAGGCGCAGCTGGAAAAATCCAGTCAGGACCAGGCAGTGGAGCAGGCTGCTGAGGAAGTAATCAAGGAGGCGGAAGAAGCCGAGAAAGCTGAAGAAGCCAAAGTAGCAGAGAAAACAAAAGAAGCCGGGGAAGCCGGCAAAAAGATAGAAAAGTTAGAAGAAGAGGCTGCCAAAACGCAGGCAGAGGAACCCGAACAGGACAAGGAAGTAGCTGCTATCAAGAAAAAGATTGCAGACTTCGAGGCCCAGGAAGCCGAGGAGCGAAGCTACTTGCTTGAAAAGCTGACCGAACTGCGTACCCAGCAGACCGCTTTAACTGACCGTACCACAGCGGTTGTGAACGCCTACGAAAAAAAGGGCGGCGCTGCGGAGGAAATCGAGGAATACCGTCAGTACATCACAGAGGTATCGGGCATCAAGGTTGATGTTTCTGACGTAGATGCTGTGTGGACAACCCTGACCGGTTGGCTTATGTCTGACGAAGGTGGTCTGCGTTGGGCCAAGAACATTACGTTGTTTATTGTCATCTTGCTGGTTTTTGTAGTGATATCGAATATGGTCGCGAAGGCGCTGCAGAAAGTGCTGGCCAGTACCCGGCAGGCCTCCAGACTGCTGAGCGATTTTATGGTGGTAACGGTGCGCCGGTTAACACTGGCTATCGGTTTTCTCGTCGGTCTGGCAGCAATGGAAGTGAATATCGGTCCCTTGCTGGCGGTCATCGGCGCAGCGGGTTTTGTTATTGCCTTTGCACTGCAAAACTCACTGGGTAATTTTGCCAGTGGTATTCTTGTTCTGGTATTCAGACCCTTCGATGTGGGGGATATGATCGAGGTGTCCGGGATACTGGGAACAGTTCAGTCGATGAACCTGCTTTCCATCCAGATCCGAACACCGGACAACAAGCTGGTCATTATTGCCAACAACCAGGTCTGGGGTGATGCGATCACCAACGTTACAGGGAGCAAGACGCGCCGTGTCGACCTGGTATTCGGTATTGCCTATGAAGACGATATCGAGCATGCGCAGCGTGTTATGGTAGATGTGGTGAATAACCATGAGCAGGTGTTGAAGCGGCCTGAAACGGTCATCCGGGTTCACGAACTGGGTGATTCATCAGTGAACTTTGTCTGTCGGCCGTGGGTAAAAACGGAGCACTACTGGGATGTCTACTGGGATCTCACTGAACAGATCAAGCAGCGTTTTGACAAGGAAGGCATTTCCATACCTTACCCGCAACGCGATGTGCATATGATATCGGCAGCCTCGGAAGCAACTGCATGAGATTAATGTTCGCCGGTATTGTTTTCGGAGGGCTACTGGCCGGTTGTGCCAGTGCACCACCAAAACCGGTGCTGTATCCCAACAGTCATATGCAGAGTGTGGGACAGGTACAGGCTGACCAGGATATTGCCACCTGCAAGCAGTTGGCGCACTCCAGTGCTGTTGCCGAGAACAAAGACAGCGAGGTGGGTAAAAAAGCCGTTGGTGGTGCCGCGGTCGGTGGTGCTGCAGCAGGTGCCTGGGGCCTGGTGCGTGGCGATGCAGGTCAGCGTGCACTTGCCGGCGCTGCCGCCGGGGCGGCTGCCGGTACTGTACGTGGCGGCATGCAGGCGACCGAGACATCACCGATATTCAAGAATTTCGTCAACCGTTGCCTGCGCGAGCGTGGCTATGAGGTGATCGGCTGGCAATAAACACATACATCGCAGACAAGGGAGAGGGACATCGCATGGAACGCGCACGTCAGATACTCCGCTCGGTATTCGGTTATGACGATTTTCGTCATCGCCAGAGCGACATTATTCAAACCCTGGTCGATGGCCAGGATGCCCTGGTTTTAATGCCCACCGGCGGCGGGAAATCACTCTGTTATCAGATTCCTGCACTGGTGCGTGACGGCGTGGGTGTCGTGGTTTCACCGCTGATTGCCTTGATGCAGGACCAGGTCGATGCGTTGACCCAGGTGGGCGTGCGCGCGGCTTTCCTGAACTCAACGCAGGACACAGAGACCCAGCGTGCTGTTGAACAGGCGTTGCTTAACGGCGAGCTTGACCTGTTGTACGTCGCTCCGGAGCGACTGCTGATGAGCCGCATGCTTGATCTGCTGGACAGGAGTCAGGTAGCGCTGTTCGCCATCGACGAGGCGCACTGTGTCTCTCAGTGGGGCCACGATTTCCGGCGCGAGTATCAGCAACTCAAGGTGTTGCACGAACGTTTTCCCGGCATACCGCGAATTGCACTGACCGCCACCGCGGATCAGCGAACCCGGGAAGAAATTGTCGCCCAGCTCGACCTGGACATGGCTGCGCGCTTTGTACACAGTTTCGACCGGCCCAATATTCGTTACACCATCAGTGAAGGTAACAGTCCACGAGATCGTCTCTGGCGTTTTATTGATCGCGAACATGCGGGCGCTGCCGGGATTGTTTACTGCCTGTCTCGTAACAAGGTTGAGCAGGTCGCAGACTGGCTGTGTGGCAAGGGGCGAGTGGCCCTGCCATACCACGCCGGATTGCCGGAGCACGTGCGGCGTGAAAACCAGGCGCGTTTCCTGCGCGAAGAGGGCGTGATCATTGTTGCCACCATTGCCTTCGGCATGGGAATCGACAAGCCGGATGTGCGCTTTGTCGCGCACCTCAATGTGCCCAAGAGCCTCGAAGCCTATTACCAGGAAACCGGCCGTGCCGGGCGTGATGGCCAGCCGGCCCACGCCTGGATGGCTTACAACCTGCAGGATGTCATCAGCCTGCGGCGCATGATGAGTGAGAGTGACGCCGACGAGCAGTTCAAGCGTATCGCTTACCACAAGCTGGACACCATGCTCGGGTTATGTGAGCTGACGACCTGCCGCCGGCAGACGCTGTTGTCGTACTTCGGCGAGACACAGCGATGAGCCCTGCGGGAATTGCGACACCTGTCTGCACCCACCGGTTACCTGGGACGGGACTGAAGCTGCACAGAAAGCGTTGTCCTGCGTGTACCGCACCGGCCAGCGTTTTGGCGTCAACTATGTGGTCGACGTGTTGACCGGTAAAGAAGATGCGCGCATTCAATCCAATCACCATGACCGGCTAAGCACTTTTGGTATCGGTGCCGAATTCAAGGCGACCCAGTGGCGTAATATTGTTCGGCAATTGATTGCACAGGGCTATCTTGATGTTGACGTCGATGGTCACGGCTCCATGCATCTGACGCAGGCTGCCCGACCTCTGCTGAGGGGCGAGACCAGCGTGCAGCTGCGCGAGCTGCCAGCGCGGGAAAAGAAATCAAAAAGCAGGCTGCCGCGCCAGCCGGTGAGCGATTTGAACGAGGCAGACCGGGAGTTGTTCGAGGCACTGCGTCTGCGCCGCCTGGAGCTGGCGCGTGAACAGTCGGTGCCTCCCTATGTGATTTTTCACGACAGTACCCTGCGAGAAATGGCATGTAGCAGACCGCTCAATGAAAATGCCATGGGCGCTATTGCCGGTATCGGCGAGAAAAAACTCGAGCGCTTCGGCAAGGAATTCATCGCGGTGATACAGGCGCAGAGCTAGTCGCTTATCATTATGGGCGTATTGCATTAAGA
>CAVWAK010000052.1:0-65479 GCA_963752745.1 uncultured Gammaproteobacteria bacterium
AGTTCGTAATCCTGCATATACGGTTTGGCATCCTGGTCCGGATTGTAGCGGTAGACAGAAAATCTCATGGGCGCGCTCCGATACTCAATAGGTTCTCTTTTTCGGCGGGAAGCTGTCTACGGTCAACGGCTTCATGCGCACGGGCTTAAAGTCCATTTTCAGTTCATCGAGACTAAACAGGCTGTGCTTGAGCCAACGTTGATCGTCGCGATCCGGGTAATCGATACGCGAATGAGCGCCGCGACTTTCGCGGCGTTCCAATGCAGATGAGACAGTCGCCAGACCGATATCTACCAGGTTCTCAAGTTCCATGGCTTCAATGCGTGCAGTATTGAAAACCTTGCTGTGGTCGTCGATAAAAGCATTCTGCAGGCGCTCGCGTAAGGCGATGACTTTCTCCAGACCCTCCCGGAGCACATCCTCGTTGCGGAACACGCTGCAATGTTCCTCCATGATCCTGGCAAGCTCTGCACGCAGTCCGGCTATCGATTCACCATTGCCCTGCTGGTTCCAGCGCGCCAAACGTTGCATGGCGGGTTCGGTTGCGTCTTCGGGGATTGGCTGGTGATAGGGATGTTCACGCAGATGTTCGATAACATGGTTGGCAGCAGCACGCCCAAACACCAGGATATCCAGCAACGAGTTGCCGCCCAGGCGGTTCGCACCATGCACTGATACGCAGGCACATTCACCCACAGCGTACAAACCAGGTACCGGTTCCTCAGCCCCCTGTTGTACCGGGATTACCACCTGTCCATGACGATCGGTAGGAATTCCACCCATGGTGTAGTGTGCGGTCGGAAATACCGGGATGGGTGATTCCGCGGGATCGATGTGCAGGAAGGTCTTTACCGTGTCGCGAATACCCGGCAGGCGTTTTTTAACGATGTCAGCGCCAAGATGGTCGAGTTTCAACAAGACATGATCCTTGTTGAGGCCTACACCACGTCCCTCGCGGACCTCGGTAGCAATAGCCCGGCTGACAACGTCCCTGCTGGCGAGATCCTTGGCGTTGGGCGCGTAGCGCTCCATGAAGCGCTCACCCTCGCTGTTCAGCAGATAACCACCCTCGCCGCGTGCACCCTCGGTAATCAGCATGCCTTTGCCGGCAATGCCGGTTGGGTGAAACTGGAAGAACTCCATGTCCTGTAACGGAATACCGGCGCGCAAGGCCATTGCCATACCATCGCCGGTGTTTACCAGTGCGTTGGTATTGGTGCGGAACAGCTGGCCTGCGCCACCGGTAGCCAATATTGTGGTCTTGGCTTCAATCAGAATCGGCTCACCGGTGGCAATTTCAATGGCTACCGCGCCGAGAAAATAGCCTTCGTCGTTACAGACCAGATCGATGGCAAAATATTCGTCGAAAAAATGCGTTTTTGCGCGAATATTCTGCTGGTAGAGGGAATGAAGTATTGCATGGCCGGTCCGGTCGGCGGCGGCACAGGTTCGCACTGCCTGTTCGCCACCAAAATTACGGCTCTGTCCACCAAAGGCGCGTTGATAGATCTTGCCGGTATCCAGCCTGGAAAACGGCACACCAAAATGTTCAAGTTCGTAGACTGCACGCGGCGCTGCACGGCACATATATTCAATGGCGTCCTGGTCACCCAGGTAATCGCTGCCCTTGACCGTGTCGAACATGTGCCAGTGCCAGTTGTCCGGGAGCACGTTGGCAAGTGCTGCATTGACCCCGCCCTGAGCGGCGACAGTATGCGAACGCGTCGGGAAAACCTTGGACACAACCGCCACACGCGCTTCGGCCTGTGAAAGCTGCAAAGCGGCCCGCAATCCGCCGCCACCGGCACCAATTATCAAAGCGTCAAAACTGCGCTTTTCCACCCGTCAAATCTCTCCCTGCATGGCGGTAATTGTCAGCGCCCGGATCACCCATAACAAGCTGCCGAGCAGTATCAGTGCGGTAACTACCATAAACAACAAGCGCAAACTTACCAGGTGAACATAATCGATCAGCACATCGCGTATGCCGACCCAGACGTGTAACAGCAAAGCCAGCGTAAACACTGTTGTGGCAATGCCCATCGACGGGCTTGCCAGCCAGTTGTGCCAGCTTGAATAATCAACAGCGCTTCGGGTAAGCAGGTATAACAGAGTGCCGACAATATACACGGCGAGGTAAACAGCAGTAATGCGCTGCAGCAACCAGGCGCGCAACCCCTGCGCGGCTCTGCTCACAGAATTCTCGTCAGGTAAATGGCTGTCAGCACCAGGGCGCCTATATTCACCAGCCAGGCGCTGGCCCGGGCCTGTGCTTTCTCGATGCCAATCTCGACATCCAGCAACAGGTGCCGGATGCCAGCCAGCAGATGATGACTTAGCGACCAGATCAGTAATATGGAAACCAGCAATGCCGGTGGCGACTTCATCAGTCCGATTACTTCGAGATAAGCCGCCTCGTTTTCCAGTGAACGCGCAAACAGCCAGGCTACCAATGGTATGCCGAGAAACATGAGGACGCCGGAAACCCGGTGAGCGATGGAGGCTATGCCGCCGGGAGGCAGTTTGATCTTAAGCAGGTTCAGAAACCTGGGGGCCGGCGTTTTTCTGTCCATTGAAGCCAATATTCTCGGAGTTCCAATGTTTATACCATCAGCCCCGATAAACCGCCAGCATTTGCATGGCTGACACCCGCAACAAGATTGTCTACTATGCGCTACAGGCGATTCAGAGCATCAGTATATGATTAATGAATGGAAAGCATTCCTGCAAAAAGCCGGCGCAGAATTTAACGGTTCCGGCGTTACCAGTTTCGGCAACAGCCGTCGTGAACTCAGTGTCGCAATCACCGGCAATGTGTTTGCTGATTTGTCACACTATGGATTGATCGCGGTACACGGCAAGGATGCCGAGACTTTCCTGCAGGGGCAACTGACCAACGACGTTCTTATTGTAGACGCGGGCCACAGCCAGCTAACCGGTCTGTGTAATCCCAAAGGACGACTGTTAGCAAGTTTTCGACTGTTCAGGTCCGGCGACAGCTACTATCTTTGCCTGCCCGGCGACATGGTAGAAGGCGTCCTGAACCGGTTGCGCATGTTTGTGCTGCGGTCGGAGGTGACCCTTGAGGAATCCGGCGATACCTTCGTACATCTTGGTATTTCAGGTATAGATGCAGCAGCTACCCTGGCTGACTTTGCGGGTGAGCTTCCTGCAGCGGTCGGTGAAGTGTGTGCCGGAGATAACCAGATAGTCATCCAGGTGCCGGGCATCCATCCAAGCTATGAATTGTTTACTACAGTTGAACCGGCCAGCGGTCTCTGGGACCAGTTGAACGTCCACAGCGCGCCCGTGGGTGAAGAGGCCTGGCGTCTGCTCGACATCCAGGCCGGTATCCCGGTGATTTACCCGCAAACACGGGAAGCTTTTGTCCCGCAGATGATCAATCTGCAGCTGGTTGACGGGGTGAGTTTCAAAAAAGGTTGCTATACCGGCCAGGAAATTGTCGCCCGCATGGAATATCTCGGTAAACTGAAACGCCGCATGTACCGCGCCCGGGTCAGCTCCGATACCGCGCCCCAGCCCGGAGACGAGGTATTTTCCGGTGATGGCAGCGGCCAGAACTGCGGTCAGCTGGTGTCTGCTGCAGGACATCCGGATGGCGACTATGCTGTACTGGCTGTATTGCAAATTGCGAGTGCCGAAGGAGAAGCCGGATTGCACCTTGGAACAGCAGATGGGCCGCCCCTGAGCCTGGAGGCCCTGCCCTACGCCTTCGCCGAAGACTGACATATATCTGCTTCAAAATTGTCCCTCTGAGTCGCTACAGGGAAGATAGCTTTTTAATCTAATGTAAGGAATCTGTATGGAGCCGGAAGACGTTTTCGTCAACGAACTCATTGAAGACCTCGAAAGTGGCAATTTACAGCTGCCTACCCTGCCTGAGGTCGCGCTGCGAGTGCGTGACGTTGTGGACGACGAGAACGCCAGCGCCAACCAGATCGCCGATATCATTGCCCAGGACGCGGCACTTTCGGCCCGCCTCCTCCAGGTTGCCAATTCGCCCCTGTACCGCGGACGGCAGGAGATCGACCGGCTCTCCATGGTTGTCTCCCGGCTCGGTAACAAGCTGGTACGCAATCTGGTCACCAGCCAGGTCATGAAACAGATGTTCCAGGCTACCAACGACATGGTCGATAAACGTCTGAGAGATGTGTGGGAACACAGTGTCCAGGTCGCGGCTATCGCCCGGGCGCTCGCCGCGAATACGCCTGGTGTGATGCCCGACCAGGCGATGCTGGCCGGCTTGCTGCACGACATCGGCACCCTGCCGATACTCTACCGTGCGGAAGAGCGCGACGAACTGCTGGAGACACCGGGGCTGCTCGATGAACTCATTTTGCGACTGCATACGCGCATCGGCGGAGCGATCCTCAAGCACTGGAAATTTCCGGATATGCTGGTCGCTGTAGCTGCCGAGCACGAGAATCTTGAACGCGACCACCCGGGCCCGGCAGATCTGATCGACGTCGTGCAGGTCGCCAACCTGCAAAGTCACATGGATACTGATCACCCGTTAGCTATCGTTGACTGGAGCAGTGTTAGTGCTTTCCAGCGCATGGGGCTTGATGATGATGTCAATGAAATTGAATTAACGGATGTCGAAGAAATACAAGAAGTGCAAAGACTCTTCGAATAGCGCCATAGTGGTGGACTAACATCCACCTGAAGCCGTGTTCCGAATACCCTATACTATTGCCGGTAGTTATCGGGAGAGACCCCACGCACCATGCCGTCACCAGGCGCCAAGGATTCGGGCAACCAGCAATCGGTCGGTGAGCAGCTGCTGCAACGCGAAGCTGAGATTCGCATGCTGCTGGAGGTCAACCGCCTGGTTGGCAATGAATTTAACCTCCAGAAAGTTTTTGATCAGGTTGCGGCCTGTGCCCGCGACCTCATCGATGCGCATACTGTAACGATCCCGATACTCTCCGATGATCAACTCAGCTATACCTACCGGGCAGCAGTCGGCGAAAATGCCGACGAGCTGCTGGGTGCCAAGCTGCCCATTGAGGTGGGTATCTGTGGCTGGGTGCTCAGGAACCATAAACCCTGGTGGCGTGGCCTGCTCGAAGAGTTGAATGAGCAGGAACGCAATCAGTGGGAACAGGAAGCCGGCACTATCATACTTGTGCCCCTGATCGGTCATCGCCGGTTTCTTGGAGGTATTGCCGGTATTACCAAGCGTGGTGGCGGCGAATTCGACCAGCGTGACTATGACTTGCTCAACATGTTTGCCCGCCAGGTCAGTACTGCCATCGAAAATGCCATGTTCGTCGATGAGCTGGCCCTGGCACGACAACGCGCTGAAGCCTACCGGGAAAAACTGGAAGCGTTAAACCAGCGTCTCAAGGACACCAACGTAGACCTGCAACGACTTGCCGTCCTGGACCCGTTGAGCGGCCTGCCAAATCGAACCCTGATTATGGACAGGCTGGAGCAGGCGTTACGCGAAGCCAAACGCTTTGGTCACGGTATCGCGTTAATCATGATCGACCTCGATCATTTCAAGGAAGTGAATGACACTCTGGGGCATGGTGTTGGCGACGAATTGCTCATTGCTGTAGGTAACGCGCTGCGTTCGGGCCTGCGCGAACCGGACACACTGGGTCGCCTTGGGGGTGATGAATTTGCGGTTGTGGTGCCGCATGCCGACCATGATACTGCTCTCACCGTCGTCAACAAACTCCACTCCGTACTGCAACATCCCCTGAGTGTAGGCGACAATAATTTTTCGGTAGACGCCAGCATGGGCGTTGCTATTTACCCCGAGCACGGTGACGATCCGTCAGTTTTACTCAGGTGTGCCGATGTGGCGATGTACGTCGCCAAACGCAATCGCGGCGAGTTTGCGGTCTATAACAGCGAAGAGGACAAACATAACCCCGATCGTCTCGAACTTCTGCAGGATCTGCGCACGGCGATCCAGGAGCAGACAATCAGCGTGGCATTCCAGCCAAAACTGGATTTGCGCAGTAATATGATTACCGGCGTGGAAGCACTGGCTCGCTGGACACATCCGGTGCGCGGCGTTATTCCGCCCTACGAGTTTATTCCAGTGCTGGAACACACCGGGCTTATCAAGCCATTTACGCTCCAGATGCTCGATATGGCATTGAGTCATTGCAAACAGTGCCTGGAAAAAGGCTATCGCCTGAGTGTCGCTGTGAACCTGTCCATGCATAACCTTCGGGACGAAAGTCTTCCCCGGCAAATCGGGGAACTACTGTCCCGCTACCAGCTTGACAGGGAATTCTTGACGCTGGAAATTACCGAAAGCGCAATTATGCATGAACCGGAGCGCAGCCTGGATATTCTGCGTGCGCTTGACGACATGGGCGTCTATCTTTCAATTGATGACTTCGGTACCGGCTACTCGTCACTAAGCTATCTGAAACGGCTACCCGTGAAGCAACTCAAGATTGACCGGTCATTTGTCAGTGACATGATATCAGACCGGGATGACGCAATGATCGTGCGCTCCACCATTGATCTTGCGCACAACCTGGGGCTGAGCACGGTGGCAGAAGGCGTCGAAAGCGATCAGATCCTGGAGCGCCTGAAAGGCATGGAATGCGATATCGCCCAGGGATACCTCATCAGCCGGCCGCTGTCGCGTGATGACTTCCTCAGCTACCTTGACGCCGGTGAGTGGGATGTGCCACGTGTCAGCTAGTGGCGCATATGCGGGAACAGCAATACGTCCCTGATCGAGGCAGAATCGGTAAACAGCATTACCAGCCTGTCGATACCGATACCTTCGCCTGCTGTCGGTGGCATGCCGTGTTCCAGCGCACAAACGTAGTCGGCATCGTAGTGCATGGCTTCAATGTCACCCGCTTCCTTGTCTTCAACCTGTTTTTTGAAGCGTTCAGCCTGGTCTTCAGGGTCATTCAACTCGGAGAAACCATTAGCGATTTCACGACCACCGACAAAAAATTCAAACCGGTCGGTTACAAAAGGATCTTCGTCATTTCGCCGGGCAAGGGGTGAGACCTCGGTTGGATAGGCAGTTATAAAGGTTGGATCCATCAGTCGGTGCTCGACAGTTTTTTCAAATATCTCTATCTGTATTTTACCCAGGCCGTAACTGTCCTTGACCGGAATATCCAGCTTCTCCGCTACCATACGGGCTGCGGCCAGATCGTCCAGGTCTGCGGCAACCAGGTCCGGATTGAATTGCAGGATCGATTCTTTTACCGACATGCGGGTGAATTTGTTGCCAAAGTCAAACTGCGCGCCCTGGTAAGCCACACTGGTACCACCCAGTATAAATTCAGTCATCTCGCGCAGCAGGACTTCGGTGATGTCCATCAAATCATTGTAATCAGCATAAGCCTCGTAGAATTCCAGCATTGTGAATTCAGGATTGTGCCGGGTCGACAAGCCTTCATTGCGGAAGCTGCGATTGATTTCGTACACCTTCTCATAACCGCCCACGACCAGGCGTTTGAGATACAGTTCCGGAGCAATGCGTAAATACAGCTGCATATCCAGGGCATTATGGTGAGTTGTAAACGGACGCGCCGTCGCCCCGCCGGGGATGCTTTGCATCATTGGCGTTTCCACTTCAAGGAAACTGCGCTTGTTAAGGAAGTCACGAATAAACTGTACGATGCGAGAGCGCACGATAAAGGTATCACGTGAATCCTCGTTCATGATCAGGTCAAGATAGCGCTGACGATAGCGGATTTCCTGGTCAGTGAGGCCATGAAATTTTTCCGGCAAGGGACGCAATGCCTTGGTGAGAATTCGAATGCTATCGACCTTGACTGACAGTTCACCGGTCTTGGTAACAAACAGGGCGCCCTCGGCGCATATAATGTCCCCCATATCCCAGCTCTTGAAAGCCGGGTATACCCCTTCAGGCAGCGCATCGCGTTGCACAAATAACTGCAGTCGCCCCGACATATCCTGTATATGAGCAAAGCTGGCTTTACCCATGACACGTTTACCCATCATGCGGCCGGCAACTTTTACCCGGACGGTATTGTTGCCAAACCACTCCGCGTCCTTGTCGCTATATTCGGCAGCAATTTCTGCCGCCAGTGCGTCGCGCCGAAAGTCGTTGGGGAAAGCCACGCCTGCTTCACGCATTAGTGCCAGTTTCTGGCGACGCTGGGCAATCAGTTTGTTTTCATCCTGGTCAGTCATTGATTATTCATTCCGCAAGATAGCTACAGGCCACTCTTCAGACTGGCCTCAATAAAGTTATCCAGATCGCCGTCGAGCACGGCCTGGGTATTGCCGGTTTCAACACTGGTGCGCAAATCCTTGATACGTGACTGGTCGAGCACGTAGGAGCGAATCTGGCTGCCCCAGCCTATATCTGACTTGCTGTCTTCCAGCACTTGCTGATCGGCATTGCGTTTCTGGATTTCCAGTTCGTACAATTTCGCCTTCAGCTGCTTCATCGCGGTGGCCTTGTTCTTGTGCTGGGAGCGGTCGTTCTGGCATTGCACTACGACACCTGAAGGCCCATGGGTAATACGTACTGCCGATTCCGTTCTGTTCACGTGCTGACCACCGGCACCACTGGCCCGGTAGACATCGATACGCAAGTCTGCAGGATTGATGTCGATATCAACATCGTCGTCAATTTCCGGGGATACGAATACCGATGCAAACGAGGTATGACGACGATTCCCGGAATCGAACGGTGATTTTCTTACCAGCCGGTGCACGCCGATCTCGGTGCGTAACCAGCCGAATGCATAGGGGCCATCAATTTTGATGGCGGCACTTTTGATGCCGGCCACTTCTCCGGCCGACACCTCGATCAATTCAGTTTTAAATTCGTGGCGCTCGGCCCAGCGTAAATACATGCGCAGCAGCATATTCGCCCAATCCTGGGCTTCGGTGCCGCCGGAACCCGCCTGTATATCCAGAAAGGCGTTGGCTTCATCCATTTCGCCGGAAAACATGCGACGGAACTCCAGCGCCGCGACCCGACTTTCCATTTGGTCGACATCGGCTGTCACTGCCGCCAGGGTGTCGTCGTCATTCTCCTCGACAGCCATTTCCAGCAGATCAACAGCATCCTGGAGAGCTGAATCCAGCGAGGTCAGGGTTTCAACTACCTGCTCCAGTCTCGCACGATCCTTGCCGAGGCTCTGTGCACGCTCCGGCTGGTTCCAGACATCCGGATCCTCGAGTTCCCGGCAAACCTCAACTAGTTGTTCCTGCTTGGTGTCGAAGTCAAAGATACCCCCTCAGGGA
This sequence comes from uncultured Gammaproteobacteria bacterium, assembly GCA_963752745.1. Classification (GTDB taxonomy): domain Bacteria; phylum Pseudomonadota; class Gammaproteobacteria; order DSM-19610; family DSM-19610; genus Thiogranum. The sequence goes on from CAVWAK010000052.1 coordinate 9,238, forward strand.
CTCTGCACGCCCTTTCAGATCCTTGATGTGACTGATAACCGGATTAACTTCCAAAACAACTCCCCTGCTTCGATACCGCCAAGACAAAGTCGCGAATCATACCGAGTTATATCGAAACTGCCAAAAATTCAGCCGCCTCGGCGGCGTATTTCCACTAACCGGTTATCACTGGTGACCTGGATCTCGAAGTTACCCCGAACTCCATCGTGGGCAACAAATTGCCGCAACGCAGCGGCTGGAAAGCGGAGTGTCTGGCCATTGGTTGCGCGAACCACGACATCCCGAGCTTGCCCCGCATACAGTTTGCGGTACTCCTCGGCATCGATCGCCAGGTTCAGTGTGAAAGTCTTTTCATGCATAACGAGCACATTGTCTGTCGAGGCAGCTTACACATCAATAGGACATCCAAACAGTAATTTATTGTTTTATAAAATAATAATAACATTTAAAAGTACGATATATTTTACATATATTAAATCAGCTGGAAGGTATCGCCATAAACTCGCTAACATCATGTAATATCTGTTTAATTAATGATAATAACCAATCACTGAGACACCCCGTAATTCGGAAATATTTACACTTTAAATAATCTGTAGCGCCCAAATCTCGACAGCCATTTAGTAACTTCTTGTTATTTCTAGTTTATATCGAATATGGCCTTACTCTTGCTTTGCAGTATGAGCTGTTGTCCGCCTTATTTCGTGGGCAACCAGCCTTATATTCCGGACAAGCGTTTAAGCACGCCACAAGCATCGCAGACAATAAGACGACGTTAGTGTCCGGGGAACAATTTACTACAAGCAGGTCAGGAGAATACCCGATGTATCGCAACTTCATGCTGCCTGGCATTCGCAGCGTCACCGCTTCGCTGGTCTTAGTTGTCGCAACCACTAGCCACGCCGCACTAACACCCGTGTTACCCGGTCCCGGACACGAACCCGGTCTTATCGGCGTTAACGGTATTCTTGATGATCGCTTCGGGCTGGAAAACCTGGTTCGCATCGACGACAGCATTGATCAGTACTGGCGCAACGATGGCCATATCGTGGTAAAGACACTGGCTAAATGGGCCGGATTCAGGCAGTCGTTTGGGTATATCAATGCCTCTGGTGATTTCAGCCAGCTGCTGAACGTCAGCAATAAATGGTCGCGTCCTGCAGGCAGTTTCAGAGCTGAAGACTCTGGAGGGATCTTTCGCTTCGGACTCGATCCCGGTGGCTCACCCCTTTGGAGTTCCGCCCCCTCAACCAACAGTGATGCGCTGGACCATATGGTGACCTGGCAGATTACCGCTAGCAGGAACCGGGGCCTGATCGGAGCTTACATCACAGCCTGGGAAGATCTGGCTGGCGGCGGGGATCGTGACTATAACGATCTGGTCCTGCTTATAAAGGGCGATGCATCATTGCACACTGTTGCAACAGCTGAAGCCCTGGCGGCTGTTCCGGTACCTGCTGCATTGTGGTTGTTTGCCTCGGGCCTGCTCGGGCTGGGTGTATTTGCGCGGCGTAGTAACACGCTTTGATGATTACATTGTTAGCCGGGCTTTACACAGGCTCGATGTAGTTAACGACCAGCTGCAGGTTTAGCATGCCCCGGTATTCGTTGGTATCGAGGCGGTAAGCCATGCGAATAGACTCTCCACCCCGCAGCGGGTGTTCTGCCGCCAGGTTGAAAGCAATCGCATCAACCGTGCGCTCCGAATTTTCGGGGCGCACAGAAAGTTTCAGGTGGTTGTCACCCACTATTCGCACATTCAATACTGTAAACCGGCCATCAAACAGCGGTTCAGCAAAGCCCTGTCCCCAGGGGCCGGCCTGGCGCAATTGTTCCGATAGTTCCAGACTGAAATCATTGTCAGTCAGCTGGCCATCTGACTCAATAACTCCAGTAAGCGCGTCCTGATCAAGCGACTTTTCAAGCTCGTAAAGAAATGCCTCCTTGAACGCGGGCAGATTTTTTGCCTGCAAAGACAAACCGGCGGCCATCGCATGGCCACCAAATTTTTGCAGTAACTGCGGCTGGCGTGCCGCAATGGAATCCAGTGTATCGCGAATATGCAGTCCTGGAATCGAACGCGCTGACCCCTTGATCTCACCCTCGCCCGCAGGTGCGAACGCGATTACCGGCCGGTGAAACTGCTCTTTGACTCTGGATGCCAGAATACCGATCACGCCCTGATGCCAGCCCTGATCGTAAAGACACAACCCTATGGGTAACCCGGATTCTGCCAGGTGTAGCTGTTCAACAGAGTCTATCGCTTCTGTTTTCATGTCGGCTTCAATTTCACGACGCTCACGATTCAATGCGTCGAGTTGTCCGGCAAGTTCGCGAGCCCGGTCAATCGACTCACTCATGAGACACTCAATACCCACGGACATATCGTCCAGTCGACCCGCTGCATTCAGGCGTGGTCCGACCGCAAAGCCGAAATCAGAAGCAATTACTCTATTGATATTGCGACCCGCTATCTCAAGCAACGCCTGTATGCCCGGACGGCATTTACCCGCACGGATTCGCTGCAAACCCTGTTGCACAAGAATACGGTTGTTCCTGTCCAGCGGAACAAGATCCGCTACTGTACCCAGAGCGACAAGGTCAAGATAAGCCGCTAGATTAGGCCTGTTTGCTGCAGGCCCGTCAAACCATCCATTGGCATCCAGATGTGAGCGCAGTGCCAGCAGGAGGTAAAAAGCCACTCCCACACCAGCCAGTGCTTTACTTGGAAACCTGTCGTTCTCCAGGTTGGGGTTCACAATGGCGCAGGCTGCCGGAAGTTCCGGACCGGGCAGATGGTGGTCCGTCACCAGGACATCTATACCCATCTGCCGGGCTTTAGTAACACCCGCCAAACTGGACACGCCGTTATCCACGGTAATGATAAGGTCAGGGTTTCGTGTCTTCGCGGCGAGTTCAACAATTTCAGGTGTCAACCCATAGCCAAACGCAAAACGGTTTGGCACCAGGTAGTCAACGCTGGTTGCCCCCATGTCGCGCAGCGCCATTACCATCAATGCGCTACTGGTGGCCCCGTCGACGTCGAAATCGCCAACCACCAGAAGTTTTTTCTGTTTTGCCATGGCCGCGGCCAACAGTTCAACCGCAGCATCTATACCGGTCAGACTTTCAGGGGTCAACAGTGCCTGTAATCCGGTATCAAGATCCTCAGGGGCCCGGACCTGCCTTGCCGCGTAGACACGTTTGAGGACTGGATGCAGATCAGCAGAGAAGATCGCGTCATCAGTTTCAGACACCTGTCTCGCATGGAGTTTTCTGGACCTCATTGTATGTAGATCGGAACCCTGCAAAAGTCTGGACGAATGTCGAACTGTAGCAAAACCGGAGGGGTTTTGGTCATTAACGGTAACTGTAAATTAACCAAGGTCTAAAATAATACCTGGGTGCCCGACTGCAGCATCGGCTCTATTCAAGTCCAGACAGCTTGCGCCGGCAATCCTGATTAACCGTATTGGGTATCACCATGGCTGTCATGCCTAGGTCCTGACTGCGGACTCCTGCCGGAAGCCCGGCAATGTCTGGTAATCACGGGAGTTTCGCCAGAATTTCCAAAGGTCGTGGCGTGTCAAACGATAGACGGCACCATTCAGTGGCAGCAATTCGATGTAATCCAGTTGCTTCTCTGACAAGGCTGACAACAATGGCTTGAACCAGGTTTTCTCCAGTTGCTCCAGCGCCTGGTTCCAGGCTTCGCAGTCCGTGTAAGCAGCAGCGTCGCGACAGTGTTCCAGGGTAACCAGGCATGTCGAAGCATCTGCCTTCATCTGTTCAAGTAATTGTGTCGCGCTATCTGCAGCTACCGGTGTAACGTGATTGATAGCTGCCGCACCCAGCACGGCAGAGTTTTCCGAAACCACTGCATCAAAAGGTGTGGCATTGGACACAAGTTTGCCTCCACCCCAGAGCCATAGGCTGTTTATTGTTTTGCGTCGTGCGGATTGCCTCTGCATATTGAGTGGGTGCGTCGCCATCAACATCTGGATCTCATTCAGCCGTCGCGTCCACTGACGCGCATCCACACCTTTTAACACTGAAACTCCGGTATGAAGCCCTCGCACCTGGCAAACAGCAGGTCCGGTCAGATCCTGCTCTTCTCCGAGGAGATACCAACGGCATTTATCACCGTAGCGCAGAGTCCAGCCATCTTGTGCCAGATGGTCAGTAAGTGCGGCAGCGAGTTCCCGGCTTTCCTCCGGGCTCAGGGCCAGGGAGATACAATCGAAAACAACCAGACCATGCGTGTCCGCGTGTAAATGCACCGGGTCTGCACGCAGACAATAAGCACCCGGTAACTCTCCAAAATCGTGGGTATAGCTGCAGGCAGCGACAGGAGGGGTATCCGCCCCGTTAATATTCAGCAGTCGCAGCGCAGCTTGTTCTGTATAGAGATCGGCCGATTCAGCAAATTGCGCCTTGCTCACCCATTTGGACAGTGCCGGTGCAGTTACAAAAGACTCGTTGGAATAACCGAAAAATTCGGCAGCCAGTCCGGGAACCAGGACGCTGATTGATCGTGTCAGGCGAGGTTACCTTCTATGGCTTTTCTAACCGGTTCCAGTTTTGCATCCACGGTCAGCATACCGTCAGTGCATTGCTTGATTGCAGTATCGGGGTCCTTAAGACCATGACCTGTCAGTGTGCAGACTATCGAACTGCCTTCGGGAATCTTGCCACTCTTGATGTCGCGCATGGCGCCAGCCAATGAGGTGGCAGAAGCCGGCTCACAGAAAATGCCTTCCTTTTCGGTTAACATTTTCTGCGCTGCCAGGATTTCCTCATCACTGCATTCGTCGAACCAGCCACCGGATTCCTGGTTTACTTTCCAGGCATAATCCCATGACTGCGGGTGGCCAATGCGAATCGCGGTTGCCACTGTTTCCGGGTTATCGACCATTTGACCACGTAAAAAGGGTGCCGAGCCTGCTGCCTGATAGCCGATCATTTTAGGCCGGTTACCGAAGACTGCGCCACCCGCGTAACTACAATGACCCTTGCAAAATGCGCACGCCTCTGTGACGTGGTCACCGGATGCGGCTGAATACTCGCAGTAGCCAATCCAGTGTGCCGTGATGTTGCCGGCGTTACCAACCGGTAGACAATGGTAGTCGGGTGCGCGTCCCAGCTCTTCAACAATCTCGAAAGCTGCCGTTTTCTGGCCCTGCAGGCGGAATGGATTGATCGAGTTAACGATAGTCACAGGTGATGACTGGCCAACCTCCTTGACCAGACGCATACCCTCATCGAAATTGCCACGTATCTGTAATACCACGGCACCATGGATCATCGCCTGCGCGAGTTTACCCAGTGCAATTTTGCCTTCGGGGATCAATACAAAAGCGGTAATACCAGCGCGCGCCGCATAAGCGGCTGCTGATGCCGATGTATTACCGGTAGACGCACAAATGACAGCGCGACTGCCGTCTGCAACAGCTTTGGTGACCGCCATGGTCATACCCCGATCCTTGAAAGACCCGGTCGGATTCAGGCCTTCGTATTTAACGTAGATGTCGACTTCCTTGCCGAGTTCACGCGGAATATTGCTCAGGCGGATCAGTGGTGTGTTGCCTTCACCCAGACTGATGATTCGGGTGTCATCGTGGACGGGCAGGCGGTCACGGTATTTATCGATTAAGCCGGTATAGCGTGGTCGGAATGGCATGGTAATAACCTGTCAAGTAAATTTAATCTGGAGAAGCTGCTGTTGAAACAACCTGGCGTTATTTCAGTCGCTGTTCAAGTGTTCCATTCGAATGCGTGTAACCTTGCCGGCCACGCTATCCAGCGATTCAATTTTCGCAATCGCTTCATTCATTTGTTGTTCGCGCACCCGGTGTGTCAGCAAGATGACCGGCACCTTCTGCTCTCCTTCACGCGGTTCCTTCTGGATGAGTGCCTCTATGCTGATACTGCTGTCCGCGAGGATGCGGGTAATGTCCGCCATGACGCCTGCCTTGTCGAGTACACACAGCCTCAGGTAATAGGCCGTTTCTACATCATCCATTGAAAGGATAGGCAGGTCGGACAGGGAATCGGGCTGGAAGGCCAGATGCGGCACGCGGTTTTCAGAGTCGACTGTAAGTGTGCGGGCCACGTCGACAATATCTGCAACAACAGCCGACGCGGTTGGCTCGGAACCTGCGCCAGCGCCGTAATAAAGTGTAGCGCCGACGGCATCCGCATTAACCAGTACGGCATTCATCACGCCATCAACATTGGCGATCAGTCGTCGATCCGGTATCAGCGTCGGGTGCACCCGTAACTCGACACCGGCATCAGTACGCCGGGTAATGCCCAGGTGTTTGATACGGTAACCAAGCTGCTCTGCATAGTTGACATCATCACGCGTAATGTGACTGATGCCTTCGGTATACACACGCTCGAACTGCAACGGAATGCCGAACGCCAGCGAAGCCAGGATGGTCAGCTTGTGGGCAGCATCAATACCCTCAACATCAAAAGTGGGGTCAGCTTCGGCATAGCCCAGCTGCTGGGCCTCGGCCAGGACGTCAGCAAAATCACGTCCCTTGTCACGCATTTCGGTGAGAATAAAATTACCGGTGCCGTTTATGATGCCGGCAATCCAGTTGATGCGGTTGGCAGTCAAACCTTCGCGTACCGCCTTGATAATCGGTATGCCGCCGGCGACAGCAGCCTCAAAGGCCACCATCACACCTTTTTGCTGGGCAGCGGCAAATATCTCGTTACCGTGCGTGGCAATCAGGGCTTTGTTGGCAGTCACCACATGCTTGCCGTTGGCAATGGATTTCAGAACCAGTTCGCGTGCGGGCTCGTAACCACCGATGAGTTCGACGATGATGTCTATCTCGGGGTCGTCCACCACTTTAAAGGCATCGTCACTAACAGTGATTGTATCGATGCCGGGTAACTGGTCGGAATTGTATTCACGCGCAGCGGCATGGGTGATCTCAATGCCTCTGCCGGCACGCCTGGCAATCTCCCCGGCGTTACGCCGAAGCACATTAAATGTTCCGCCACCGACTGTACCCAGTCCCAGCAACCCTACTTTAACCGGTTTCAAGAACCCCCCTTGCTCGCTGCCGCGAGTTGTTTTTCATCGTTACGAAACATGTCCCGGATACCGCGCACGGCCTGCCGGGTACGGTGCTCATTTTCAATTAAACCGAAACGCACAAAGTCATCACCGTACTGTCCAAAACCTATTCCTGGCGAAACTGCCACCTTGGCGTCCTGCAGCAATTTCTTGGTAAATTCCAGCGACCCCATGGCACGATAAGGCTCCGGAATCGGCGCCCAGACGAACATTGTCGCTTTGGGTTTTTCCACTGACCAGCCGATACTGTTAAGGCCGTCGCACAACACATCGCGGCGACTTCGATACGTCGCGACTATTTCATCGACACAGTCCTGCGGCCCTTCGAGCGCGGTAATCGCCGCTATCTGTATCGGGGTGAACATGCCGTAATCCAGGTAGGACTTCATGCGGGTCAGTGCTGCAACCAGCGTTTTGTTGCCGCACATGAACCCGACCCGCCATCCGGGCATATTGTAGCTCTTCGACAAGGAATAAAACTCCACAGCGATATTCTCTGCACCGGGCACCTGAAGGATCGAAGGTGCCTTGTAGCCGTCGAAGACTATGTCTGCATAGGCAAGGTCATGGACAACCCAGATGTTATGTTCGGTAGCGATTTCCACCACGCGTTCGAAAAATTCGAGCCCCACACACTGGGTGGTGGGATTACCCGGAAAATTCAATACCAGCATTTTGGGCTTGGGCCACGAATCCCTGATGGCTTTTTCCAGTTCGGAAAAAAAGGCATCTTCACCACCGACCGCCGGCACATGACGAATATCCGCGCCCGCAATCACGAAACCATAGGGATGGATCGGGTAAGCCGGGTTCGGCACCAGTACCGCGTCTCCGGGGCCGACCGTAGCCAGCGCCAGGTGCGCCAGGCCTTCCTTGGAACCAATGGTGACAATTGCCTGCGTCTCGGGATCGAGGTCAACGTCGTAACGACGCTTGTACCAGTCACATATTGCCTTGCGCAGCCTGGGGATACCTTTTGACATCGAATAGCGGTGGGTATCGCTCCGTTGCGCCGCCTCGGTGAGTTTGTCGACGATATGAGCCGGTGTGGGACGGTCTGGATTTCCCATGCCAAAATCAATGATATCTTCGCCGCGGGCGCGAGCGGCCGCCTTCAACTCATTGACAATATTGAAGACATACGGCGGCAGGCGCTTGATTCTTGGAAATTCGTCCACGTAAGGGTCTGTCTGCTAGTAATTCAATGCGAAAATAGAGCGCGTAGGGTACTGAAAATATTGGAATGTAACAAGCAGACCCGCGGGAAGCCCGACAATCCGAAAGGTGAGAATCATCGGCAAGTGACGTATGCTGCCCTGCATGCATTTTGCCCAGGACGATTGCAGCAGCGACTTGCTCATCCGTGGTTACGGTGATGGCGTTATAACCATTGGTAATCAACAGTTCGCACGGAGTCTTATTCTGACCAGGGACAGCCTGATGGCTGACTGGCGCCCCCAGCACGTCGCTGAACTGCTACACGATGACTTTGTCCCGATTCTGGAAATACGGCCGGAAGTACTGGTGCTGGGTACCGGAAAGGCCCTGGCATTTCCTTCTCCAGCGCTCACCGCGCGTCTGCTTCAGCTCGGTATTGGTGTAGAGATCATGGACACCGCGGCGGCTTGCCGCACCTACAACATCCTCCTCTCGGAACAACGCAACGTGGTCGCGGCCCTGTTACCGGCCTGACCCGGCAGCGTCCCTGGAACGACAACGATCCAGGGCGAAGTAAAATCCTTATCAGGCCGGGATCACCTTCTGCCAACAAGCCACTCTGCACCTTCGTCTTCACCTTGCGCTGCGGATGCGCATCCTGCAGGTGCTTCAGAATATCTCCGGCTTCAGCCGATAAATTGACCTCGCAGAGGGCGATATCGGAGCGTGTAATTTTCGACAGTTCCAGGTAAAGAACTACGAGATGATGGTTCCAGGCGGTGCGGATGGCAATTCGTCAGCCGAACAGGGCATCAGAAGAAAACCCTTCGCTTTCGAGTATCTCGCGCAAACGTTTCAAGGCATCCATCTGTATCTGACGAACCCGTTCGCGAGTAACACCAATTTCATTACCGACCTCTTCCAGTGTCGATATCTTGTAGCCGTGCAGCCCAAAGCGCCGCTCAACCACTTCACGCTGCTTGTCGGATAACTGGCTGATCCAGGTCTCGAGATTGACCAGAACATCTTCATCCTGCAATAAATCCGATGGATCAGTAATGGTCTCGTCGGGAATGGCATCAATAACCAGCTTGTCTGAATCCTTGCCGACAGGAACATCAACCGACGTGACACGCTCGTTCAACTTGAGTAGCCGCTTGACGTCATTCAGCGGTTTATCCAGGAGATCAGCAATTTCTTCGGCATTGGGTTCGTGATCCAGCGACTGAGCGAGACGCCTGGCTGCATGCAGATAGCTGTTGAGTTCTTTTACTACGTGTATCGGCAGGCGGATGGTACGCGTCTGATTCATGATTGCGCGTTCAATAGTCTGGCGTATCCACCAGGTCGCGTATGTCGAGAAACGAAAGCCGCGTTCCGGATCAAATTTCTCAACAGCCCGAATCAGGCCAAGGTTGCCTTCCTCGATCAGGTCAAGGAGCGCCAGTCCCCGGTTGATATAGCGACGGGCAATTTTGACCACCAGGCGCAGATTGCTTTCAATCATCCGTCGCCGGCCGCTCTCGTCACCCTTCTGCGCCAGGCGTGAGTAGTAGACTTCTTCTTCTGCTGTCAGCAGTGGCGAGAATCCGATCTCGTTGAGATACATGCGTGTGGCATCAAAGTGTGCTTCGGTTTCAGGCGGTTCATGATGCGCACTGCCACCCGGCGTAACTCCGCTGCGTTTTTTGTCAACTAATCCGTCAGAACCGTGGCGCTGCTTGGCCATCTATAACCCTTCTTCCTGGTTTTCGCCGACGAACTAATGGTTCACCGGAGCCTCCACCCGCTTGTCACCTTTGCGATCATGGTAAGTAGCGCAACGGATCAACGGGCTGCCCCCGCTTGCGTATCTCAAAATGCAAACGTGTGCGGTCTGTGCCGCTACTTCCCATCTGGGCAATGACCTCACCCTGCTTCACCCATTGCCCTTCCTGGGCAATCAGCTTCCGGTTATGTGCATAGGCGGACAGGAAGTCTTTATTATGCTTGATGATAATAAGCCGACCGTAACCGCCAAGTCCACTCCCTGAGTAGACAATTTTTCCATCCGCAGCAGCCTTTACCGGCGTTCCGCTTTTACCCCCGATATCAATACCTTTTTTACCACTGCTGTTGGCCTTGAAGCGCTGCAGTAACGGGCCTTTGGCAGGCCATACCCAGGTGACCCTGGTGTTTTTTGGGGGTGTGGTCGACGGGCGTTTGGCGACTGGCGTAGCTGGTCGGGTAACAGGCGCCGCAGCGGTTTTCGGTTTGGATGGCGCCACCGGAACGGTGACGGTTTTAGGCGCGGCGCGCTGCGGATAGCGGGGCTTGGGTTGACTGGCGGCAACCGGCCGGGGTTTCGGCTTCGGCCTGGAAACTGTTGCAGCCACTGGCGGGCGCAAGCGCAGCCGTTGCCCCTTGTAGATGGTGTAAGGCGGTTTCAGGCTATTCCAGCTGGCAACTTTCTCGACCTGGTAGCCATACAGGAAAGCCACCGAGTAGAGCGTGTCGCCCTGGCGAACAATGTGTTCGCCGGAGTTGCGGACCGGTCGGGTACTATGGTCGCCAGTCGGTGCATGAATACTGTGGGTAGTGCAGGCCGTAAACAGGCAGGACAGAAATATAAGAATCAGATAACGAATGGTTTCAGGCCTTGATTGCAATATAGGCAATAACAGCCAGTCCGACCAGTGCCCAGCCAATTCGTTCTACATAAACACGAATTCGCGCTTCCATAGCGGGTCCACCCCAGGCCAACAGGCCGGCGACCAGGAAAAAACGTCCGCCTCGACCGATAGCCGATGCGATCACAAACGGAATAAAAGCCATCGATAGAGCGCCAGCCGAAATCGTGAACACCTTGTAGGGGATTGGTGAAAACCCGGCAATCAGCACCGCCCAGAAACCCCAGTCGGTAAACCATGTCGATGCCTTGTTGTAAGCCGCTGACCAGCGGCCACCCTCCTCGATCAGGGGAGCAACCCAGTCCAGCGCAAAATAGCCAATCGCGTAGCCGGCAATACCGCCAACCACGGAGGCCAGCGTGGTTATCGAGGCGAAATACATTGCGCGCCGGGGCTGGGCCAGACTCATGGGCATGAGCATGACATCCGGTGGAATCGGGAAAAAAGATGACTCGGCAAAACTCAAACCGGTCAGGTAATACGGTGCATGACGGTGACGCGCCCAACGCAGACAGCTATCGTACAGGCGGGTGAACAAACCCATCAGTGGGTTCCGCCAACCAGTGGAACGAACACCACTGGTTCGAGGTCCACCTGTTCGAATACCGTCTCGGTACGCGTGACGGCAACCAGCGTCTGCTGCGCGCGTCCACCGAGCGGCATCACCAGTCTGCCGCCTACGGGCATTTGATCGAGCAGTGCCGGAGGGATCTCGGCACCACCGGCCGTCACAATGATGGCATCAAACGGGCTGAACTGTGGCCAGCCCCAGCTGCCGTCACTGTGCTGTACGCGAATATTGCGATAGCCAAGGCGGCGAAAGCGCTGCCGCGCCTGGCTGGCGAGCGGCTCGATACGCTCGGTCGAGTACACTTTCTCGACCAGCTGCGAAAGTATGGCGGCCTGGTAACCGGAACCGGTTCCGACTTCCAGCACGGTTCGCGGTGATATCTCGAGTATCAGCTCGGTCATCCGCGCCACGATATAGGGCTGTGAAATTGTCTGTCCGTGCCCGATCGGTAAAGCCGTGTCCTCGTAGGCACGACTGGCAAGTGCCTCATCAACAAACATGTGGCGCGGCGTGGCACCGATAACTTCGAGCACCTTGTTGTTCTTGATGCCTTCATCACGCAGGCGCTGGACCAGGCGGTCTCGCGTACGCTGTGAAGTCATGCCAATACCCTGACTGAACCCGTTCATGACAGTGCGGTGCCCAGACAGGATTTCACGGTTTCGATGACATCGTAGCGTGTCAGGTCGACATGGATCGGTGTTACCGAAACGTAACCATTGCGTACCGCGTGAAAATCGGTACCGGGACCCGCATCCTGTTCACTGCCAGCCGGCCCGACCCAGTAGATGGGACGACCGCGCGGGTCTTGTTCACAAATTACCGGTTCCGATTTGTGCCGGCGCCCCAGCCGGGTGACTTCCCAGCCCTGTAATTCCGCATATGGCAGATCCGGCACATTAACGTTGAGTATGGTTTCTGCCGGCACTGGTTCGCATTTGAGTTTAGCCAGTAGCTCCAGCACCACTTGTGCCGCGGTCGCATAATGCTCCGGCTGGAAAGATGCCATGGAAACCGCTATCGCCGGCAAGCCGAGAAAGCGCCCTTCCATGGCAGCGGCTACCGTGCCGGAATAAACCACATCATCGCCGAGATTAGCCCCCGAGTTGATGCCTGACACGACCATGTCCGGTTCATCTTCCAGCAAACCGGTTATGGCCAGGTGAACGCAGTCGGTAGGCGTGCCTTCAACATAGGTATAACCATTATCTGCGCGCCGGGCGCGCAACGGACTGTCCAGGGTCAGCGAGTTGCTGGCTCCACTACGGTCCCGGTCAGGTGCTACCACGGTAACTTTGGCGACCGATTGCACTGCATCGGCCAGGCAACGGATACCCGGCGAGCGGTAGCCATCGTCGTTGGAAATCAGAATATGCATCGGAGCCGATCATACCGAACTTGACCGCGCGCGCCCATTCCCTGTTAATTAACAGCAATGAAAAAGCCCAGATCCGAAGACATCCAGCTGTTTCGTGACAGCATCGGCAAAGTCAAGCCGGTACGCAGCGACCGGGTGACCGCTCCGCAGCGCAAACTCAGCCCGCGGCCGAAGTTCCGCGAACTGGACGAAGCCGGGGTGCTCCACGACATGCTCTCCGAACAGTTCGAGCCCGCCGATATGGAAACCGGTGAGGAGCTGCTGTACCAGCGCGCAGGGCTGCAGCAACGCACCATGAAAAAATTGCGCCGCGGCCTGTTTGTGGTTGACGCGGAACTGGATCTGCACGGTATGACCGTACAGGTGGCGCGCGAGGCGGTCGCCGACTTTTTATATGAGTGCCGGCGCCGACGGGTGCAGTGCGCCAGGATCATTCACGGCAAAGGCCGTGGCTCGCGCCATCGCGGGCCGGTACTCAAAGGCAAAATCGGGCACTGGTTGCAACAACGCGACGAGGTGCTGGCTTACTGTTCGGCTCGAAATTGTGATGGCGGAACCGGGGCTGTTTACGTCTTGCTGAAGCGTAGCTGAACCCGCGGCACTACTGGCGTTCACCGAACAGGGCGCTACCGACGCGTACCATTGTGGCACCCTCTTCGATCGCCAGGGTATAGTCTCCGCTCATCCCCATGGACAGCTCGGAAAAAGTTTCGCCAAACTGACTGCGGCAATGCTCCAGTAACTCCCGCAGCTGGGCAAAACCGCGGCGCGTGCCGGTTTCACCCGCATCCCGGAAGCCGATAGTCATCAAACCGCACAGTTCCACACCCGTCAGTTCCTCGCTCAGTGCCGCGTCGATCAGCGGAACGACTTGCTCCGCACGCAAGCCATGTTTGGCCGGGTCGCCGGCGATATTAACCTGCAGTAGCAACCGCACCGGCCGTTCGATATCCGCGGCGGATGCGGCAATCCGGCGTACCAGCTTGAGACTATCGATAGAGTGCACATGGCTGAATAGTCCGGGCACTTCCCGGGTCTTGTTGGATTGCAGGTGGCCAACAAGATGCCAGTCCAGGGGTAAGCCCGAAAACCCGGGTACTTTCTGTTGCGCTTCCTGAATCTGGCTTTCGCCGAAATCACGCACGCCTAGATCCACCAGCGCCTTTATGGATTCAGCCGGGTGGCGTTTGGATACGGCGATGAGTCTCACTGCGTCCGGTTCGCGGCCGGCTTTACGCGCGGCCGTCGCAATCTTTTCTCGCACCGCTTCGAGCCGCTGTGCCGCCGCTATCATGCGACGTCTTCGAGTCGAAAGATTTCAGCCAGCAAACTGGTGGCATAGCTGCCGGCCGGCAAATAAAAGCACAGTGTCAGGCAGCCATCGGGCTCGTGCTGCCAGGTTAGCGAACCCGGCATAATACGTAATGAACGCCGTGCCACCTCCACACGGGCCGATGACAGGCTTTCGAATCCATGCCGCGTAAGGTTGCAGGCTGGCTGTTTCAAACGCCGCGGCAGCGCCTGTACACAGGCTCTCACCGTCACCACACAGTGGGCCGGTCGGGTGCAATTCGGCGCCTGCCAGACGTTCGAGGATTTCATCGTCAATCGCGTCGACGACAAAACAGGCCGAACGGCCGTCGAGCTGCACCGCTTCGCCCGGTTTCACCTGGTTCCAGCTACCCTCCGCAACGCGTGCCGATAACACGAGGTTAAACAGGGCGGAACGTACCGAGGAAAGGTAAATACTACGCTTGGAACGCGGCACCTTGCGTTTGCGGGAAGCAAACATGTGCGCTGCCGACGCCAGGTTACTGCCGCCCCTGCCAAACCGCTGGGGACCAAAATAGTTGGGAAACCCCCCGGCTGCTAACTGACCGAGTCGCGTATCGATGTCAGCCTGGTCGCCATCAACATCACGCACCGTGAGGACGAAACGATTGCCCTTCAGCGCGCCGGTTTTCAGTTTGCGTTGATGACGCTGGAACGACAGGATGCGGAATTCGTCATGTTGCAGCGATGCCCAGTCGGGTTCCGGCTGTCCCGGCAGATGCACGGAAAACCACTGGTCGGTGACTGCATGCCGATCCTTGAGACCAGCGTAGCTGACAGCGTTACTCCTGACCCCCGCAAATGCCGCCAGCTGATTGGCCACCCACTGGGTATTACTGCCGGTTTTCTGCACATGCAGCCAGCTGTGCTCGCCTTCGCCACAGGCTTCGACCAGCGGTACTTCAGATACCTGAAAATCTTCCACCTGCTGGCGAATACGCCCCACTGATACCGGCCCGCCCCAGGCAGGCAGGACATCAAGCGGAATATGCGGGTAACCCTCCGGCAGGCTGCTCACTGCTGAATCAATACCACGGCAAAGGCGGCAATGCCTTCCTCACGCCCGGTGAAACCCAGCTGTTCGGTGGTGGTGGCCTTGACGTTGATAGCAGCGGATTCGACCTGCAAATCGCTGGCAATGTTGATGCACATCGCCTCGACATGAGGTGCCAGCCGGGGCGCCTGCGCGACGATAGTCAGATCGGCGTTGACCACCCTGTAGCCTTCAGACTGCAAACTGGCGTAGACCCGGCGCAACAGTTCACGGCTGTCGATCCCCTGGTAGGCAGAATCGCTATCAGGAAAATGGCGGCCGATATCCCCCAGCGCCGCCGCACCCAGCAAGGCATCACACAAAGCGTGCACAACCACGTCACCATCGGAATGTGCCTTGAGACTGTGGCTATGCGGTATATCCACCCCGCCCAGCACCAGTCTGCCGCCGGGCTGAAAAGCGTGCACATCGAAACCCTGTCCGATTCTCACAGTCGACCCTGTTGCCGGAGAAAAAACTCTGCCAGTGGCAGGTCTTCGGGCCGGGTGATTTTAATATTGTCTGCGTGTCCTTCAACCATCAACGGACGGTGGCCGGCGTGTTCCACGGCGGACGCTTCGTCAGTGACTTCAAAGCCGTCAGCTACCGCTGCATCGAGTGCCGTGCGCAATAAACCATAGCGGAACATCTGGGGTGTATAGGCGTTCCAGAGCCCGGTGCGTTCTACGGTGTTCTCGACACGGAAATCAGCGGTAACACGTTTCATGGTATCGCTGGCTGGAATACCCAGCAGGCCACCGACTTTGTGATGGGCAAGTTGCGAGCACAGCTGCTTCAGATCCTGTTGTCTGACGCAGGGCCGGGCAGCGTCATGTACCAGCACCCAGTCGTCCTTGTCTGCTTTGCCCGCGAGCGCGTCCAGCCCGTTCAACACAGAATGACATCGCTCCCGCCCACCGGCAACACGCAACATACAGTGTTCTTTATAGTGTTCCAGTATGGATGCCAGTGCCGGATGCCCCTCGCTCACCAGAACCAGTCCCTTGAGGTCGACACCGTTCCAGAGTGATTCCAGGCTATGCTCAAGAACGGTTTGTTTGCCCAGCGCAAGAAACTGTTTCGGAATGGATGCTCCCATACGCCGGCCGATACCGGCCGCGGGCACCACGGCCCAGTAGGCGGGCACGGCCACTAGCGATCGCCACCGGCAGGTTCAGCCGGCGGTTCAATGATTTGATAAAAAGTTTCGCCTTCCTTGATCATTCCGAGCTCTTCACGGGCACGTTCTTCGATAGCCCCCAGTCCCTTTTTAAGATCCTGAACTTCGGCTTCCAGGGCCTGGTTGCGTTCACGCAAACTCTGGTTATCGTCACGCTGGGCTTCTACTTGCTGGTACAGGTCCCAGACTTCTGCCAGGCTGCCATCCCCTACCCACAGGCGATACTGCAGCGACAGCAGAAGCACGAACAATAGCCAACCGATCCAGCGCATCAGTATGCGTTACGGTTTCAAAACTGGTTAAAGCCACCCCGACCTGCGTAACTGGCAGCAGCTCCGAGTTGTTCCTCGATGCGCATCAGGCGGTTGTATTTGGCAACACGGTCGGAACGCGACAGGGAGCCGGTTTTGATCTGGGTAGCGGAACTGCCCACGGCGATATCGGCAATCACTACGTCCTCGGTCTCACCCGAGCGGTGCGATACGACAGCGGTATAGCCGGCCTTTTCAGCCATATCGATCGCCGCAAGTGTTTCTGTGAGCGTGCCGATCTGGTTGGGCTTGATCAATATGGAATTACCGATATGTTCATCAATACCGCGCTGGAATATTGAAGTGTTGGTCACAAAGAGGTCGTCACCGACCAGCTGCACCTTGCCGCCCAACCGTTCAGTCAGCAGTGCCCAGCCCTCCCAGTCACTCTCGTCCAGTCCATCCTCGATAGACAGGATGGGATACTGGTCAACCCAGCCGGCGAGAAAATCCACAAAGCCGGCGGCAGCAAACGTTTTGCCTTCGGATTTCAGTTCATACTGGCCGTCACTATAGAACTCGGAGGCGGCCGCATCGAGCCCCAGGAAGATATCGTCGCCAGCCTTGAAGCCGGCTTTTTCAATCGCCTCGAGGATCACCTCGATGGCTGCCTCATTGGATGACAGGTCCGGTGCAAAACCGCCCTCGTCACCCACCGCCGTATTCAGCCCACGTCCGTCCAATACCGACTTCAGCGCATGAAATACTTCCGCACCGTAACGCACAGCTTCTGCAATACTGCCAGCACCGACGGGCAGTATCATGAACTCCTGCAGGTCGACACTGTTATTGGCGTGTTCCCCACCATTAATGATATTCATCATTGGCACAGGCAACTGGTAAGGCCCTTCCGGGCGCAGGTAACTGTACAGCGGCTTGTTTTCGGCACGCGCCTGCGCCTGCGCGGTGGCCAGTGATACCGCCAGTAGCGCGTTGGCGCCGAGACGGCCCTTGTTATCGGAGCCATCGAGGTCAATCATCTTCTGGTCGACGCCGGCCTGGTCAGCAGCGTCCATGCCGACGACAGCATCGCGAAGTTCACTGTTCACACTGGCAACGGCTTTGGTCACGCCCTTGCCGAGATAGCGGGACGCATCACCGTCACGCAGTTCCACAGCTTCGCGTGTTCCAGTGGATGCGCCGGAAGGAACAGCGGCACGTCCCATCGAACCATCATCCAGCAGCACATCGGCTTCCACGGTGGGGTTACCACGAGAATCGAGGATTTCGCGTCCTTGAACGGCTTTAATACTTGGCATTATTACTCCATTTACCAATAGCTTATATTGGCTACTGGATTAATCACATTAATTGAAGGCGAGTTTGCACACCACGTTGGGCGGGTGCGCTTTAGCTGTTAAGCAGCGCTGTCTCGGCGAACGGGCGTGATTTTACCGTGTCGTCCAGCGTCTTCAACGTTTCCAGCAGCGATTTCATTTCACCCAGAGGCCAGGCATTCGGGCCATCGCTCATCGCCTCGGCAGGATTCGGGTGCGTTTCCATGAACACACCGGAGACCCCGGCCGCAATAGCCGCGCGTGCCAGCACCGGTACGAACTCGCGCTGGCCGCCGGAAACATTGCCCTGGCCACCCGGTAACTGCACAGAATGCGTGGCGTCGAAAACCACCGGTGCATTGGTATCACGCATCGCGGCCAGCGAACGCATGTCAGACACCAGGTTGTTGTAACCGAATGAAACGCCGCGCTCGCAGACCATAATCTGCTCATTGCCCGCTGCGCGCGCCTTATCGACAACGTTTTTCATATCCCACGGCGCGAGGAACTGTCCCTTCTTGATATTGACCGGTTTGCCCGCCCGGGCGACATTCTGTATGAAGTTCGTCTGGCGGCACAGAAACGCCGGTGTCTGCAGTACGTCAACAACCGACGCCACTTCGTCCAACGGTGTATCCTCGTGCACATCGGTCAGTACCGGCACCTGCAGCTCATCCTTCACCTTCTGCAGAATACGCAAACCCGCTTCCATGCCCGGGCCGCGGAAACTGCTCGCCGAGGAGCGATTGGCCTTGTCGAAAGAAGATTTGTAAATAAAGGGAATGCCCAGCTCGGTGGTGATCTGCTTCAGATCAGACGCTGTAGACAGCGCAAGTTCTTCGCTTTCGATCACACAAGGACCGGCAATAAGAAAAAACGGGGCGTCCAGCCCCACATTGAATCCGCACAGTTTCATGCCTGGTGTGTCCTGTATTTAGTAAACGCTAGTCAGCGCCGACTGCTGTCGCCGTCTGGGGATTATCGGCTGCCTGACCGAGTCTGAGGCTTTTGTGTTCATTGGCAGCTGCTACAAAACTTTTGAACAGGGGGTGACCGTCACGCGGTGTCGAGGTGAACTCGGGGTGGAACTGGCACGCCAGGAACCACGGGTGATCCGGGATTTCGACCATTTCAACCAGGCTGCCATCCACCGAGGTGCCGGCGAGGCGCAAGCCGGCGCTCTGCAGCCTGTCACGGTAGGCATTGTTGAATTCAAAGCGATGGCGATGGCGCTCAACAATCTCATCCTTGCCGTAGACCCGGCGCGCCAGCGTGTCCGGCAACAACTTGCAGGCCTGGCCACCGAGCCGCATGGTGCCACCCAGGTCACTGTTCTCGTCACGCCGCTCGACCTTGCCGGTGTGATCCTGCCACTCGGTAATCAGCGCAATAACCGGGTGCGGGGTTTCCTTGAAGAACTCCGTACTCTGGGCACCTTCAAGGCCGGCAACATTGCGGGCATATTCGATCACAGCCACTTGCATGCCGAGACAAATCCCCAGGTAGGGAATCTTGTGTTCGCGCGCGTAGCGCACCGCCATGATCTTGCCTTCCACGCCGCGCTCGCCAAAACCGCCGGGCACCAGCACAGCATCGACCGAGCCCAGCACTTCCAGACCCTTCTGTTCAATCACCTCGGAATCGATATAGCGAATCTTCACCTTGGTGCGGGTATGAATACCGGCATGAATCAGGGCTTCAGACAGTGACTTGTAGGCTTCCGTCAGGTTTACGTACTTGCCGACCATCGCCACAGTAACTTCACGTTCCGGCTTGCTCAGGCTTTCCGTTACCCATTTCCACTCGCTCAGGTCGGCTGGCGGCACATCGAGATTCAGCCGTTCGCAGACAATGTCGTCCAGGTACTGTTCGTGCAGCAGCAATGGAATTTTGTAAATACTGTCGACATCTACAGCCGAAAATACCGCCTTGTCAGGCACATTGGTAAACAGGGCAATTTTACGTTTCTCATCCACTGGAATTGTGCGGTCGGCACGACACAGGAGAACGTCCGGCTGGATACCAATGGAACGCAGTTCCTTGACCGAGTGCTGGGTCGGCTTGGTTTTGATTTCGCCGGATGCCGCAATATAGGGCACCAGCGTGAGATGCATGTACACCACATTGCCGTGTCCGAGTTCGACACCCATCTGGCGAATGGCTTCCAGGAACGGCAAGGATTCGATATCACCGACCGTACCGCCAATTTCAATCATGGCGATATCCGCGCCCTGGGCGCCGGCGCGCACACAGCGCTTGATCTCGTCGGTAATGTGAGGAATGACCTGCACGGTACCGCCCAGGTAGTCGCCGCGCCGCTCCTTGCGGATGACCTGCTCGTAAATCTGGCCGGTGGTGAAGTTGTTGCGCTTGCCCATGGTGGTGCGGATAAACCGCTCGTAATGCCCCAGGTCGAGGTCAGTCTCCGCACCGTCATTGGTGACGTAGACCTCGCCGTGCTGGAACGGGCTCATGGTGCCGGGATCCACATTAATGTAGGGATCCAGCTTCATCAGCGTGACTTTAAGCCCACGGGCCTCCAGCAACGCGCCAAGCGAAGCGGCGGCGATGCCTTTCCCGAGTGAGGAAACCACGCCGCCAGTGATAAATATAAATTGGGTCATGAAGCTCCGAAAAAAGCAGGAGGTTTGTAGATCTGGACGGGAAATCAGATTACCAGAATCACCGCAGGCCGACAATGGGATCGGGGGCGTTTGCGGCAAGTATTTGGTATCAGAGTAAAAACTGCCCTCGCCTGGGAGCCCGCTTTCCCGGCGTCAATCGCCTGCCGGTCAGGGCCGCCAGCTGATCTTTATTGCTGTCATTACCGAGCACCATCAGTTCGTCCCTGAGTTGTGACTTTTGGTGTTAGCGTAACACCGTTGGATGAAGTGTTAAGGGTTTTTACTCTGACCCCAAATATCCGGGATAGTAGTTTTCACTGTAATCAATACTAATGCGATCTCCTGCTATCGGTCTGAACAGGTTATCCGCGAACGCCACATGATCAGGATGCTCACGATAACTCCCGATCACATTTTTATGCACAAATTCAATCAACCAGCATAATTGATAGTTCGCGTCTTTCTGCACCGCGTTACCGGTAATCACGCGACGTACACCGGGGATTTGACTCAATAGTCCCTCCCCTTCACGCATCATATTGCTAACTTTATTGGCATCATCAGTATTAACATTATAAATAATGACATGATGCACCGGTTGCCAGGCCTCAGCGACTGCCAGAACGGCATCGGCTTGTCCGGCTGATCCCCAGTTCACCATGCAACGCTCAATCTCGGCACGCATTGCATTCTGGATACCATTAACAATACCTGTGTAACCGCAGCGATCGTCAGCCGCCACGTTATCACGCATTTTTTTACCCGCGGCGTCGGCCAGTGCCGTGTAGTAGTTAATCTTGGCCACCCCGTTTTCAATCAACTTGCTAAATTGCTGATCCGATAAACCGGTACCACCATGAATCACCAATGGAATTTTTAATGCTTCATTGATTTGCTGCAGGCGTTCGAAATCCAGTACCGGCTCACCTTGCATGCGGCCGTGTACCGTACCAATGGAAACAGCCAGCAGATCAACATTGGTTTGATCAACATACGCTTTCGCTTCTTCGACCGAGGTATATATCACCTCACCCGGGTGCTTCTCGGCATCTTCACCTTCCACCCCGGCCACGTAACCCAGTTCACCTTCAACCGGAATCCCGCAAGCATGGGCCATGCCGACAATTTTTTTCGTCATCGCCACATTACCTTCAAAGGCTTCGTGTGATGCGTCCACCATCACCCCATTGCAACCCAGGTTAATGGCTTTAACAGCTGATTCAAAAGAAGCGCCATGATCAAGGTGAATGGCAACAGGAATGGATGAGCGTTTGGCAGCCTGTTCGGCAGCCGCCATGGCGAGTTCAAAATCGTAATACTCAAAGTGTGATTCAGCGAGCGATATAATCAGCGGCGAACGTTGCGCTTCCCCTGCTGCCATAATCGCCTCAAGAAAATCCAGGCTCACCAGATCAAAACCACCTACGGCATAGCCATTATGGTACGCATGATCCAACATATCCTGCATATTTACTAATGGCATCATCTGCCTCCTACTGCTACCAAACCGTGAAATATGTATTGCTGTGAAGGATAGGTAGAGTTCTGCTTATAAGTAAATACAATTTTCGTTATTATTGCCATAAATAATAATTAATAGATTAACAGGGGACAGACCACGGTTTACCCCGTCCCGCATTTTGCAGGTCTACCACTTTTACCGGGCGCAACCCTTCGCCTGAGCATTTTTTCAATTTCTTGCTGAAAATGGCGCAACCGTATTTTTCGGCCTGCTCGCCCAGCGTGCACAGATAGTATTGATAATCCGATTCGGTGTAGAAACAGGCGCTGCGGTTGTTACCCCGCTGGATGATATGCCAGGGAATCCCAGGCACTGTTATGCGTGCTCGTCTTGGCATCCGGGACCTCCTTGTCCATTGGATGGATGATAATTTATCAGAAAATGACTGTGCGAACTAAACCGTGGTCTGTCCCCTATTTCCCTATTTCCCTGAAACATATTGGAAAATCCGTTTTCCGCATACGTAACGCTACTTTGAGACGCAATTCACAGTACAATATTGACCGGTACTCAAACTGACGCTGGTGGATTCACACGGGTTCAGAAATATCCTGCACGCGACGATACAATCACAATGACCAAACCTGCTGCTTACGATTTAAAAGCCATTCTCGACAGTCTGCACAATCGTCGCGACTTTCTGAAGCTGTTTGGCAAGGGCCTCGGCTATACCGCACTGGCATCCACCCTTCCCGGTTGCGGTGGCGGCGGTGGTGGCGATAGCAGCAGTAGTAATGTCGGGCAGACAACGCCTGCTGCGGTTACACCGCAGGCTTCAAGCGAATACACAACCGTAAAACGCACCAGTTTCGGCGTGCATCGCGATGCGCTCACCGCTATACAAAGCATAGGTGTCAACGCTTACCTGGAACAGCAGCTCGACTATTCACAGATCGATGATGGTAACCTTGAAGCCACCATACAGGCCCTGTTCCCGCTGACTACGCAGACAGCGACACAGCTGATCGCCGGCTTCCCGGACAATATCGGCGACGTTGCATTACAGATGACCGGCGCGGCCCAGTACCGGCAGATTTTCAGCCGCCGCCAGCTCTATGAAGTGATGGTGGAATTCTGGTCGGACCACTTCAACATCCATTTAGTCAACGGCCTCGGCCCCACCCTGAAACCCGCGGACGACAGGCTGGTTATCCGTGCCCATGCGCTGGGCAATTTCGGCGATCTGCTGCGCGCTTCGGCACACAGCCCGTCGATGCTGTTTTACCTGGATAACTTTCTTAACCAGGCGTCCGCGCCGAATGAAAACTATGCCCGCGAACTGATGGAGCTGCATACCCTGGGTGTCGACGGTGGCTATACCGAGACCGACGTAAAAGAAGTCGCACGCTGTTTCACCGGCTGGTCGATTCGCTTTCCCGGTGATACGGGTGGCGATTATGGCTCGTTCGTGTTTGTTCCCGCCATTCACGACAACGCGGCCAAGGTTGTCCTGCAGAACACTATTACCGCAGGCGGTGGCCAGAGCGATGGCGACCAGGTACTGGATATGCTGGCAACGCATCCGTCCACGGCGCGCTTTATCGCTACCAAGCTGTGCCGCCGGTTTATCAGCGACACGCCGGACCAGGTCAGCATCGATAGCGTGGCGGCGGCGTTCACCCAGTCCGGCGGCGACATCAAAGACACGTTGCGTGCGTTATTCGCAACCACGGCATTCCGTACCAGCGCCGATCAGAAAATTATCCGGCCGGCGGAATACCTGGCCGGCGTGATCCGTGCGCTCGCACCCGATACGCCATACCCCACCGATAACGGGCAGCTGTTTTATTTCGCACAGCTGATCATGGGGCAACTGCCGTTCAACTGGCCGACGCCGGACGGCTATCCCGACGAGCAGAGTTACTGGGCCAGTACCGGTGGCCTGCTGAACCGCTGGCGATTGTCGTTTTTGAGTCTCGCCAACCTGATTCCGGAAATCGATGTTTTTCAGATCAATTACCCGGCGCTGCTTAACGGCGCCGAAACACTGGCCGGCATTGTCGACGCCCTGACCGACAGCGTACTGATGCGACCGCTGAGCGCCGATGACAGGGCCTATATGCTCGACTGGCTGGTCAACGAATACAGCCAGCCTGAGGATGTCACCCTGCCTGCGGGAACCGCAGAACAGATCGCACCGCTGGTGGCCGCTGTACTGGTCAGTTCAGCCTATTTCCAGCTTCGTTAGGAGAGCAGCGTGGCAACGAACAATCAACAAAGATCCACTGCAAGCCTTACCCTGCCGGTCGGTCGTGACATCCTGGTTTGTATTTTTCAGCGCGGCGCTGCCGACGGCCTGAATGCCCTCGTGCCTCATGGTGATACCGATTACTACGCCCAGCGCAGCACCATCGCTGTTCCGACACCGGGTAATTCCGGCGGCGCAATCGATCTGGATGGATTCTTCGGACTGCATCCGGCGCTGTCACCGCTGAAACCGATTTACGATGCCGGCGATCTCGCACTGGTGCACGCCACCGGCGTGCCGCATGGATCACGTTCTCACTTTTCCGCACAGGGCCTGGTGGAACGCGGCGTAGACGACAAAGCCGGACCGGAAACCGGTTGGCTGGGCAGGCACCTGGCCTTGAGCACAGCGACGTCCAGCTCCGCGTTTCCGGTCATCGCCATCAGCGGTAATGTACCGGTCTCGCTGATGGGCGCTGCCGAACCCCTGGCGATCAGCAACCTGAACGATTTCGGATTCGACCAGGGCATCATCGACTCGGGATACCCGGCAGTACTGACCGACCTGTTCCGCAGCCCGGTACCATTCTTCGGGCCCGCACAGGCGGCGCTATCAGCCATCGATGAACTGCAGGCAGCCAACCTGGCCGCGATCACGCCCGATAACGGCGCGGTCTATCCCGCCACGGCGATGGGCGACAAGCTCAAACAGGTCAGCCAGCTGATCAAGTCGACGTTACCGGTCGAGGTGATCTGCCTGGACTCGGACGGATGGGATCACCACGAAAACCTGCCCAACTACATCCAGGCGTCGCTGGCCGAACTTGCCGGCGCGATGGAGGCGTTCTACACGGACATGGGTACGCAGATGCAACGTATCACCGTGCTGGTGCATACCGAGTTCGGTCGCCGTGTAGCGGAGAACGGATCGGTTGGCACTGATCACGGCACCGGCAGCCTGGCATACCTGCTCGGCGGCGGCGTCAACGGTGGCCAGGTAATCAGCAACTGGCCCGGTCTTGATACACCCAACCTGGAAATGGGCGAGGATTTAAAAATCACCACCGACCTGCGAACCGTCCTGTCCGAACTGCTGACCAAACGGTTGGGCGGCACTGACATCAGTACGGTATTCCCCGGGTTCACCGGGCCGACATCAGCAAATATATTCCTGTAAGTCGGCAAAGAGTTTTAACTCTGACCCCAAATAGTGACTCACCTACCCCCTTGGTGGGCACGGTTAACTCGAACTAATCCGGCACAAAAACGGTTACACGATTGCGCCCCTGACTTTTGGATTGATACAACGCCTGATCTGCCTCACAGACCAACTCTTCGGGCACCGAATCACTACCCGGTATTTTGCTGGAGAGGCCGACGCTAATGGTGACCGATAGCCACTTGGGGGTTGAATCGCGACTTACTGCGAGGCCGGCAATTCGTCGGCGAAGATTTTCTGCTAACGCCTTTGCACCGTCCTCGGTGGTACCTGGAAGAATAATGGCGAACTCCTCCCCACCATACCTTGCGACCAGATCATGTGACCGGTTAATAGCCGCGCCCAACTCTTGAGCGACCGCCCTGAGGCACTTGTCCCCCATCTGGTGACCATATTGGTCGTTGAAGTTTTTGAATTGGTCAATATCAACCATAATCAATGCAAGCCGACTTCTCTGTCGCTTGGCATGCCGATACTCCTTTGCAAGACTGGTGTCGAAGAAGCGTCGATTATAAACACCGGTAAGATCATCTGTAGTGGACAGGGTTTCGAGCCTGGCATTGGTGAACCTCAGGCGTTCGGTAGTTTCCATCAGCTCTTTTTCATGCGTTTTTCGCTGGTCTATTGCCTGCTTCAGGCGCAGCGCAGAACGAATACGCACCAGCAACTCGATTCTGTTGAAGGGCTTGCTAAGGTAGTCCATTGCACCGGCCTCGAAGGCTTCCTTGAGATGTATCACATCTGAGCTGGCGGACATCATGACGATAGGGATATCTTCTGTAACCGGATTTTCCTTGATTTTCTTACAGGCCTCGATAC
Source organism: uncultured Gammaproteobacteria bacterium (assembly GCA_963752745.1). Lineage (GTDB taxonomy): Bacteria > Pseudomonadota > Gammaproteobacteria > DSM-19610 > DSM-19610 > Thiogranum. Next base: position 35,611 of record CAVWAK010000052.1, read on the forward strand.
CGGAATCTCCAGGCATCAGGACATCGAGCAATATCAGATCGACATCATCTACTGAACCCAGGCGTGCATAGGCTACGCGTGCTGAATCAACGGCATCAACATCGAAGCCTTCGGCACGCAACCGGAAGCTCAATACGGTACGTATATCGTTATCATCATCGACGATCAAGATACTCATGGGGATTAATATAGGCGCGTTGTTAACTGCGATAACCGGCAGCGTTCGCATTTCGGCAAAACTTCGTTATAGATTATCTTTATCAGAGTAACGCAGGTGCCAGGGACGGCAAACTGCTTTATAACAGGACGTTACGTAATCGGGTTGACTGCAGCTAAGCGCTGGTAACATGAAAACTGTTGCCTATCGCAGACAGCGCGTGATGTCCTTCATATTTGAAATGTGACCTGACCCCAAATTCTTTTTTACTCTGACCCCAAATTCTTCCAGCATAATTGATAACCCTGTTCGTCGGGTGCCGCAGTAAAACCCTCACATACGCACAGTCCCGCTACTGCGACCAGTTCGTCATGCTGGTAAATCAGTGGTATGTGACTACGCTCCCAGTCCGGGATTGACCATTCCTGAAACAGTTTTTTCAGCGCATGATGCCCCGCCCTGCCGGCTGGCTGCAAAACTTCGCCACCCTGGCGAAAACGCACTTCAAGGCTCGCTCCCGGTTCAATACGCAAACCTGATCCCACGCTGGGTTCGGCCATCAGGGTGCCGGCTGCCAATTTGAGTGGCTTGGTACCATCCCAGGGTAGACGCTTTTCCGGGTCCTGTTTTTCCTGCGGCGCCATAAGATAAAGCGCCTGACGATACCTGCGTAGTTCGGCACCGGCCCAATGCACCAATGGTGTTGCGTCTTCACGTGCTGACAGCACTTCCGAACCAACGCGTTTAAGCACTTCCAGCGAAGGTGGTTTGAATCCGTTAAGTTCGATCCAGTGGCGTAACAGGTTTCGCTGACGCGCCGGACTTAAGCTCAGCAAATCAGGGATTCTCAAACGATCTGGCAGCTCGCTGCTGCCACAAGTGGCGAGGTCAAGTTCTGCCAGCGCTGTTGCCAGTTCAGCCTGGTCAGCCTGCAAACCCGCGGCCCGCGCCAGGACATGCGTTAATCCCGGCCAGTGTTCGCGTAATTGTGGTAACAGGTGCTGGCGCAGCAAATTGCGGTCATAGCGGGTATCGGTATTGGTCGGGTCTTCCACCCAGCGCAGCTTATGCGCGCGCGCGTAGTCGAGAATGTCGGACTGAGGGTAGTCGAGAAACGGGCGCAACAAGTGGCCATGCCCCAAGCTGGCCAGATTCGGCATCGACGCCAGGCCACGCGGACCGGCGCCCCGAAACAATTGCAGTAACAGGGTTTCCGCCTGGTCGTCCTGGTGCTGGGCGGTAATCAACAGGGCACCGGCGGGTAACCAGTCAGCGAGAGCGCGGTAACGTGCTGTTCGGGCAGCAGCCTCCGGGCTTTCTCCCTGCCTGGCGCGCCCGTCAACATGCAGTGTCTCAAAAGGCACCTGCAATTCCTCACACACGGCCCGACAGTGTACGGCCCAGTCACCGGACTGCGACTGAATCTGGTGATCGACGTGCACTGCGGACAAGGGTGCAGACAAGGTTTCGCGACGGTTCGCGAGCAGATGCAGCAGTACGTGGGAATCGACGCCACCGCTATAGGCGACGCAATACGCTGCTGCTTCCGGCAGATCCGCCAGCCAGGCGGACAGCAGGTTACTTTTCGACAAACTCACCGTAAGACATCAAGCGCTGGTAACGGGCGGCGATCAACTGGTCCATGGGTAACCGGCCCAGTTGCTCGACCTGCTCTACCAGCTTTGCACTGATCCGCTTCGCCATTTCCTCAGGATCACGGTGCGCGCCACCCAGTGGTTCTTCAATGATGTCGTCGACGAGATTCAGGTCCAGCAGCCGTTGCGAAGTCACACCCAGTGCAGCGGCAGCATCCGGGGCTTTTTCGGCACTCTTCCACAGAATCGAGGCACAGCCTTCCGGTGAGATGACCGAGTAAATACTGTATTGCAGCATCAGCATGCGGTCACCGACACCAATAGCCAGTGCCCCACCGGAACCGCCTTCGCCGATGACAGTACAGATGATGGGTGTTTTCAGATCCGCCATGACATACAGGTTACGGGCAATGGCTTCACTCTGGCCACGTTCTTCGGCGCCGATACCGGGATAGGCGCCGGGCGTATCGATAAACGTCAACAGCGGCAACTTGAAGCGCTCGGCCATCTGCATCAGTCGCTGCGCCTTGCGGTAACCTTCCGGTCGCGGCATACCGAAGTTGCGAATAATTTTTTCCTTGGTATCGCGGCCTTTTTGCTGCCCAATTACCATCACCGGCTTGCCTTCAAGGCGAGCCATGCCACCGACAATGGCTGCATCGTCAGCATAGGTGCGATCACCATGCAGTTCCTCAAAATCGGTAAAGATCTGCTGAATGTAATCCAGCATGTAGGGCCGCTGGGGATGACGTGCCATCTGGGAAACCTGCCAGTCATCCAGCTTGGAGAAAATTGATTCAGTCAGCGACTGGCTTTTTGCCTGCAAGCGGCCGATTTCTTCGTTGATATTGATTTCGGCGTCATCGCCGACGTAACGAAGTTCTTCTATTTTCGCCTCAAGCTCGGCAATCGGCTGCTCAAAATCCAGAAAATTCATATCCATGGCGGGCATTTTACGCAAATGCGCGAGCAACTTCACCAAAAATCCGGCACCCCGTCAGTACACCACTCTCACATGCGATTCTCCGGCCAGTTCCCGCAGCCGGTGCAGCAATTCATCGGTCGGATGTACCCGCCATTCCTCGCCCAGGGTCATGTGTGCCTGCGCAGTCGGGCCCCGGTATTGAATCCCCACGGGACAGTTCCCCTCCCGGTAAGGCGTCAACACATCGGCCAGCGAGCCGACAAAACCGTTGCCAGCCTTCTGGGCACCGATGCTGACCACCAGGCGCCGGGCGTAAATTTCACGGGCCTGGTCGGTGTCGAAAATCTTGTTGGCATTGACGCGCATGCTGCCGGAAAAATCATCGAATGCCAGTGTGCCCTGAACCACCAGTATGGTGTCATTGCTCATTAACGCACGATACTGTTCAAACACTTTCGAAAATACGCGGATTTCCATGCGCGCAGTACGGTCGTCGAGGGTAAGAAATGCCATGCGGCCACCGCTCTGGGTGTTGCGCGTGCGCAGCTCGACAACCAGCCCGGCAAGCACGATGGTTTTCTCGTTACCGCGTTGCCGGCCGCCACCGGCCGGTGGCGTCTCGGCGGCCAGATCAGCCAGCGGTGCCGTAATCATGCTGGTCAGTTCTTCGCGATAACGTTCAATCGGGTGGCCGGTGAGGTACAGGCCGAGGGTTTCTTTTTCACCGGCGAGACGTTGCTCCTCCAGCCACTCATCGATATCCGGCGTCGACAGCAATGGCGCCTCGGAATCAACCGGTGCCGCGACACTGCCAAACATATCTGACTGACCGGCTGCCGAATCGCGTAAATGCTGTTCTGCTGACTTGACTGCCTCTGGCAGCTGATGCGACAGCGAGGCCCGGTTGGTACCAATTTGATCGAGTGCTCCGCAGCGAATCAGTGCTTCATAGACGCGACGGGTAACTTTGCGGGAATCCATGCGGCGGCACAGGTCAACCAGCGAGGTAAAGGGTCCGTTCGCCAGGCGCTCGTGAATCATGACTTCGATAGCGGCTTCACCGACACCCTTGATGGCACCCAGGCCATAGATCACCGTCGTATCACCCTCGACGGTGAAGGCATAGCCGGAGCGATTGATATCCGGCGGTACCACTTCGAGTTCCATGTGACGGCATTCATCAATCAGCGTGACCACCTTGTCGGTGTTGTCCATGTCAGCAGACAGCACCGCTGCCATGAACGGCGCCGGGAAATGCGCCTTCAACCAGGCCGTCTGGTAGGACACCAGCGCATAGGCTGCCGAGTGTGACTTGTTAAAGCCGTAACCGGCAAACTTCTCCATCAGGTCGAAAATATAGGTCGCGGTTTTTTCCTCGACCCCGCGTTGCAGCGCACCCTCGGTAAATATGACACGCTGTTTGGCCATCTCTTCGGGTTTCTTCTTACCCATGGCGCGGCGTAACAGGTCGGCGGCACCCAGCGTGTAACCCGCCAGCACCTGGGCAATCTGCATGACCTGTTCCTGGTACAGAATCACGCCGTAGGTAGGCTGGAGAATCGCTTCCAGGTCAGGGTGTGGGTACTCAACCCTGGCGCGGCCGTGTTTACGGTCGATAAAGTCATCCACCATGCCCGACTGCAAAGGGCCGGGCCTGAACAGCGCCACCAGCGCGATAATGTCTTCGAAGCTATCCGGTTGCAGCCGCTTGATGAGGTCCTTCATGCCGCGCGATTCAAGCTGGAATACCGCGGTGGTCTGGTAGGCCTTGAGCAGTTCAAAGCTCTTCCGGTCGTCCAGCGCGATACTGGTGATATCCAGGGGTTCCTCGCCACTGTCACCACGTTGCTTGTTAATCGTTTGCAACGCCCAGTCGATAATCGTCAGCGTGCGCAGGCCCAGGAAGTCAAACTTGACCAGGCCGACGGCTTCGACGTCGTCCTTGTCGAACTGGCTGACGACATTGACGCCGCCCTGCTCGCAGTAGATCGGTGTGAAGTCAGTCAGCTTGGTGGGTGAAATCACCACGCCACCGGCGTGTTTACCGGCGTTTCTCGACAGGCCTTCCAGGGAACGGGCCAGATCCAGCAGTGTCGCGACATCTTCGTCGTCCCGGTAGAGATCAGCCAGCGCCTCCTCCTGCTCGAGCGCCTTGTCGAGCGTCATACCGATTTCAAACGGAATCAGCTTGGCGATTCGGTCGACAAAACCATACGGGTGACCCAGCACGCGACCCACGTCGCGGACTACCGCTTTGGCAGCCATGGAACCGTAAGTAATGATCTGCGAGACTTTCTCGCGGCCGTAGTGCTCGGCGACGTAATCGATTACCCGGTCGCGGCCTTCCATGCAGAAGTCGACGTCGAAGTCAGGCATGGAGACACGTTCGGGATTGAGAAACCGTTCGAACAGCAGTTCGTACTTCAGCGGATCGAGATCGGTAATGGTCATCGCATAAGCGACCAGCGAACCGGCACCGGAACCACGCCCCGGACCAACCGGCACGCCATTGTGCTTTGGCCCACTGGATAAAGTCGGCAACGATCAGGAAGTAACCCGGAAAGCCCATGGAGATAATAACGTCCAGCTCGGTTTCCAGGCGCTCATCGTAGGGCTTGCGCAATTCGGCAAAATTGTCAGCCGTGGTATCGAACAAGCTGGCCAGCCGCTGTTCCAGACCGGTGTGCGCCTCCTGGCGGAAGAACGCATCCATGGTGAGACCGTCAGGCACCGGAAAGTCCGGCAGATAGTTTTTGCCAAAGGTCAGTTCGAGGTTACAGCGTTGTGCAATTTCGACGCTGTTTTCCAGTGCTTCCGGTAAATCGGCAAACAACTCCTGCATTTCTTCCGGTGTACGCAGGTACTGCTGGCTGGAATGACGGTGGGCACGCCGTGGGTCATCGAGCGTACGCCCGTCGTTAATACAGACACGCGCTTCGTGCGATTCGAAATCGTCGGCTTTCAGAAAATGCACATCGTTGGTCGCCACCACTGGCAGCTGATGCCCTGCAGCCAGTTCGACAACAGCGTGCAGGTAGTCTTCCTCGCCCTCACGCCCGGTACGCTGTACTTCAAGATAATAGTGGTCGGGAAAGTGTGTTTTCCAGAAATCCAGGCGTTCCTCAGCGAGCGCCGGGTTGCCGGCTAAAAGTGCTTCGCCGATATCGCCTTCCCTGCCGCCGGACAGCGCAATCAGGCCTTCAGTTTGACCGACCAGCCATTCGCGTTCGAGCATCGGTACTGACTGGTGCTGGCCATGCAGGTAGCTGCGCGAAACCAGCTCGGTGAGATGTTTGTAACCCTTAAGATCCTTGCACAGCAACACCAGCCGCCAGGGCCTGGCAATCTGTTCAGGATCACGCAGCCATAGATCGACCCCAATGATGGGTTTGACGCCGGCCGCCATGGCGGCACGGTAGAACTTCACCATGGCAAACATGTTGCTCTGGTCAGTTACTGCCACCGCGGGCATGCCTGCTGCGGCCACGGCCTTGACCAGCGGCTTGATACGGACCACACCGTCTACCAGTGAATACTCGGTATGCAGGTGTAAATGAACAAAGCCGGGGCGCATGAACGAAGTGTCGGGCTTTGCCGCCGGGTATTCAAGACTTGACAAAAAAAGGGGCCTGATATCCAGGCCCCTTCACTTCCCCAACCCCTTGCGCTCTTCCTGATTCATAGCGGGAAGCCCGGCTATTCCTTTAAGTTCGAGGTGGAATTGGTCTAAATTGGAATGCCACAATGACGCTTTAAAAAACCGTTGATTTCGTCCAGTAGTTCCTCGTACAACGGGTTATAGGTCAGGCGCCGGATTACCCGGCAGTCTGCCGATTCATCAAACATTTCTCCCAGGCAATCTTCTTCGCCAGCCCGGCAACGGGCATATTTCAGTGGATCGGTGCGGTAGTAATGCGCACAGGAGCGCTGGCTGCCGCGCCTGCCATAGTGTGGATTGGCTGGCGACTGGATGATCGAGGTATGTGAGAAACTGCGGATATGCTGATCCGGAAACGCCGCAGGTACCCGTTGCGCGAAGTCTGGCAAGCGCGGCGTCCCGGTAGTGTAGTACAACAGCCTGCGCGGACCGATCAGATTGGCGAACCAGTCGAGTATCGCCTGTGTGTCCAGCGTGGCGTCCTTCTCGCTGGCGGCAACAAAAACCGGTATGCGGCGCTCACAGAGATTGCCGACACGCTGCACGGCCCGGGTCATGGCATGAACCTCGGCTATGGCCCGATTGGTCAGGGACTCATACTTGAAACAGTCGGTATCAGGTTGAACATCAAACCAGGCCATCCGCTGCCAGCGTTTGCCGGATATCCCGAAGGTGTCTGCCAGGCCGGCCAGAGGCGATACCTTGATCGCCGGTGAAAACAGGAACAGGCCCTGTATCGACGGGTTCAGCATGGATTGATAAATACTCAGCGTCGCACCGGCGGAAAAACCCAGTGCGTAGACGTGCTGAAAACGCGCCTGAAGCAATTCGAGCAGTCGCTGGTGGGCACGTAATGCATCCTGCCAGCTGAATTCGAGTAAATCTCCCGGACGTGTACCGTGGCCAGGTAACTGCATTGCCAGCACATAAAAACCCTGGGCGCGAAAATGCTGTGCCAGATCCCGCACTGCAAACGGCGAATCCGTCAGCCCATGCACCATCAGTATGGCGCGTTGGGCAGGCTCGGGCGGTATCATTACAAACGGACTGTTGCCCTCGAGAATCCAGGTGTCCTGCTTGCCATCCAGGTCCGTGCGCCCGCAACTGACCTGCTGACGGGCGGCTGCCAGGTACGCGTCTATCGACTCGGAATCAAAATGATAGCTGTCGTCGCATCCGGATGGCTGGTGGCGCTCGCCCAGCTGGTTCGCAATCGACGGACCGCTGACAAAATTCCACAATCGACGGAAAGCACTCATTCCTGCCTGTCGAGCACCCGCCTGACCGGCGCGTAAGAACGCCGGTGAACAGGCGTCACACCCAGGCTATTGAGCGCCTCCAGGTGCTTTTTACTCGGGTAGCCCTTGTGACTTGCCAGACCATAACCGGGATATTCCGCATCCAGGCCGCACATTTCACGGTCGCGGCTAACCTTGGCAATTATCGACGCCGCACTGATCGCCGGCACCAGTGAATCGCCCTTTACGATCGCCCGCGATGGATATTCCAGTGCCGGGCAACGGTTGCCGTCGATCAGTACCAGTTCGGGGGCAAGCTGCAAACCGGCCACGGCACGCTGCATGGCCAGCAGGCTGGCCTGGAGAATATTGATGTCGTCGATCTCTTCAACTTCAGCGCGTCCCAGTGACCAGGCGAGTGCATATTTACGGATTTCGTCAGCCAGTTGCTCACGGCGTTTCTCGCTGAGCTTCTTCGAATCGGCGAGTCCTGCAATTGGCCGTTCGGGATCCAGTACCACCGCGGCCGCTACCACCGGCCCGGCCAATGGGCCGCGCCCGACTTCATCCACACCGGCGTGCAGTGCGGGCAGGCTTTCCAGTTCAATTTGCGTGACGTGCATTAATAGTCTCCAGAACAATATCGGCGACGCGTGCCGCCGCGTTTCGACGCAAGTCCCGCTGCACAGCCGCAAAAGGTTGCACCTGCTGTGCGGCCCGCTCAGGCTGCTGCAGTAATGTCAGCAGCTCACCGGATAATGTTTCGGGATTCGCTTCGCGTTGTAAATACTCGGGTACCTGGTACCTGCCGAGCAGGTTGTTCGGCAACGATACATAAGGCACCTTAAGCATGCGTCGCACTAACGCATAACTCAAGGGATTCATACGGTAGGCTACCACCATCGGTCGCCCCACCAGCAGACATTCCAGCGTCGCCGTACCGGACGCCAGCAAAACTGCTTCCGCAGCCGCCATAACCGACCGTGACTGGTCCTCTACAAGATCTATCCGCAGGCCACTGAAAACCGCCTGCTGTACGATGGTTTCGCACACCGGCCGCAACGAAGGCATGGCCACTGGCACCAGCCAGCGCACCTCAGGCAACACCTCTGCACAACGCAACGCGCTATGCAGAAAGACGGGCAGCAGGCGCTCCACTTCACTGCGCCGACTGCCGGGCAGTAACGCAACATAGCGGCAATCTGTATCCAGTCCCAGCCGGCTGCGGGCAGCAGGCGCGGATTGATCGTCGGCAATATCGTCCGCCAGCGGATGTCCGACGTATTCGGCCGGCACGCCCTGCTCACGGTAGAATTCAGTCTCGAATGGAAACAATGTCAGCATCTTGTCGACGCTGCGTTGAATGTGGCGCAAGCGGTAACGCCGCCAGGCCCATACCGAGGGGCTTACCCAGTGCAGCGTGGCGATACCGATGCGCTTGAGCTGTTGCTCGAGCCCGAGGTTAAAATCCGGGGCATCGATACCAATAAAAACATCGGGTGGATGATCTGTGAAATAGCGGACAAGACGGCGGCGTAACCGCCACAGGCGTGGTAAATGAACCAGTACTTCAAACAGACCCATCACTGCGAGCTGCTCAGCGTCGGCGAGTGAATCACAGCCAGCGGCACGCATCCGCGGCCCGCCAACACCGACAAACTCGGCATCCGGAACTTGCTCGCGAAGCCGTGCTATCAGTGCTGCACCAAGCAGATCACCGGACGACTCACCTGCGACCAACCCGATACGCAGCCCTGTCACACTAGCGCACGAAGCTGCGCTCACCGGCACGCAGAAAATCAGTCAGCTGACGGATATCGTCGTTGCCGTCCTCCATTTCATGCAAGGCGGCGATGGCCAGTTCGAGCGACAGGTCGTTGCGATACAGCAAGCGGTAAGCCTCCTTGAGCACGCGAATCCGTTGCTCATCGAAGCCGCGACGCTTCAGCCCTTCAGCGTTCAAACCACGTGGTCGTGCCTTGCCTTCCGATACGGTCACAAAGGGCGGCACATCCTTGTTAATGCGCGCACCATAAGCGCTGAAAGCATGCTTGCCCAGACGGCAAAACTGATGAACCAGGCTGCTGCCACCCAGCGTTACGTAATCACCAAGCTCGACATGCCCTGCCAGGGTGGCATTGTTTGCCAGTACACAATGACTGCCAATCCGGCAATCATGGGCAATGTGCACATACGCCATGATCCAGTTATCGTCGCCAATTCGGGTGACGCCGGCGTCCTGCCGGGTACCACGATTAATCGTGACGTATTCGCGGATGGTGTTGCCGTTACCGATCTCCAGCCGGGTGTCTTCACCTGCATATTTTTTATCCTGGGGTTCAAGTCCCAGCGAGGCAAATGGAAAGATGCGGTTGTTTTCACCGAGGACTGTGCGTCCGCCGATGACCACGTGCGCACCAACGTTACAATTGGGGGCAATCTCTACATGGGCGCCGATAATACTGTAAGGGCCGACAATAACGCCGGAAGCGATACGCGCTGCCGGATCAACTACAGCCGTGGGGTGGATGAGCGAATTATCCAGTATGTCCGTCATACTTCCGCTAACTTGGGCATGGATTAACCCGCATCTATCTTGCGCTCGGTACACATAATGACCGCTGTCGCAGCGACCTTGCCATCCACAGTTGCCTTTGTATCGAATACCCAGATGCCGCGTTTCTGCTTGGTTACGGTGACTTCGAGGCGTAGTTGATCGCCGGGTATCACCGGCTGTTTGAAACGGGCGTTATCGATGCCAACCAGGTAATACAGCGTCTCACGTTCGGCGCCTTTATTCCCGGTACTGAATGCCAGCAGGCCGGTTGCCTGTGCCAGCGCTTCAATAATCAACACGCCTGGCATCACCGGCTTTTCCGGGAAATGTCCCTGAAAGAAAGGCTCGTTAACCGAGACGTTTTTGATGGCAACCAGCGACTCGCCAGGATTAAATTCCAGCACCCTGTCCACCAGCAGGAAGGGGTAGCGGTGCGGCAGCAGGTTTTTTACTTCGTTAATGTCCATGCAGCTATATTAATCCTGATTCTATAAATATTATATATATATTTAATTTATTTATTCTTTATAGCTTTTTAATCGTCGAAACAGCGCATCCAGCGACTTCATCCTTACGGCGTTTTTTCGCCATAATGTGTTTTCCATTAACGGCGTTCCGGAAGAATAGCTGCCAGGCTTGTTGATAGAACGCGTCACCATAGACATTCCGGTGATATGGACATGGTCGACAATGGTTAGATGGCCTACCAATCCGACACCGCCAGCCAGCGTACAGTGGCGGCCTACCCGCGTGCTGCCGGAAATGCCGACACAGGCCGCAATAGCCGTATGCGCGCCAATAGAAACATTATGCGCAACCTGTACCTGATTATCGATCCTGACACCGGTTTCGATGACGGTATCGCCCAGTGCCCCCCGGTCCACACAGCTATTGGCGCCGATTTCGACATCATCACCAATCAGCACCGAGCCAATTTGCGGCACCTTTTGCCAGCCGTCACCGGTGCTGGCCTGACCAAAACCGTCGCTGCCGATGACAACGCCGGGATGGAGCATGACACGGTCACCCAGCTGTGCGCCAGCAAGCACCGTCACCCTGGCAACGAGATCACACTCGTCACCGATAAGGACGCCGGCGCCGATAACGCAAGCAGGACCGATCTGACTGCCCGGCCCGATTCGCACATTTGCATCGATTGTGCAGTGCTCACCCACCCAGGCGGTACTATCGATGCTGGCAGATGCATCCACGCAGGCCGATGGGTGGATACCCGTGCGCCGGGATTCACGCGGATGCAGCAGGCTTACTGCTCGCGCATAGGCCACATAGGGCTGGTCAGTGACCAGTGCGGCTATTGGAGCCTGGTCTGCATCCGACTCGCCAACAATGACAGCGGAAGCCTTGCAGCGGGCGAGCTGCGCGCGATAGCGCGAGTTCGACAGGAAGCTTACCGCGCCCTGCCCGGCAGCATCCAGTGTCGCAACACGGTCCACCAGCACCTCGCCATCGCCACGAAGCTCAACACCGAGACGATCAGCCAGTTGCGCGAGTGTCAGCGCCACAATGGCGTCGTTACTTGCCCTTCTTGAACTGCGCCTTCAGTTTCTCGAGAACCATATCGGTCACATCGACGTTTTCACTCGAATACACCACGCCCTGACCCAGGATGACATCATATTTTTTCTCCTTGGCCAGTGAAACGGTTGCCTCGTACATCTGCCGTTGCAGTTTGGAAAGTACTTCATTCTTGCGAATGTTCAGGTCATCACGAAACTCGTCCTGGCTGCGCTTGAGATCACGCCGTTTGGAAAGAATGTCGCGTTCCAGCTTGCTGCTTTCCTTTTCGCTCATAACTGCGCCATCACGCGATAACTTCTCTTCGAGCTTGCGGATACTGTTCTGCAGACTCACCAGTTCCTGCTCACGCGGCGCAAACTCGGTTTCGATGTTGCTCTGCGCAGCCTTGGCCTGGGGGGCTTCTTCCATCAGTTGCACTGTATTCACGACACCAACCTTGGACTCAGCCATTGCCGGGCCAGTCAGAACCGCAAATGCAGCCAGGGCAACCATCAACTGTTTAAAGATTTTCACTAGATTTCTCCCAAGTGGTGTTAAATTCAGAATCCTGCGCCCAGCGAGAACTGGAACTGCTGTACGTCATCGCCGGACTTGTCATTGATTGGCTGCGCCACACTTACCGCCAGTGGGCCGACCGGAGACAACCATGTGCCGCCTATCCCTGCAGACATACGAATCTCGTCTGCAGTCCAGTCTTCCGTGCCTGCAAATACATTACCGGCATCGTAGAACAGGCTCAAGCGCACCGCGTTGCTTTGGGTCAGGAACGGCGGCGGAAACTGTATCTGCACTGTGCCGGTGGTTTTGAAATTGCCGCCTATCGGATCGTTGTCGCTATCGCGCGGCCCCAGAGAGTTATCCTCATAACCCCGCACCGAGCGCACGCCGCCGGCAAAGAAGTTTTCGAAGAATGGCATTTCGTCAAAATCACCGTAACCGTCACCGTAACCAATATCCAGCTTGGTGTGGAAGGTAAACAGCTTGGTCAGTGGAACGTACTGCTGAATACCCAGGTTGAGTTTGTAATACTCCAGTTCCGAACCCGGTATCTTGGCCTCGACCGAAATACGACGCAGGCCACCATCGCTCGGGAAGATCCGCCGGTTACGTGTGTCATGAGCAAAGCTTGTCGTCAGACCCAGGCTTTTGAAGTTCTCACCGTGCTCGTTCACAAAGTCGGTGATTTCGGTCGAGGCAAATTCGGCGACTTTCAGCTTGAGGCTGTCTGCTTCTATGCTGAACAGGAATGAGTTGTACTCGCTGACCGGAAATCCGTAACTTACGTTGGCGCCGTAAGTATCCGTCGTATAATCGGCAATATTGGCCGAATCGGCATCTGTTTCACGATAGAAGGCGCCAAAACCCCTGCTGATACCATCCACGGTGTAATACGGGTTGGTGTAGGAAAAACTGTACAGCGTGGTAACGTCACTGTTATTGACAGACACGCTCACCCGGCGACCGGTCCCAAGAAAATTATCCTGGGTTATACTGCCGTTAAGGATAACGCCGGATGTCTGTGAGAAACCTACGCCGGCGGAGATGCTACCGGACGGCTGTTCGGTCACGGAGTAATTAACATCCACTTCGTCGGTAGTACCGGGAACCGCCGGCGTCTCTACATTCACTTCCTCGAAGTATCCCAGTCGCTGCAATCGAGTACGCGAACGTTCGACCTTTTCCGCGGAGAACCATCCGCCTTCCATTTGCCGCAACTCCTGGCGCAACACTTCGTCACGAGTCTTGCTGTTGCCTGCAAAATTCACACGCCGCACATAGACACGTTTGCCGGGATCGACGAAAAACGTCAGATCAACCTCGCGTGTTTCTTCATCAATGTCCGGTACAGTATTGACATTGGCGAATGCGTAGCCTTCATTTCCGAGACTGTCTGAGATTCGCGTTACGGTATCGGTGACGCGTTTGCGTGAAAATACATCGCCGGCATTGACCTGGAAATTCGGGAATAACTGCTCGGGCGGGACCACCATTTCGCCTGACAAGCGCACTTCACGTACCTTGTACTGATGTCCCTCATTAATGTTAATGGTTATATAGATGTCTTTCTTGTCAGGGGTGATAGATACCTGGGTCGAGTCGACATTGAAATTGATGTAACCGCGATCCTGGTAGTAGGAGCGCAATGTCTCCAGGTCAGCAGCAAGCTCCTGTTTGGAGTATTGATCGTCCTTGGTATAGAACGACAACCAGTTCGGCGTACTCTGGTTGAAAGTATCCAGCAGCGTTTCGTCATCAAATACTTCGTTACCCACGATATTGATCTGACGGATCTTGGCAATCGCACCTTCGGATACATCAATCAGAATATCAACGCGGTTGCGCTCAAGTGGCGTAACAGTTGTATCTATCTTTACACCGTATTTGCCACGGCTGTAATACTGGCGTTCGAGTTCCAGTTCAACCTTTTCCAGCAATGAGCGATCGAACACCCTGCCCTTGGCAAAGCCGATATCTTTCAGCGAATCGAGTAACGGCTCGGTTTCCAGATCCTCGTTGCCCTGGATCTTGATATCAGCGATGGCCGGACGCTCGGTCACCAGCACCACCAGAACCGTACCTTCGCGTTCGAGGCTGACATTCTTGAAATACCCCGATTTGAACAATGCACGTATGGTCTGCTCCGACTCGTACTCCGCAAACCTGTCACCTACCTGAACCGGCAGGAAATTGAAGACCGTGCCCGGAGAGATGCGCTGCAAACCCTCGACCCTGATATCACTGACTTCGAACGCCTCGAACGACCAGGCCGGCGTGGCAAGTGTTATCAGGGTTAGAAATGCCAATAAAAAACGGCGTAGTCTGACTTTCAAAATACTCAGGCTCCGAACAAACGTGATAAATCGTTGTAAAAAGCAATACTCATGAGTGCGAGCAACGCAAAAATACCCACTTGCTGACCGATCTGCTGGGCATGCTCGGACAGCGGCTTGCCCTGAATCCACTCGATAATGTTAAACAGAAGATGTCCGCCATCGAGCACCGGAACTGGTAACAGGTTAAGCACACCCAGACTGATACTTACAATTGCCAGAAACTTCAGGAAACTCGCCAGTCCAATACTGGCAGAATACCCGGCATACTGCGCAATGCTGATGGGACCGCTAATATTCTCTACCGAAGCCTTGCCCGACACCATACCCCAAAGTGTCCGCAGGGTGAGCGCAGTCATCTCCCAGGTCTTGTCCAGCGACTTGCCCATGGCTGCAAGCGGACCATAGCGGACTTCAGTACGCATATCCTCACGCAAGTCGGCAGGCTGACGGACGTAAGCACCAATTTGCCCGATGGTTTCACCGTGATCCTCAACGGCTCGCGGCACCAGCTCAAGACTCATCGAAACACCATCGCGTTCGATTTCCACTTGCAGTCGCTGGTCGGGTCGAGCACGCACGTAGTCCACCCAGGCACTCCAGTCATCGATCGGTTCAGCATCGACACCGGTCACCCGGTCCCCGGGTTGCAAACCTGCCTGCTCGGCCGGCGCGTCGGCAACCAGCCGGTCGATCACCGCAGGCACGCTGGGCCGCCATACCGATAATCCCAGGTTGTTGAGCAAGCCGCCCTTTTCGAGCGCATCATCGATGCCGGAAAAATCGAGGACCAGCAACCGCTCGGTCTGGTCGGGCTGGCGCACCGTCAGTTCAGCCGGTTTGCCGGCAAGTGCGGCATCCAGCAACAGGAGTGTAGCGGTATCCCAGGTTGGTGTTGCCTGACCAGAGACACTCTCGATGAGGTCATCTTCCCTAAAACCGGCCACTGCAGCTGTCGACTGTGGAGCTACCACCCCTACCATCGGTTTAAGACCCGGCACGCCACTGACGAACATAAGCCAGTACGCCACAATGGCGAATAAAAAGTTAAACAGTGGTCCTGCCAGAATGACTGCCGAACGCGTCGTCAGTGTCTGCTGGTTGAACGAACGCGATACCTCGTGGGAAGCAACCGGTGCTTCGCGTTCATCGAGCATTTTTACGTAGCCACCCAGCGGCAGGGCTGCAATTGCAAACTCTGTGCGATCAGCACCGAAACGTTTCATCCAGAGTGGTTTGCCGAACCCGATCGAAAACCTCAGTACTTTGATACCGAGTTTTTTCGCCACCCAGAAATGACCAAATTCATGTACCGCTACCAGCACGCTGATAGCAACGATGAAAGCTAGCAGCGAGGCACCAAAGCCTGTCATGGAACCACCCGGCGCATTGGCTGCCCGTGAATGAACTCGTGGGCCAGCCGGCGTGCACTGGCGTCATCTTCGAGAATAGTATCGATGCTTTTCGCCTGGCGTGACGCGAGCTGTTCCAGGCTATGCTCAATGACGCCCGCAATTCCTGTAAACGACAGTTTTCGTTCCAGGAACGCTTCAACAGCAACTTCATTGGCGGCATTCATTATGGTGGCTGCCGTACCGCCGGCGCGCCATGCTTCACCTGCCAGGCGCAAACAGGGAAAACGCTGTATATCCGGTGGCTCGAAATCGAGCCTGCCAACGGCAAACAGATCCAGCGCCTCGACACCGGCGTCAATGCGCTCTGGCCAGGCAAGACAGTGAGCGATCGGTGTACGCATATCAGGATTACCCAGTTGTGCCAGCACCGATCCGTCACGGTATTGCACCAGGGAATGCACGACGCTCTGTGGATGGATAACTACGTGAACTTCATTTTCCGGCATCGAGTACAACCAGCAGGCCTCAATCACTTCCAGCCCCTTGTTCATCATGGTTGCCGAATCCACCGATATTTTTCGACCCATGTCCCAGTTGGGATGTGCACAGGCCTGCTCGGGAGTGATATTGCACAGCTCGTCCAGTGAAGTGGTTCTGAACGGACCACCTGACGCAGTCAACATAATATGATTAACACCTTCGGGTCGACCACAACCGGGGCGATAGCCCGCCGGCATGGCCTGGAACAGGGCATTGTGTTCGCTGTCTACCGGTAACAGGGTGGCACCACCGGCGCGTACCGCCTGCATGAACAGCTCACCGGACATCACCAGTGCTTCCTTGTTGGCCAGCAGAACGCGTTTGCCATGATTCGCCGCTTCCAGTGTTGGCAACAACCCGGCTGCGCCTACTATCCCGGCCATGACCACATCGACTTCTTCAAGCCCTGCTACCGTGCACAGTGCTTCAGGGCCCGCCAGCACTTCAATATCCGGTGCCTCGGCATGCAAGCGCCGGCGCAACTGCTCAGCCGCATCGGTATCCGACATCACCGCATATACCGGGCGTGTCGCCAGGCATTGGGCAGCGAGACCGTCAACATCGCGGTTTGCCGTCAATGCTATCGGCCGATAGCGGTCGCTGTTGCGCTGAATGACGTCCAGCGTGCTGACTCCAATGGAGCCCGTCGAACCCAGTACGGTTACACCAACCGGCGCCGTCATAATTCAATCCACCGTATGCCGAACAAAAACACCGGTGCTGCTGCAAGCAGGCTGTCGATGCGGTCGAGAATGCCCCCGTGTCCGGGAATAAGAGTGCCGGAATCCTTAACTGCCCTGTGCCGCTTTAACAGGCTTTCGAGCAAATCACCGGCAATCGAGAATAACACCGTCACAACACATACCAGCACAAAACTGCTGAGCAGGGCACCCTGGAATTCCAGGAAACGCCCATAGGCATAGGCAAACAGCGAACAGGCTACCAGTGCGCCGAATACCCCTTCCCAGGTCTTGCCAGGACTGACGGCCGGTGCCAGCTTGTTGCGTCCAAAAGCCCGGCCGGAAAAATAGGCGCCACTGTCAGCCACCCACACCAGCACCAGGACAAACATCACCCAGTATGGACCCTGGTCTGGCCGGCTGTGCAATACCACCAGTGCCAGCCAGGTACTGATCAGCAATCCCAGGCCGAGTATCGCTTTCATGGTGGTATGCAGACTGCTGACCTCGCGGCCAATATCGGGGCGGGTAATCCAGAAAAGCGCAAACAGCCACCAGGCCATCGCAAGCCACAGCACACTGTTCACAAAGACTTCGGAGGCGGCAAAATACCCAGGCAACCACAGTGGCAGAAAATATCAGCGCGAGATAGCCGTAACGCACGCCTGTTTCCTGCAAGGGAGTCAGCGCACTCCACTCCCAGGCACCGATCAGTACCACAACTCCCATCAGCACAGCGAACAGCGACTGGTCAAGAAACAGCACCGAAAACACCACCAGCGGCACCATGACCAGTGCGCTGAGAATTCTTTGCTTAAGCACGCCTGGACTGCTCCACCTGGTCGCCGGTCTGACCAAAGCGCCGTTGCCGGCCAGCGAAAGAGACCAGCGCCTCGTCAAGCGCTGCGGCATCGAATTCCGGCCATAACCGGTCGGTAAAATACAGTTCCGTATAGGCCAGCTGCCAGAGCAAGAAATTGCTGATACGTTGCTCGCCACCGGTACGAATGAACAGGTCCGGTTCGGGCAAATCAGCCATACAGGTTTCGCGGCTCAATAAATCGCTATCGATATCCTCTACCTGGATTTCGCCGGCGACTGCCTGTGATGCGAGTCGACGTGCGGCCTCGGCGATATCCCAGCGGCCGCCGTAGTTGACTGCGATTGTCAGGGTTAGCTGCGTATTTTCCGCAGTTTGTGCTTCGGCGGAGTCCATCAGTGCGCCCAGTTTCGGCTCGAAGGCTGCACGTTCGCCGATAAAGCGCATACGCACACCATTGCGGTGCAACTGCTCAACTTCTTTTTTAAGTGTACGAACGAACAGATCCATGAGCAGACCGACTTCAGTCTTCGGTCGGCGCCAGTTCTCGCTGGAAAAGGCAAACAGTGTCAGTGCCTCGATACCCCGTTGTCGGCAGGCTTCAACGATACCCCGTACCGCCTTGACACCTTCGCGGTGGCCCATAGGCCTGGGCAGATTGCGACGTTTGGCCCAGCGACCATTACCATCCATGATGATGGCAATATGCCGCGGCAGCTCACCGTCTGCCTGCCTTGACTCTGCCCGTTTATCAGCCATGCGCAATATGAGTGCCCAGGTACACTAGATTTCCATTAATTCAGCTTCTTTGGT
The DNA here is from genome assembly GCA_963752745.1 of uncultured Gammaproteobacteria bacterium. Taxonomy (GTDB): domain Bacteria; phylum Pseudomonadota; class Gammaproteobacteria; order DSM-19610; family DSM-19610; genus Thiogranum. The sequence goes on from CAVWAK010000052.1 coordinate 54,319, forward strand.
GCCCAGCAAAGCATCGACTTCCTTAACGTACCTGTCGGTCAACTTCTGGATATCTTCCTGGGCACCGCGTTCTTCGTCTTCAGAGATTTCCTTTTCTTTGAGGAGATCCTTGAAATCACTGTTGGCGTCGCGCCGGATATTGCGAATGGCAACCTTTCCGCTCTCGGCCTCGGCGCGAACAATGCGGACCATGTCCTTGCGTCGTTCTTCGGTCAGCGGCGGCAAGGGAATGCGGATAATCATGCCCGCGGTATTGGGGTTCAGACCAAGATCAGACTTCATAATGGCCTTTTCAATCGCCTGTACCATGGGTTTTTCCCACGGCGAAACCATCAGCGTACGCGAATCCTCCACGCTGATATTGGCAGCCTGTGCCAACGGTACCTCGCTGCCATAATAATCTACCTTGATATGATCAAGCAGACTGGGGTGGGCCCGGCCAGTGCGGATCTTGCTCAACTCGTGCTTGAAAGCCTCGATGCTCTTGCCCATTCTGCTTTCAGCATCTGCAATAATTTCATCTATCATTACCGGGTTACTCCACCAGTGTTCCGACATCTGCCCCGCTGACCACCTGCGCCAGGTTACCGGGCGTATTCATACCAAACACCCTGACCGGCATCCCCTGATCACGACACAGCACAAGCGCTGTAGCATCCATGACACCCAGTTTTTTCACAATGGCTTCGTCGTAACTGAGCTTCTCATAGCGAACAGCATCCGGGTGTTTGACAGGGTCCTTGTCGTACACACCATCCACCTTGGTAGCCTTCAACATAATATCAGCATTGATTTCGATAGCGCGCAAACTGGCAGCTGAATCGGTGGTAAAGAATGGATTGCCGGTACCGGCGGCGAATATAGCAATTCTGCCCCGTTCGAGATGACGAACAGCACGGCGACGGATGTAGTCCTCACAGACCTGGTTTATTTTTAACGCAGACATTACCCGGCACTGGCTGCCGAGTTTTTCCAGGGCATCCTGCATCGCCAGGGAATTGATAACCGTGGCCAGCATTCCCATGTGATCGCCGGTCACCCGTTCCATGCCGCCCTGTGCCAGACCGGCACCGCGGAATATATTGCCACCGCCAATCACCAGGCCAACTTCGACACCGCTTTCGGATATCTGGTGAACTTCCTCGGCGATACGCCGGATGACCGCCGGTTCGATACCGTAGTCACCGTCGCCCATCAGGGCCTCTCCACTCAGTTTCAGCAGGATGCGTCTGTAGGCAGCTTGTTTATCTGGCATAGTCCTGTTCTTCAGTGTCAGTCGCAAAATGGGGTCGCAGCGCGACCCCATGAATCATACCGGGAAGCCACCTTCACGTCCCCCCGATTTAACAAACTGTTTGTGACGGGATCAGCTGCCCTGAACCTGTGCCATCACCTCTTCGGCAAAGTTTTCAGTCTTTTTCTCGACACCTTCGCCCAGTTCCAGACGGTCGAAACCGCTGACCCTGGCACTGGCGCCCTTAAGCAGCTTGCCGACTGTTTGATCCGGGTCCTTGACGAAAGGCTGACCCACCAGGGTGATCTCGCCGAGGAACTTGCGGATACGACCGCTGACCATTTTCTCGATAATGTCAGCCGGCTTGCCACTGGCAGCAGCCTGCGCAGAGAAGATTTCCTTCTCTTTATCCAGCGTTTCCTGGGGCACACCGTCTTCATCGACACATACCGGCTTGCTGGCGGCAATATGCATGGCCACATCACGTGCCAGGTCGGCGTCACCACCTTCCATTTCTACCAGCACACCGATGCGGTCACCGTGCAGATAGCTGGCAACGCTGCCGGTTGCCGGCTGATGCCGAACGAAACGGCGCACCGAGATGTTTTCACCGATAGTAGCGATCAGGCCACGGCGGGACTCTTCAACAGTCTCCCCACCGTCCTGCAATGGCAAAGCCATCAGGGCGTCAAGGTCGGCCGGTGAATCACTCAACACACGCTGGGCAACGGCCTTGGCGAAGTTCTGAAACTCTTCTTTCTTCGCCACGAAATCAGTCTCGGAGTTAACCTCGACCATGGCAGCGGACTTGCCGTCACCACTGACTTCGATAATGATGACGCCTTCCGCGGCTACACGACCGGCTTTTTTGTCGGCCTTGGCCAGCCCCGATTTACGCAATTCCTCTGCGGCTGTATCCATGTTGCCATCGGCCTCGGTAAGCGCCTTTTTGCATTCCATCATGCCGCAACCGGTACGCTGGCGCAGTTCTTTAACCTGCGCTGCTGTAATTGCCATGAGTTAAATCCTCTTGAAACTGTTTTGAAACTGTATAACTGACGTAGTTGCAGCTTACTCAGCTGCACCCGCACCGGCTACTTCAACAAATTCGTCTTCCTTGGTACCACCGACCTGGGCCATGGCACTACGACCTTCCTGTACCGCATCAGCAACGCCCTGCACATACAGTTGAATCGCACGGATCGAATCGTCATTACCGGGAATCACATAGTCGATGTCTTCAGGCGAATTGTTGGAATCCACCACACCCACGACCGGAATACCGAGCTTCTTGGCTTCAGCAACGGCGATCTTTTCGTGGCCCACATCAACAATGAACATGGCGTCAGGCAAACGGTTCATGTCCTTGATGCCGCCAAGGCTGCGGTCCAGCTTGTCTTTCTCGCGGCGCAGCATCAGGGCTTCTTTCTTGCTCAACTTTTCGAAAGAACCATCCTGCTCCATGGCTTCGAGGTCCTTGAGACGACGAATGGATTGACGGACGGTTTTGAAATTGGTCATCATGCCGCCCAACCAGCGATGGTTGACGAACGGCATTTTGCAGCGCTCGGCTTCAGCACGGACCGCGTCACGGGCGGAGCGCTTGGTGCCGACAAACAGCACTGTGCCCTTGTTGCCCACCAGCTTGCCGAGATAGTTCAAGGCATCGTTGTACAGCGGAAGGGTCTTTTCCAGATTAATAATATGGATTTTACTGCGTTCGCCGAAAATGAAGGGGGCCATTTTCGGGTTCCAGAAACGGGCCTGGTGACCAAAATGCACACCAGCCTCAAGCATCTGGCGCATGCTTACAATAGACATATCAGTTTCCTCGTTGCAGGGTTAGGCCTCCATACGCCCCATGCAGCAACCCCGGTTTCCCAGGGCACCCAACCGCATGTGTCGACGTATGTGCGGATTTAATTCACGACTCCGGTTCCGGAACCGCCTGTTAACAAGCGGCGCTTTATACCATACACTACCGCTAACAGCAATTATTCCGGCAACTTAGGCCGGACTCCACAAACCAAAAACAATCGCTATTACGCCTGCGTGGCGAGCGGGCACGGGACCTCATGGCTGCTACGATAAAAACACCTGAAGAAGTTGAAAAAATGCGCGTTGCAGGCCGTCTGGCCGCCGAGGTGCTCGAAATGATCGGCGAGCACGTCAAGCCCGGGATCAGCACCGATGAGCTGGATCGTATCTGCCATGATCACATCGTGAATGTCCAGAATGCGATCCCTGCCCCGCTCAATTACCGCGGCTTTCCCAAGTCGATCTGCACCAGCCTCAATCACCAGGTCTGCCACGGCATACCCGGAGACCGTCGTCTGAAGGCCGGCGATATGCTGAATATCGACATTACCGTCATCAAGGATGGTTTCCATGGCGACACCAGCAAGATTTTCTTTGTTGGCGAGCCCTCGGTAATTGCCAAACGCCTGGCCGGCATCACTTACGAGTGTATGAAGACCGGCATTCAGATGGTTCGCCCGGGCACACAACTGGGCGATATCGGTCACGCAATCCAGAAACATGCCGAAGCACATCACTATACGGTGGTACGCGAATACTGCGGGCACGGCATCGGGCGTGAATTTCACGAAGATCCGCAGGTGCTCCACTACGGGCGTCCGGGAACCGGTATGACCCTGGAGGAAGGCATGACCTTCACCATCGAGCCAATGATCAATGTCGGCAAACGCCATACCAAGATTCTCAAGGATGGCTGGACGGTGGTCACCAAGGACCACAGCCTGTCGGCCCAGTGGGAACATACCATACTCGTCACTGCAGACGGTTATGATGTATTGACGTTGCGAGATGGCGAATCCATCTGATGACTGCTACGCAGAATCAATCATCTGCTGTACAGAAGGCCGCTGTCAGCGAGCCCTGCACGGACTGGTTTGACCTCGCTCCGCTGGAAACCACCGCCGATGCCGGGCAGCCTCCGTTGGCCGCCTACCGTGGTTTTCTCAACAATGCGCAGGACGAACTTGCCGCCCGCTTTGACAGTGGTACCGACATACTGAAACTTATTCATGCTCGCGCCTGGGTTGTGGACCAGGTACTGATCCGCTGCTGGCAGCACCTGCTGGGCGATCTTGATGCCACCCTGGTTGCTGTCGGGGGCTACGGGCGCAGAGAACTGTTACCCGGCTCTGACGTCGATATCATGCTGTTACTGGGCGATACCGAGGACGAGCAGAGCGGCGCGCTGCTGGAAGCCTTTTTAATGCTGTTATGGGATATCGGGCTGGAAGTCGGGCACAGCGTGCGGACCCTGCAGGATTGCGTAGAACAGGCGACTGCCGATGTCACTGTCGCCACCAATCTCATGGAAGCCCGCGCACTGTGTGGCTCGGAGTCGCTGTTCGAGCGCATGCGCGAAAGCGTTGGTCCGGACAATGTATGGCCCAGTACTGATTTTTTTCGTGCCAAACTGAAAGAACAGCAGCAACGCTATGCGCGTTTTGACGATGCTGTCTACAACCTCGAACCAAACGTCAAGGAAGGCCCGGGCGGCTTGCGCGACGGGCAGATGATCGCCTGGGTGTTCAAGCGCCACTTTGGTTCCGATCTGCTGCGCGACCTGATTGAAGAACAGCTCATCACCCGCGATGAGTATGACACTCTGATGGAAAGCCAGCGCTTCCTGTGGCGGGTGAGATTCGGACTGCACCGGATCACCAACCGGCGCGAAGACCGCCTGCTGTTTGATCACCAGCGCACCCTGGCACAGCTTTTCGGCTATACCGACAGGGATCATATCCTGGCTGTTGAATGGTTCATGAAGGATTACTACCTCGCTATCCAGGCACTCAGCCGCCTCAATGAAATGCTGTTACAACTGCTGGCAGAAGTCATTCTGCATGCAGATGACCCGGAAGAACCCATTGCCATCAACCGCCGTTTCCAGTCGCGCAAGGGTTTTCTGGAAGTTGCTTACGACACGGTCTTCGATCACTACCCGTTTGCCCTGCTGGAAGTTTTCCTGCTGATGCAGCAAAACCCGCAGCTCACGGGTGTCAGCGCCTCGACCATTCGCCTGATTCGCAGTCACCTGCACCTGATCGACGACAATTTCCGGAATGATATTCGTTGCCGCAGCCTGTTCATGGAGATCTTCCGCCAGCCGGAAGGTCTCACCCATGAACTGCGTCGCATGAACCGCTACGGCATTCTTGCCGCCTATTACCCGCCATTCGAAAAGATTGTCGGACAAATGCAGCACGACCTGTTCCATGCCTACACGGTCGATGAACACACACTCTTCGTGATCCGTAACCTGCGACGTTTCTTCGTCAAGGCACACGATCATGAGTTACCTCACTGCAGTCGCGTCACCGAAAATATACCCAAGCCCGAATTACTCTACCTGGCAGGATTCTTCCACGATATCGCCAAGGGCCGGGGCGGCAACCACGCTGAACTTGGCGCCATCGATGCACGCGAGTTTCTTGCCCATCACGACGTCAGCGAGTACGACCAGGAGCTGGTCGCCTGGCTGGTGGAAAGTCATCTGCTGATGTCACATGTCGCCCAGCGTCGTGACATTTCCGACCCGGATGAGATCCATGAATTTGCAACCAAGGTTGGTGATCGTACCCGCCTGAATTATCTCTACCTGCTGACAGTGGCCGACATACGCGGCACCAACCCGACGCTGTGGAATAACTGGAAAGGTTCGCTGTTCAGAGAGCTCTATGACAATACACGCGATGCGCTGCGACGTGGCCTGGAAAATCCATTGCACCGCGAGCAACTGATCAGCGACATAAAGAGCACGGCACTTGGCCGACTGGCCGGGAAAGGTGTCGACCCGGACCGGCTTGAAGCACTCTGGAGCAGTTTTCCGGACGACTACTTCCTGCGCCTGCATGTCGATGAAGTCATGTGGCATGCCGAGACCATTCTCAAGCCTGGTGACACCGAAGGTATACGGGTTGCGTTCCAGGCGCGCTCCGAACGCGGAGGCAGCGCCCTGTTTCTCTATACCCCGATCGTGGAACAGCTGTTCATCCGCACTACCGGCCTGCTCGACCAGCTCGGGCTGAGCATCGCCGAGGCACGTATCTTTACCACTGCAGACGACTATGCGGTAGACACCTACCAGTTGCTCGATACCTATGGCGAACCGCTGACCGATCATTACCAGGCAGAGGAACTCACTACCCTGATGCGGGAATTGCTGACTTCCGGCGAGGTGACATCGAGTGGTTTACGACCACCGGAGCGACGTCTGCGCCAGTTCCAGGTGCCTACCAGGGTTCGTTTCCATGATGATGACGCTGCCGGGCGCACTATCGTTGAGCTGACCACCACCGACAATCCGGGGTTGTTATCACAGGTCGGCCAGGTGTTTCATGCGCAGGGGATACATCTGCAAAACGCAAAAGTAGCTACCTTTGGTTCGCAGGCGGAAGATGTATTTCATGTAACCAACCGCGACCATCTGCCGCTGACCGAGGCCGAGCAGGACTGCCTGCGCGAACAACTTGTGGAAACACTCGATACCGGCACCTGAAACCGGCGTACAGACTCAGCCGGTTTCAACCAGCTCGATGCCATTACCATCCGGATCACGACAGAATACGGCCCGGCGGCCTGAGCGGCTGTGTGTAATGGCTATGCCTGCCTGCTCGAGTCGGCTGACCACAGCGTCCATACCACGCACCGTCAATGCCGTGTGCCGGTCCCGTCCGGGGTGTTCCGGACGCTCAGCGACCGGGTCCGGATTGGGGAGCTGCAACAAATGTATCTGCTGATCACCAAGCTGGAGCCATGCGCCATCAAATGGCATCGAAGGACGCGACGTGTCGACCTCAATACCCAGCACATCAACATAAAACCGCAATGAGCGTGCGAGATCGCTGACCACGACGCTGGCATGGTGAATACCTGTTATCTCGCTCACGCCTTGCCTCCCAGTTGGGCACGCGCCGCCATATAGGCCGCTCCCATAATCAGCGCCCCGCCGAGCCATTCGCGCATAAGCACCTGTTCTTCAGTTAACAGTTGCGCCGACACTGCACCGATAACCAGTTCAAACAGCAATATGACTGCCGAGCGGTAAACCGGCATATGGGTGACACCATAGATCACGGTCACGCTCATGATAAAAAAGCCAAACCAGCCCAACAGCAGTGCGCCGGTCAATGCCTTGACCGAAAAAACCGGCACCGGTTCCGCGACCAGCACAATCCACACAGCAGCCACCAGGACAACACCGAGCCAGCCGGCAGCCGCCTTGGTCTGCAAGGACACGTGGTGGGTCTTGCGTACCGTGACGTTGGCAAACGCAAATGCCAGGCCCGACGACACCGCCAACCAGTCTGCCGCAGCCTGCGGCCAGGGAGATCCCAGTTCCGGATCCCACAACATGGTCACAGCGCCGGTAATAGCCAATACGAATGCGACAAGCCCGGTGGTACCCGGATGCTCGTCCAGCATCAGCCAGCCGAGGATCAATGCCCACAACGGGGACAGGTAGAAAAGCAGCAACACACGCACCACCGTGCCATCGAGCACGGCGAGCACAAAAGCGACATTGCACCAGCCGACAGCCAGTGTCATCAGACCCAGCCAGATGGCATTCTCGCGCCAGTGCGCCCGGCTGCGCCATAACCACACCATGCCCAGCGTCAGGGCGGCTCCGTAACTGATCAGCGACAGCCAGAGGCCGCTCAATCCCTGCGCTTCGAGCAGGCGCAACGGGTACCAGACAAGGCCCCACAGGGTTGCGGTCACTAACAGACTCAGAACCGGCAGGATTTGGTGATTGGAGTGCTGCATCAGTTTCCGTATAATTCCGTTTTCGCTTTCTCGCCGCTTGCGCGCTTCATGAACCCAAACCTGTCACGTCTGCTACCCTACCCGTTTGAGCGTATGGCCAAATTGCATGCGGGTGTAACGCCGCCCGAGCGGCTCGGCGCGATTCGATTGTCTATCGGCGAACCCAGGCACCCGACGCCGGGCTTTATCGGTGAAGCGCTGATCGAGCACCTGCACGGTCTGTCGCTCTACCCGGCCACGCGCGGCAGTCTTCAGCTGCGCGAAACTATTGCCAACTGGTTGGGAACCCGCTTTGCACTGCCTGCCGGCAGCCTGAACCCGGATCGCCAGATACTACCGGTGAATGGTACACGTGAGGCACTGTTCGCTATTGCACAGTGTCTCATTGACCCAGCCAATCAGCCACTGGTATTAATGCCGAATCCTTTTTATCAGATCTATGAGGGTGCTGCATTACTCGCGGGGGCCGAACCCGGGTTTATCAATTGTACTGCTGCCAGTGACTACCTGCCGGATTTCGACGCGGTCAGCGATAGTGACTGGGATCGTTGCCAACTGCTATACGTGTGTTCACCCGGCAACCCCACAGGGCGTGTGCTCGATAGCGAAGCGCTGCAGGCGCTGATCGAGCGTGCCGAACGTCACGACTTTGTGATCGTTGCCGACGAATGTTACTCCGAGATATACATGGACGAAGCTGCACCGCCCCCGGGTCTGCTGCAGGCCGCCGCCGCCATGGGCAACGAAGACTACAAGCGCTGCCTGGTATTTCACAGCCTGTCGAAGCGTTCCAACGCCCCGGGCCTGCGGTCGGGTTTCGTTGCCGGTGACGCCGAACTGATCGAACCGTTCTTTCTCTACCGCACCTACCATGGTTCCGCGATGCCGCCACCCACCCAGGATGCCAGCATACGTGCATGGCGGGATGAGGCACACGTGATCAAAAACCGGCGTTTATACCGGGATAAATTTGCCGCGGTAACCGATATACTGTCGCCGGTACTGGACCTGGAAACGCCGCCGGCAAGTTTTTACCTCTGGCCGCGCACCCCCATCGACGATCAGGTTTTCGCCCGGCAGCTACTGGCAGAACAGAATGTCATCGTGCTGCCCGGCAGCTATTTGTCACGTGATACCGAAAATGGCAATCCGGGCAAAAATCATATTCGCATGGCATTGGTCGCACCGCTTGACGAGTGCATCGATGCCGCGCAAAGAATTCGTACTTTTACAGAACAGCTTGATGTGCAGGAGAACACATAATGAGTGACATACAGTCCACCATCGAAGAAGCTTTTGAACGCCGCGCCGACATTACACCGCGCACTGTTGAAACCCATGTCAGGGATGCGACCCTTGAAGCCATCCGCATGCTCGACGCCGGTGAAGCACGCGTTGCCGAAAAGAAGGATGGCGGCTGGGTAGTCAACGACTGGTTGAAAAAGGCCGTGCTGTTGTCATTCCGTATCCAGGATAACGAATTCATGAAGGGTGGTTTCACCAACTACTATGACAAGGTGAAGTCGAAGTATTCTGATTACAACGCGCGTGAATTCCGCGAGGGTGGCGTGCGCATCGTGCCACCGGCAACGGCACGTTTCGGTTCCTACATTTCATCCGGCGTCGTACTGATGCCTTCCTACGTAAATATCGGCGCCTATGTCGATTCCGGCACCATGGTAGATACCTGGGCCACAGTCGGCTCCTGTGCACAGATCGGCAAGAACGTGCACCTGTCCGGTGGCGTCGGTATCGGTGGCGTACTGGAGCCGGTTCAGGCGGCACCGACAATTATCGAGGACAATTGCTTCATTGGCGCACGCTCGGAAGTGGTTGAAGGCGTGATTGTCGAGGAAGGCTCGGTTATTTCCATGGGCGTCTACATCGGCCAGAGCACACGTATCTACGACCGTGAAAAGGACGAGGTCATGTATGGCCGGGTGCCTGCCGGGTCGGTAGTGGTGTCCGGTAATCTGCCTTCAAAGGACGGCAAGTACAGCCTGTATTGCGCGGTGATCGTCAAGAAGGTCGATGAAAAGACACGTGGCAAGGTCGGTATTAACGAACTGTTGCGCGATATCTGACCCACGCTGCAGGTACGTCAATCATGAACACTATCTACGGCATTAAAAACTGCGACACCATGAAAAAGGCCATGCGCTGGCTGGACCAGCAAGGTATCGAGTACCGTTTCCACGACTACCGCAAGGAAGGGCTGGACCTGAAACAGCTCAAGGCCTGGGAAAAGGAACTCGGCTGGGAAGTCCTGCTCAACCGGCGCGGCCAGTTGTGGCGCAAACTGCCCGAAGATGTGCGTGATTCAATCGACAGGGCATCCGCACTGCAGTGTATGCAGGACAACCCCGGCATCATCAAACGACCGGTACTCGACCTGGGCGATCGCCGCGTGGTCGGGTTCAAGGCAGATGAATATGCCACCTTGTTCTAGAGCTTCCATATTGACGGGCTAATGCGGCAACCTCCTGTTACCCCGTGCTATTGCCGCTGCGGTAAACCAAGTACACTAGCCACATGTCAGCCACGCTCGAACTCGCCAGAGACCTGATCAGCCGCGCCTCGGTCACACCGGAAGACGCCGGTTGCCAGCAACTGATGTGCGAACGCCTCAGCGCAATCGGCTTCCAGTGCGAAGACCTGCCATTTGGCGAAGTGACCAATTTCTGGGCGCGCCGTGGCGACAGCAGCCCACTGCTGGTTTTTGCCGGACATACCGATGTAGTGCCTACCGGACCTCTGGAAGACTGGCAGTCCGATCCTTTCAAACCGGAAATCCGCAATGGCCTGCTGTACGGGCGTGGCGCAGCCGATATGAAAGGTTCGCTGGCCGCTATGGTGACGGCGTGTGAAGTTTTTGTCGCCGCCCACCCCGGGCACAAAGGTTCGATCGGTTTTCTGATCACCAGTGATGAAGAAGGCCCGTCAATAAACGGCACCGTCAAGGTAGTAGAACAGCTCGTGGCCCGTGGCGAACAGATTGATATGTGCCTGGTCGGCGAACCTTCCAGCACCAATCAGCTCGGCGACGTTATCAAGAATGGCCGGCGTGGCTCGCTGAATGGCAAGCTGACGATCAAGGGCACACAGGGTCATGTCGCTTATCCCCAT
>CAVWAK010000053.1:0-56044 GCA_963752745.1 uncultured Gammaproteobacteria bacterium
GCCACGTATTGCTCACCAATATAACAGTGACCAGATCACGAACCTACGATGCACAAGGCGCCCTGCTGGGCGACTCCTACAATGCAGCCTACTCAGATGGAAGCACACCACAGACCGGCGACCAAATCGGAAGCGCTACAAGTGGGGGCGGCATTACCTACAACGGTGAGCCATTGAGTGGTTCTTCCGGTAACGGCAGCGGCGATGGGACCAATACGGCTTCCTGCCCACCGCCACCACCACCGCCACCGGAATCCGATGTCGGCGACAATGACAAAAACCTGGGCTGTGATGGAAAAACCCGCCTGGACGGCAACCCGTGCAATCCTGTCACAGGAAACAAGTTTCTTTCGGAAGTCGATTATGAAAGCCCATTCGAGGAATTCACATTTATCCGGAGATATAACAGTCAGCTATCCGCAGATACCGGCCTGGGGACCGGCTGGACACACCCCTATGGAGCCCGGCTGGAGATCAATGGCTCAGATCTGATGGTGCGTCGAGCGGATGGAAGAGGCTATGCTTTCGTCAATAATTCCGGGAACTGGACCGGGGACGCCGACAACCCCTACCAGCTGTCACAAACGGGGGCCGTTTATACGCTGATCAGGCCGGATGACGTTACCGAGACCTATAATATTCTGGGACGTCTTAGCTCGATAACCACTTTGACGGGGTTCCAGCTGTCTCTTGCCTATGATGCCCAGAATCTGCTGGACACCGTTACGTCTAATACCGGACATTCGCTGGATTTCACCCGGAACGGTACTAACCATATCACCACAATATCAGACCAGGCTGGCCGCACCTGGGCGTACCATTACGATGCAAACGGAAACCTCGAGTTCGTCGACAACCCCGACACCACAAGCAAACAGTATCATTATGAAGATACGAGCTTTCCAAACGTACTCACCGGAATCACTGACGAGCGCCTAACACGCTTTTCCACCTATGCCTATGATGAACAGGGGCGCGTAAAAACCAGCACCCGCGCCGGTAATGTTGATCGTATCGATATAACCTATTCCGCAGGCACATTCCGCACCCTGACCAACAGCCTTGGCCAGGTTACAAACTACACGGTTATCCCACAGCTGGGCACGGCGCTCCTTATGGATGTATCGGGGCCAGGCTGTTCAACGTGCTCGGTTACTGACACAAGTTATGCTCACGACCCTGCGACCAATGATCTGTTTTTAAAAAATGAACTGGGAGTGATTACCGAATATGGCAACTATGACGCCAACGGAAACCCGGGGTTTATCATCAACGCCCAGGGTACACCCGAGCAACGACGTGCCGACTATACCTACGACATTCGATTCTTTAACAAGATTACCTCGATAACCGAGCCATCCGTATTTGCCAGTGATCCCACTGCCCAATGCACGCCGGGAATGGACTGCATGGTCACGAGCTATACGTACGATGCCTTTGGTAATCGCACGACAAGAACCATCAACGGCTTTGACCCGGCCGGCAACCCGGTCAGCCGCACCACCACCTGGCAGTACAACGGCCCGTTGAATCAGCTGTCCTTATGGACGGCCCACGCACCGATGTTAATGATCACACACCTTATCGGTATTACCCCAACGACACCAGCTAACCCGTCGGCACCCGCGCCCGTCTGAAAGAAATCGAAGACGCCAATGGCGTCCTGACCCGTAGCAACATCCAGTACACCGCCACCGGCAAGGTGTCGAGTGAGTCCCGTCCCAACGGCCAGTCGCTCTCGTATACGTATTATGCTGGCAACGACCGCTTGCAGACCCTGACGGAAAGCATCGGCACCACCAGCCGCATTACCCACTGGACCTACCTCGCCACCGGTGAAGTGGAGACCATCACCACCGGCGTTCGGCACCCCTGACGCCACCACGCTGACCTTTGGCTACGACGATGCCCGTCGCCTGACCCGTATCACCGATGGCCTCGGCAACTACATCGACTACACGCTGGACACCGAAGGCAATCGCACCGACGAAAAGACCTACGACAGCACCGATGCCTTGAAGAAGCAGCTCAGCCAGACCTTCGATATCTATAACCGCCTCGACACCACCGCCCAGGCGAACGAGTCCACCAACCCGAACTTCGCCCCCGACGGCACCCTCGACACGCAGACCGACGGCGAAGGCGTCGTCACCGATTACAGCTACGACGCCCTAAAACGGCTCACCCAGGTGATCCAGGACCAGGGCGGCACCGATCCGAACACCGCCAACGCCACCACCGGCTATGACTACGATGTCGCAGACCGCCTGACCAGGGTCACCGATCCCGTCAACGGCAATACCACCTACGCCTACGATGATCTCGGCAACCTGCTCAGCCAGACCAGCCCGGATACCGGTACCACCAGCTTCCATACGACGGCGCCGGTAATCTGAAAACCCGGCTGGATGCCAACGGCCAGATATTCAGCTACACCTACGATTCCTTAAATCGTCTGACCGGGCTGGATGCCCCGGGTACCGACGACGATATCAGCTACACCTACGACAGCTGCCTTAACGGCAGTGGCCGCCTTTGTACCGTCACCTATGGCAGCGGAACCCTGCCAAACGGTAATAAGCTCCATTATCAATACAACGCCTTTGGCGATGTCAGCCAGCAGCAGGGACTGCTGTATGGCTATGACAACCAGGCCCGGGTACAAACCGTTGATTATCCCTCCGGAGCCCGGTTAACCTATGTTTACGACGCCGCCGGCCAGGTCAGCCAGGTGGATTTCAGCGCCAATGGCCAACAGGCCACGCTTGCCAGCAATCTCAGCTATGCCCCGTTTGGCCCGGCCACAAACCTCACCTTCGGCAACAGCCTCACCCTGGTCCAGACCCTGGACACTGCCTATCGAATCACCGGCCAGACCACCGCCGGCATACTGGAACGCACCTATCCCCAATATGATGCCAACGGTAACCGCCTGAGCCAGACCGACGCGCTGGTGAGTGCCAGCAATTATACCTATGACCCACTCAACAGGCTGGAATCAGGCAGCGGTCCGTTCGGAAACCGGGACTATGATTACGACAAGAACGGTAACCGCACGCAGATTGATATCGATACCGGCGCCAGCATCACGTCCTATGCCTACGAGCCCGACAGCAACCGGCTGGATACGCTGGGCGCCACCAACGTACTGCTGGACAACAACGGCAACACCCTCAACCAGGCCACCTGGACCTACACTTTCACCCCGCATAATCGCCTGCAAACCGCCACCGAAAGCGCCACCCTCAAAGCCAGCTTCGCCTACAATGGCCTCGGCCAGCGCATGAACAAGACGGACGAGATCACGACAATCGGCCAATACACCCTCTACGGACCCAACGGCGAGCGGTTGGTCGACAGCGATGACAACGGCAACATCCTCACCGAATATCTCTACCTCAACGGGCAACTGCTGGCGCTCTACGCCCCCGATGATGACCAGGACGGTCTCTCCAATACCCAGGAGGCCGGGCAAGGCACCTTGCCCCTCAATACCGACAGCGACGGCGACGGACTCACCAACCTCGCCGAGTGGTTCGAGCACGGTACCGACAGCGCCAATGCCGACAGCGACGGCGATGGTGTAGACGACGGCGTCGAAATCGCCGCCGGCACCGACCCGACACAATGCCACCAGCATCCTCGGCGATGGCGACATCAACGAAGACGGCGAAACCAACCTCGGCGACCTGGTGCTCCTGTACCAGTTCGTCACCGGCACCCGCACCCCCACCGCCACGGAGCTCATGCATGCGGATATGAACCAGGACGGTGAACTCAATGCCGCAGATATCCTGCTGCTGCAGTTACAGCTGCTACAAAGCTGGCTGGGGATCGAACACGACACAGTGGTCGCCAAAGCCAGCACCGGGCACCGCCAGCCACAACCCGCCCCCTCACCCCGGATACTGGACTGGTTGATCACGCCCGCACAGGCACTGCCGGCCAACAGCGGGTTCGCTGTACTATGTGCACAATGATCCGTTGGGGACGCCGCAGGCGTTGACCGATGAGTCGGGTACCGTTGTGTGGACGGCCAACTATGATCCGTTCGGGAAGGCGACGGTTAATGAAGATCCGGATGGCAATGGGAATAGCGTCACGTTAAATGTGCGGTTCCCGGGGCAGTATTATGATCAGGAGACGGGGCTGCATTACAACTACTTCAGGTATTACGATCCGGGGACGGGTAGGTATTTGACGAGTGATCCGATTGGATTAGTTGGCGGCATTAATACTTATATTTACGTCCGGGCTAATCCGCTGAAATATGTTGACTCAACGGGTCAGTGTCCTTGGTGCATTGGAGCAGTTATAGGTGGGGCGATTGGCGGTACGGCAAATGCGTTAGGCTCATACTTGGGAGGAGGAAGTGCTGGAGATGTCGCTAGAGCTTTTGGAACAGGTGTGGTTGTTGGAGCCGTATTTGGTGCGACTGGAGGGGCGGCGGGTTCATTGGGTGCATGGGTAGGTACTGGTGCATCAAGTGGAGCGATTGTATCAGGCGCGACGACGGCACTGAATGGAGGTAGCGTTTCAGAAACACTAGGTTCAGTTGCAATTGGTGCTGGTGTAGGAGCAATTGCAGGAGCGGCTGGTCATCGAATTGCTGTAGGGAGTGCGGCGGCAGCTGCAAGAAGAGGTACCGGCACATCTACGGCAATCAATAGAGGAGATCGTTTCGGCAGTTTGGGTGGTGCACTATCTGGTTTAGGGTTGAGTGGTATTGTGAATGGTGACCCGGGTGGCAATGAGCCAAGCCCGTGCCCCTAGTTCCTCTGATAATATGACGAAGAACCTAACTCTGAAGCAAAGTGCTATAGCAAGAGGCTTGTCAGGGTAGGGTTGGAGGTCGTAAATGATATTAATTTTCGCGATTATTATTGGAGCTCTTGTAGGCGTTTACGGGGTTTATGCTGTTGTGTTTGTTTACAAGTATAAAGGAACACCTAAGGCTACCATGGTAAGAATTCTTGGGGTTTCTTCCGTGGCTGTAGTCGTTTCAGTTGGATTGTATCTGCTTCAACATGTGTTTTGGGATGGGACAGAGCTCAGTTTTGAAGTTTCCGTTGCCTTTAGTGCTTCACTAATAGTTAGTTTGGTTATATTTTTCTCGATTAATAAGAATAAGATCGGGTAACTAGAAATTTATGGAGTTCGTCAGATATTTGGGGGCAGAGTAAAAATTATTTAAACAGAAATGCGCATTATGGAGAATAAGGGACGGAGACGACCAACGGATCGGCATAACGGATTAATTGATGCCAAGCCAGAAAATATAAAAGGGAATAGCAGTGAGTCGGCACCCTTTAAAAAATAGCCGGTATCAGAACACAGATTCTGCTTATACATACAATTGCAGTTAGGCTTTAAGCGCCAGCCTGAATAAATACGCGTCAGCAAAAACTGTGTTCTGACCCCGATTGAAACATCAAATATTCACGTAACCGCGTTCCTCGTGGTCCGAGATATCCAGGCCCTGGGTTTCTTCTTCAGCCGTGACACGTAAACCACCCAATACGACATCCACTATCTTGAGAAGCACCAGAGTAGCCACGGCAGTAAACGCTGCTACAGCAACCACGCCAATCGCCTGCACACCGAGCTGTTCGCTGATGCTGTTTATACCGTCAGCGAACCCCTGGCCGCTGAATAGACCCAGCTCGGTGGAAGCAAATACGCCGGCGAGCAAAGTACCCAGGATGCCACCTACGCCATGCACCGGGAACACGTCCAGAGAATCATCAATTTTCCAGACGCGCTTGATAAGCTGTGTAGCATTAAAACAGACAATGCCGGCACTGACCCCGATGACCAAAGCACCTGCCGGGCCAACAAAACCTGATGCCGGTGTAATGGTGCCCAGCCCGGCAACCATACCGGTTACCGCGCCAAGTGCCGTGGGCTTGCCGAATTTAATCCATTCGTAGGTCATCCAGGTCATTGCCCCGGCGGCGGCGGACAGGTGAGTGACCAGCATCGCCATAGCAGCATCACCATTGGCTGCCAACGCACTACCACCGTTAAATCCGAACCATCCAACCCACAGCATGCCGGCACCGGCAATAGTCATGGTCATGTTGTGCGGCATCATCGGTGTTTCCGGAAAACCGCGCCGTGGACCGACAACCAGTGCCGCCACCAATGCCGCAACACCAGCCGTAATATGCACGACTGTGCCACCGGCAAAATCGAGTAACCCCATATTGCCCAGCCAGCCACCGCCCCAGACCCAGTGGGTGACAGGCGCGTAGACCACCAGTAACCAAAGGGCGCTGAACAACAGCACTGCCGAGAATTTGATGCGTTCTGCAAAGCCACCAATGATCAACGCGGGCGTGATTATGGCAAAAGTCATCTGAAACAATGCGAAGAGAGACTCGGGCAGACCACCGCTAAGCGTTTCTTCCTGCACACCGGCCAACATTACCTTGGAAAAACCACCGAAGTAATCATTGCCGTCGGAAAAGGCGATGCTATATCCGGCTATCAACCAGAGAATCGACATGATGGCGGCGATTGAAAAACACTGCAGCAGGATCGACAACACGTTCTTGGAGCGCACGAGTCCACCGTAAAACATGGCCAGACCCGGCAGCGTCATGAACAACACCAGGGCTGTGGATGTCAAAATCCAGGATGTGTCAGCCGCCTGAAGGCCAGGATCCGCCACCGCCAGGCCCGGCAACAGCAGTAGTGCTATCGCATGCATCATTTTGTTCATAGTTCTCCCCGTAATCGTTTAGTTTTTTGCCAAATCCGTGCGAATCTACCGTAGATCGGTGGGATTTGCACCCGGATGGGGCGATAGCTGGAAATAGGCGCATCAAACAACAACCACAAAACGAAGTTGGCACAGCTGATGCACTCTTTACAAATCAAAGGACGAATTCATGGCGCATGGATGCACCACAACACCTGGCACTTAATTATGGAGATTGCAGTGAACACCCTGGACAACAGGACTGGAACCCAACCGGCAACAACGCACGATGATCACAGCGTCACACTGAAAGTACTCGAAAGCGGCGCGCTTCCGGGCTGGACAGGTAATACAGCCAACAGCGCGCAAAATGCTCACTGCTTGCTGTATCTGGTTGCACTGAGTCCCCCGAAAATCCGCTCTTCCCAGGCACGCCGGCTGCGTCTGAAAGACAGTCTCGTCGGGAAGCAAGCGAGCTTTAATGCGGGTACCCTGGCGCGTGATCCGCACTTTTGGGATTACCTGCAACAAATCAACCTGACTGCTTATGATGCCGAGATCGATGCACGCCGGGCGCGACACTTTATTAACCGCGTCTGCGGCGTGAACAGCCGCCTCGATCTCGATCGCTATGAAGCCAACTCACAACGTTTCTACAATCTGATTGAACGGCCATTCCTGGACTGGTTGCTGGCCAGCGACAATGATTAGCCGGTACCATCATCCAGACTGACCTTGGCTTGCTGCCAGTACGCTTCCAGCTGGTCCAGGGAACAGTCGCTCAACGACTCGCCGTCCGCTCGTGCCTGCGCCTCCACCAAACGGAAACGCCGGTCAAACTTCTGGCTGGCTGCTCGCAATACCGACTCGGCATCCGCCTCAAGAAAACGTGCCAGATTGACTCCACTGAATAAAAGATCACCCAACTCTTCCTGAACGCGAGCCAGCGGTTCCTCATCCTGCAAGGCTTGCCTGAGTTCGTGCAACTCTTCTTCCAGCTTGTCGATTACAGCCGAGATTTCTACCCAGTCGAAACCTACGCGGGCGGCACGGCGCTGGAGTTTCTGCGCCCGCACCAGCGCCGGCATAGCCACTGGCACACCATCAAGCGCACTGACATTCGCGCCGCCTTTCGCTGCGCGTTCCTTGGCCTTGTGATGCTCCCAGGCTTTTGTCTGCTCGTGAGCATTCTCAACTTGCGCGTCAGCAAATACATGGGGGTGCCGACGAATCATTTTGCGGTTGATTGAAGCGACCACATCATCGAAGCAAAACCAGTCGCGCTCTTTGGCCATCTGGGCATGAAACACGACCTGGAAAAGCAGGTCACCCAATTCATCACACAGGTCTTGAGGCACATTACGTTCTATGGCATCCGCCACTTCGTAGGCTTCTTCCACTGTATACGGCGCAATGGTAGAAAAATCCTGCTCCAGATCCCAGGGACAGCCGCGCCCAGGATCACGCAGGCGCGCCATGATTTCGAGTAACTGCTGCACCTCGGTGCCGGTTTGACTGCTGCTCACACCCCTACCCCATCACTTAACTTTGTAACCACCGAATAACAAAAAGGCCGGACAGAGCATACACTCTGTCCGGCCTTTGGTAACTGGCAGCGTAGGATTCAGGCTACCTGGCGATCTCCACCGTCATCCTCCTGGTGATAGCCGACTACGCGCTCGACTTCCTCACGCGAACCCAGAATCACAGGAACCCGCTGGTGCAACCCTTGCGGGCTCACTTCCAGGATACGCTGGTAACCGGTATGGCAGGCACCACCGGCCTGCTCGATAATAAAGCCCATGGGGTTTGCTTCATACATAAGGCGCAGCTTGCCATTTTCCGAGCCTTTGCGACTGTCGGCAGGGTACATGAAGATACCTCCGCGGGTGAGGATACGGTGCACTTCTGCCACCATGGAAGCTACCCAGCGCATATTGAAATCCTTGTCACGCGAGCCTTCTGCACCACTCAGACATTCATCCACATAACGGGAAATTGCCGCGTTCCAGTAACGCTGATTAGACATATTGATGGCGAATTCGCGCGTTTCGGATGGCACGTTCATGCCAGGATGGCTAAGAATGAACTCTCCGATACTGCGATCGAGCGTAAATCCATTGACGCCGTGCCCGGTAGTTAATACCAGCATGGTGGATGGACCGTACAATGCGTAGCCGGCGCACACCTGCTCGGTGCCGGGCTGCAGGAAATCCTCGACACCCGGGCTTTCCACGCCATCAGGGCAACGCAGGATAGAGAAAATGGTGCCCACGGACAGGTTAACGTCGATATTCGACGAACCATCCAGCGGATCAAACAGGATCAGATATTTGCCCCTTGGATACATCTCCGGAATCGGCAAGGGATCTTCCATTTCCTCGGAAGCCATACCCGCGAGGTGACCAGTCCAGTCGAGCGCATTGACCATTACGTCATTGCTAATGATATCGAGCTTTTTCTGGGTTTCACCCTGTACGTTCTCGGTTTCAGCAGACCCCAGAATACCAATCAGGCCACCACGATTAACCGCACAGGAAATTTTTTTGCAGGCGGTAAGAATATCGTTCAACAGCGACGTAAAATCACCGGTCGCATCCGGGATACAACGTTGTTCTTCAATAATAAACTGCGTAAGGGTTTTGCCCTGCTCCATTGTCCGGGTCCTCGCTAAAGCGCTGGTTACTTGGTGTTGCGCCACTCGAGGAGGACGCCAATAAAGCGTCGCATTGTATCACATTAATTTATTCTATAATAATTTACTTATATTATATGTGGCCACAATGGATGCCGGATTAAACCGTTCTTCGGAACTGATTCAGAGTATATCGCCAGGTTTGCCGATGGCGTTCAGTGTACCTGACCGGTCATGGCACCTATGACCTGATCTTCGAGTTGAATGCGTTCAGCCAGTGTCTCCCCCAGATTTGACAGGTCGGAATCCAGTAGCGTCAGCACTTCACGATCACCATTTATCAGATCCACGGCGTCATATTTGTCGTTGAAACGCAGAATCATATCGGTAGTCTGAATGATCTGCGGATACACTCTGTCCGCCACTTCGACAACTGGCGTACGACGCTCAAGCTTGTCAGAGATAAACCGGTAGAGCTGGAAATGTGCGCTGGCCGCATAGTCAATCAGTGCCTGGCAAAATTCCTGTAAGGCCTCATTGGTGACATCGTCCGCCTCAAAGGGCCGCTGGTTGGCAAGTTCAGTATAGAGCGACAGCGTTTCACTACGCGTCTTGACCAAAGTGGCCAGTTTTTCTCTTGAACGGCCTCGGCGTTCGGAGCCGGTTGCATATTCAGTTGTCATCTTGGTTAATTACTCCAATCACTATGGTGTGATTTTGTCTTTGGGCGCCGATTCTAGCAAATTTCCGGCCTGATTCTTAAATCTATGCGTCGATCCTTTGTCACCCCGCAAACTGTATTCTAAGCAGGCAGCCACAGGATACTGAAATCCATGAATTTTTCAAGAATGGTTCGGATTTTGCTTTTATCCGGTAAGGAAAATTCAAGTTTAAGGAACCTAGGATGGGCATACCTGCAAGTATTCGCGACTATCTCGACAGTGAAGGCGTAGCCTATGAAACACTGCCACACCGTCGAACGTCTACCCTGACACAGGCAGCTGATGCCTGTGATATTCCGGTCTCGCAAATGGTCCGGGCAGTAATCCTGGTCGATGGCCAGGGCTTGCTTATGGCCGTGTTACCCGCCGACCACGTGTTGGACTTCGAGGCACTGTGTGCGCTGTTGCACCGCGAACTTGAACTGGTACCAGGGAATCAGCTGACAGCCATTTTTGATGATTGTGAGCCGCGCTCCTACCCACCTCTGGCACCCGCTTACGACCTGGACGTTATTATCGATTCGTCGCTCGACAGCCTGGACCTTATTACATTTGAACCCGGCGTCCATACCAGCCTGATACAGATATCCAGGAACGATTTCCGCAGATTACTTGGCGATGCCTTCAGCGGATGCTTTTCGCGCCCCGCCGAAACCTTGCGCGCGGACCTCGGGAAAACCGATGGCACCCTTAGCGAGGTAGTTGAGCAGTTCACTCCGGCTCGCGTAAAACATAATATAGAAGAGTTTCACGAGCTGCCGGCATTGCCAGCCACAGCCGCACAGATACTCCGGCTCGCCGCCAACTCACGCGCCAACGCTAAACAGCTGGCCGATATTATCGAACAGGATCCCGGTCTTTCCGCACAGGTGCTCCGTTACGCTAATTCGTCGCTGTATGGATACGCCGGTAGAATCAAAAACCTGCAGACTGCAATTGCCAGAGTGCTGGGTTTCGAGTTCGTATTGAATATGGCATTGGGCTTCTCAATAGGAAAATCCCTGCGTGTTCCGCAGGATGGCCCATTCGGCCTGGACGCTTTCTGGAAGCACTCGGTTTATGCTGGCCGACTGGTCGAGGAATTGGCGGGCAAGCTACCCGGCAAACAAGCCATACCGCGCGGCACGGCTTACCTTGCCGGTTTACTGCAAAACCTGGGCAGACTGGTGCTGGGCCATACTTTTCAACCTGAATTTTTCATTCTTAACCGGTTTGCCCAGGCTAATCCGGAAATGCCTACCTGCGAGCTGGAACGCCACGTACTTGGGGTGACTCACGACCAGATTGGTGCCTGGTTAATGGAAGCCTGGGGCCTTCCCCAGGAATTGATCGTCGCGGTTCGCCATCATCATGACGAAGGCTACTGGGACCAGCACTCAACCTATTCCCAATTGGTATTGGTTGCCAATCGAGCACTTGCTTTGCATGGGCTGGGAGAAACCGATCACTCCGGCCTGCCCCAGTTCAGCCTCGAAATGCTTGGGCTGAAAGAAGAGCAGGTTATTGAAATAACAGGTAAATTATTCCAGGATACCGACGACCTTGAAGACCTGGCAAAACGCCTGGCTGCTTGACGATGTCGCCTTATTAGGCTTAAATACCCTTCAGATCTACAGCAATTTAACTGGCCCGACTGATTAACGCCGGGCCGGCGGTTGTTTGTCCCCTGACGAATTATTCTTGACTAAAAGAGTCAAGTATTATTATCATAGCCATAATGATTAAACGGAGACGCGCGCCAGAGGGTGCCGCGCCTGGGAATCAAATGAGGCGAATCATGAAATTATCAACTAAAGGTCGTCATGCCATCACAGCGATGATGGAATTGGCGTTACGTCACAACAAGGGCCCGGTTACCCTTGCCGATATTTCTGTCGAGCAGTCGATTTCCGTATCCTATCTGGAACAACTGTTTGCACGTCTACGCAACCATGGGCTAGTCACTGGTATGCGTGGCCCTGGTGGCGGCTATTGCCTGCGCCGCCCGGCCACAGAGATCACCATCGCAGAAATACTTAGCGCTGTTGACGATGCCATGCCTGCCCGTCGCGAGCGTATCCCTGGCGAGGAATGGCCGCAGAGCGTCATTATGTGGAATCAACTGAGCTCACGCATTTACGACTACCTGAACGATCTGACTCTGGCCGAAGCTGTAAATCAGAACAGCGAAGCCAAGGACAGCGAAAAAGGTGACAGTAACTTTGGCTCAGGTTTCCAGCAGAGTGCCGCCTGAACAGTAACCGGTTTTGAAATACAGCATTTGGAGATAACTCGTCATGGCTTACAGCGACAAGGTTTTGGATCACTATGAGAATCCGCGTAACGTTGGTTCTTTCGACAAGGCTGACACCAGCGTGGGTACCGGTATGGTAGGCGCACCCGCCTGTGGTGATGTCATGAAGCTGCAAATCAAGGTTGGTGACAACGGTGTGATTGAAGATGCCCGCTTCAAGACCTACGGTTGCGGCTCCGCCATTGCTTCCAGTTCACTTCTGACCGAATGGGTCAAGGGCAAGACTCTCGAAGAAGCCGGCGAAATCAAAAACAGTCAGATTGCGGAAGAACTGGCGCTACCGCCAGTGAAAGTACACTGTTCCGTACTCGCTGAAGATGCGATCAAGGCCGCCATTTCCGACTACCAGGGAAAGGGCAGTGCCATTCAGGAAGAAGTCGCCTGAATTTAGGCCTGTAGGAAAATCAAAAAAGCCGCCTTTAAGGCGGCTTTTTTCTTTCTGTCCAAAAAATCGTTAGGATTTGCCAAATGGACAATACCATACTAGAACTGTATCCAAATTCCGGCCAGACTCACCCACTGAAAAACCTGTATTTGCACCAGCTTGCCGAGCTACCGGCACGGCAACCTTTTATATACAGTAATTTCATTGCCAGCCTGGACGGCCGCATCGCCTTACCCGGTGAAAACCGCGCCACCCATCAGGTACCACCGGCTATCGCTAATGCACGGGACTGGCGCCTGTTCCAGGAACTGGCCGTACAAGCAGATTTATTAATTACCACGGCGCGTTTTTTTCGCCAGGCCGCCAGCAACGAGGCCCAGGCCGAACTACCTGTAGGTCTGTCACCGGATTTCGAAGACCTTCGCGACTGGCGCATCAACCATGGACTCAAACCCCAACCCGATATCGCCATTTTTAGCGCCAGTCTGGATATCCCCGTGGAGTCACTAAACCGCTACGGCGATCGTCAACTGTACGTCATAACCGGCGAGGACGCGGATAAAGAACAGCTCAGACGACTCACATCGCACAGCAATCTCAAAGTGATTTACAGTGGCAACGGCAACCAGGTCAATGCCCGCAGCCTGCGCACTCAACTTGGCGCACTGGGCTACCAGCGGGTCTACGCTATCGCCGGACCGTCGGTACTGCATGCACTGGCAGACGGCGATGCACTCGACCGCCTCTACCACACCACAGCCCATTGCATACTTGGTGGCACAGAATTCGATACGTTTATTCGTGGTGAAGAACTCCTGCCAGCACTGCACTTACCTTTGCGCGCCATGTATCTTGATCAGTCAAGCCCTCCTGGTTGCGGCCAGACACTGGCCGTCTACGGAAAGTAACCAGCGATGACCAACCGTCGCACCCTTTATGCAGGAGAGGTCGTCAACCTCGGGCTGGAGAACGTTGATCTGCCCAACGGCGAGAACCTTGAACTCGAGGTTGTCAGGCACCCGGGCGGCGCCGCCGTTGTCGCCCAGGACGGGAAGGGACGAATCTGCCTGCTGCGACAGTACCGACACGCAGCCGGCGGATGGTTATGGGAACTGCCCGCGGGCAAGATCGACCAACCCGAAGCGCCGGAGCAAACTGCGCGAAGGGAGCTCCAGGAAGAAGCCGGCCTGACGGCTGATCACTGGGAATCGCTGGGCACTATTCTCACCACCCCCGGCTTCTGTGACGAAAAGATCCATCTCTATCTCGCCCGCGATCTGCAAGCCACTGATACCGACAGGCATGCACACGAGGTCATCGAGGTACACTGGGTTGATTACAGCCACGCACTTGAGCAACTCAACAGTGGCGATATTATTGATGCCAAAACCATGTTGGGTCTGATGCTGGCAAGGCCATACCTGAACCGGCAACCGTGCTAGCATCACCCAATAAGCTTAGCCAGGAGACATGAGTGAAATATTGCAGCACCTGTGGCGCCAGTGTGAGCCTGCGCATTCCGGATGGCGACAACCGAGAACGCTTTATCTGCAACAGCTGCGACGAAATCCACTATCAGAATCCGAAGATTGTTGCCGGCTGCATTCCGGAGTGGGAAGGAAAGATATTGCTGTGCCGTCGCGCTATCCAGCCGCGTCATGGACTCTGGACGCTACCGGCAGGCTTCATGGAAAATGGCGAGTCAACCGAGCAGGCTGCGATGCGCGAAACCCGGGAGGAAGCCGGTGCGCGGGTGGAAATACGCAGTCTCTACAGCTTGTTCAGCATCCCCCACATCAGCCAGGTGTATATGCTGTTTCGCGGCGATCTCTGCGAGGGCCACTACGCACCGGGAGTAGAAAGTCTGGAATGTGAGTTATTTGACGCACAAACAGTGCCCTGGGACAGATTGGCCTTCCCGGTGGTAAAGGAAACACTGGAACGTTACTTCCGGGATAAACAGCAAGGCAACAATTTCCCGCTACAGCGCGGGGAAATCATCAGGCACCCCCGTCGGGAATAGAGCCCGACAGGGTAAATATGTCAGGCTACAGCCCGGGAGGTCTCACTCGGAGCAGATTCCTGTTCTGCGCGGCCGAACAACCAGGCCCGCAAGGTACGCCTCTGTTCACTGGTCACCGCATCAAACATCACGCCGACACCCTGCGGGGTCTGATGAACCACAACCGCCGGCAAGCGCATAGCCGCTTTACCCGCCTGACCAAGAATTTCGACTTCCAGGTATTCGTTCTTGCGCCACTGCCGATCACCGGTATCGACCAGCATGCCGCCAAGACCCATATTGATACAGGTACCACTCTGTACTGGCAGGCCATGTTTGTATAAAAGCAGTTGAAACCCTATTGACTTACGAACACTGCATCGGTGCTCCATAACATCCTCCGTTGATAAGCGAGAAAACCCATCCTCGCGTTATCGGCAATCCTCCGTGTTTACTTTAACCCATTAATTTAGTACCCCAATTGATCTGGATTAAGTTTCAGCCTTCAACTGTCTGTCTGACAGCGAAAACAGCTCAACGTCACCACCCAATGGGAATTTATTGACACCGCGTGTACGCCCGGTAGCCAACCGGGGCCGGTATCATGCGCCCGGCTTTCGGTGGCAATAGAAAAAGTTGTTGCCGGTCCCGGATCAGGCGATCAACCGTGCCAATATCAGCAATGAGTGACAGAGCTCCCGCCCTGCCTGGCAACACCCGTGTTAATATGCGCTGGCCCGGATTCCAGGAGGAAGCCACCCCATGCCGTCTCTTGTTCGTACCTGCCTGTATATTAGTCTGCTTGTACTGCCCTTGCTCGCCCGGGCAGACACAGAAATTTCAGGCGTCAGACTTGATGATCACTACACCCTTGGTAATGATTCGCTGACACTGAATGGCGCCGGCATTCGCAGCAAGTTTTTTGTAAACGTTTATATTGGCGCCCTCTACCTTGACAAGGCCACTCATGATGCAAACCAGGCACTGGCAAACACAGGTGCGAAAAGTATGCAGATGTTCATGCTATACAAGGAAGTCGATGCCGACAAAATAACCCGGGGCTGGATCGACGGTATCAAGGATAACCTGGGCAAAGCTGAGCAATCGAAAATCGCTGATCGACTGAAAACCTTCAATGCGCTGTTCCCCGATCTGCACGCAGGTGATCATGTAAATATGGATTTCATCCCCGGGCAGGGCACATCACTAAGTGTTAATCAGCAAAAACTCGGTCAAATTGAAGGTGACGATTTTTTCAATGCACTGCTGAGCGTCTGGCTGGGTTCGAGCCCGGCGGACAAACGCCTTAAAAGCGGCCTGCTCGGCAACTGAAAAATGCGCGGCGTTTTCCTCGATCTGGACAGCGTACACCCCGCCGACCTGACACTGGATGCATTGCAAAGCTGCCTGGATGACTGGCAACTATATCCTGCCACCGACGAACATCAGATCAGCAAACACATTACCGGCGCGCATGTAGTTGTCTCCAACAAGGCGCCGCTAATGCGCGAACATCTGACCTGTGCGCCTGACCTGAAACTCATCTGTGTAGCCGCGACAGGAACCAACAATATCGACCTTGATGCTGCCAGAGATGCTGGTATTGCCGTCTGCAACGCAAGAAACTATGCGACTGCATCGGTAACCGAAGCGGTATTTACACTGCTTCTTACTCTGACACGGCAACTGGACAACTACCGCCATCGCGTTGATGAAGGGGACTGGGTTAACAGCCCTCACTTTTGCCTGTTCGACCAGACCATTGAGGAACTCCATGGCAAGACCCTGGGAATTATCGGCCATGGTGTACTCGGTCAGTCGGTCGAACAGCTTGCGCGTGCGTTTCACATGCAGGTACTTGTCGCACAACGCCGGTACGCTCCCCCCATTGACGGTCGGGTGGCACTGGAGCAATTACTGGCAGAGTCTGACGCCATCAGCCTGCACTGCCCCTTATCCGATCAGACTCGCCACCTTATAGGGCGGTCTGAGCTTCAGGCTATGAAAGACAGCGCCCTGCTGATCAACACGGCAAGGGGTGGCATCGTGGACGAATTTGCGCTGGTCGAAGCGCTGCAAAAGAGATGGATCGCTGGTGCCGGCGTCGATGTACTCAGCACAGAACCGCCGAGGGAACATAACCCGCTACTTGATTACCACTCACCCCGCCTGATCGTCACACCACATATCGCCTGGGCCAGCCGCTCTGCCCGCCAGCAACTACTGAGTGAAATTGTATCCAACATCCATGCTTTTCAGGCTGGAGAAATTCGTAACCAGGTTGCCTAATGCCTCGGCCGGCGCATACGCCAGACGCCCCTGGGCTTGGCCAGGTTGACCTTCAGGTTACGCCCTTCGAATTCGACACCATCGGTCGCATTGATCGCTTCATCGACACCGTCATCATCCATTTCGACAAAAGCAAATCCCCTCGGCTTACCCGTGTAACGGTCATTGATCAGTTTGACCGAAAGCACATCACCATGCGGCGAAAACAGGTCTCGCAACTGGTCAGGCGTAGTCTCGAAAGAGATGTTTCCCACATATATTGATTTCATTTTTATGGCCAACCTCCGAGTCGGTATTCCGATACTTGGCCACGTCGGACCGTTTCAGGTATCAGATTGTTGTTCTTCCCTGCCGTACAGCCGGGCCTGGGCTGCACCGAGATAGTGCGGCACCGCAGGCGCGACGACGTCTACCTCCGACAGTATAGTAGAAGAAATTCAACATTGAAGGTCATCCCCGTTATACTAACCTTCAGCTGCAGGAGGGTACATTTGTGGAGAGTGGTTTTAGCTTAAGCTGGGCCTGGGGTGTCGGGCTCATAAGTTTCGCCTTTGGTCTGGCTTGCGGAATTGCTGGTGCCTATTTCACAACAGGAAACCGGCAACGCATCAGAGAACTGGAATCCGAACTGGCCTCAGCACAACAACAGTTCGATGGCTACCGTGAACAGGTCAGCCAGCATTTCATGAAAACATCCGATCTGGTTCAGAAAATGACTGCCAGTTATCGTGACGTCTACGAACACCTGGCCGGTGGTTCACAGGCACTCTGCGACGACCCGGTTTCCACGCCACAACTCGACATACCTCATCAGCCGGTACTTGGCAATGACAGTCGCGACGACCCGGCAGAGCCAAACGAGGCAGCGGAAAATGAGTTCGCTGATGCAGAGACTGACCCGCTACAGACGAGCGAAGACGACGCCTGTCTTGGCGATGCGCCGAATGTTCCGGATCTCGGCAACCAGACCCGGCATTAGTCCCCGCACACGGTTAGCGTTATGCGGCGTCGATGCGGTGCCTGGCGATGTTCCCACAAATAGATGCCTTGCCAGACTCCGAGATCGAACCGGCCCGCCGTCACTGGCACACTCAACGAATTTGAGGTCAGAATACTGCGGACATGTGCCGGCATATCGTCCGGCCCCTCATCGATATGCCTGAACAGGGGGTCGCCGTCCGGGACCAGTCGGGCCATAAACCGCTCGAGATCTGCGCGCACTTCAGGGTCAGCATTCTCACAAAGGATCAGCGAAGCGCTGGTATGGTGGACAAACACCAGACCTATTCCCGCCTTGATAGCACTTTCTGCAAGCCACCGCTCGGCCTCCTCGCGAATTGAGTAACTGCCGCGCCCGCGTGTGACAACCTCGAAACTACACTGGTAAACCATTCAATGTCCTTTATCTGCCGCTTTCAGGTATAATCCCCGCTCTTTTACCTGCTGGAATCTGTTGTGATCGAACGCCGCCGTAATATTGCCATAATCGCCCACGTTGACCATGGGAAAACCACCCTGGTCGACCAGTTATTATCCCAGTCGGGCACCCTTGGTGACCGCAGCGCAGCTCCCGAGCGCGTTATGGATTCCAATGATCTTGAGCGAGAGCGCGGGATTACCATTCTGTCCAAGAACACGGCAATTAACTGGCAGGACTACCGTATCAACATTGTTGATACACCCGGCCACGCCGATTTTGGCGGCGAAGTGGAACGTGTCATGTCGATGGTTGATTCCGTGCTGCTACTGGTCGATGCTGTTGAGGGGCCGATGCCGCAGACCCGTTTCGTCACCCAGAAAGCCCTGGAACAGGGCCTGCATCCGATTGTTGTCATCAACAAAATAGACCGCCCCGGATCCCGCCCGGACTGGGTGCTCGACCAGACCTTTGATCTGTTCGACCGGCTCGGTGCCACTGACCAACAGCTCGATTTCCCGGTCATTTATGCTTCCGGGCTGCAAGGCTTTGCCAGTGCCGACGTTGACGCACGCGACGGTGACATGAATCCGCTATTACAACTCATTATCGACAAAGTGCCCGCTCCGGACGTGGATGTCGATGGCACTTTCCAGATGCAGATCAGCTCACTGGACTACAACAGCTATGTCGGCGTCATTGGTGTTGGCCGCATCAACCGCGGCAAAGTGCGCACCAATACCAATATCACAATTGTTGACCGTGACGGCAAACAACGTAATGGCCGGATGCTGCAGTTGTTCGGCTTTCTCGGACTGGAACGTATCGAAGTGGATGAAGCTCAGGCCGGAGACATTATCGCTTTCACCGGTATAGATGGACTGGGAATCTCAGACTCCCTCTGTGACCCGGCCAATGTCGAAGCGCTACCCGCCCTGAGCGTCGATGAACCCACCGTGAGTATGACTTTCCAGGTCAACAGTTCACCTTTCGCCGGACGCGAGGGCAAATTCGTCACTTCGCGCCAGGTCAGGGAACGCCTCGACCGAGAACTGATACATAACGTTGCATTAAGGGTTGAAAACACTGACGACCCGGACAAGTTCAAGGTCTCCGGGCGCGGTGAGCTGCACCTGTCCATTCTCATCGAAAACATGCGCCGCGAAGGTTATGAACTCGGTGTCTCCCGCCCCGAGGTCATCTACCGGGAGGTTGATGGCGAACTCCATGAACCGCAAGAGCAGCTGACCGTGGATGTCGAGGAGCAGCACCAGGGCACAGTGATGGAAAAGCTTGGCACACGCGGAGCCGATTTACAGAATATGGTGCCGGATGGTGATGGCCGCGTACGTCTGGATTTCATTATTCCGTCGCGTGGCCTGATCGGCTTTCGTACCGAGTTCCTCACTGCCACCCAGGGCAGCGGTCTGCTGTACAGCGTTTTCGATCACTATGCACCGGTGCGCAAAGGTGAATTTGGCAAACGTGCCAATGGCGTGCTGATCGCCAACGGCAGCGGCAAAGCACTGGGCTATTCTTTATTCAACCTGCAGGAACGCGGTCGACTCTTTATTGACCCGAACACAGCCGTCTACGAAGGAATGATCATTGGCATCCATTCACGCAATAACGATCTGGTGGTCAATCCGCTCAAAGGCAAGCAGCTCACCAACGTGCGCGCCTCGGGTACCGATGAAAACATTGTTTTGACACCGCCCATACGTATGTCACTCGAACAGGCACTGGAATTCATCGACGAAGATGAACTGGTGGAAGTCACGCCCGAAAGCATCCGGATTCGCAAGAAACTGCTGTTGGAACACGAGCGCAAGCGCGCGGCACGCGCCAGCTAGGCCCCCTTTTCTTCATAGACGGCCATAATGGCCTGCAACTCAATCAACAGGGCGGCCCGCTGTATGGCATCCAGTTGGGCGAATTCGGGCCGACTCTCGTCTTTTTTCAGCGCCACGATATAGGCACTGACCAGCTCGCACCCCTGCGCACAGATCTTGTCCATAGCCAATTCAACCTGCGGTGAACATTGCCTCATAAACTCACCCACCATAGCCGCAGGCGCAACCCGATTTCCGTCGTATAGCCCACTTCAACGAAACGGATATCGCCCACTGGATCAATAACGATACTAGTGGGTACGCCCTCTACCCCATAGAGACCAGACAAGCGACCACCGGCATCAAGAACCACCGGGTACGACACACCCTGCTCGTCCAGCCAGGTACGCATCTCCGCTTCAGCCAGCTCATCCATGGCTACCGTTAGCACGGCGTTTTGCCGGGCCAAGGCATCAATACTATCCTGCTCATACTGGCAAATCGGGCACCAGGTCGCCCAGAATTGCAGCAGCAATGCTTGCCCGCGGTAATCCTGCAGCCTGACTGCGGTTCCATCCAGCAGCCTGGCCTGAAATTCCGGCGCCGGGCCTCGCACGATGTTGCGGGTCTGGAAACCGTGCACAACCATAAGAATTGCAATCAATATCAGCCCCTCAAGCAACCATCGTATATAACGACGCTTACGGCTGTTGCCTTGATTACCTGTGACTTCTGTCATGACTCACCATTTTGTGTGTCGCATCACAGTTTTACTGCAGACGGAGGCATAGGCTATGCCAAAACCCGGGACAACAACATTTTAATGTCAGCACGCATCTTATCTCTGAGCCGAACCCTTTTCCTGTCCACTATCGTTCTGGGTGTACATGGAAATGCTCTGGCGCGGGAATACGACAGGGTTATGGCCGAAATGCCCGCTGAACAGGCTGTCATCGGGTCGGTTGCACTTGCAAAACTCAACATTGCCCTGCGTTCTGCGAGGCTCCATGCACAACAGAAACTCTGCCAGGGCCACTGGTCCCCCGGCGGCAAGACCATACAGGTAAGCGGACCGGAACCAGCCAGCGGTTCAACAGGCCAGCCGGTCTGGCATTATCAATCGCTCCGTCAGCCCCATCCATTAGCCTGCACAGGGGTGTCACGCACCCAGTTTTTCCTTGAAATGAGTCGGCATCTTCCGGAATGGGTAACAATACGCCCCGCCGGATACACTGTTACCTTCCGACTGGGTGAAATCGAGTCTACCCACCCAACTTCACTGGCAACCCGCTAGCGCCCCCCACCACTCTCGACCATATCTTTTAACGTCTGCTCACCCAGCTCAGATCGCACGGCAGACTGCAGTGCCGCCATCGCCGTGTCCACTTGCTGCTGATGCGGGAACGTCTTGAGCGACAAAAACCTGTTTTCCCCCGCGCTGCGTACAACCTCGTACAGTTCGGACAGTGAAATGGTCTCTACGTCGCGTCTTGGAAGGTATGCAGGTGGTTCATCACTGGTTTCGGCCAGAAACTCACTGCTTACCATCAACTGCAATACATGGTGTACCGGCTGCATTGGCAACCCAAGATGATGTACCAGTGCTTCGGAAGTCCAGGGCGCACGATTATGTATATGATGCTCGGCGACCATGAACATGATCTGCAGCGCCAGGCGTTCACGCAGGCGGTTACTCAGCCTCAATTGCACCGGTTCACGCGTCATATACTGGGGATACTGCATATAAAACGCGACCTGCGCGCCCAGCAAGAGTATCAACCAGTTCAGATATAACCAGATCAGCAGCAGTATCATTATGGCGAAACCAGAATATATTGCCGCATACTTCGAAGAAGACGCAATAAACGCTGCGAATGCCCATCCGCTGGATTGCCACAACACACCCGCTACCAGACCACCGATCAATGCCGGCCCCAGCTTCACACGAGTATTTGGAATGAACATATATAAGAAAGAAAACGCTGCGATGATCAGCAGGTAAGGCACCAGTTTGCTCATGGCCAGCAACACATAACCCAGCGGTTCCACTGTCATTAGCTGCTGCACCAGTGAATTACTCATCGCCGTAGCAGTCAAACCCAGCGCAGCGAACACCAGAACAGGCCCTATCAGAATGACACTGAGATAGCTCGAAAAGCGCTGTGCAAGTCCGCGCAAACGTCCTACCTGCCACACATAATTGAATGAAGATTCAACTTTTTGTATAAGAGAAACAACAGTATAGAGAAGAAACAACAAGCCCAGAGAGCCCAGCACACCTACCTTAACGTTCTCGACGAAACCTATAATGTTATCTGACAACTCAACCCCTCGGGAGCCCAGAGGCTGAAGAAAGTTAAGCAGCAAAGGTTCGACCTGGTTATGAACTCCAAACCCTTTGAGAACAGAAAAACTCACCGCCAGTAATGGCACGATTGACAGTAATGTTGTGTACACCAGACTCATTGCACGTAAATTCAGTTCACCAGCAACGAACTGCCGAACAAGTACAACCAGTAAACGTATCGGCACAATCAAGTTGCGTCGCAACCCGTGAAGTTGACGCAAATCGTCCCTCCAAAGTAGCGAAGTGCATTCATCGTACCAGTGCATAATTTGGTTACTCATACTGCACTCACCTTGTCAGAATGTTGCGCAATTACAACGCAAACACAAAATTTTGCTGCGACTTTGAAGCTTTTTCACGTCATCCACAAAAAATATTTAAAATAATTTTAACCGCAAAATGCACCTCTGCTAACAGTTCCGGTTTGTCTTTGGATACCTGTTCAGCACTTGCACCACATTAGCAAAAACTCATTTCGCAAGTAAATAGCAGCGTTAAATACATAGTCCCTGAATTTCTTCAACAACTCCAGTCATTTAAATCCGTTAACGTTCGTTGCTTTACCACTCACGAGTTACACTGCAATCATAGAGCGAAACTTTACCTAGGTGTTGTAATTTGTTCTTTTTTCATTAAAGTTTTAATTGCAAGCGCCGTAACGTTACGCGAACCATGTATCTTGAAGGAGGTTATCCTCATGGCAGTTCGAAAGAAAACCAGTAAGCGCAAGGCTACCGCCAAGAAGAAAAAGGTTGTAGCAAAGAAGAGACCAGCAGCCAGGAAGAAGGTTGCTAAGAAGAAGGTAGCCAAGAAGCGGGTTGTCAAGAAGAAGGCTTCCAAGAAAAAGGCTGCTAAGAAAAAAGTAGCCAAGAGACGTACTGCGAAGAAAAAGGTCGCCAAGAAAAAGGTAACCAAGAAACGCACTACGAAGAAAAAGGCTGCTAAGAAAAAAGTAGCCAAGAAGCGTCCCGCGAAGAAAAAGGCTGCTAAGAAAAAAGTAGCCAAGAAGCGTCCCGCGAAGAAAAGGGCTGCCAAGAAAAAGGTAGCCAAGAAGCGCAGAACGCGTCGCTAGGAAACTGGCAAAAGCGTAAAAAGGGCCTGCATAAGCAGGCCCTTTTTTTGTGGTAAAAAGCCCACGATAAATTATTTTTATCTTTTATTACAGCAAGTTAAATAAACTCTTACGGAGGAGCGCAATTACGACTTTGAATCGCTGTCACTTGATCGAACAGCACATATTTCACGGTTCGGCAAAACCACCCCCCAACCCAACGCCCCGAGAAATTAAATTTAAGCATGATCAGTTAGATATACACCTATCCCGAGCCTGCAGGCGAACCTTAAATCGTAAAGATCAATCAGCGTCGGCCGACATCACACCAATATAGACATGGTCAAGGGCCGACATTATGACCGAAGCCGTAGCAAACAAACCAACGCTTCTAGTAGTAGACGACTCACGCTTAATGCGCGTCGCCGCACGCAAGATCCTGAAAGGCGAATTTGACATCCTTGAGGCCAGTGATGGCGAAGAGGCCTGGGATGTTTTACAGGCTTCGCCGCATGTCAGCCTGGTGATGTCAGATCTTTCTATGCCAAATCTGGATGGCCTGGGGCTGCTGGAGCGTATACGCACATCAGACTCAGTGGACGTCCAGAATCTTCCGGTTATCATCGTTACCGGCGCCGAAGATGACGACGGCAGTAAAACCACGGCTCTGGCGGCTGGTGCCAGCGACTTTATTACCAAGCCATTTGAATCTGTTCAGCTACTGGCACGTGCCAAGGCCCAGGCAAAACAACAACGCACCCAGCAGGCGCTGCAGAACAGCGAGGCCAGCAAAGAAAAACTGGCCGCAGAAAGTAGTACCGACCTGCTGACAGGACTCGACAACCAGCGTGCGTTCAGCAACCACATGGTGGAGAGCCTGTCTTACGCAACCCGACACCATACCGAGCTGGCACTCATCCTGATCCAGATCGAAAAATACAAGGTCATGTTTCTTCGCAGGGGCAAACAGACTGCCGAGGAAGTATTGCGGCGTACGACCCGGTTGCTATCCCGGGACCGCCGTCGCGAGGACAAGGTAGCACGTATAAACATGGATACTTTTGCCCTGCTGCTGCCATCCGCAAACGCCGGCGGCGCACGCCGCGTCGGCGAACACATCCACCGGAGTCTGCAGTCAGACGATTTCGAGATTGATGGCGAACCTGTACCAGTACGAACCAGCCTCGCTATCAGTTTCGTCCCTCACAACAGAGAAATCAGTGCTGACGCGCTGCTTGATGACGCCACCGCAAAGCTTAAGCAGGCAATAGAATCCGGCGGTAATTGCATTCAGTACGACGAGGACACATCAGTGGCGGCCGCGGATAATGGCGCAACCGCCAACCCGCCCAGCTTGCCCGAACCGCTCCCTGTCGCCTCAAGCACTGATGTTGAACAGGCCTTGCAGGCACTCATGCACCAGCGCCAGACCGGGCAGAGCACTAAGCCACTGGCCCGGGCGGTGCTACCCCTGCTGCAAGCCTGGAGCCGTGAAAACGGCGGTATTTGCGCCACTCAGCTGGAAGACATTAGAAATGCTCTGAATGCCGAACACAACGTCGAGACTAACGATCTCGCATCGGCACCGAGCTAATCATTTCAGGTACCCGGCCGGGCGTATCGCAACCCGGCAGTTCACCCTGGTGCAACAGACTCCGTCACTACGATAGAGCCCGTATTCGAATGCAGGGGTGCTGCGTTGCTTGCGCTCCAGATCAGCCTCAATCTGGTCCCTGATCGACGCATCAAACTCGAAGCGTAACTCCAGGCTCGTATCCCCCGGCTGCTCAAACTCCAGAGACAATGAGCGCGTCCAAACACTGTACCCCGGAAACTGCCTGGCACAGGCTATAGCGGCGATCGGGTCTGCGATCGCCGCCTGGTAACCACCAAACATGCTATCACCAAGATTGCGTGAAAATGCCGTTAACGGCAGACGCAAACGCACGCGTTTCCAGACAGGATCCAGCTCGATAACCTTCACGCCCATCAACCAGAATGGCGGATACCATTCGATTCGACGCCGCGCTGACAGGAAACGGGCCCGCCGTAATAATCGGAGAATATTTAAAGCCATCAGGGTTCCATAGTAACGTTTCGTGTGGAATGATACTGTCAACAACGCAGCACGAAACTACCGCTCATGCCATCATTTGACACTGTATCCGAAGTCGACCTGCCAGAAGTCACAAACGCCGTCGACCAGACAAACCGTGAAGTCAGCAATCGATATGACTTCAAAGGCTCCAACGCCAAGGTTGAAAATGAATCAGAACAGATTACCCTCATTGCCGATAGCGAGTTTCAACTCAAGCAGATGAAGGATATCCTGCATCAGAAGCTGGCCAAGCGCGGTATCGACCTGGGATCACTGGAAGAAGGCAAGCTGGAGGCAAAACTGCACCAGACGCGTCAGATCATCACCGTCCAGCAAGGAATTCCGCAGGAGACTGCCCGCAAGATCGTCAAACTGGTGAAGGACGCAAAAATGAAGGTTCAGGTGAGCATTCAGGGCGACAAGGTACGAATTAACGGCAAAAAGCGTGACGACCTGCAAAATGTGATCACACTTCTCAAGGAAGCTCCTGTCGATCTACCTCTACAATTTGTCAATTTCCGCGACTAATCCCCCCTGTTTCAGATCGGCGGGCCACCACCATGCAAATTGTTGGCTAAACCGCTAGAATACGCGCCTCAGATCACCAGCCAGGCGAACCATCACCCCCCATTATGAGCACAACATTGGACTTGAAGCAGCAGACACAAAACCAGTATTCCTACGAAGAGCTCCTGAAATGCGGCCATGGAGATTTGTTTGGCCCGGGAAATGCCCGTCTGCCGCTGCCGCCAATGCTAATGTTTGACCGTATTACCAATATAAGCAGTGAAGGCGGTGCGCATGGTAAAGGCGAGATCGTAGCAGAACTCGATATCAGGCCGGACCTCTGGTTCTTTGACTGCCATTTCGAGTCCGATCCGGTAATGCCGGGCTGCCTCGGCCTGGACGCCATGTGGCAGTTGATCGGCTTCTACCTCGGCTGGCTAGGTGGCCCTGGTCGTGGTCGCGCCCTGGGCTCCGGAGAAGTTAAATTCTCTGGCCAGGTTACGCCAGAAACCAAACTGGTTACCTACCGCGTCAATCTCAAGCGAGTCATTCAACGCAAGCTATACATGGGTATAGGTGACGCTGTCCTGGAAGCAGATGGCAAGGAAATCTATCACGCCAAGAGCCTGCGGGTTGGTCTGTTCACCTCAACCGAAGAGTTTTAGGAATATCACTATGCGACGCGTCGTAATTACCGGAATGGGTATTACATCCAGTATCGGGATCAACCAGCAGCAGGTGCAGGAATCCCTCAAACAGGGCAAATCCGGCATCGTATTTGCGCCAAAATATGAAGAACTGGGCTTTCGCAGCCATATCCACGGCGCCGTGGATATTGACCTTGATAAGTCAATCAACCGGAAATTGCGCCGCTTCATGGGTGACAGCGCAGGCTATAACTATATTGCCATGCAAGAAGCTGTCGCAGACGCCAACCTGGATGAGAGCGCTATTTCCGATCCACGCGTTGGCCTGATTGCCGGCTCGGGTGGCACCTCCACGCAAAATGTATCGCTGGCGATCGACCTGATGCGGGAGAAAGGTGCCAAAAAAGTCGGGCCATTCATGGTACCCCGCACCATGGGCAGCACCAACTCTGCCTGTCTTTCGACCGCATTTAAAATCAAGGGTGTGAATTACTCCATCAGCTCCGCCTGCTCAACCAGCGCACACTGTATCGGCAACGCCAGTGAACTGATCCAGCTGGGCAAACAAGACATGGTATTCGCGGGTGGCGGCGAAGAACTGCACTGGAGCCTGACGTTATTGTTTGACGCCATGGGCGCCCTGTCTTCGAAATACAATGACACACCCGCGACGGCTTCGCGTGCATACGATGCAACCCGGGACGGCTTCGTTATCGCCGGAGGTGGTGGCATGCTGGTCGTTGAGGAACTGGAGCATGCACTGGCCCGAGGCGCCAAGATTTATGCCGAATTAGTTGGCTACGGCGCCACCTCTGATGGCTACGATATGGTCCAGCCATCCGGTGAAGGCGCGGTCCGCTGCATGCAACAGGCCATGGCGACCGTGGAAGGCCCTATTGATTACATCAATGCCCATGGCACCAGCACACCTGTCGGCGACACGCGTGAACTGGAAGCCATCAAGGCAGTCTTCGGCGACAACATTCCTGCCATCAGCTCCACCAAGTCGCTAACGGGACACTCACTGGGAGCTGCAGGTGTTCAGGAAGCGGTCTACTCACTGCTGATGTTACAGGATGACTTTATTTGTGCTTCGGCCAATATCACTCAGCTCGACCCGGCCGCCGAAGGTTTCCCGATTCAGCGCGAACGCAAGGATAATGCCGGCCTGCGCACTGTCATGTCGAACAGCTTCGGCTTCGGTGGTACCAACGCCTCACTGGTATTCCAGCGCTTCGACGGTTAACAGGCCTGTTACAACATTCACTCTCGCCCTTCTCCCCGGGGCAGAGAGCGTTTGTAACCACCTGCTAGCCCTGTAAATCTTTCCATAGTTTATCCAGGCGCTGCGACGAAATTTTTTCCACGGTTCCCAGCGCTTGCGCAAACAGCGACACTCGCAATTCCTCGATCATCCAGCGGTACCTTGACAGACTGTCGGCTGACCGACCCTTTGCCAGGGCCTGCTGATAACGCTGCCAACAACCGGTAATCTGAGCCGTATATTCCCGGTCGCGCCCCGTATTGCCAGCCAGATTCTCCAATCGCTGTCGCGCTGCCAGCAGGTAGCGCGACAGATGCGGCAACCAGTCAGATGGTGTCGCGTTGATGAAACCGGGGTATACCAGTTCCGCGACCTGCGCCCTGATATCGGTAGCCGCCGCCAATAATTGTGGCGATAGCGCCTTGTTGAGCTGTCGGTTCAATTGCCGAAACTCATCAAGTGCACGATAACTCTGGTCGCCAATGGCCACCGCATGCTGCAGCAAACACTCGCGACCTTCCTCCAGTTGCCGGGTAAAGCTGTCTGTATCACGCACGGTTCTTCCTGCCGGCATAAACGCGGCCCGCAGTACAGCGCGCTCCAGATCCGCGAGCAGGTCACCTGCGCTACCCAGGGTGCTGAACCACAAGGCCTGCTTGTCCCATTGCAATACGCTACGACGGATATCCTTGACCAGTGATCCGGCGCACAGCCTGTACAAGGCCAGTAATCCTTCTGCGTGCGCGTGTTCCGCTTTTTCCCACTGGTCAAACAAACAGAGATCAATGCGACCGTCTACTGCCGTCAGCGCAGGATAGGCACGCAACCTGATACCACCTCTATCCAGCTCAACATACTCCGGCAGCTCACCAAAGTCCCAATGCCTGACATCCTGACGTTCGAAGCGCGCATCCGTCAGCCTGACCTCGTTGTCCTGAATCTGATCGCGTAACGCCTGACGCAATTGTTCCAGATCCGCACCGTGGCCAAGCACCTTCTGGTCAGCATCAACCACCTCGAAGAATGCTGCCAGATGTGAAGGTAACCTGTCGGGACGCCAGGCATCGGCAGGAATGTCGATATCGCTGATACGCGTCAACTGTCTGCCAAGTGCATCTATCAAGCTACCGGAACGCTCATCCATTGCCTGGATACAGGCTTCGGCAAAATCCGGTGCCGGCACGAAGTGGCGACGCAACGGCTTGGGCAAGGACTTGATCAGCAAAGTGCATTTTTCCTTTAGCAGACCTGGAACCAGCCATTCAAAATCTGAGTTGCTGACTTGACTCAAGGCCGCCAGCGGTACACGCACCTGCAAACCATCATCGCTATCACCGGGCGAGAATCGATACTGAACCGGCAACTGAACACCTCGAACTTCAAGACTGTCAGGATACTGATCCGGCGTTACCTCATTGGCGGCGCGTTGCACAATTGCCGCCGACGTCAAATTCAGCAATTCGGGATGTTGCGTCGCCGCCTTTTTCCACCAGCGCTGAAGACTGCTGGCGTCGTGCACCGAGTCCGGTAGTCGCTGATCAAAAAAATCATATAACACCTCTTCATCCACCAGCAGGTCGCGGCGACGTGATTTGGCTTCCAATCGTTCAAGCTTGTCCAGCAAGCCGCGATTGTGTGCTGCAAATGCGAGGCGCGTGCGGTATTCGCCACGCACCAGTGCATGGCGGATAAACAGCTGACGGGAAACCAGCGGATCTATTCGACCGAAGTCAACCTTGCGGCGTTGTACCAGAGGCAAACCGTAGAGGGTTAC
The DNA here is from genome assembly GCA_963752745.1 of uncultured Gammaproteobacteria bacterium. Taxonomy (GTDB): domain Bacteria; phylum Pseudomonadota; class Gammaproteobacteria; order DSM-19610; family DSM-19610; genus Thiogranum. The sequence goes on from CAVWAK010000053.1 coordinate 29,967, forward strand.
ACGCTCATAGGCGACTACCTGTGCACGTTTCTGTTCCCAGTGTGGCTCCGAATAACTGCGCTTGACCAGATCACCTGCCAGCGGCTCGACCCAACCCGGCTCGATGGCTGCTGCGGTGCGCAAATAGCGCCTGCCCGTTTCAACCAACTCGGCAGCCATTAACCATTTCGGTCGCTTTTTCGATAACCCTGAACCAGGGAAAAGCACAAACTTCAGATTGCGCGCCCCGATGTATTCACCGGGCTCTGACTGAAAAGCAATATTGCCCAGCAAACCCGTCAACAAGGCGCTGTGAATCGACTGGTAATCGGCATCTTCACTGTTGCTGGGAAAGCCCATTGCATGCACTTGCGCCTGCAGCTGCCGATGTACATCGATCCATTCCCGCATTCGCATGAAGGACAGAAAATGCGTCCGGCACCAGCCACGCAGTTTATTCTGGGATAAATGCCTTGCCTGTTCGGCATACGCATTCCACAGGCGTATATAGGTATAGAAATCAGACCTGTCATCCCGGAACAACGCATGCTTCTCATCAGCAGCCTGGGCTTTTTCCAGTGGTCGTTCCCTCGGATCCATGGCCTCCAGTGCGGCCGCGATAACGAGAACCTCTTTCAGGCACTGCATTTCACTGGCGGCCAGTAACATGCGTGCCAGGCGTGGATCCACGGGCAGGCGAGCCAACTGTCTGCCCATGCGGGTTAACTGCTGCTGGCCGTCCACTGCACCCAGCTCGTGCAATAACTTGTAGCCATCACGAACAAAGCGCATATCCGGCGGGTCAATAAACGGGAACACTTCGATTGTGCCCAGGCCCAGGGTCACCATCTGCAAAATGACTGCTGCCAGATTGGTACGCTGAATCTCTGTCTCGGTAAATTCAGGACGTGACAGGTAATCTTCTTCAGAATAAAGGCGAATACAAATACCGGCTGCCACCCGCCCGCAGCGACCGGCGCGCTGATTGGCAGAGGCCTGTGATATCGCTTCTACGGGCAGACGCTGCACCTTGGTGCGATAGTTGTACCGGCTGATACGCGCAAGACCGGTATCAATCACATAATGGATTCCTGGAACGGTCAATGAAGTTTCTGCAACGTTTGTCGCCAGCACTATGCGTCGCCCGGTGTGGGGTTTAAACACCTGGCTCTGCTGGGTAGCCGACAGGCGGGCATAGAGAGGCACAACTTCGGTGTGCGATGGATGGTGTTTCCGCAGCAGCTCACTGGCTTCCCGGATAGCCCGTTCGCCAGGCAAGAAAATCAGGATATCGCCGCGACCTTCGGCCGCCAGTTCATCAACCGCATCCAGCAGAGCCTGACCCCGATCACGCTCTTTCTGATCATCATCTTCGCCCTGCAATGGACGATACCGCATGTCCACAGGATAGGTACGGCCGGATACTTCGATAATCGGTGCCTGGTGGAAGTGATCTGCAAACCGCTGCGGATCAATGGTCGCCGACGTAATTATCAGCTTCAGGTCCGGTCTCCTTGGCAGCAGCCGGTGCAGATAACCGAGCAGGAAATCGATGTTCAGGCTGCGTTCATGGGCCTCATCCAGGATAAGTGTATCGTAAGCCAGCAAATCGGGATCGGACTGAATTTCAGCCAGTAGAATACCGTCCGTCATAACCTTTACATAGCTGTCAGACCGAACGCGATCCTGAAAACGGACCTTGTAACCGACCTCTGCACCGAGATGACTTCCGAGTTCCTCTGCTATGCGGCCTGCCAGGCTGCGCGCTGCCAGTCGTCGCGGCTGGGTATGACCAATCATGCCGCGAGTGCCGCGCCCCAGTTCCAGGCATAGCTTGGGAAGCTGTGTTGTCTTTCCGGAACCGGTCTCGCCGCAAACAATGATGGTCTGGTGAGATGCAATCAGCTCGAGGATATCCGCACGCCGTTCAACCACTGGCAGTGACAGTGGGTACGTCGCTGTTGGCAAGTTTGCCATTCGAGCGGCAAACCGCTGGTTCGACTCCGCCAAAGCGCTTTGCAGACGTGCTAGTCCACGGTCTACTGGCTGCGCACGGCGGCAACGGGCCTGAAGGCCTCGCAACTGCTTGCGTAAAGCGGGAATATCCTGCGCCAAGCAGTCATCTATCTGACTTTGTAGTTTTACAAGCTCATCCGCTTCGGGACAGCCGCCCGGATTGCTCATATCATAGCGGGGTCTGGAAAATTTAAACTCGTATTGTACACCGCAACGCGTCAAGTACCGGTTACGGAACGCGCTGGCCCAGGCACTTGTCCTAAAGAACGAGCAACCGACTCACTGGAGAACACATGACAACTGATACTCGCCGCCGCCGCCTGCTGAAATGGTTAACGGCTACAACCGGTCTCGGCCTGGCCAGCCGTGGCGCCCAGGCCGCCACAGAACACCAGGATCTTTTTGGCGAACCTGAACACAAGCTGGTTTACCAGTTTAATCGGGCTGATCTGGATTACATGGATGCCATTTTGTTCTCCGTCGGCGCGATGCTGCGCCAGCATGGCGACAATATCCATATGGTTATTACCGTTATCGGACCCGGCATCCACATACTTGCCAAAAAACCTCGACGACCGGTCCCGGAGCTGATTCGACAACGCGTCTCCAGTCTGGCCGCTTACGGCGTCGCGTTCCACGCCTGCGGCAACACCATGAAGTCGCTCGACTGGACAAAGGACGATATGCTGGAGTTTGCAGATATTGTTGAAATTGGTGCTGATGACTTAATGACGCTACAGGAACAAGGGTACAGCTATATCAGCTGGTAAGCTCTGCTATACTCGCGTCCCTTCAGGCCCAGAAGACCATCAGGCGCACCCTGAACGACGCTGCTGACCCGTGTGTCCGGCGTCCGAATGACACCGAAACGACGAGAGTGAGGACTATGAAAACGATGTATTTATCCAGCCTGGCACTTTTAGCCGCCAGCGCGCTGCCCATCAGCGCCATCGCCGCCGGCGATGCTGCAGCCGGCAAAACCAAGGCTTTTACCTGTATGGGTTGCCACGGCATTCCCAGCTATCACAACGTATATCCCAGCTATCACGTTCCCAAGCTGGGCGGACAGCACGCCAACTACATTGCCGCAGCACTGCAGGCATACAAAAGTGGTCAGCGACGCCATTCCACCATGCGCGCCCAGGCTGCTAACCTGAGCGAACAGGATATGCAGGACCTCGCCGCCTTCTTCGCGCAAAGCGGCAACTGATTAACTCGTGCGGAGAATCCGATGATGAATATTGTGCGAACACTTTTAAGCTTATCCTTGCTGAGTAGTTTCACTCTGGCCGCACAGGCTGGTGGTGATCCGGCTGCCGGACAGGTTATCGCTTCAGAAAAATGCGTAGCCTGCCATGCTGCTGATGGTAACTCCGCTGACCCCCAGTACCCGCGACTGGCCGGTCAGCATGCTGACTACCTGGCACTCGCCCTGTCTGAATACAAGGCAGGCACCCGTAGTAACCCGATCATGGCTGGCTTTGCTGCCGGACTAAGTGAACAGGATCAGAAGGATCTCGCCGCCTGGTTTTCCAGCCAGTCTGGCCTGGTAACTCCGGTAGCGCCAAATACCGTATCCAACTAATCTTTTGCCGACACGTCGGCTTTCGGAACCCCCGTCCCGGTGACGGGGGTTTTTTTGGCGAAGCTACTCCATTGACCTCGAAGACCAGAGAGCACAGGTTTTTCCCCGCTATTCAGCAGTAATTAATCCCCGCGACCTGGCCGCCCCCGCTGGTTAAATGATCTTTTCTACCAGCCTCCCGGGCATACACAGCACACCAAAGGTGACAAAAATCAGTCTTTTTGTTCTTTTTTTCTTGACATTTGCCTAGCCCCTGCGACACTTACCGGAATCACGCACTACCCGGCAGGGGGTATATGTGAAGCAAGGCGTATTCAGCCGCCAACAGGTAGCCGCTATCACAGGGCTCAGCAGTCGCCAGCTCAGCTACTGGCGAAAGACCGGACTGGTCATTCCACAAGCGTATACCGAGGGCGGTCATGCCCGTTATTCCTTCACTGACCTGATCGCCCTGCGCGCCGCCAGGCGTCTACTCGATGCCAATATCTCCCTGCAGCGCATTCGTAAATGTCTCGAATCACTCACACGTTTTTTGCCCGCTACAGACCACCCGCTGGTCGAACTATCACTGGTGGTCACTGGCGATGTGGTACTGGTTTTTCACGGTGAGCGCGCCTTCGATGCGCTCACCGGTCAGGAATGGGTCTTTCCGATTGCCGAACTGGCTGCGGAAGTTGAGAAGCTGCAGCAGCAACAACCCGAACAGGGTGAACTGTTTTCTGCTGCCAAAAATAATATGGGAGAGACGGCCTGACCTAATAATAGCAACACAGGCATGGTGATGAAGTGGCTCCGGCCCTTCATTTTTGTCGTAAACGTATGCAGTTGAGCTGCAGCGGAACGTGGAGACAGAGCATGAACACCATTGCTATCGCTAACCAGAAAGGCGGCTGTGGAAAAACCACAACCGCAATTAACCTGGCTGCAGAGCTGGGTGACCGAAACGAACGGGTACTGTTGATTGATATGGATCCACAGGGCCATGCCTCGCTGGGATTAGGTATCAGCGAGCGCGGCCGTCCCGGGCTGTATGAAGTCTTCAGTGATGAAGCGTCGCTCTATGATGTGATCATATCGGATGTATTCCAGGGCCTGGACCTGATACCCGCAAACATCATGCTGGCCGCGGTGGAACCGCTGCTCACCGATCAACCTGGCCGCGAGCGACAATTGCTTGAACAGCTGGAATCACTGGAAGGACTGTATGAATACGTACTCATTGATTGCCCACCGTCACTCGGACTGCTTTCCATTAATGCACTACGCGCCTCCACCCAGGTGCTTACCCCCGTCGAAGCCAGTCTTTACGCGCTCGAAGGCGTCAGCCAGCTTAAGGATATCGTGACCCTGCTATGCGAAAAATACCGCATGGAACTCCCCGTCAAGGTAATACCCACAATGTTCGACACTCACACGCGGTTTGCACAGACCGTGTTGCAACAACTCCGGGAACAACTGCCCGTGGGCGTCAGCGGCGCCCAAATCCGTCATACGGTACGCGCACGAGAGGCTGCCTTTTTTGGCAAGCCGCTATGCGTCTATGCCCCCCGCTGCACTGCAGCGGAAGACTACCGGCGTTTGGCCGGAGAAATTCTTGACGCCAGTGCACAACCAACTGTGACACTGATCAAGCCGGATGCGCCAATTGAAGAAGATACCCCTGAGGAGATCAGCATGAACCAATACAGCGAGAAACTGCCACGCCAGATGGTGGTGCTCACCTTTGACGATATCGATTGCAACCGTCTACAGCTCGCAGGCGATTTCAATAACTGGATGCCAGACCACAATGTAGAGACCCGTAATGTGAACGGGCACTGGCAAAAAGTTTTCACCGCCGAGCCGGGGATATACGAATACCGTTTGCTGATTGATGGCAAATGGCAGCCCGACCCGACCAACCCTTCAGAAGTACCCAATGAACTGGGCGGTATCAATTCCCTGCTGCAAGTATCGGTGCATCATTAATGGCCAGTCATCTTAATCCTGCCTGGCAGCGTAAAACAGCTTCCTCCGATCACCTGGCAAAAATCAGTGCCCGCTTTCTCAGCGACGGACCGCAGGCCGAACAACGGCCTGATAGTTGCCAGGTGATTCCTTTTTTACTGGACAACCCCTCACAGGCGTGGATACCTCACGACCTGTGCCAGACACTGGGAAAACGTGGTCATGACAGCCTGTTATGCCATCTCGAGGAAGAAGATTGCGATGCGACGCCGGCAAGACTGAGTACACTGCTTGACGAGCAGGCAAAGAACTGTGAGTTTTGCCTGCTCCCGGCAACATCAACGGAAACTGTGCAAAACTACCGATTTGATCATGTTGTCTTGCTGGTACCGGCCAGCCTCGACGCAGTACTGGCGGCCTATCAACGCATCAAACTTCTGTCACGGCAGCAAGTACCGGAAATTGGGGTGGTCATGGTTGGGCCGCGCGACCAACACGCTGCCTGGCGTTACTTTCGCAAACTCGCCGTCGGTAGCTTGCGTTATCTGGACGTACCTCTGCTCAACCTGGGTTTTCTGCCCGAGCAGGTTACCCCCGAACATGGTCCGGCAGATCACCATCGACAAAACTTTCTGGCACGAATCAGTGAACGTTTGCTAAACAGCGAATTTCACAGCCAGCACAGTTTGGCTGCCGTAGAGGAGCCCTGAGCAAGTATGAAGCTACACATCCAGATGGCAGAGCCCTGCGATCGGGAGCAACTCCGTACCCTGTTGATCGATGCGGCAGATGAACTTGCTGGCGAACACCACCGCTTGCTCGAAGCCAAATTACCCTGGGATGGACACCCGATGTTACTGGCCGATTCGCAGGGCCACCCCGTACTGGTCAGCTTTGAACCGGAGAACAGCCAGGCAGCACTGGTGAATGGCCTGGTCGCGACAGAACAACTGACCGCTGCGCTTCCGTGGATCAATCAAATCTACGCGTCGCTAGGCAAACAGCAACGACCACCGAAGCTGGTAATTGTCAGCCCCGAACCACCTCCCGGTTCGAAGGCCATACTGTCTACCTGCCCCAACCTCAGTCTCTTTAATTACCGGATTCTCAATATTAATGGTGACACAGGGCTATGGCTGGAAAAGACAAGTGAATTATCGACATCGACAGGCTCACAACACCGGCACGACGAAACCCGTCCGTCACCCGTTCAACCGGTTGCCAAAACAACAACCGACGACGGCAACACAGTGCTGCCTGACCTCAGCGCCGAGGAAACCACTTACTTTCAGCAACTCTGACAAACTGGCTGCGCTTGTTCAGGCAGCCAACGCCACCAGCACTTCATCAGGACGCACCTTCAATACAGTCGAAGATCGACAGATTCAGCGCATCCCGAAGGCTAAGGTGCTCAACCTGAATATAAAGCACCAGCAGCCGCCCTATGGGACCAGCACATAAGAAGAAATGTTTGGGGTTGGGCAGTCATATTTGAGGCTCCATGATTAGCGACAATCAATGGAGAGCCAGCAAACACGCGCGTTACCGGGTTGGTTTCCCCGAGGAAACAGCGCTACCCTGCCTGACCGCTTATGACCTGTCAGGAAGCGACGGGGTAAAGCGACGCGACCAACAGTGCCCAGGCTATTGATAAAACAAACAAGGCTATAATACGTCGACCAAAATGTTGAACCGGACTCATTTAGTGTCTCCTTACTCTTTAAACGGCAAATACCAGGACCAATCGTTCCATGGATTGGTTACTCCAACGGGACTCGAAAGGCATCAGCCTCCCTGACTGAATAATTACTCCAGCAAAACTCGCAACGCAAACAATGATTTTAAAACCGATCAAATACTGTCTGGTTTTGACGACAATTGTTGAGAATTTAGCCTCATACACTGTAAGCATATGGCTACGAATGCGAATTTATTGAAAAAATCAAGGGTATTGTTTGAAGGTTAATGCGCGTCAGAAACCCCCGCCTCATAAACGCCTAGCAAACTAGCCGCCATTGGACACCGCTCCCACCGAGTGCCAGATTGATCATCCAACAACAACTTTCTGATTTTAAAGTAACTTCAGGTGCGCAGTAACTAACCGGGTGCGGCACCCGGCCTCTCAATGCAAGACCGGCAGTATTCTGTCGGCCGGATACACGTACCGGCAACTTAATCGAGGAGTGATTCGTATAGATCGCGATCAGCATCGGAAAAACAGCAGATCACAATACGTTCAAACCTGGATTGGTAATCTCGCAAGCAGTTTAGCGCAATCCTGGCCGCTTCGGCTTTAGGGTAACCATAAACCCCGGTACTGATTGCGGGAAAGGCTATAGTCCTGACATCGTGTGCAAGCGCCAACTGGCAGCTGGCGCGATAACAGGATGCCAACAAATCCGCCTCGCCTGCCTGCCCCCCTGTCCAAACCGGACCGACTGTATGAATAACCCAGCGTGCGGGCAGATCAAATGCCCCGGTAATTCGCGCCTGACCTGTGGGACACCCCTCCAGCTGGCCACATGCTGTGGCGAGCCGCGGCCCGGCTGCGCGGTGAATGGCTCCATCGACACCGCCACCACCAGACAACCGCGAGTTAGCCGCATTGACGATCGCGTCCACATGCAAGCGGGTAATATCGTCATGGACAACCTGAATCAATTTATTCCCCCTTTTTTGGCATGGCTTATGCTTATAATTTTATGTCTACATAAATTACTTGTATCGAAGAGCGGTCAAGGAGTACACAATGAAGCCCATTCCACTACAACTCGTGACAGTGTGCCTGGAAAATGGCCAGCAAGGTGTATTTGTCGGCGTCCCCCTGGTTGAAGAACAGCTGCCAGAGGAGCTGGGGCAAATAGAAAATATCTGGTTCTCGGATATCCAGGACGTCCCTGCCAGCATGGACCTGGAAGAACTGATCCACCTGCTGCAATCGCAACTCTGCCGCTGCCAATAGAACCTGCAGTAGATTCTAGTCGTTCTTTCTCAAACGAGGCTTGCCTGTAGAAGGCAGAGGCTCGGGTTTATGGATGCCATAGCCCTGGGCATAATCTACGCCCAGCACTCCCGGCTCCTTAATTATCAGCTCATCTTCCACAAACTCTGCGATGGTCTTCATACCCATGACATGACCGATCTCGTTAATGGACTTGACCATGGAACGGTCAATGGGGTCCTCAGCCATATCGCGCACCAACATGCCATCTATGTTCAGAAAATTGACATCGAGATTCTTTAAATACGCGAAAGAAGACAGTCCGGAACCGAAATCGTCCAGTGCAAACCGGCAGCCATGGCCCCGCGCAACAATCCAAACAATATTCACGGGAACGATATTGATCTGGATATCCCTTGAAGCTGTTAACAAGCAAGCCTAAATTTACATTTGGTAACACAGCCCGGCTATATCGGCTAGACTAAACGGACCACCAAGAGGACCCCTCCGCAATGACCACGAACGATACCTTGCCCAAGTGGGACGTAGCCCTGGCATCACTCGCCACTGACGAGTACGAAAAAAAGACCACACCACTGACCATGGAAGATTTCCATAACCTTGCCGGCCAGCACGCTATTCGACTGGATGATATTATGGAAACCATGTTTTTACTGGCCATCCACGGCGAATGGATATACACAGACAGTAAAGGCCAGCCACAATCACTGGACCAGCAAACCCTTGATGGACTCTACGTCAAGCGCCGCCTCTCGGAGGCCGACCTGGCTGCGTTCGACGGCAACTGGCGCCCGCAATAGAGACACGCAAAGCCAACAAGCTTTGCGCCTGAAGACAAGCCGGTCAGGGAACCAACAGGACGCCATCAAGATCCATATCCAGCATGGGCACAATTAAGGGTCTGGATATGTCTAATCTCGCTCACCCTGCATACGGTCTGCAGTTATGCTCGAATGGCAGACAAGGACATGAATCTGTATTCATGATCCGCACGGTAACAAAGAGCACAGCGCAAAACGCCCAACAACAGTTTGAAATACCGCTACATATCAGGATTGTGGCCGCAGATGCGGAGAGCGCTGGTCGAGCCGTAATAGAATTACTGGAGCTTAAACCGAAATCGGGCAGCCAGGCAGGTGAAACGTATTCCGCCTTGCTACCAGACATAAAAAAGGCCCGTTAAACGGGCCATTTTTATGTCTGGTAGCAAGGGGCAGATTCGAACTGCCGACCCCAGCATTATGAGTGCTGTGCTCTAACCAACTGAGCTACCTTGCCATTGTTTGATTTTTCGCGAGCAGCTGTCGCGAAAGAGGCAGAATTGTAGGGATTTCGGATTCTTCTGTCCAGTTACACATTAAATCTGAAGTGCATGACATCACCATCGTGAACCACGTAATCCTTACCCTCCAGGCGCAGTTTCCCGGCCTCTTTGGCGCCCTGCTCACCTTTGCAGGCGATAAAGTCATCGTATGAGGTAACCTCGGCACGAATAAAACCTTTTTCAAAATCAGTATGAATGACCCCTGCTGCCTGTGGTGCCGTGGCGCCAACCTTGACAGTCCAGGCCCGCACCTCTTTCACGCCTGCGGTGAAATAGGTGTGCAGGCCCAACAGATGGTAACCAGCCCGAATAACCCGGTTCAGGCCCGGCTCGTCCAGGCCCAGCTCTTCCAGAAACGCAGCCTGTTCGTCGGCATCCAGCTCTACAAGCTCGGCTTCTATAGCCGCGCACACCGCCACTACCTCTGCGGCTCCGGTAGCCGCCAGTTCACGCACAACATCCAATCGGGGGTTGTTTTCGAAACCATCCTCGGCCACGTTGGCGATATACAGGGTCGGCTTGACGGTCAGCAGATGAAATTCTCGTAGCTGCAGTAACTGGTCCTCGTCGAGCGACAGAGAACGCGCCAGCCCGCCAGCATCAAGATGCTCCCTGACAGTTTCCAGCAGGGCCAGCCTCACCTTGGCATCTTTGTCACCGCTTTTGGCAATCTTGGCAGTTCGCAACAGGGCCTTCTCGACAGTCTCGAGATCAGCGAGTGCCAGCTCGGTATTTATCACTTCAATGTCAGACAGCGGGTCAACCTTGCCTTCCACATGAATCACATTATCATCTTCGAAACAGCGCACCACATGCACAATAGCGTCAGTCTCGCGGATATTGGCGAGAAACTTGTTACCCAGCCCTTCGCCCTTGGAGGCACCCGCCACCAGCCCGGCGATATCGACAAACTCCATGGTGGTCGGGATCACCTTTTCAGGCGAGACAATATCGGCCAGACTGTCCTGACGTGAATCAGGCACCGGAACTACACCAATGTTTGGATCAATCGTACAGAACGGGTAGTTTTCGGCCTGTATTTCAGCCTTGGTTAGCGCATTGAACAAGGTTGATTTGCCTACATTCGGCAAACCGACAATCCCGCATTTAACACCCATAGTGAATCATTCAACCCTTACGGCTATGCAGCACATGCATGGCCTTGTCCATATGCCCGTCAACCACATCCTGCATGACGTTCAGGGCATCGTAAATCGCATCATCGATCAGCCGCCGGTCTTCTTTCGACGGCTTCTTCAATACGTAATCAGCCACCTGGTCTTTGTGACCGGGGTGACCGATACCAACTCTTAATCGGTAAAAATCCTTGCCGCCCAAATGGCTTATCAAGTCACGCAAACCATTATGACCACCGTGCCCGCCGCCTTTTTTCAACTTCACCACACCCGGCGGCAGATCCAGTTCATCATGCACCACCAGAACCTGCTCCAGCGGAATCCTGAAGAACTGGCACAGGGAGCGTACACCCTGACCACTGCGGTTCATGAACATCTGGGGTTTCTGCAGGCGGCATTCCACTGCGCCCAACTGACAACGCGCTACTTCACTTTGAAATCGCGCCTCGACACGAAAGCTCTGCCGGCATCTTCCTGCCAGCTCATCCACAAACCAAAACCCGGCGTTATGCCGGGTTGGTTCGTACTCGGTACCGGGGTTACCCAGCCCGACGATCAGCTGTATCGCCGGCACCGACTGCTACATCAGCCTTCGTCGGTGGCGGCTTCGCCGCCTTCCTCAGGTGCTGCTGCTTGCTCTTCTTCTTCATCGCTGCCAGTACGCGGCGCATGAATGGAGACGACAGGCAGATCGTGACCTTCGCCACGCGCCAGTTCCACCAGCACACCGGTTTCGGGCAGCGTAAGGTCTGACAGGTGCAACGCATCGCCGATATTCATAGCAGATATATCGACTTCAATGAATTCCGGCAAGTGCGCTGGTAGCACAGCCAGGTCAACTCCGATCAACTCATGGGAGACCATACCGCTGGCCTTGACGCCCGGCGCAACATCAGCACCGATAAAGTGCAGTGGCACGTTTACATGAATCGCCTTGTTCTCATCCACACGCTGGAAATCCATGTGCATAATCGTTGGCTTAGCCGGATGACGCTGCATATCACGCAGCACAGCCTTGGTGCTCTTGCCGTCAACGTTGACGGTAATAATGTGCGAGTAGAAGGCCTCATGTTCGAGGCGCTTGATGATTTCGCTGTGCACCAGTGTTATTGACTGCGGATCTACTTCAGCGCCATACATAATCGCAGGCACTTTGCCGTCACGACGCAGGCGGCGGCTCGCACCTTTCCCCATGTCTGAGCGTGACTCGGCTTCAAGTTCAAATATATTCATAACAATACTCCAAATTCACAAAACCACTCCCCCGCGACCAGGGGAGACCTCAGTCAGTCCATAAACATGGAACTGACAGATTCTTCAGTGCTGATGCGGCGGATTGCTTCAGCCAGCATCTCGGCAATACTCAGTTGCCGGATACGCGGGCAAGCCTGTGCATCCGGACGTAACGGAATACTGTCCGTTACCACCAGCTCATCCAGATCGGAATCACTGATATTTTTGATCGCATCCCCCGACAATACCGGGTGCGTACAGTAAGCAACGACGCGCTCGGCACCATTGTCTTTCAGCGCCTTGGCAGCCTGGCAGAGGGTCCCGGCAGTATCAACCAGGTCATCCACCAGCACACAACTACGTCCTTCAACCTCACCAATGATATGCATAACCTTGGCAACGTTGGCCTTGGGGCGACGCTTGTCGATAATTGCCAGCTCGGCATCGTCCAGGCGTTTCGCCAGCGCTCGCGCCCTGACCACACCACCGACATCCGGTGACACCACCATCAGGTTCGGGTACTTCTGCCGCCACACGTCGCCGAGCAGAATGGGCGATGCATAAACGTTGTCTACGGGCACGTCAAAAAAGCCCTGGATCTGGTCAGAGTGCAGATCCACCGTGAGCACGCGATCCGCACCCACATCACCAATCATTTTCGCCACAACCTTGGCTGTAATCGGCACTCGCGCTGAACGTGGACGCCGGTCCTGGCGAGCGTAACCAAAATAAGGAATCACCGTGGTGATTCTGGCCGCCGAAGCACGTCGCAGTGCATCCACCATAACCATCAACTCCATCAGATTGTTGTTGGTTGGCGCACAGGTAGGCTGCACCACGAAAACGTCACGCCCGCGGACGTTTTCCATAATCTCAACCATGATCTCGCCATCACTGAATTCGTTAATCGCGGCCTTGCCAAGATGCAAACGCAAGTAATCGGCGATGGCCTGCGCCAATGGCGGATTGGCGCTGCCCGAAAATACCATCAGACGATTGTCTGCATCCGATGAAGGCATGCCTTTCATAGTCTTGCCACCTGTTAATTCAGTTATATGGCTTGGGCGGCAGGATTATTCGAACCTGCGTCCCTCACCCCTTCGGGGCCGGCCTGCGCCGTTCAAATCCTGCCACCTTAATTGCGTCAACTCTTCATTATTCGAGCAAGCATTAACGCAAGTTAATGCACTTTTTGGCTGGGGCGGCAGGATTCGAACCTGCGCATGCTGATACCAAAAACCAGTGCCTTACCGCTTGGCTACGCCCCAAGAACTGTTACTCCGCGAACGCAGCGAGCTTCTCCTGCAAAGGAGACAGATTCCTGCCCTGCGCTACAAATCCCGTCCACTGCGCTGGTAGTTCAGCGAGTATGACCTCTGCCTGCTGCTTGTCCGCACAACGGGCAAACACGCAGCCACCACTCCCGGTCATGCGGGCAGACTGATGTTTTGATAGCCATTCCAATGCTTTACCAACTTCCGGATACTGCCTCACAACCACTGATTCAAGGTGGTTTACGCCCGCGCCCGAGAGAAAGGCGGGTATTTTGAGGCTGGGCCCGTTGCGTGTCAATCCGGGATCAGAAAAAACCGCCGCAGTTGATACGCTTACTTGCGGATTGACCACCAGATACCAGGGCTGATCAAGTGTCGGCATGGGGGTCAGCTGTTCACCAATACCTTCAGCCCATGCAGCCATGCCGCGCACAAAGACGGGAACATCGGCGCCTAGCCCAAGGGCCAGTTCGGCCAAGCGGTCAACATCATAGTCCAGCCGCCAGAGCCGATTCAGCGCCACCAGGGTGGTCGCGGCATCCGAGCTCCCGCCCCCGAGGCCACCACCGGCCGGCAGGCACTTATCAATCCGGATATGTACAGCAGGATCTACCCCTGCCGATTCGGCGAGGCAACGAGCAGCGCGCTCAATCAGGTCTTCACCAGCTTGAAGGCCAGTCAATCCGCCGCTCAGGGTAATACCTGTCTTCGCATTAACGTCAAACCACAGGCGATCGCCATGGTCAAGGAATTGAAATACCGTTTGCAGCTCGTGGTAGCCGTCGGCACGTTGGCCGGTAACGTGCAGAAACAGATTCAGCTTGGCGGGCGCTGGCCAGGCATCATCACGCGCTGGATCGGTCACTGTATTTCCCATTGATCGATTACCACTTTGACCAATAGTGAATCGCGATTCAGCCGCAGCCGGTCAGGTAAGGACAAATCATTAACTACCTGGTAACGCCGGTAGTCGATCTCCCAATCGGCCTGCAGCAGGCTACGCAGGCGGCCCTGTGCATCCCAATCCAGGGTCGCAGGTGCAGCCTCCTCTGGAAGACCTCGTAGCCAGCTGCCAAAGCCGTTCAAGGGCAGATGCCAGCCGGTTTCTGCTTCCAGCAAAGCCTCGGCGTCTTGTGCGTATAGCGCTGGCTGATCCTTGCGCTTCAGCCAGACCCCCGCATTATTCCCATGCAGCTCGACGGCACCCTGGCCGAACGGTCCGCGCAGCCGTATGCGGTAATCCTCGCCGCTCTGTTGCCAGTCGAAGTTCGCATTCCAGCCTTCCTGTTCGCGGCTGACGGCAACCCGTCCTTGCACTTGCCAGTGGCTAAGGTTCTGCACACTGGCCTGATGGGCGAGCCACACGTTCTCGGCAGCCGACGGAGAAACCGTTGGACGGGTAGCGCATGCCGAAACCAGCAGAAGCCATACAAACAGCGCTGCATATCGGAAACTATTTGGCATGCTACCGGCCCACTGATTCAGGGCAGATAGCGGCGTACAGTATCTTCCAGCATGGGATCACCCGGGTTGGCCTTGCGCGCCGACTGCCATAAAGCACGTGCCGCATCCCGGTCCCCCATAGCCCACATCACTTCACCCAGGTGCGCAGCAATCTCGCTGTCCTGAGTCATATCGTAAGCTTTCTGCAGATGATCACGTGATTCCTGCAATCGACCCAGGCGATACAACACCCAGCCCATGCTATCGATAATCGCCGGATCATCCGGGCTCTGTGCGTACGCTTTTTCAACATACCCCAAGGCTTCTTCATAGCGATCAGTTCGATCCGCCAGGGTATACCCGAGCGCGTTCAGGCTGCGGGTATTGTCGGGATCAATCTCGAGTATGCGGCGGAAATCTGTCTCGGCATCATCCAGTCTGTCGAGGCTTTCGGCCACCAGCGCGCGGGCATACAGGATCTCTGTATCATCCGGCTGACTGGCCAGATAATCACTATAAAGTTTATATGCCTCTACGTTCCGATCAACCTGGGAGAGAATTTCACCCTCGACCAGAAACAGGCGCTGCGCCTCAGTCGGATGCGCAAGCCGCACCTTTCGCAATCGCTCGCGGGCTTCCTTGACGTCGCCCGACTGCGCTTCCAGCCTGGCGATGCGAATCTGCACTTCAATCCAGTGATCACCCTCGGACACTTTGCGATACCACTGCATGGCACGGTCGCTATTGCCCTGCTCTTCGGCAATGGCACCCAGATAGTAGTACGACTGGGCAGTCTGGTAATCCAGTGCCACCAGTTTTTCAAACAAAGACCTGGCATCCTGGAGTTTCCCGGCCTCCAGCGACAGTAGCGCCAGCGAATACACCACCTGACCGTTGTCCGGTTGCGCTTTGAGCAAGGCATTGTACTCGGCTCGCGCAGCATCGAATTCGTCCAGATCAACCAACAAGCGGGCATACGCCAGCCGTAGCTCACTGTCTTCAGGATAACGCTTCACGGCAGCCGCAAGCTGCTGGCGCGCAAGTTCATTATCTCCCCGTTTAAGATTCACCTGGGCCTGCAGAATCAGCGCCTGAGTCGAATCGGGACGTAATGCCAGCACCCGGTCAACTTCGGTTTCAGCCAGTGGCCAGTTCTGCGCATGCACGGCCAGACGGGCATAAGCAAAATGCGCATCGGGGTCTTCCGGCCGTAGCGCAACCAGTTGCGCCATAATATCCAGAGCACGCTGGGTTTCCGGCTCTCTCGCCAATAACACCAACAGGGCCTGGTAAGTATCCGCATTGTTGCCAGTGTTGTTTTGCAGCAAGTATTCAAACTGCTGCAGCGCTTCTTGCTGTTCGCCGGTGCGCAATGCAAGGACTGCCAGCGCCTGGCGAGCCTCGAGATTGTCTGGCGCCAGCACCACCCAGCGGCGCGCAGCGTCAAGGGCGAGTTGCGGCTGTTTGGCATACACGGAGATTTTCATCGCACGCTCGGCTATGCGCGGATCGTTGCTCTGCCTGGAGGCTTCCAGATAACTGGCCCCGGACACGTCCAGGCGCCCTCTCTGGCCGGCAATTTCGCCTAGCAAAACACCGTACAGAAGTGGTGCAGTCAGTTCTTCTTTTTCGGCTTGCCGGGACCCGCCAACACCCGTCGGCTGGTCTGCAGATGGTTCCGCATCCGCCGCCTCTGCGGGCGGCTGTCGCTGCTCGACGACCGGTTGTTGCACACAGGCGCTCAGCAGAACACTCAACAGGGCCAGCGCCAGCCCACAAAAACTCAGCTTTTTAGTTGTAAAACCAATCATCTTGTCCAGGTTTTCAGCTCGGTAAAGTCGAATCCTGCCACTATACGGCAAACTATTCCCAAGCTACAGCAACCCGCTCTATAGCTTGTATTCAAACCACCCATAGCTCAGAATTTCGCGTTTGTAATAATATGTGTCCTTCATGTCCCTGATCGCGCTCGGCATTAATCACCGCACCGCACCGATCGAACTGCGCGAGCAGGTTGCGATTACCGGCGAGCGCGTGTCAGATGCGCTACGCGACCTGGCCGCTTTGCCCACGGTCAGCGAAGCCGCGATTTTGTCGACCTGTAACCGCACCGAACTCTACTGCGGCCTGGCAGACAACCGGGCTGATACCCTGAGCGAGTGGCTGGCCCAGTTCCACGCCCTGGATCCCGCTGATATCCGCCCACACCTCTACAGCTTCCCCGATGCGGCTGCAGTGCGCCACCTGCTGCGCGTGGCCGGCGGCCTCGACTCGATGATACTTGGCGAACCGCAGATCCTGGGACAGATGAAAGAAGCCTACCAGGTCGCCAGCAGCGCCGGCACATTGGACGCCGCACTGGAACGCCTGTTCCAGCATACCTTCTCGGTCGCCAAGCAAATCCGCACCGATACCTCAATTGGCGAGAGCCCGGTTTCCGTAGCCTTTGCCGCTGTAGGTCTGGCCAGACAGATTTTCAGCGATTTCAAGGAAAACACCGCTCTACTGATCGGTGCCGGTGAAACTATCGAGCTGACGGCGCGCCATCTGCACGAACAACGGCTTGGCCGCATGGTAATTGCCAACCGCACACCGGAGCGCGCCCATCAACTGGCCGCCCAGTACAATGGCTACGGTATCGGGCTGGATGAAATTCCGGCACATTTGCCGGAAGCCGATATCGTTATCTCGGCGACCGGAAGCAACGACACCATACTGAGCCTGGATGGCGTCAGGCAGGCTCTCAAAGGGCGCAAGCATCGCCCGGTCTTCATGGTGGATATAGCAGTGCCACGTGATATCGACCCGGCGGTCGCGAATCTCGATGACATTTACCTGTACACCGTCGATGACCTGCAGGAAGTCATCCAGGAAAACCTCAAATCCAGGCAGGATGCAGCTAGCCAGGCCGAGGAAATCATCGATGTGCAGGTTGAACGCTTTATGTGCTGGCTGCGCGCGCAGGATGCCGGCACCAGTATCCGCGACTATCGACAGCAAGCCGAGCAACAGCGCGACGCCGTGCTTGGCAAGGCGCGCCAGATGCTGGCAAACAACAGGGACCCGCAAGACGTTCTCGACTTCCTCGCCAACACACTCACTAATAAACTGACTCATACGCCAAGTGTGCGCATGCGCGAAGCCGCTGAAGTCGGTGATCAAGCTCTGCTCGACGCTGCACTACGCCTGTTTGGCCCCGATAAGGATTGACGTTGAACCCCTCACTGCAACGCAAGCTGGAAACAATTGTCGAACGGGTAGAGGAAGTCAGCGCCCTGCTGTCGGACCCCGAGGTTATTGCCGACAGCAACCGCTTCCGTGAGCTGTCGGTTGAATACGCGCAACTCAACCCGGTAGTGACCTGCTTTGCCGACCTGGAACAGGCACGTGGCGACGAACAGTCCGCTCGCGACATGCTTAAAGACCCTGACCCGGAACTTCGTGAAATGGCCAGTGAAGAACTGCAATCTGCAGAGGCGAGGCGCGAACAACTGGAAGTCGAACTACAAACGCAATTGCTGCCCAGAGACCCCAACGACGCGCGCAATGTGTACCTTGAGATCCGCGCTGGCACCGGTGGTGATGAAGCAGCTATTTTCGCCGGGGACCTGCTCCGCATGTATTCGCGCTACGCTGAATCACAAGGCTGGCAGGTAGAAATGCTCAGCGAAAACGCCGGCGAACATGGCGGTTACAAGGAAGTCATTAGCCGCATCACTGGTCAGGACGTCTACGCCCGGCTCAAGTTCGAATCCGGCGCGCACCGTGTTCAACGTGTTCCGGAAACCGAATCGCAGGGTCGTATTCATACCTCCGCAGCCACAGTTGCAGTATTGCCCGAAGCCGATGAACAGGAGGCTGTGAACATCAATCCTGCCGATCTGAAAGTCGACACCTATCGCGCCTCGGGTGCAGGTGGGCAACACATCAACAAGACTGATTCAGCGGTACGCATCACCCACCTGCCGACCGGCATTGTGGTTGAATGCCAGGACGAACGTTCGCAGCACAAGAATCGCGCCCGCGCGCTGTCGCTGCTGGCCTCGCGCATGCAGGCTGTCGAAGACGAAAAACGCCATAGTGAAGAATCCGAAGCGCGGCGCAATCTGGTCGGCAGCGGTGACCGCTCGGAACGCATCCGCACCTACAATTTTCCGCAAGGACGGATCACTGATCATCGTGTCAACCTGACACTCTACAAACTTGAAGACATCATGCAGGGTGCACTTGAACAGGTTATTACCCCGCTGCAAAGTGAAGACCAGGCCGACCGTCTTGCATCGCTAAGTGATCGAGATTAAACCCGGTCGACAACCGGATATGTCTTTACCCACTATTCAACAGGCCCTGCAACAGGCCAGCCAGCAACTTTCCATGCACGAAAGCGCCCGCCTGGATGCTGAGGTATTACTCGCCAAAGTACTGAATAAACCTCGCAGTCATCTCCATGCATGGCCGGACAAGCAGCTTGATCAGGCACAAACTATGGCATTTCGGCACTGGATAAGCCGCCGAGCCAACGGTGAACCGGTAGCGCATCTTACCGGTGAACGCGAATTCTGGTCACTGTCGCTTGAAGTCACGCCAGACACGCTGATTCCGCGTCCGGATACCGAAATTCTGGTCGCACAGGCACTCCGGTTGCTGCCGGCAGATCGGTCATTGAAGCTCGCAGACCTCGGCACCGGTAGCGGCGCAATTGCACTGGCGCTTGCCCGGGAACGCCCACACTGGGAAGTGTATGCGCTGGATTGCGCACCTGCCTGCATCAACGTTGCCAGACGTAACGCGCTGCGAATGAAGACCGGCAATCTGAAATTTGTGCTTGGAAACTGGTCCACAGCGTTCGCAGACTCCAGTCTGGATGCCATCGTTTCCAACCCGCCCTACGTCAACGCCGGCGACCCGCATCTGCTAAGCGGTGACGTCCGCTTCGAACCTCTCACTGCGCTAGTGGCTGGTAACGACGGTCTTGACGACATCAGGCAGCTGATCAAGGACGCACAGAGGGTCTTGAAAAGCGATGGTCACCTGCTCCTTGAACACGCCCCCCAACAAACGGGACACATCCATAACCTGTTAAAAAAAATGAATTTTAACGGCATATCAACACACCGCGACCTGGCCGGGCACGAACGAGTCAGCAGCGCCCGTAAATCACTCTGAGCCCTGATTCGCCTAATCCCTGGTTATCATATAGGATTAACAGCATGGATCGACCAGTACCGGAACCCGTCAAACACCGGGAGATCGGGTTTCAAGATCCGCACCCGGACCCGCAACAGGCGCTCAGCGCCATGCTGCTGTTGGCTGACGTTGACGGTATCTTAAAGGCATCAATTCCCTATCCGGAACGCAACAGCGTAGTGGTTGTTTACAAACTCAATCATATCTGTCTGCGCGTCATCGAAGCCCTGCTCACCGAACTGGGTTTCCATCTCGATGGCAGCCTGATGTCAAAATTCAAACGCGCTCTGTATTACTATACTGAGGACAATGAAATGCAGAGCTCGCATACACACAAAGATCAGGATGCCAGTACACGCGAAATTTTCATGCGTTGCTACCGCTGCAAAAATCACGGCTGCAGAGACATCAGACCAGAGCACTGGCGCAACTACCTGTAATCCTGCATCCCGGCGGACAACCGTTTTCAGGAACGCGCGTCATACGGATTATGTAGAATTCCCTCCCCATGAATGATGAACAACTGCTGCGCTACAGCCGCCAGATTCTTATGCCGGATATCGGTACTGACGGTCAGCAGAAGCTGCAGGATGCACATGTAGCCGTCATTGGTGCCGGTGGACTGGGATCACCGGTTGCCATGTATCTTGCCAGTGCTGGCATAGGCCAGCTCACAATTGTCGATGACGATGATGTTGAGTTGTCCAACCTGCAGCGACAACTGTTGCACACTGACAGCGATATTGGCCGGACCAAGGTCGACTCTGCAGCCGAAACATTGCATGCCATTAACCCCGAGGTCAGGGTAGATACAGTGGCTTCCCGGCTTGATGATCCCCAGCTCAGGCAGCTAGCCACGGACGCCGACGTTGTCGTCGATGCGAGCGACAATTTCGCTACCCGGTTTGCTGTCAATGCTGCCTGCGTAACCACCGGCACCCCGCTGGTATCAGGCGCGGCGATTCGCATGGAGGGACAACTATCCGTCTTTATTCCCGGGCGCGATGACAGCCCCTGCTACCGCTGCCTGTATCGGGAGGGCGATGAGCCGGACCAGACTTGTACAGACAACGGCGTGCTCGCCCCTGTCGTTGGCGTTATTGGCAGTCTGCAGGCACTGGAGGCACTGAAGCTGCTGCTGGATATCGGCAAGCCCCTGTGTGGACGCGTGCTGATATTTGACGGCCTGTACCACGAATGGCGCAGCATCAAACTTTCACGCGACCCGGACTGCCCGGTATGCTCCGGCGCCAGAACCTGAAGAACGTATAACAGCACCTTCATGACACGGCCAGCCGGGCATTTAGACTCGGCCGCGCCAGCTGGTTATAGTGGCCGCATGGAAAACATCATTCTACCGCGACAACTGGTTAACCAGATGCTGCATCAAGCACAGTCCTCACCTGAAACCGAAATATGCGGCCTGGTTGCTGCCAAAGATGGCCAGCCAACACGCTGCATTCAGGTTGCCAACGTTGCCGAAGAACCGCAGCGCCTGTTCGCGATGGATCCTGCACGCCAGATTGATGCACAGCGCGGGATACGTGAACGCGGAGAAGAATTGTTCGGCATCTATCACTCGCATCCTCACTCCCCGGCGCAACCCTCAGCCACCGACCTGGAACAAGCCGGGTATCCCGAGGCGCTCTACATTATTGTGTCACTGAATACGAAAGGCGTACTGGAAATGCGTGGTTTCAGACTCATGGACAACAAATCTGTCCAGGTGCAACTGGAAATCTAGTGGCGCGTCGGCGGCACCTCGGGCTGATCCGAGGCAGCAAACAGACGTTCGATATCGACGACATCGTAAGCATAGACCTGGCGGCAGAACTCGCAGTTCACGCTCACCTTACCCTGCTCTTCAAGTATATCGCGCACCTCATCGTAACCCAGTCCACGCAACATGGTGTCGATACGCTCCGCTGAACAGGCGCAACGGAAACTGAACGGTTCAGGCTCGAATAACCTCAGGTCCTCTTCGTGGTAGAGACGGTGTAACAGATCGGTCACCGACAGCTCAAGCAGCTCATCATCAGACACTGTCTCGCCAAGAAACACATCCCGGTTCCAGTCCTCGTCATCATCACCCTGCCCGGGCAGCTGCTGCAATAACATACCGCAGGCACGCTGGTCATTTGCAGTCAGCCACAGTCGGGTGGCCAGCTGTTCCGACTGTGCAAAGTAGTCTTCGAGGGTGGACTGCAGCAAATCCTGCTCAACTGCCACCAGCCCCTGGTAGCGCTCACCGCCTTCACCCGGGTCAATAGTCATCATAAGATGCGCCTGCCCGACCTGCTCACGCAGACCTGATTCCGGTATCTCGCCGGTCCAGTGTGCCAGGCCGCGTATGGTGTGCTGGGCGGTCACTTCCACCAGCACCAGGCTGACGGGGCCATCACCCTGCAATTGCAAATGCAGGGAGCCATTGATCTTTATGGTTGCTGACAGCAGGGCAGCGGCAGCCATTGCCTCGCCCAGCAGTTTTCGTAGTGGTTCGGGATAAGTCTGACGCTCCAGAACAGCTTGCCAGCTGGCGTCGAGGTGCACCAGTTCACCGCGCACATCCGTGTGCTCAAACACAAATCGATGCAGGCAATCAGAATCGCGGGAAGACATGATGGAGAACTATTATCAGGCGAAAATAAACAGCAGGCAAATCTTCAGGTAACGGACGTTCGGTGATCTGCCCGCTGTTTTTATCCAGCCAGTAACTGCTTGAGTATCTTGTTGACTTCACCCGGGTTAGCTTTGCCCTGGGTGGCTTTCATCACCTGGCCGACGAAGTATCCCATCAGCTTCTCCTGGCCCGCCTTGTACTGCTCGATTTGTTTCGGATTGTTTTCGAGCACCTCGCGCACAATAGCCTCTATGGCACCGGTGTCGGTAATCTGCTTGAGGCCTTTCTTCCCGATAACGGCGTCAGCATTACCTTCGCCAGCCCACATGGCTTCAAACACCTGTTTGGCGATCTTGCCTGAAATAGTGCCGTCGGTGATGCGCTGCAACATACCGCCCAGCATATCCGGGCCCACCGGGCTTTCGGTGATGTCCTTGCCCTCTTTATTGAGCAAGCCGGATAATTCCCCCATCACCCAGTTGGCTGACAGCTTGCCTTCGCCTCCAGCCGCTGCCACCGTCTTTTCAAAATACTCGGCCATTTCGCGACTGGCCGTCAGTACCCCGGCGTCATAGCGCGAAAGATCAAACTCCTGCATAAAGCGATCACGTTTGGCATCCGGCAATTCCGGCAATGTCTTAGCCACCGCATCAATAAACGCCTGATCCAGCTCCAGCGGCAGTAAGTCAGGATCCGGGAAGTAGCGGTAATCGTTGGCTTCTTCCTTGCTGCGCATGGAACGGGTTTCATTCTTGTCGGCATCATAGAGCCGGGTTTCCTGAACGACCTTGCCACCGCTCTCTATCACATCGATCTGACGCTCGATCTCGTAGTTGATAGCACGTTCTACAAAGCGGAAAGAGTTGATATTTTTAATCTCGGCGCGCGTTCCGTATTCCTCCTGCCCTTGGGGACGGATAGATACATTGGCATCGCAACGGAATGAGCCTTCCTGCATATTCCCGTCGCAAATTTCCAGGTAACGGACCAGGGCGTGGATTTTTTTCATGTAGGCGACAGCTTCAGCGGGAGAACGCATATCCGGCTCGGATACGATTTCCAGCAATGGCGTGCCGGCGCGGTTGAGATCAATACCGGTCTCGCCGTGGAAATCCTCGTGCAACGACTTTCCGGCGTCCTCTTCCAGGTGAGCACGGGTAATACCGATGCGCTTGCTGTCACCATTTTCCAGGTCAATATCGATATAGCCGTCGTGCACCACCGGCAATTCGAACTGGCTGATCTGATAACCTTTGGGCAGATCAGGATAGAAGTAATTCTTGCGCGCAAACACCGAGTGTTGCGCCACCGTGGAATGGGTTGCCAGACCAAACTTGGCCGCCATACCGACGACTTCGGCGTTAAGCACCGGTAAAACACCCGGCAACCCGAGATCGACTGCACAGGCCTGGGTATTTGGCGGCGCGCCGTAGGCTGTGGATGCCCCGGAAAAAATCTTGCTACTGGTCGCCAGCTGCGAGTGGATTTCCAGACCTATAACAACTTCCCATTCCATTTCGTCTACTCTCGATCTCGTCCAGATAGTGCTCAGGCAAAACCAGCAGGTATCTGCTGGTGCCAGTCGCTCACCTGCTGGTACTGGTGTGCCACATTCAGCAGGCGACCTTCATCGAAATAATTACCAATCAGCTGCAGACCGGCAGGTAAGCCATCGACTATGCCACAAGGTACCGACATGCCCGGCAGGCCGGCGAGGTTAACGGCAATAGTGTAAATGTCTGACAGGTACATACTAACCGGGTCATCAGATTTCTCGCCGAGCCTGAATGCTGTACCTGGCGCCGTTGGCCCCAGGATAATATCAACATCCTGAAACGCAGCTGCGAAATCGTCGCGGATCAGACGCCGGACCTGCTGAGCCTTGAGATAGTAGGCATCGTAGTAACCCGCAGACAGCGCATAGGTTCCGATCATAATGCGTCGCTTGACCTCCGCCCCGAATCCTTCGCCTCGCGACCGCACATACAGGTCTTCGAGATCTTTGGGATCTTCACAACGGTAACCAAAGCGCACACCATCCATACGCGACAAATTGGACGAGCACTCGGCGGGCGCCACGACATAATAGGCCGGCACGGCAAGCCCGCTGTTCGGCAGGCTAATCTGTTTAATCTCGGCGCCCAGTTTTTTCAGCTCGTCGGTAGCCGCTTCCACAGCAGCCCCCACACCGGCATCCAGCCCTTCACCGAAAAACTCCCTGGGCAAACCGATTTTCAGACCACTGAGGTCGTTAGCCAGAACGTCAGAATATGATTCAACCGGGCGGTCAATGCTGGTTGAGTCCCGCTCATCGAAACCGGACATAATTTCCAGCAGCTGGGCGGCATCTGCAGCGCTGGTTGCGAACGCGCCGGCCTGGTCGCCGAGGCGGTGAAGGCGAGCCCCGGCCGGTTCACGCGCGCCAGCAGCACCCCGAGCAGGGCGCCGACGATGCCCAGCGCCGGCACGTACATCGCCCACCACCATTTGGCATAGTTGTTCATCCAGGCGCCTGCTGCGACCACCACGGTCTTGTCCAGCGGGTCGGGCAGGCCGTTGGCATCGATGACGCTGGTGATGGCGTAGCCATCGATGCCGGTTGCCACCCACCAGCCGGCCAGGGCAAAAGTGACGAACGTCAGCCCACCGAACAGCAGGCTGGCGGTGCGCACGCGGCGGTAGATGTCGCCTTCGGTGCGCATCATCAGATAGTTCGCGCCCTGCAAGGTGATCATGCCGAGGCTGACGACGCCTGCCAGCAGGGCAAACGGATTGAGCAGTGCCCAGAAGCTGCCGGTGTAGGTAGACATCATGCATGTCGTTGAAGTGGAACGGCACGCCCAGCAGCAGGTTGCCGAAGGCAACGCCAAAGATGATTGGTGGTACGGCGCCACCGATGAACAGGCCCCAGTCCCAGGTGCTGCGCCAGGTCGGGTTTTGGATCTTGGAACGATAATCGAAACCGACCGGGCGAAAGAACAGCGCCCACAGTGCCGCCATCATCGCCCAGTAGAAGCCTGAAAAAGCCGTTGCGTAGACCAGCGGCCAGGCAGCGAAAATGGCGCCGCCGGCGGTGATGAACCATACCTGGTTGCCGTCCCAGTGCGGTGCAACGGTATTGATGACGGCGCGGCGCTCGAGGTCGTTGCGCCCGACAAAGGGCAGCAGCACGCCCATGCCCATGTCGTGGCCATCCATGATGGCGAAGCCGACCAGCAGCACGCCGACCAGCAGCCACCAGACGAGTTTCAGGGTTTCGTAGTCCATATCGGCTCCTTAGATTTTGTTCTTCGCGGAAGGCGAGGGCGGTTTTGGGAAGTGCGCCGCCGCCGGATGCGGGTTCGTTGTCGTAGCGCCCCGTGCCGAGGCTGC
>CAVWAK010000054.1:0-4816 GCA_963752745.1 uncultured Gammaproteobacteria bacterium
TATCCGGAACTGGTCAAGGCGCAGGCCCAGGTTGAACAGGTGCTGGAACAGGAAGAGCTTCGCTTTGCAGAGACGCTCGACAATGGCATGAAGATTCTCGATGAATCGATCGCAGCATTGAAGGGTAGGGAGATACCCGGCGATACGATCTTCAAACTCTACGATACATACGGGTTCCCTGTTGACCTGACGGCAGATATCGCTCGTGAACGGCAGTTGAGCCTGGATATGCCAGGCTTTGAAGCTGCAATGGAGTCACAACGCGAACGTGCCCGCGCGGCTAGCACGTTTACTATGGCGGACAGCGGTGACCTGCAGATCGACGGCGTGACACAATTTACCGGCTACGAATGCGAAGAAGACCAGTCGCAAGTGACCGGGCTGTTCCTGAACGGTCAGCCAGTCGATGCGCTTAACGTTGGCGACCAGGGTGTTGTTGTGCTGGACAAGACGCCTTTTTATGCAGAGTCAGGTGGTCAGGTGGGTGACCGTGGTGTGTTACGCAAGGATGGAGGTGTGTTCCGGGTGTTGGACACTCGCAAACAGGGCGAGGGTGCATTCGTTCATCTCGGTGAATTGACCCAGGGCAGTATTTCGATTGGCGATCGTCTTGAGGCGCTTGTCGATCATGAACGGCGTATGGCTACACGTCTGAATCACTCCGCGACTCACCTGATGCACGCGGCGCTACGCGAGGTATTGGGTGAGCATGTTCAGCAGAAGGGATCGCTGGTAGATCCGGAACGTCTGCGATTTGATTTCTCGCACTTCCAGCCGGTAACCCGGCAGGAGTTGCAACGTATTGAAGCGCGGGTCAATGAACAGATTCGTCTTAACACTGATGTGGAAACCCGCGTTATGCCCGTCGATCAGGCGATGGAGGCGGGTGCCATGGCATTGTTCGGAGAGAAATACGGCGACGAGGTTCGCGTTCTGTCCATTGGCGATTTTTCCGTCGAGCTGTGCGGTGGAACACATGTCGGTCGCGCTGGTGATATCGGCCTGTTTAAAATTATTTCGGAGGCGGGCATTGCTTCCGGCGTCAGACGTATTGAGGCAGTCACTGGTACGGGAGCACTTGATTACATTGGCGAGACCGAAAAGAGCCTGGCCGAGGTCGCTGACCTGGTCAAGGGTAGTCGTGACGACGCGGCTGCCAAAATTGGCCAACTGCTGGATCGCAATCGCAAGCTGGAAAAAGAGCTGGATGCACTGAAAGCCAGGCTGGCCAGTTCGCAGGGCAGCGATCTTGCAGGGGAGGCAGTGGAAATAGAGGGTATCAAGGTGTTGGCCGCCCATATTGAAGGCGCTGATGGCAAGGGCTTGCGAGAAACTGTTGACCAACTAAAGAACAAGCTGGGTGCGGCTGCGGTAATTCTCGCTGCCGTAGATGGAAAGAAAGTCTCCCTGGTGGCCGGTGTGACCAAGGCCGAAACCGCGCGTGTCAAAGCTGGTGAGCTGGTGAATCATGTAGCCAGCCAGATCGGTGGCAAAGGTGGGGGTCGGCCAGACATGGCACAGGCAGGCGGCAGTCAGCCGGAGAACCTGCAGGCTGCCCTGGCCTCGGTCGGAGACTGGGTTAAACAGCAGCTTGCCGCGGCCAAATCAGCCTGATCCCGCCCGAAAGAGTTTTCTCCTGTCCGGATTTAGTGTTTAATTCGCGCTTTTCGCGCACCATATTCGTCTTTGATTTGAGCAAATGGCACTGATAGTCCAGAAATACGGTGGTACATCCGTCGGAACACCCGAGCGGATTCATGCTGTCGCCGAAAAAATCATGGCCTGCCGCGAACAGGGGCATCAGCTGGTGGTGGTGGTCTCAGCCATGAGCGGCGAGACCAATCGTTTGCTTTCCCTGGCCGAAGGTATGGCCAAGCGGCCAGTTCCACGTGAGCTGGATGTGCTGCTGGCGACGGGGGAGCAGACCACAATTGCGTTGCTGTCCATGGCGTTGCAAGCTCGCGGCTGCCCAGCGCGCTCTTATACCGGTGGCCAGGTACACATTCTGACTGATGATTCGCACAACAAGGCGCGCATTGAGGATATTGATGGTGCCCGGGTGAATGCTGATCTGGAGGCCGGGCGTGTGGTCGTGGTGGCCGGGTTTCAGGGTGTCGATAAGAACGGCAATATCACTACCCTTGGGCGCGGTGGCTCGGATACCACCGCGGTAGCCCTGGCCGCGGCGTTGAAAGCCGATGAATGCCAGATATTTACCGATGTTGACGGTGTATATACCACCGACCCCAGGGTGGAACCCGAGGCGCGTCGTCTGGCGCGGATTACCTTTGAGGAAATGCTGGAAATGGCCAGTTTGGGCTCAAAAGTGCTGCAAATACGTGCTGTCGAGTTCGCTGGCAAGTACAATGTGCCGTTACGTGTGCTGTCGAGCTTCGAGGAAGGCGAGGGCACGCTGATAACGTATGAGGACGATGGTGTGGAACAGGCATTGATATCAGGTATTGCGTTCAACCGCGATGAGGCTAAATTGACCGCATTGCGCGTGCCCGATCAGCCTGGCGTTGCTCATCTGATACTCGGGCCGATTGCCGAAGCCAATATTGATGTGGATATGATTATCCAGAACGTGGCCGCAGACGGGAAATCCACCGACTTCACGTTTACCGTACACCGAAATGACTACGAGCGCGGCCTCGAAATCCTGCAAAAAGTCGCGGGTGAAATGGGCGCCAGTGAGGTTTCCGGTGACCCAAAAATTGTTAAAATCTCACTGGTGGGCGTAGGGATGCGCTCGCATGCCGGGATTGCATCAACCATGTTCGAGACACTTGCCAAGGAGGGTATTAACATCAAGATGATCTCTACATCCGAAATCAAGGTGTCGGTAGTGGTCGACGAGAAATACCTTGAACTCGGTGTTCGAGCGCTCCACGAAGTCTTCCAGCTGGATCAGGCCAAATCTGCCTGACCTGTCCGGGCCGGCCAATAGCTGCCTGTAAAATACCAATAAAAACAAAAAACTGTTTGGTGGTTATAGTTTTATAGTGGGGGGCCGACATATGCACTGTTGGGAGCCTGTTGACGTAAGCCGGCCACAATATGCGTGTAGTTGTTAAGAAAAGTAGTAGGTCCAAGGAGACAATAGGAATGTTGATACTTACACGAAGGGTCGGTGAAACCCTGATGATAGGTGACGAAGTCACCGTGACCGTATTGGGCGTCAAGGGGAATCAGGTTCGTATCGGTGTGAATGCGCCCAAGGAAGTGGCCGTGCATCGCGAAGAGATCTACGAACGCATCAAGCGCGAGCAGGAATCTGATGCGCCTGAACCCGCCGATTCCTGATTTTATCTTTACCTCATGATCAAGCGCCGGTATCCTAGCCGCCTTCTGCAAACCACCTCGATGAGGTTGTTTATGCAGTTAGGAGAGCTGGCCGAGTGGCTGAAGGCGCGCCCCTGCTAAGGGCGTATGGGTTAACGCCCATCGAGGGTTCGAATCCCTCGCTCTCCGCCACACACATCAAGCCCCGTAGCGGGGCTTTTTTAATGTCCCTGGTTCCCTCATAAACTTGAACTTTAGACAGCGCTAATGGATAATCCCGCGCTTCACGTCGCGCCCGTAGCTCAGCTGGATAGAGTACCTGGCTACGAACCAGGCGGTCGGGAGTTCGAATCTCTCCGGGCGCGCCATTTTCATCTGTGATATCAAAAAGTTGCAGCGCTGTCTCGCTGCATGCAGTTTCTCCTCCTTCCAAATTGTGCCCAAAATTGTGCTAATCGGTACCGGGTATCTGGCGTGCGTGTGTTACTGCTGTGTTGTGAAATCAGCAAGTTAATGATCTTGGCGCGCTGTTTGCGGTACACCCGACCACCTGGTTAAAAACCAGGTGGTCTAGCAATGTTATCAACCATAGCATGGCAAATTACTAATCTTACTGTCACCGATGATTTGGCTGCACATGAGGGGTCATCTTGTTCAGCCGTGTGCCTTACGGTATAAGCAAGCTTGAGATCCAGAATTAAAATATGCACAGGGATACAGAAGCTGGGGTTCTGTTCCATGGATAGGGTGTAAATACTAAGAAGCATTTCTTTTGGGGGTTATTCATCATGGCATTAGGATGCTCTGTTTTTGCGTCTTTTTTGCGGGTGGTTTTTTCTAGGGGTGGGGATCTATCAGGTCTTGCTCTGTTAGAAAATAAATCTACCCCCTTTCAGCTCTGTTTTCCTTGGACTGTTGTATTGTTGGCATTGGTTAATATTCCAGCAACTCACGCTGGGAGCGTACCACCCCTATCTTATAGAGTTTTCGGTTCGTACTATGACACATCAGTTGCATCCAACCCGGTAGCGGCATGTGCTAAGGAAGTTGGAAGCGAAACGAGTGCTGCAGCGGATGATTGCGCAGCATTCGGTCCTCCCTGTGTATCAGTAAGTGGTGGAGCTGCTTATTTCCAGGGGGCCTGGGAGTGTCGTGTATATTTGGATGGTGTTCTCTCGGGTATCGATGGGTATGAGGTAACCTGCCCAGAGGTAACTGAAAACACCTTTTACAATAGCTCGCCCGAGGAATGTAGTTATAGGCTCACACAACCCGACCTTCTGCGACACATGCATGCGAATCAAACAAAAATTAGATAAACCCGAGAAGAATCGATGCAAAGCATGCCGGAATGACCTCCCAACCATGAAACGACCAAACCACATACATGCACGCGGCATATGCAATCCATGTGCAACGTACGCCCTCGTTAATCGAAGCACCTCACAACAGCGATTTCAAAAACAGTACCAACAATACCAGGACATGCCCGTACGAGACAAAATCGCAACGGATGCAGACATGCTACTTA
>CAVWAK010000055.1:0-26773 GCA_963752745.1 uncultured Gammaproteobacteria bacterium
ACGATGTACTGGAGAAAATCCGTCGTGGTGAGCCTGACTGGAAAGACATGGTGCCGGAAACTGTCGCCGATATCATCGTTGAAAGGCGCCTTTTTGACTGCAAGGAATAGAGGCGCCACTTGCAGGTTGGTCTGCCTACAGCAACAGGTTCGCCATCTGACGTCGATATCGCCCAACACGTTCATCGTTTTCACCCAGCAGGCCGAATAACGCAATCAGGCCTTTTTGTGCTGCGTTATCACCGTATGTCCGGTCGCGCTTTAACAATTCCATGAAAGACTCCAGCGCAGCACTATAATCGCCATTCACAATCTGTTGTGCGCCAAGCTGATGCCATGCCGGGGCGTTTCCGGGGTTGTCCTGAAGTGTTGCCGACAGCGTGTCGGGGTCGTCTGCGTCTGCAGCAACCCGGGCAAATTCGAGCAGTAGCCTGAGGTTTTTCCCGTCTTCGCTATCACGTTGATCGCGGGGCAGGGATTCCAGTAGCTCCGCAGCCCGTTCCAGTTGCCCGTCCGCCATGCAGAGTCTCGCCAGTGCCATGGGCAGATTCGGGTTGCCAGGGTCTTCCTGCATACCTTGTTCAAGCAATTTTATTGCAGCTTCTGTCTGGCCCCCGGATGCAAGGGCTTGTACGTCCTGCAGTATGCTGTTCGAGGCACGCACCAGGTGTGGGTCGATCAGTTCGCGCAATACTGATTCGGGTTGGGCACCCATGACTTCCTCGACCACTTCGCCGTCACGATACAGGCGCAGCGTTGGCAGGCTGCGAATCCCGTTTACCTCGGCCAGGCTGCGTTGCTCGTCAGTATTGATTTTGACGATCTGTAGCTGCCCCTGGTAGTCACTGTACAGTTTTTCCAGTAGCGGCATTAACGATTTGCAGGGTGCGCACCAGTCAGCCCAAAAATCGACCAGTACCGGCATCTCGTGTGAGCGCACCAGAATCTCTGTCTCAAAATTGGATTCATTGATTTCAATCATAACTAAAGTGGTCCTTCAACCTATTCAGCAAGGCATTGTCGTACTGCATGGCGCCAGCCGTTCAGGTACTGCCAGCGCTGACTCCCGGGCATCGACGGTTTGAATTCAGTATCAATCTGTTTTATGTCGGGAAGGTTTTCAATATTCTTCCAGAGGCCGGCGGCGAGTCCTGCCATGCAGGCAACACCCATGGAGGTTGATTCTATAAACTTCGGGCGCACGACCGGCTTGTTTAGTATATCCGCCTGGAACTGCATCAGGAAATTGTTTGCGCAAGCGCCGCCATCAACCGATAGCGCCTGGATACTGGTTTTACTTTCCTGTTCCATTAGCTGGAGGATGTCAGCCGTCTGGTAAGCCATGGATTCCAGTGCTGCGCGTACGATGTGATTGCGATTTGTACCTCGTGTCATGCCCGTTAATGTACCTCGTGCCTGCATATTCCAGTAGGGTGCACCAAGACCGACGAAGGCGGGTACCAGGTAGACGCCACCATTGTCATCAACCATCCCGGCTATCGCTTCACTGTCAGCGGCTGTTTCTATTAATCCCAGCTCGTCACGCAACCACTGTACTGCAGCGCCAGCTACAAACACCGAGCCCTCCAGTGCGTAGCAGGGTGCGCCTGTATCATCGATGGCCAGCGTGGTAAGCAACCCCCGCTCCGAGTGGATGGCTTGCTGGCCGGTATTCATTACAGCGAAGCCACCTGTGCCATAGGTGTTTTTTATTTCGCCGGGTTTAAAACAGCCCTGACCAAACAGCGCCGCCTGCTGGTCCCCGGCAACGGCCAACACAGGTACACCATTGAGTGCGGGAATCGATGAAATCTTGCCGAAGTCACCAATGGATGGACGTACTTCCGGTAACAATGACATGGGTACACCAAGGAGTTCCGCATGCCGTTTGCTCCAGCGACGTTCGTGAATGTCGAATAACAGCGTGCGCGACGCGTTCGTGTAGTCGGTAGCGTGGACAGCGCCACTCGTCAGACGCCAGATCAGCCAGCTATCGATAGTGCCGAACAAGAGGTCATCCGGGTGCTCTGTTTCGACATTTTCCAGTATCCAGCGAACTTTTGTGCCGCTGAAGTAGGCGTCCAGTGGCAGGCCTGTACGTTCGCGAATAAAGGGCTCATGTCTCTTTAGTCGATCGCAGAACTCGGCTGTGCGCCGGCACTGCCAGACAATGGCGTTGTGGACCGGTTCACCGGTCTTCCTGTTCCAGAGAACTGTTGTTTCACGCTGGTTGGTAATGCCAACGGCCGCTATTTCCCCAGCGTGGGGCGCGCAGATTTCTTCAACAGTACTGACCACCGACCGCCATATGTCCAGGGGGTCGTGCTCGACCCAGCCGGGTTTCGGGTAGTACTGACTTATCTCCCGGTAAGCGCGTGCTGCGACTCGGCCAGCCTGGTCATAAAGGATGGTCGTTGTTCCAGTAGTACCCTGATCGATGGCGAGTATGTACATGTCTTACCTAGTGTAGCAAGTCACGCAGGCGTTTTTGATAAGCTACAGTGATTTCGTGCTTGTCACCCAGCAGGGTGAAGGTCGCCAGCATGGCGCGGCGTGGCAGCTCGTCCTCGTGCTGGCGATCAGTCTGAAAGGCAATCAACAAGTACTCCAGTGCAGATTCGAGCTGGTCTTCAGTCATTCTCAGGGCAGCAAGGCTCATCAGTGCCTGCATATTATCGGGAGATCGTTCCAGCTGTTGTTCCAGTTGTTCGGCAGGTTCGGCTTGTTCGGCAAGATGCAGCATCCGCGCGTGAACCTGCAGATGACTGATCTCCGGCTGACGCCTGAGTCTTTCCGGCAGGGCAGAGTACCAGGTGTCGATGTCAGCGAAGCGCTTTTCGCGCAGCAATAGTTTTATGGCTGTGGCGTGTGGTTTGCTGTCGTCCGGTGATTGCTGGCTGGCTTCGACCAGTGTAGCCAGCGCTGTGTCTATGTCGCCGGCCTGATATGCTTTAATGGCCTGGGCTATACAAGTGTCCTGGGCTGGCGGTACATGGTTGTCGATCACGGCGCGCAGGGATGCTTCAGATTGTGCGCCGTAGATGGACTCTACCACCTGTCCCTGACGATAGATTTTTATCGTTGGAACACTGGTAATGCCATTTTCGCGCGCCAGCCGCTTTTGCGTGTCGGTATTGACGTTTACCAGCAGGAAGCGCCCCTGGTATTCAATACTCAGGCGTTCAAGTACCTGCCAGAGTTTGAAGCAGGGGCCGGCGTTGGGTGTCCAGTAATTTACCAGTACCGTTCCCCTGGTTGAGTTCTGGACGACCAGCTGGTGGAAATTCTCAGCGTTACCGTCGAGAACGTGATCAAGTTTGCTCATGAGTCTGCCCGGGTTTCCGCTATTATGTCATATCAACCAAACGACATCCGTGGGTAAGCAGCAAACAGGCTCTTACGGAGTGATTCGGCCATAGCCGCTGTACCCCCTCACGATAAAGTTCGAGTTGAGGGCGGTAGTGAGCGCCTAGTTGCTCGATGTCAGCACCATCCAGACGATGTGTTTTGTAATCGACCAGTGTGACTTGCTCGGGGCCAACCACGAGACGATCAATCACACCGTACACAGTTTGATTCTGGCGGCGATACTCTATCGGGATTTCACTAAATGCACGGTGGTCTACTCCCGGCTGTGTAAGCCAGGCCAGCGACCTGTTTTCGATAATGGTCTCAACTTCCTGCCACCATTCGTATAGTCTGGAGTCATCCTGTCTCATGCTGTACTCGCCGGCTACCTGGCGTAGCAACATCATTGCATCGATTTGTGGCATGGGTAACCCAACAGCAAGTTGCAGCAATCGGTGGATTACCAGGCCGCGTTGAATGCCATCAGCATCACCGGTCTCGATGTCGCCGGAATCTGCACTTCGGCTTGGGGCGATTTCATGCCAGGCGGGTGGGACTTTGATTGCCTGCCCGAGGCGCGGATCGACGTCCATCGACCGGACCGGGCTTGAACTGTCTTCCGGGAGCGGATCCGGCGTGCCATGGGTTCTTATCAGGCTGCTGTCCGTGTTGTCCTCACTGCCTAATGCCGTCACCAGTTGCTCGTACCAGCTCTGCTCGGTGGATCTTTTCGTGGGGTGGCAGCCCGAGATCACCAGCATGTTGCGCGCCCGCGTCAGTGCCACGTACAGCAGGTTGGCAGCTTCGCGCTGTGCTTCCATTTTTTCACTGTCGTACCGCGCCGTGCTGATGCTGTCGCGATCCAGGCTGCGATTCAGCAGCATGAAATCGCTCGGACGGTCTTTCTCGGCGGGCC
Source organism: uncultured Gammaproteobacteria bacterium (assembly GCA_963752745.1). Taxonomy (GTDB): domain Bacteria; phylum Pseudomonadota; class Gammaproteobacteria; order DSM-19610; family DSM-19610; genus Thiogranum. The sequence goes on from CAVWAK010000055.1 coordinate 4,264, forward strand.
AGCGTACCAGCGTCTGACAGGCCTTCGATCCGCCGCCGGTGCTTGCGCTGTCAGCGAGAAACACGACGGGGGCTTCCAGCCCCTTGGAAGCATGTATGGTCAGCAGGCGTACACGCTGACCGGTGTCGCTCTGCGGCGTTGCCTGGCTGGGTCCTTCCTTGTCCAGACTGCGTAACTGCTGCAGTTTGTCGAGGAAGCGTGGCAAAGTCGGGTATCGGCCTGAATCGACTTCAAGCGCCAGCTCAATAAAGCGAACCAGGTTGGCGTTTACTCTGGGCACCTGTATGGCGGGGAAAGCTGCCTGATAGCGTTTTACGACATTAGCCTGGTGGAAGATGGTTTCCAGCAGGTCATGGATAGGTATGCGCCCCGCCAACTGTTGCCATGACGTCAGCAATTGCGCAGCGCGAGTTAGCGACTGTGTATTGTCAGTGGCTGCCACTGCGGTCAGGCGTTCAAACCAGCTGCCGGTTTGTCCGCTGGCCAGATGTAGCAACGCGTCATCATCGACTGAAAACAGCGGGGAACGCAAGACCTGGGCAAGTGACAGGTTATCCTGAGGTGCCATCAGCACTTTCAGCAAGGACTCCATGTCGCGGATTTCCAGGCTTTCCAGCAGCGTGCCACGGTCCTGGCTCAGGTAGGGGATATGAGTGTCTCGCAGCGCCGCTTCGTAGTCAGACAGGTGAGTGCGTGACCGCAACAGGATAAGGATGTCATTGCAATTGACGATGTTTTCGTCGAGCAGTTCGCGAATGCGTTGTGCAATTGTCCGCCCTTCGCGATAGTAACGGCTGTCGCTACGCTGCGCGCGCGGCTCAAGCAACGGGTTGCGTAACCGGGTGAAATCAACACTGCCTTCTTCGCTATCATCAGCTTCAATGAGTGGCCAGATTTCCAGGCGCCCCCATTGGTTTGTCAGGTGGGTGCTGTGATGCTGGAAATCAGTTAGCAGGCCCTGCATGCAGTCGTGCTGAAAAAGTTCGTTAACCGTATCCATGATCAGCGGTGAGGAACGCCACGATTGATCCAGGTGAACGCTCTCCGCACCGAGGTGTTGTCGCATCCAGTCAGCAGCAAACCCTAGCAGACGCGGGTTACCGCGGCGGAAACGATAAATTGACTGCTTGGCGTCGCCGACAACAAACAGGCTTCGCCAGCGATCACTGCCGGCAGCCATTTCATCCAGCAAGGGTTTTATTAACCGCCACTGTGTCGGGTTGGTGTCCTGGAATTCGTCAATCAGTAAATGATCGATACGCTGGTCGAGCTTGTATTGAATCCAGTGCGCCTGTTCCGGATGGTTGAGTAACTGGTAGGTATTCCATTCCAGATCGGAAAAGTCGAGCAGGCGGCGTTCACGCTTGATGCGCTGGTAGTGCGCGAGCATATGCGCACCGGCGAGGTACCAGGCACTGTTGGTTGCGAGTGTCAGTTCACGATTGCGATGTTCGCGCTGTTCTGACAGGCGCTCGCAGAAAAGGGTATGGAGTTGCAGAAACCGGTCTTCGCCAGATTCGCCCATGGCTTTACGCTGGGTCTTGTTCGATTTGCGTTTGCGTGGTTCAAACTTGCCGGTAAGAAATACTGGTGTGATGGCTTTTATACCTGCTTCGGCGGATCCAGAATCAGTGAGTGCATCGGCAAGTAATTGGGCATTATTTTTGTTCGTGGGGTTCCCATGCTTTTGCAGAAGCTCAAGAAACTCGCTGAGCTCGGCGCGCCTTTGAGTACTCCATAGACCAGTGCCACTGGCTATATCGTAATCTATCGCCAGGATTCTGCGCAGGTGCTCAGTGGCGTCATCGGGTTCTGTGTTGCTGCCCTGTGTAAAAGCCCACCAGTCACTGCGGTGTTCGACAAAATTGAACAAGGCGGTGCGGGTGTTATAGGGTCCGTTCAACGCATCAAACAGCTGTTGCAGTGCTTCCGCCAGCGCCTGTTCGGGATTGCGGGTCGCGTCTGCAAACAGGGCGTCCCAGGCCTCAGTGATCAATACGCCGGTTTGTTCGATCAACTCAAATCCGGGTGGCAGCCCGGCCTCCAGCGGGAACCGTTGCAGAAGATCCTGACAAAAGCTGTGGAAGGTGGTGGCGCGTAGCGACTGTTCGCTGCGCAAAATAGTTTCAAACAGACTGCGAGCCTTGTCACGCATGGCAGTGTTCGGTGCTTCACCAAGTTCTTTCAGCAGGTAGTCGAGTTTTTCCTCGTCAGCTTCCAGTAATTCGCGCAAGCGTGCGCCCAGACGTTCCTGCATTTCGCCAGCGGCTTTGCGGGTAAACGTGATAGCAAGAATGCTGTCCAGGGGAGCGCCGTTCAGGAGCAGGCGAGTGAGTCGCGCAACCAGTTGCCATGTCTTGCCGGTCCCCGCTGAAGCCAGCACGCTGCAGCTTAGGCCAGGGTCCGTGGGTGACAGTCTGTCACTCATCAGTCTGCTCCCGGTTTTGCCACATGTCACGGCGGCATACGCCGGAATATTCACACCAGTTGCAGGTGTGATCGTCACCCCAGGCTGGCAACGGTGCATCGCACTGTAATGCTTGTAGCAGGTCGGTAAGGCGCGAACCAACGGCTGTAACGAGTGCCTGCACGTCCTCGTCCTCAACATGTGATGCAGGCTTTACTTCTGACTTGCCGATCTGCACGTAGTCGAGTCGACCGACGGGCTGTTTCAGCATCAGGGCATAGCTCGGCAGTTGTACCGCTTCGCCTGACAGTACGTCTGAGCTTGACGGTGGCTTCCCGGTTTTGTAGTCCAGTATGCCGAGTTGAGACTGATGCTTGTCGATTCGGTCAATTCGACCTTTCAGGCGCAATTTATCGTAGTGCCGCTCGGCGTCGACTTCCACGTCCTGTACCTGCCAGCTTTGCTGACGCGTGGTCTGCCAGTCGATGTAGGATGGTATGCAGGCCAGCCATTGTTGCAACCAGCCCCTGGCTTCAAAATCATCCTTAATAGCAGCGCCAAAAACCTTCCTGCTGATGCTTTCGAGTAGCTGTATGGCAGGTTCACGCTGTGGCTTGTCCAGCGGGCCGGACCAAGGGCCGGGCAGGCGCCTGACATCGCTATGGAAAGCCTGCAGGACACGATGAACCAATGAGCCGTAGTCAGCCTTACTAAGCGCTTCGCTGATTTCTTCCTGGGGCTTGAGGTGAAGTGCATCAGCGGCGAAAAACCGGTAGGGGCAGTCGATCAGACGTTGGTGTGTTGCGGTCGACCAGGTATGGGGTTGACGTGCCGCAGGTACGACCGCCGCAGGTTGTTTCGCAAGGTCTGGTAACGGTGCATTGTCCGGTGATAACGGTCTGGTGCCCGCTTGATCGAGCAAGGCTTTCAGCTCGGCATCATGCAGCGATCCGCCGTAGGCATTGGCGTGGAAAGTTTCCAGCAGTTCCAGCCAGGGACTGGCTGGAACAGGTTCGCCATCGACTTCCGTATGGCGTGTCAAAAGCAGGTTGTCTGCGCTGTGCAGGACGCGGACGAAGTTATGCAGTCGGGATGCCAGCTGTTCTGACCAGGTAGATAATCCCAGATGGGCGCGTACCCGCTGGTTGAAAAATGCCTGTCCCGAGGGTGAGCCTGGCAGATAGTCGCGGCTGCAGCCGGCAACGATGACACCGGCAAAACGCTGTAGACGAGTCTGCTCAAGGCTCAGCAATTTCACGGCACTGCTGCCACCCGGCACGCGGAAGGTTGCTCTTTCCAGGCTGCGACCCAGCCAGGTGCGCAGTTCCTGCCAGTTCAGTTCTGTCTCGAAGGCCGCTGCGGCAGTAGCGAGTTGATCCAGGACTTCGATAACTGTCTGACCGGCTGCATCAGTCTGCAGGGGTTGCCAGACGCCCAGTTCCAGCAGGCTGTCGCGTATGGCGTCAACACAAAGCCTGGCTGAATGGCGCCCGTCGAGTAGTGGTGATAGCGGTGCCGCAGCATGATCCAGACGATTGAGCAGACTGTGGAGGTCTCGGCGAGTGTGTTCGGTCCAGTGCCCCGGCAAGCGCTCGCTGCGCAGATCCAGGTGCCGCCGATAACGATCCAGACCGCGAGCGATATTTTCATGCAGGACGACGTCCTGTTCCAGGCGCAGCACCAGCGCCAGATGCTGATCGTGTTGTTCACCACACACAAAGGGCGATTTGAGTACGTCCAGCATTGGCCCGCAGGCAAAGTCTTCCTCTACTGTTTCCAGCCAGCGCTCGACAATGGCCGCAGCACTGGTGGTCGATAGCGCCCAGCCGGCCGGGTCATCCAGTTGTATTCCCGAGGCTTCCAGCATGGCACGTACGCGTCGAGCCAGGCGCCGGTCTTCACTGACAACGGCAACAGGTTGCTGGTTATCCAGTAGCCAGCGTCTGACCTGCAAGGCAACAGCCTGAGCTTCCATTTCGGGGTTTTCTGTACGTAAGGTGTGTAGTCGTGGCGCGACCGGGTCGATGGGGAACTGTTTTGCAAATGCCTGGGCGCGTTGCCTCAGGTGGCCGCCCTCTGGCGAGTACAACGCCTCCATAAAGGCGCTGAAGCCGTCCGCGAGTGTATCCGGCACTGTTTGATAGCAAGCATCTGTATCAAGTGCTGTAGCAATACGCTGTAATGGTGCATCGGGATGGCTGCCCGTGTGGGTAGCCGACCCATGTAGCAGCAGGTGTGCTTGCCCATCCTTCAGTAAGGATTTCAGCCAGTAAATCTCTGCCGGCAAAAATGCGGTAAAGCCGAGCAGCCAGAGCTGTTCGTGCAAAGGTCTTTCCAGACTGGCTTGCAAGCATGCCAGATAGGCTGATGCAGGATCACTGCAGTTTTCATCTGCCAGTTGTTTGTGCCAGGCGTGCCACAATGTGTGCAGAACGTATGCTTCCTGTTGCATGGAAGCCGACGGTTCAGGAAGGCCGTAGGCCAGTTGGAGTGACTGCTCGAAGTCATCGAGCGTATCAGCTAATAGCAGCTGATTGAGTGTGAGTTCCTCGAACAGCACTAACAGCTGGTCGGCCAGCAGCCAGGGGTCTGTACCGGCATAGAGTTCATGAGCCTGGCGCAGGGCTTCTCCGAGGATCAGTTCCTGTGCGGGGCGTCTGAGTACTTTTTGATCGGGTTTGCCAAACTGCAGTAGCCAGGTGTCGAGTCGATCGATATGCGGGCCAAGCAGCGCGCTGAATCCACGCTTTTCAGCTTCATCCAGGAGCGCAGCGCGCAAGGCTGCAGCACATTGGCTATCGGCAACCAGTACGCGGCAGGTGCCCAGATCGGGTAGTTGTTCCTGATAGTGATCGAGTATCTGCCGGGCCGCTGTGGCGAGCGGGTCCTGGCTGAACGGGACCAGCAGGATCAACGTTCCAGCAGGTCTAGTTTGCCTTCCTTGCCGTTCCACTCATCGGCGTCCGGAGGGGCTTCCTTCTGCTGGGTGATCACGGGCCAGTTTTGCGACAATTCTTCGTTGAGTTCCAGGAAATGTTCCTGACCTGCGGGCAAGTCGTCTTCGGGGAAGATGGCTTCGGCCGGGCATTCGGGTTCACACAGGGTGCAATCAATACATTCTTCCGGATCAATAACCAGAAAGTTCGGCCCCTCATGGAAACAGTCCACCGGACAGACTTCCACACAATCAGTGTACTTACACTTAATGCAATTCTCACCCACTACGAATGTCATAACGCGCTCCAGCTTGAACCGGCGCTAATGATACACGGAATGGTGAAGAATTTGAGGGCACTGCGCGGAAATTGGTGCGCAGTTTCTACCTAGGGACAGACGGTTTTCAGTGCGGGTGGGGGCAGGGCAACTTCAATCTGGTTGCGGCCACTTTCCTTGGCGCGGTACAGCATCTGGTCAGCGGCTTCGATCAGCTCTTCAGGCATGCTGCCTTCTTGCGGACAGAGCGTGGCGACGCCAATACTCAGGGTAATATGATCTGCAGCACTGGAGTTTTCATGGGGGATATTCAGGCTCCGGACGCCGTGCAGAACTTTTTGAGCGACCGCCAGTGCGCCTTCGCTGGTGGTGTCCGGCAGGATCATGACAAATTCTTCACCGCCGTAACGGCTGACCAGATCGGCCGGCCGATGAACCGTAGTCGTTAATGCGGTGGCAACCCTCTGCAGACAGTCATCCCCCGCCTGGTGACCGTAGTGATCGTTATAGCGTTTGAAAAAATCGATGTCGGCAAATAATAGCGACAAGGGCATGTCAGACCGGATGGCGCGCTGCCATTCCTTGGTCAGGGTATTGTCAAACTGGCGCCGGTTGGCGACTCCGGTAAGACCATCCAAGGATGACAGGCGTTTAAGTTCACGGTTACTGTTGGCCAGCTCATCGTTCAATTGCTCCAGCTGGGCCTGCATATTGCTCAGGCTTTTGAAAGCTTCATCGCGTTCTTTCTGTGCCAGGTAGCTCTTGGCATGCGAACGGATACGCGCAAGCAGTTCAACCTTCTCCGGGAGTTTCACCAGGTAGTCGGTCGCGCCATGACCAAATGCGTCGCTCTTGATATTGGGGTCGTCCTTGCTGGAAAGCACGATAACAGGCACGTCACGGGTAGCCGGATTGTTGCGGTAAAAGCGTACCAGGGTCATGCCATCGACTTCCGGCATGACCAGGTCCTGCAAAATGACAGTGGCCTTGCAGGCAACTGCCGTCTGGACGGCTTTTTTTGGATCAGCGCAATAGTGGTACTGGATATCGTGCTCGTCGGCGATCATCCGCCGTATACCCTCGGCGACCATGGCCTGGTCGTCGACCAGCAATACTACCACCCATTTTCCCTGGTCGGCAGCTTCGCTTTCCGCTGCGATGTCAGTTTCACGGTTCATTGCAAATTCTGTTTCCCTACGCTTCTACTGGAAGCGTGTTCTGCCCACTCGATGAGGCGTGCCCCAATATCGTTCAGTGGCAGAATTTCCTCTGCTGCATCAAGCTCTTTTGCAGCCTTTGGCATACCGTAAACGGCACATGTAGCTTGATCTTGAGCGATCGTCCACCAGCCTTTATCACGCAGCGACTTGAGCCCCTGCGCACCGTCTTTGCCCATGCCTGTGAGAAGCACAGCAACCGATTGATTATCATGATTATCTGTAAGGCTATTAAAAAATACGTCAACTGACGGACGGTAGGCCAGATCTTTAGGTTCGGCCTGGTAAGTGAGCAAACCATTATCGCCCAGCACCAGGTGTTCCTCGCGGCCACACACCAGGACTGTGTCACGGGCCAGCGGTTCTCCTGGCCTGGCGAGCCGAACCGGCAGCGATGTCTGGTCGTCCAGCCAGTCGGTGAAGCTGGCAACAAACTGCTCGTCCACATGCTGGACGATAGCGATGGCAACGCCGGGATTTGGTGGGAGTGCATGCAGGATGTCCCGCAGCGCCGAAGGACCTCCAGTGGATGCGCCAATGGCAATCAGGGGGACCTGGCTGTTGGTGGTTACCGGTGTTGTTGTCGTATGAGTCTTGTTGCGACGGAATGGTTTTCCGCGCAGCAGTGTGGCAATGGCATTAATTTTATTAATCAGAATACCGCGGCCTTCGCCCTCGCCACTGGCACCCAGTATGGGCGTATTCACCGCATCCAGCGCGCCTCCGCCCATGGCTTCAAAGACTTTGCCGGCATGACCATCGACGCTGGCGGTGACTATGAGGATGGCGCATTCAAACTCCGCATTGATGGCGCGAGTTGCCTCTACGCCGTCCATCTCCGGCATAATCAGGTCCATGAGGACGATATCCGGGCAGACTTCACGACATTTCTGCAGCGCTTCTCGCCCATCATAGGCGACCCAGACCAGCTGGTAGTCAGGTTCATTTGCCACCACCCGTCGCAAGCTTTCTGCGGCCAGCATGGAGTCATTTACAATTGCGATTTTTAGCATGGAATCGGTTGACCTACTCTGCTGTACCGATCAGATCGACGACGGCGTCTATGAGCGTCTCATCGTGGAAACTGCCCTTGGTTAAATAATAGTCGGCTCCGACATCAAGCCCGCGTTGCCGGTCTTCTTCACGATCTTTGTAAGAGACGATCATGACCGGTATGTTGTTCAGGTGCTCGTCCTGCTTGATTAGTGTTACAAATTCAAAGCCGTTCATACGTGGCATATCTATGTCACTGATGACCAGGTCATAATTTCCCATGCGGATGGCGTTCCAGCCATCCATGCCATCGACGGCCACATCTACCTGGTAGCCTCGAGATGCCAGCATGTTACGTTCGACCTCACGGACTGTAATCGAATCATCGACTACCAGTATGCTTTTGTTGTGCGTTTCAATCTCTTCGTGCTTGTCATGGATGCGGTTGAGGCGACCACCAGCGATCAGAATATCGATTGATCGCAACATGTCGTCGACATCAATAATCAGACAAGGGTCACCATTTTCAAGCAGGCTGGCAGCACTGATGTCCTGAACTTTTCCCAGCCGGCTGTCCAGCGTGTGTACCATCAGGCTGCGTTCGCCGATAAAACGATCCACAACCAGCCCGGAACGTTGCAGGCGTTCGCCCAGCACGACGATGGGCAGCGTATTATTTGATTCCTGCGCACGACTACATCCCAGAACCTGACTCGCAAATACCAGGCCGACGTGTTGATTGATCAACGTGAAATATTGTCTGCCTTCCAGCGATTCGATCTGGCTGGTGTCCAGTTTCAGGGTGCGGTCAATTCGCGCCAGCGGTATGGCATAGGGTTCGCCGCCGATTTCGACGAGCAGGGCACGGATGATCGATAGAGTCAGTGGCAGTTGCAGGTGAAACCCGGTGCCCTTGCCATACTTGCTTTCAGCATGGACAATACCACGCATCTGCTGAACAGTACTGTGGACGACATCCAGTCCAACGCCGCGACCTGAAATCTCGGTAACCTGTTCGCGCGTCGAGAAGCCGGGCAAAAAGAGAAACTCGAGCAACTCGGCTTCGTTAAGATCCCTGGACATCGCTTCGCTGACGAGATTTCTGGCGATTATGCGTTCACGCAGTTGCTCTATTTCTACACCGCCACCGTCATCTCTGACATGAATGGATAACATGCCGGCGCTGTGTGTAGCAGTAAGACGCAATGTCGCAGTTTCCGGCTTTCCGGCCGCGGCACGTACTTCGGGTGTTTCAATGCCGTGATCCAGCGCGTTGCGCAACAGGTGATTTAACGGAGCTTCAAGACGGTCGAGGATATCGCGATCGACCTGCGTGTTGAGGCCTTCTATTTTCAGTTCGACCTTTTTACCGAGCTCACGAGCCACATCGCGTACCATGCGCGGAAAACCTCGGGTGACATCAGCAAAGGGTCGCATGCGACTGGCGAGAACTTCTCCGTGCAGCCGGTTGCCCAGGTTGTGCATGCGGCGGTCATAATCATCCAGGTCAACCAGCCTGTCTCCAAGCAGATGCCGGCAGCGATTAGCCTTCGACTGAATTTCTGCGGCCAGGGTTTTGCTGTACTCATCACCACTGCAGGTATACAGATTGTCGTTGAGGCGATCCAGCAAGCTGACAAGTTCCGCTTGCCGGTGTTTTACCTGCAAAAGGGATTCAGCAAAAGGGTGCAGCCAACGTGATTCGACCTGCACTTCGCCAGCGAGACCCACCAGCCGGTTAAGGCTTTCGGAAGATACCCGAACGGCTTCTTCGTTGGCGGCTGCAGGCTGTGCAGTTTTTTCAGCCACCGGGGTATTGCCGGTTTCGGTCGTTTCACCTGCGCTTGCTGACAGCGCGAGCTGTTCCTGTTCCGCTTCCGCAGGCGGCACCTTTTCGGAGTCAGCGGCACTTTCTGTGGTCGACTCCGGGTCTGCCTGCAGCTGGTCAATGCGGCGGATCTGCTCACACAAAATGGACAACCCTTCGTTGTCTGCCTCCTGCTTTGAAATGGCAACAAGCTGATCGACACCCTTGAGGAGCAGGTCGACTTGCGCGGCCTGCAATACGAGTTCACCGCTCTGGGCGGCAACAAAGCAATCTTCCATTGCATGAGCAAGTTCAACACCGGAGCCGACATCCACCATGCGCGCGGCACCCTTGATCGAATGTGCAGCACGCATCAATGCCTCTAGTTGTTTGGCATCCTGCGCATCCTGTTCCAGTACCAGCAGGCCGTCATTGAGAATGGTCGCCTGGTTGTCCACCTCCAGGCGAAACAGCTCGAGCATGGAAAAATCGCCGAGTTCGTCACTCATCGCAGGCCCTTCCCGAGTGCGTAGAACAACAGTTCATGATCAAGTATGCCAACATGCTTGTCGTTCCAGCTGATCATCCCGGAGGTAAATTTGCTCTTGGCATTGGCTACTGTCGCCGGGGGAGGCTGGATATCATTGTCGGTGTACTGGTAAGTACCATGTACTTCACTGACAGGGAAAACATAGCTCTCATCCCCCTTTCCAACGAACAGCATGCGCTCGAGAATGTCATGATCAATAACGTAGGATTCTCGAGCCCTTTCGAGTTTCAGGATTGCTCCCAATGATACGCAGAGCTTGAGCTCGCCACGCACGTTTGCCAGCCCCTTAACCAGCTTGGAATCGCGGTGAGGAAGGCTGTGGATGGAGCGCATCCGGGTGATTTCGTTGACACATAGACTGTTGATAGCGAGCCACTCGTCTCCCAGCCTGAACAGCAGCGAAGAGTTGTTACGGGCTGTCTTTTCCTGTTTCGATTCACTAAAGCGATTAGTCCACTCCTGTCTGTAGTCGTCGGGGACCTTGCGTTCGAGCATTTGTCTGCCCGCGGCTGAGTAGTGGTTGCAATTACGACAGTGTGTAAAGCGCTTGAGCTCGGGGCAACTGGCAGTTCCCCGACTCCATACGCCGATACGGTTCCAGCAGTCATCCAGCTCTATATGCCGGGATTCTGTGGTTTTGGTCATGAGTCAGATTCCTGCACGCTAGTGCGTTCCTGGGCGCGTGTCGCACGCTCGGACAGTCGTTTTGCGCTTGCTGCATCGCCTTTCTGCTGGCACAGGGTGGCTAACTGGGCTAGCGCCTGGTAGTGACCAGGCTCCAGGTAAATGCTTTTCCGGTACAGCTTCTCGGCTTCCGGCAGGTTGCCTGCGGCCTGGCGGATTATTCCCAGCAGGTAGTAAGCACCGGCTTGATCTGTCTGCTTTGACAGCAATGTCTCACACTGTTGTGCGGCTTCGTCCAGATGTCCCTGGTCGGCAAGCTTTACGGCGGTTTCAAGCATATTCTCATCGGGTTCATCAACGGCGGCCTGCGGCGTGATCGGCGATGATCTATCCACACTCTGGAAGGGTTTCAGCTGCTTGCTGATAGTCAGATCGCGACCCCGTTTTTGCAGTTTGCGCGCCTGGCGTTGTGCTGATTCGGGAGGCTTTGCAGCCTGGTCATTGATAGTGCGTCTGAAGCCAAAGCTGCGTTCGTATTCAAGTGGCCTGTATGCGCGCTCAAGCAGCAAGCTGGTTTCCGAATGTCCCAGAAACAGCAGTCCCCGATCGTCGAGGATGCCATCAAGGCGGTCAATCGCATGATGCTGGGTGGGCCGATCAAAATAGATCAACAGATTTCGACAGAAAATTACATTGTATGCCGATCGATTCTCGGTGAAGGCGGCATCAAGGATATTCGCCTGGGAAAATCTTACGCGATTACGTATGTCTTCCTTTAACTGGTAGCGTGTCCCGCTGGCGACAAAATGCTCGTCACGAAAGGCGAGGTCATTGCCGCGAAACGAATTCGCTCCGTAGATCGCTTTTCGTGCCTTTTCAATGTTCGTGCTGCTGATGTCTACCGCGTCGATCTGTCCGGCTGTGGCAGGTAGTCCTGCATCAGACAGACACATGGCCAGTGTGTAGGGTTCCTCGCCACTGGAGCAGGGCACGCTGAGTATGCGCAGTGGTTGTAGCGCGTTGTGCGGAATCCATTCGGATTCAACCCAGTGACGAAACGCATCAAAAGGATTCCGGTCGCGGAAGAACCAGGTTTCCGGGATAATCACAGCATCTATTAATGCATCCAGTTCGGTATCAGAAACGCGTACGATCCGGGCGTAAGCGCCCGGTTCTTCGATACCGCATATGCGCATACGCTGTTCGACTGCTTGTGACACCGTGGCAGAGCCCACTGTAGCGCTATGTAGTCCCATTCGGTCTTTGAGCAGTTGTTCGATACTGGAAAGCGGCATGAATTACACCGCCTCTTCCGGGAACAGTTGTGCCTGGACAGCTGATGGAAGCAGCTCGCTGATGGTGATTTTCTGCAGCAGTCCCTGATCGGTGTTCGCGGCCATGCCCAGGTAGGGGCTGTCGTCCATGCTAAGTCCGGTAGACATAAATGTGTCGTCAGTGACACGGACTGTTTCAGTCACGCGCTCGGCCAGGACCCCCAGCATGTGAGTTTTACCTGTGGCCAAAGGGAAGTTCACCAGAATGATGCGCGTGGTAAAGCTATCGGTGCAGTTGTGCTGGTGGATCAGCTGGCACAGATCAATCACGGGCACGTGCTGACCGCGATAATTGAACAGGCCGGCAATATAGTCGGGTGCCCGGGCAATTTGCTCCAGATTTACCCGCGAGGTGACCTCAACTACGTCAGATACCGGTACGGCGTACTGGCCGTCACCCAGGTTGAACGGCAGCATTAACATGCTCCAGCGGCCTCAGGAACTCACCTGGAAGTTCGAAGCACCTTCCTGCAGCCGCTGGGCTGCTTCGTTTAGCTGCATTATCGCCCCATTGGACTGTCGCAGTGAATCTGCGGTTTGTTGCGCCGACTCACTCAGCTGAATGATGGCATCCCGAATCTGCTGTCCGCCCTGGGCCTGTGAGCTCATGCCTTCGTTGACCTCTTCGAAACGTGGGATCAGTGTTTCGACCTGCTCTATGATATGTGCCAGTTGAGAGCCCACCTGTCTGACATCATCAACACCATGGCGAACTTCCTCGGAAAATTTCTCCATGCCCATGACACCGGCTGAAACAGCCGATTGCATTTCCTTGACCATCTGCTCGATATCCCAGGTAGCGACAGCAGTCTGGTCAGCAAGTCGTCGGATTTCGGTGGCAACGACTGCGAAACCGACTCCGTATTCACCGGCTTTTTCGGCTTCAATGGCAGCATTTAATGACAGGAGGTTGGTCTGGTCGGCAACACGGTTGATGGTTGTGACCACTGTGTTGATGTTGCCGGCCTTTTCACTGAGCACAGCCAGCTTGGAGCCAATTGATTCTGTGGCTTCCATCATCTGGTGCATGGTTTTCTCCATGCTCTGCAGTGAGGAACGACCGGCGTTGGCACTCTCTGACGTCTTCCATGCCACATCGGTGACATCATTCATGGTGTTGACCAGGTCTTTGGAGGTGGCGGTGATCTGAGTCACCGTGGCTTTGATCTCGTTGGTTGTAGCAGCCTGCTCGGTGACCGTGGCTTCCTGCTGCTTGGCGGTGGCAGCGATCTCTGTTGCAGAAGACGTGACCTGTATACCGGACTGCTGGATCCTCGATACCAGAGAGTTAAGGCTGTTAAGCATCTTCTGGATGCCACCAGCGAGTTCGGAGATGACGTCATGATCCCGGTAGACCATGATTTCACCCGTGAGGTCGCCTTCGGCGGCCATTGTCACTACATCCTGGATGAGTTCAACCTTGCCCTTCACGTCATCTGCCGATTGCCGTTCACGTTCAATAATGTCGCGAATCTTCTGGGTCATGGTGTTGAAGGCATTGGCCAGGGTATGAAATTCTTTCAGCGCGCGACTGTCGACGCTGGTCTCGGTATCCCCCTGGGCTACCTTGTTCATGTCGTTTACCATGGTTTTCACTGGCTTAAACAGGAAGCGGTTGAGAATCAGCAAGGCTACGATGAAGGCTGCACCTACCAGGGCTACCAGGGCTGCGGTAGTTGTATTGCGTGTCTGTTTGGTGGCCTTGTAAAGGGCGGCAAAATCGTTAAGCGCTACCAGCCGCAGGACGGGGGCGCCGGTGCTGTCGGTGACTGGGAAGTTGATTTCCCGGGCGGTGTCAGGCCGGGATGACCAGTCTCCGATTTCGAACAGCATCTCGTCGTCAAGACCGGTCACCCTGAGTGGTAGACGCGTTAGTGAGGCCACAGACTGCAGTGAGAAGGCGGGATCGAAACTGATTTCCAGATAGCCCCACGTTTTTTTGCCCCCCAAAGGTTGGATAACGGAATAACGTACCTCTTTGTCGCTTTGCCAGAAGGTGCTGACAGCCTGTTTTGGATTACGTTTTTCTATCGCGTCGGCAGTAGATCTTTCGGGCTGCCCGGCATTCATAAGGCGCTTGCCATCACGATTGTAAAGATTCACTGCGATTGCTTTGAGAGTCGGCAGCGTGGTCGCCAGCGGAGCCTCCAGGAGCTTGGCCAACATCGGGTTGCCGGCACCCGGCTGTGCTTCAGCCAGGTAGCTATTCAGTTCAGGTTGACGAGCCATGGCCTTCCCGGCAGCTGTAGTCAACTGTGAGCTCTCGGCGCGAAATTGACTGATAGTAGCTTCACTGGCCACTTCCAGAATGCGGGTCGAGGACCGGGTCTGTGCAGCTGTCGCGGCTTCCCGGTACTCCGCTTCGGAGATGAAGGACATGGCAACTGCCACAATGCCGATAACAAGAAGCACGCTGATGTTTAGTGCCTTTAGTGAAAACTGTTCGATTCGCATATCAATGTTCTCGTTGGGTTTAGCGGCGCAAAACAGCTTCAGTGCGCAATCATGGAGCAAAATGCAATTTCCTTGCCTTCAGGGGACTTGGCAGTAATTTTGTACACATCTGCGGCGCTACCCAGGGTGGTAAAAGGGATCATAAAAGAGTTATAAGTTTATGAAAATAATAATATTATAAGTTATTTTGAAGAAACTACCTGAGCTGTCCCCGTGTGTTGCAGCGTAATGAGCCTGCGTTCTCATGTTGGTCGAATGGTGGCCGTTAACACTGAAGACGACGGTTTTTTGTCGCTTTGTTCGAGGCTGGTGATGCACAGATTGAAACTCAAATTGATGGTAGCTACGCTGGCTCTAATGACGGCAGATGCCTTGATGGCAGATGCCTACAAGATCATTCCCATGAACCAGAAACGTCTGGCGACTTATTACGTAGACGCGAACATGCTGGGTAGTGGCGCTGTTGAATTCATGGTCGATACCGGTGCCGGTTACACCACCATCAACGAACAAATACTGTCGCGCCTTCAGGATGCTGACAACGCTGTGTACGTTGGTGAACTCACTGGCGTGATGGCTGACGGCAGTCAGCAGCAGTTGCCGGTTTACAGAATCAAGCACCTGGTGATTGGAGAAGACTGCAGTTTGTACGATGTGGAAGCAGCTGTGTTTCCGCGCAACACCCGGATGCTACTGGGCCTGAGCGCGCTGGAGAAAGCTGCTCCGTTTGTATTTTCCACCAATCCTCCAAGTCTTAGCCTGAGTAATTGCAGTATCGCGACAAGTTAAGCGCTGTTTAGTTACCTCTTCTGATTGCGCCTTTTCATCATCTGGCGCAGAATGCCGCCCCAAGGATCAATTCAGTCTTGATTGACAGACCCTCTATTGGGTCTAGTCTTTAAATTAGAAAGGCTGGATTGCGGAGAGCATCTTGCCGCTCCGGGTGCTCGAGCGCACTTCCTGCACGACCCTGTGTCTCTCGGTATTCGGAGGTAGAAGAAAATGAAACATATAAGCCAGATTCTCCTTATTGCATGCGGTGCGGCAGTAGCTACGGCTGCGCCTGCAACTCCCGGTTACGTTGATGACACCGGTGGTGCTGTTATCCGTATCGGTAGTGGTGACTGCCTGCGTACCCAGCGTTGGTCAATACCCAATGCGATTATCCAGTGTGACCCTGAAATCGTTGCTGCACGCGATGGCGTGGATGTCGCGGCAGTCGAAGTGATTTTGGTTTCCAAGCAGAACCCGATCCGCCTGGAGGCGGACACGTTGTTTGAATTCGATAGCGCCGACCTTATGGATGATGGCAAGGTGCTGCTTGACGACCTGATGGGAACTCTGACAGCCGATACACTGAGAGATCAGAAAGTTATTATTCGGGGTTACGCCGACCGCATTGGTCCCGCAGACTATAATCTGGCGCTGTCAAAGCAGCGTGCTACATCGGTTACCGATTACCTGGTTTCCAGGGGGCTGGTGCCCAGCTTTATTGAAACCGTCGGGCTGGGTTCCGCGGATCCGATTGTAGAATGCACGGGTATACGCGGAGCCCCGTTGGTCGAATGCCTGGCGCCGAACAGGCGTACCGAAGTTGAGTTCACGGCCATGGAAGTGATCGAAGTTGAAGAGACGGTGCCGGTACAGAAATAGCCCGGTCATACGATCTCATCATTTAAGACGGGCCCCGGAAGGGCCCGTTTTTTTATCGGGTTTCTTCGCTGGCGAGATTTTTCAGGGTGTATAGCAGATCCAGAGCCTGGCGGGGTGTCAGATCGTCGGGTTTGATGCCCTGAAGTGCTTCGGCAAGCGGACTTTCATGATGGCTGACGAACATGTCAATCTGCTGTTGGGGTTTTGTGGGCTGTGCGGCGAACTGGCTGTCGCCGGCTTCCAGTTGCCGCAACAGCTTGCGACTTTGTTCCAGTACCTGCTCGGGTACGCCGGCCAGGGCGGCCACCTGTATGCCATAACTCCGGCTGGCCGGTCCGTCCTTTACGGTGTGCAAAAACACAATTTTCTCGGCGTGCTCAACGGCATCCAGATGCACGTTGGCTGTCGTGCTGATCTCTTCGGGAAGACTGGTGAGTTCGAAATAGTGTGTCGCAAATAGCGTGTATGCCTTGAGCTTGCCGAGTTCGCGGGCAACGGCCCAGGCAAGCGCCAGGCCATCATAGGTGCTGGTGCCACGACCAATTTCATCTATCAGCACCAGGCTACTGGATGTGGCGTTATTGAGGATGTTCGCCGTTTCGGTCATTTCCACCATAAAAGTAGAGCGTCCGCTGGCCAGATCATCGGAGGCACCGATGCGGGTGAAAATGCGGTCCAGGGGTCCTATGCGGGCGCTGTCGGCCGGCACAAAGCTGCCTGTGCAGGCAAGCAGTGCGATCAACGCTGTCTGTCGCATGTAGGTCGATTTACCGCCCATGTTCGGGCCGGTGATAATCAGCAGCCGTCTGTTCTCATCAAACTGCACATCATTGGGAACAAATGGCTCTTCGTTGACCTGCTCTATAACCGGATGCCGGCCACCACGGATATCTATGCCGGCGTCTTCGCTCATGTCCGGCCGCGACCAGTTCAGTGTGTCGGCGCGTTCCGCCAGGCAGCACAGCACATCGAGTTCAGACAGCCCTTCAGCGCAGGTGGACAATAACTTGATCTGTCCCAGTAACTGTTGCAACAGTTCAGCGTACAGCGCCTTTTCCCGCTCCAGTGCCTTGCTGCGTGCGCCAAGCACCTTGTCCTCGTGTTCCTTGAGTTCCGGGGTGATAAATCTTTCCGCTCCCTTTAGGGTCTGGCGGCGTTGATAATTGTCCGGTACCTGGTCAGACTGGCTGCGGCTGACCTCAATGTAGTAACCATGCACCCGGTTGTAGCGAATCTTTAAATTGGCGATACCACTGCGCTCACGTTCAGCAGTTTCCATGTCGAGCAGAATCTGGTCGCTCTTTTCACTCAGTGTGCGCAGTTCGTCGAGTTCGCTGTCGTAGCCTTCGGCAATGACGCCGCCGTCACGGATAATGGCGGCCGGAATATCCGGCAGAGCACGTCGCAGAAGTTTTACAACTTTGGGGTGCTCCTGGATACGTGACGACAATTCGCCAAGCAAGGGGTCGCTGTCACTGCGTAGCAGTGCCTGTATATCGGGTAGACGTGCCAGGGTGTCGCGCAATGCGGTCAGGTCGCGTGGACGCGCGGACTGCAGCGCAACACGCGACAGAATGCGTTCCAGATCGCTGCCGCCGCGCAGCTGCCCGCGCAAAGCCTCGAACAGGCGTGCCTGGAGCAGGGCTTCGATGCACTGGTGACGCATCGCCAGTGGCTGGCGGTCGCGCAGTGGCCGGTGCAGCCAGCGGCGCACCATGCGACTGCCCATGGCGGTAACGCATTTATCCAGCACGGCTACAAGGCTGTGCTGTTTCTGTCCGGACTGTGCCTGATCAAGCTCCAGGTTGCGGCGCGTGGCGGCATCCATGATGACGCTGTCCTGCCGCAGTTCGCTGCGCAGTCCGCGTAAATGGGGGAGGGCGGCGCGTTGCGTGTCCTTTACGTATTGCAGCAAGGCGCCGGCCGCACCGACTGCTACGGGCATATCCTGACAGCCAAAGCCACTCAGGTCGCGGGTACCAAACTGTTCGTTGAGCTGGCGGGAGGCTGCCTCCGTATCGAAGTGCCAGGGTGGCAGGCGCCGCAGCGCTTTACTGTGAGTCAGCATGGCCGGCAGAGTAAAATCTTCGCTGATGAGGAGCTCCGCAGGTTGCAGGCGTTCAAGTTCGCCCAGCAGGGCTTCTTCGCCACTGAATTCCTGTACTACGAAGCGTCCGGCAGACAGGTCCAGTGAGGCAATGCCGTAGTAGCCTTCCTCGTCGCGGCCAAGGCCGACAAGCAGGTTGTCGCGGCGCTCCTCGAGCAGGGATTCATCGGTGAGGGTGCCGGGGGTGAGAACACGGACAACCTGGCGCTCCACAGGACCCTTGCTGGTAGCCGGGTCGCCGATCTGCTCGCAGATGGCAACCGATTCTCCCAGGCGTACCAGGCGACCCAGATACTGCTCCGCAGCATGCACCGGTATACCTGCCATAGGGATGGGCTCACCAGCCGACTGACCTCGGCTGGTGAGGGTGATATCCATGAGTTCAGCGGCCTTGCGCGCATCTTCGTAAAACAGCTCATAGAAATCGCCCATGCGATAAAACACCAGGACGTCAGGATGTTCTGCCTTGATGCGCAGGTACTGCTGCATCATCGGCGTATGCTTGCTGGTGTTTGGTACTGCTGACATGTGCGGCAGTCTAGCGGAAATGCGGTGCCGGTACAGCTTGCGCACAGGCCCCGGCTTTGTTAATCATGATGTCGGCCAAGTGGAGGAGACGAGCATGAGTCTGGATCAGCGTAGTTACGATGAAAAACGTGATTTTGTGCGGGTAACGGTTGACTGTGAGGTCGGTCTGCGGCCCGCCAGTGGTGGTCACCAGTTCAGGGCAAATGGCAAAAATCTGAGTGCTGGTGGCGTGTTGTTCCATACTGACGAGCAATTGCAGCCGGGTGACCAGCTGGAAATGCATATTGAGGCACACCAGGCGTTGTTTTCGGTGCTCGATGCGACCGTCGAGGTGGTCCGGGTGCAGGCCATTGAGGATGGCCGTACCTGGGCAGTCGGCGGCTGCATAACCCGGATGCACGGATCATAGTGCCGGGATGGGGCGGTCGATCGAGTCTTTAGTTGAATCGCTGGCGGCGCTGCTCGTTACGCGCAGGGAGATGTTAACAACCGCCGAATCCTGTACCGGAGGCTGGGTCGCCAAGGTGTGTACAGACCTGGCCGGTAGCTCGGCGTGGTTCGATCGTGGTTTTGTGAGCTACAGCAACCAGGCCAAGCAGGACATGTTAGGTGTATCTGCGGCAACGTTGGACAGCTGCGGAGCGGTCAGCGAGCAGGTTGTTGCGGAAATGGTGAACGGCGCGCTGGCCAGCAGTCGCGCCCAGTGGGCGCTGGCCATCAGTGGCATAGCCGGGCCGGGTGGTGGCTCAGCCGACAAGCCGGTTGGTACCGTCTGGTTTGCCTGGGGTGGTCCGGCTGGTTGGCGGTTGGCACAACAGTTTTGTTTTGAGGGTGACCGGGATGCCGTGCGTCGGCAAGCAGTACTGAAGGCGCTGGATGTTATCTCGTCCCGATGCCGTGACTTTTCGTGATGTCAGATCGGCATCGCTTGTTCCTGGCGCTCTGGCCCGATCAGGAAACGCGAGCGCAGCTCGCTGCGGCTGCAGAGCAGTGGACACAGCGCCCGGTGCCCAGTGCCAATCTGCATATGACGTTGGCGTTTCTGGGTAGTTGCAACCTTGATCAGTGGCGCTGTATTGATGAGTCGGTTTCCACAATAATTTCACAACCATTTGAAATAAATATTGATTATCTTGGATCGTGGCCGCGATCAAAAACCCAGTGGCTGGGAAGCAGTTGTGCGCCGGAGGCGCTTGGTGAACTGGTAGAAGCGCTCGGCTCGGTGCTGCTGCGTTGTGATTTTCAACCCGGGCATCAACGTTTCGTGCCGCATGTCACGCTGTCTCGCAAGGAGCAGCATCTGCGAACCCAGGCGGGGCTCGATGTCATTCACTGGCCCGTCGACGAGTTTGTGTTAGCTGAGTCACTGCCCGCGGCTGGCGGCGTGCGCTATGTAGTACACAAGCGCTGGCCCCTGTCAGAGGGGTGTTAAGGAAATTTCCCGGGCACTGTTTATTTTTACAGTAGTGTGGTGCATACTCAGTCGCAGGTGGCGGAGATGCTGCCGGGCGGCCCCCGCCGCCAAACCCCGGGGCAGGGAGTGCCCTGTAATTGACAGTTAGCCGGAGGAGTCCTGATGGATGATAACAAGCGTAAGGCGCTGAGTGCAGCGCTGGGTCAGATTGAAAAGCAGTTCGGTAAAGGGTCCGTGATGCGCATGGGTGATGTCGGCGCCGTACGCGATATTGACGTGGTTTCAACCGGCTCACTGGCGCTGGATGTGGCGCTGGGCATTGGTGGTCTGCCGCGCGGCCGGGTTATCGAAGTATACGGTCCTGAATCTTCCGGTAAAACCACTTTGACACTGCAGGCTATTGCCGAGGCGCAGAAAGCCGGTGGAACCGCCGCTTTTGTTGATGCCGAACACGCGCTCGACCCGATCTATGCCGAAAAGCTGGGTGTGCAGATTGACGACTTGCTGGTGTCCCAGCCCGATACCGGCGAGCAGGCCCTGGAAATTACCGACATGCTGGTGCGTTCCGGTGCGGTAGATATTGTTGTCATCGATTCGGTGGCAGCGTTGACGCCGAAAGCCGAAATTGAGGGCGACATGGGTGATTCACACATGGGCCTGCATGCCCGTCTCATGTCTCAGGCGTTGCGTAAGCTCACCGCGAACATCAAGCGCTCCAATACACTGGTTATCTTTATTAACCAGATTCGTATGAAAATCGGTGTTATGTTCGGTAGCCCCGAGACCACTACGGGTGGTAATGCACTCAAATTCTATGCCTCTGTGCGTCTGGATATCCGTCGCATCGGCGCTATCAAGAAGGGCGACGAGATTGTGGGTAACGATACCCGCGTTAAGGTGGTCAAGAACAAGATGGCTCCGCCTTTCCGGCAGGCCGAGTTTGAGATTCTCTATGGGAAGGGTATATCCCGCGAGGGCGAACTGATCGATCTGGGTGTCAAGCAGGGTATCGTTGACAAGGCTGGTGCCTGGTACAGCTACAATGGTGACCGGATCGGCCAGGGCAAAGATAATGTGCGTAATTTCCTGAAGGAACACCCCGAGATCGCAGCCGATATTGATAAGCGGCTGCGTGAAATGCTGCTCGACACGCCAGCGGCAGCTGCGGAAGAACTCCCGGATAACGTGGAATCCATTGAGTCTGCCGGCTGAATCAGCAGACGAGGCCTACCAGCAGGCGTATGCCACGGGGCTGCGCCTGCTGGCCCGCCGAGAGCACAGCATTCAGGAGCTGTGTCATAAATTGAAGGGGCGTGAGTGCCCTGTTGGCATTGTTGATCAGGTCACGGCCGATCTTGTGGAAGAAGGTCTGCTGAGTGACCGGCGTTTCGCCGAAGCCTATGCGTATAGCCGAATTGAACGGGGTTTTGGGCCGCTGCGTATTCAGGTCGGGTTGAGGGAGCGCGGTATCGGCGATGGTCTGGTGGCAGCTGCCCTGGCAGAACTGGCGCCCGACTGGGAGGCCTCGGCACGGCGACAGCGTCACAAGCGGTTCAGTTCTGATGCCCCCCTTGATTTCAATGCACGGGTAAAGCAACTGCGTTTTCTGCAGCAACGTGGTTTTACCACCGAACAAGCCCGGGCGGCATTCTCCAGCGGGACGGATGAGAACGCCTGACTTGTACATTTTCCGGTTAATCATGTACCTTTCCGCGCCATGAGCAGCAATACCAGTACCACTGCAATTCGCCAGGCATTCCTGGATTATTTTCACGAGAAAGGCCACGCGGTTGTGGCATCCAGTCCGCTGGTGCCAGGCAACGATCCGACGTTGCTGTTTACCAATGCCGGCATGGTGCAGTTCAAGGAAACTTTTCTTGGTAAGGAAAAGCGCAGCTATGTGCGCGCCACGAGTTCGCAGCGGTGTGTGCGTGCCGGCGGCAAGCACAATGATCTGGAAAATGTTGGCTATACCGCACGTCACCATACCTTCTTTGAAATGCTGGGCAACTTCAGCTTCGGTGATTATTTCAAGCACGAGGCCATTGCCTACGCCTGGGAATTTCTGACTGATGTTCTGCAGTTGCCGCCGGAACGGTTGTGGGTCACCGTTTTCGAGGAGGATGATGAAGCAGCCGATATCTGGTTGAAGGAAATTGGAATCGATCCAGCGTGCTTCTCTCGCATTGGTGCCAAGGACAATTTCTGG
>CAVWAK010000056.1:0-92871 GCA_963752745.1 uncultured Gammaproteobacteria bacterium
ACTTAGTGCGCTTAATTTATCTTGTCGCCGCAAATCTGCAGCAGTTTGCTGGCTTAAGTGTACCTAAGCACACTGAGCTTCCGTGCTGCTATATGCTAGACTTTGAGCACGTTATTTGACCTGTGACACAAGACAATCCTGCGCTTCATGTTGAGACTAAAAGCAGCACCTGCTTATAAGTTACTCAAACATTAGCCAGTAACTTGTTGTAGTTAATTTGATTTAGTGTCAATAGGGCTGCTTTTCAGCACAGGCGTCAGTCTTCCAGGGAAGGCGGCCGAAAGGGATTCAGGATATGGGCGTTAATCTCGAAAGCCGACAAATCAGTCGTCTGTATCAGCAACAACCGATCAGTGGTTGGAGCCGGATTCCTGAAGCCAGACGCCAGGACCACCCGGTGCGCATCCATACTCTGGGCCGTTTCAGCGTACAAATCCATCATCAGGCGTTAGCTGCAAAACAGGCTCGGCAGCAGCGGCCCATGGAATTACTGCAGGCACTGATTGCACTGGGCGGGCGTGGTATCAGCACCGAACTGTTGAGTCAGTCACTGTGGCCCGACGCCGACGGTGATGCTGCCAGCAACACCTTCGACGTCACACTACACCGTTTGAGGCGATTACTGGAAATCCGGGACCTGTTACTCTTGCGCGATCACCGCCTGAGCCTGAACAGTGACCTGGCCTGGGTCGATGCCTGGACATTTGAACGCCTGGTCAACCACGCAGAACGGCTGCTTGTGCGCGCCAAAGACCCTGTCGTTCTGCGCCAGCTGGCAAGAATCGGGGAACGCCTGCTGACACTCTATCAGGGCGGCTTTCTGGATCGCGAATCCGGCAACACCTGGTCGTTGACACTAAGGGAGCGACTGCGCAGTAAGCTGATGCGTCACATCCTGGATGCTGGCCTGGTCTGGGAGCAATTCAATGAGTGGGAGCAAGCGGCACGTCTTTACCACAAAGGCCTCGAAGTTGATCCGCTGACCGAAGAATTTTACCAGCGCCTGATGCTCTGCTTTAAGGCAACCGGTCGTCGAAGTGATGCCCTTGGGGTCTATCATCGTTGCCAGAATATGCTCTACCGGCACTTCCAGATTCAGCCATCTAAAGCAACTCTTAAGCTGTACGCGTCAATAAAAGCCTGAAATTCCCGCACAGTTTCTGGTTATTTCCCCTTAGCGTTTGATCAGTTTTTATACGTTATCTGGCGCCATATGCCGGTCGCATTCAAACGTCTACTGCATCTGTAAGTCCTCTGTAAGTCACCCCCTGCGATAGTTGGTCGCACAAACATAAATACAAATACGACAAGTAACACTCGGAGGAAAAATATGGAGAACTATATCGTTCGCATCTATCGGCGAGACGAGACCGGTCCGGACAAAGTGGCCGGCACTTGCGAATCTATCGAAAATGAAACCCGGAATACCTTCACGTCCCTGGGCGGTCTCATAGACCTGCTAACACCAAAGCGCGACACTCGCGCCGGTCAGTACAAGCCAAACAACAATAAGCTCGTGCAAGCACCTGAACCAGCCACCATCCCAGACTAAAAATGTAAAAAAGGAGAATTGACGATGCCAATCAAGAACAGAATACCGGTACTGCTACTGCTTTCGAGCTTTGTGGCTGCTGGCAATGTCATGGCAGCAAGCGTGACTGGTGACACGATCTACGAGAAAGTGGACATGTTCAATAACTATGTCCATTTTACCGACGGATTTACGATCGATACCAAGGGCGTGTACGAAGCGACTTTAACAGACTTCGAGTTCCCCAATGCCTTTAAGGCATCCGGTATGAATATCACCACCGGCTCAGACTCGCTAGGCAAACTTCTGGGCCCCGGCACCTTCACTTTTGAGGCTGGACCGGGTAACTACTATGTCAGCATGTTTGCAGAGGTTGGTGGCTCCCAAGCGTATGCAGAAAAGAAGCATCACCTGATAGACGAAGAAAAACAGCGGCGGCGCGAAAGCAAGGCAGCACGCTGGAACAGCCTAAGCAAAAAAGAGCAATTGGCAAAGAAGGAACTAAAAAAGGAACGCTGGAACAGCAGATCGGATGCGGAAAAAGAAAGAAGCCGGGAACGATGGGAAAAAGCTCTTGGCACATGGGCAGATGAACAACTGGCCGGCATAAACATGGGCCAATACGGTATCGAAATAAGTATGACAGATGGAACTTTGCCATCAGTAAGTGCCGCTTCGTCAGTAGTGCCTATACCGGCTGCAGTCTGGTTATTCAGTTCAGGGATGCTGGCTCTGGCAGGCATTGGACGCCGAAAACCCGGGCGGTAAACCACCTGCAGCCTGACCTTAATAATTAATATCTGTAGGCGCAAAGAAAAGGCAGGGACGCCTTGCCGAGCCAAATCCCCTTCATTTGCCACTGTGCTCTGACCCCCTTTAGCTAATATACTCACCTCCATGAAAAGTGTGGAGACTCTAATACACGCCCGCTGGGTCATACCTGTCGAACCTTATGACAGCGTCCTTGAACATCACTGTATCGCGGTTGATGAGGGACGTATTGTAGCGGTGTTACCAAGCAGCGAAGCACGCCGTTCGTTCGATGCACAGTCTGTACTTGAACTGGAACAGCACGCATTGATCCCGGGGCTGATAAACGCCCATACCCACGTTGCCATGAACCTGATGCGTGGTATCGCCGATGATCTGGAGCTGATGGACTGGCTGCGGAATCATATCTGGCCGGCAGAGCAGAAGTGGGTCAATGAGCAGTTCGTCCATGATGGTACGCAACTGGCAACTGCCGAAATGCTGCGCGGCGGCACTACCTGTTTTAACGACATGTATTTCTTCCCCGAGGCTACAGCACGGGCGGCTGCTAATGCAGGCATGCGTGTCTGCGCCGGTATGATATTGATCGATTTCCCCACCGCCTACGCTGCGGACCATGAAGAATATTTCACCAGGGGCCTGGCGTTGAACGACGAATACCGTCACCACCCGCTCGTTCAGTGCAACTTCGCCCCGCATGCGCCCTATACGGTTTCCGATGAACCACTGAAAAAAGTCCGGGTTCTTTCCGATGAGCTGGATCTGCAGGTTCACATGCACGTACACGAGACTGCCAGTGAAATAAACGACAGCCTGAAAGCCATTGGCCAGCGCCCCCTGCAACGCCTGAATGAGCTGGGCCTGCTATCGCCGTCGCTGATGGCCGTGCATCTGGCCCAGCTGAATGATGACGACATACAGCTGATTGCCGATAATCATGTCAACGCAGTTCACTGCCCGGAATCCAACATGAAGCTTGCCAGTGGTTTCTGCCCGGTTCAGAGGCTCCTGGATGCCGGTGTCAACGTCGCCCTGGGCACTGATGGCGCCGCCAGCAACAACGACCTCGATATGCTTGGCGAAATGCGCACCGCAGCCCTGCTGGCCAAGGCCGTCCATCAGGACGCAAGCAGCCTGCCTGCAATGGCAGCGTTGCGCATGGCAACCCTGAATGGTGCGGCCGCTTTGGGACTGGCCGATAAAATTGGCTCACTGGAAGCGGGCAAATGGGCCGATATCACTGCAGTCGACATGTCGGCAATCGAAACCCAGCCGGTTTACGACCCGGTTTCTCAGCTGGTTTACGCAGCTGGCCGGGAGCAGGTCACCGATGTCTGGGTTGCCGGCCAGCACCTGTTGAACAATCGCCAGCTGACCCAACTGGACATCAAAGACATCCTCCACCGCGCCGGCGAATGGCAAGCGCGCCTGAGCACCTGAACATCCCCCGCCTTGCCCGTAGCCGACCACCCCGGTATCTTGCACCTTATGAATCAAGCCGCTCACAACGTCGATCACGCCGAAATCAACAAGTTCGAGGAACTGGCCTCGCGCTGGTGGGATCCGCATAGCGAATTCAAACCGCTGCACGACATCAACCCCCTGCGCCTGGATTATATTAACCAGCGCGCCCCACTCGCCGACCGCAAAGTCATTGATGTCGGTTGTGGCGGCGGCCTGTTATCAGAAGGCATGGCGGTCCTGGGTGCGAAGGTCACGGGTATTGACATGGGCGAAGCCCCACTCACCGTGGCACGCCTCCACCAGCACGAATCCGGTGTACAGGTTGATTACGAGCGTATTACGGCAGAACAAATGGCCGCTGATCATGCCGGCAGCTTCGACACCTGCACCTGCCTGGAAATGCTGGAACACGTGCCTGACCCGGCCTCGGTCATCCAGGCCTGCGCTGATCTTGTGAAGCCTGGCGGGGATATATTCTTCTCGACCATCAACCGCAACCCCAAAGCTTATCTACTCGCTATCCTCGGCGCCGAGTACCTGTTGCGCATGTTGCCGAAAGGCACGCACGAGTACCGCAAGTTCATACGGCCGTCAGAGCTGGAGCGCTGGGCGCGTGCTGCCGGCCTCCAGTTGCAGGATCTCAGTGGCATGACATATAACCTGTTAACCGACGAGTACAAACTAGGCAACGATGTTGATGTGAATTACCTGGTCTGGTTCAGGAAACCCGGCATCTCTGAAGGCTTGTAGACGTTATAAAACCCGCACGATATTTGGTGCTGCCAGCCTTCTGCGTTCGTACTCCTCTGCCTTTGCGGTCAGTTAAATCAATCAAATATTTTCCCGGATAATGAGCAACCAGCACATTCAAACCGTCCTCTTCGACCTCGACGGCACACTACTCGACACCGCCCCGGACCTGGCTAACGCACTTAACTCGGTGTTAAGCGCCAACGGCCATGAGCCTATGTCGCTCGACGACATCCGTCCCGTGGTTTCACACGGTGGCCGTGCACTCATCGAACTGGGGTTCCGGATCAGCCCTGATCATCCTGATTTCGAACCCCGTCGACTGGAACTGCTGGACTACTACGAAAACAACATTGCCCAATACACCCGGCTGTTTCCGGGTATGGAAGAAGTTCTTCAGTATATTGAGACCAGTGGTCTCAACTGGGGCGTCGTAACCAACAAGCCAGCCTGGCTGACCGACCCGCTGATGGCCGCACTTTGCCTGGATCAGCGTGCTGCCTGCATAGTCTCCGGCGATACCCTGCAGGAATGCAAACCACATCCCGCCCCTCTTCTCCATGCATGCGACCTGACCAGCAGCCAACCCGGGCAGTGCCTGTACGTCGGCGACGCCGAACGCGATATCCAGGCTGGCCGGAACGCCGGCATGCCAACACTGGTCGCAATGTTCGGCTACCTTATGGAAAACGACCGTCCTGAAGACTGGGGCGCCAACGCGCTCATCCATCATCCGGCCGAAATCATCGACTGGCTAAAGCCATAAAGGCAGCCGATGCTGAGCGATGCCTGCCTGTTTTCGGTATGATGTCAGCGTATGGACATATCTCACTGGCTGATCCTGCTGATTGGCGTGGCGCTGGCCGCCGTGATTGGCTGGCTGCTCGCACACCAGCGCGCCCAGCATGACATCACCAAACTGCGTGAAGACAAGGCCCGCCTGACCAGCCAGCTGGAATCACAGCAAGCGGCCATGGAAGAAAAAACCCGCAGCTTTGAGGAAGCTCAGAGCCAGTTTGAAAACACCTTCAAATCACTCGCCAGTGATGCACTGAAATCCAGTACCAGCGAATTCCTGAAACTTGCCGAGAGCAACTTCAAGACCCTGCACACCAAAGCCAGCGGTAACCTTGAGCAACGCGAGAAGGCCGTCGAAAGCATGGTCAAGCCAATCCGCGAAGCGCTGGAAAAAACCGATCAGCAAATCCGCAAAATGGAGAAGGAACGCCAGACGGCATTCGGATCACTGACCCAGCACTTGCAATTCATGGCTCAGGCGCAGGAACAGCTGCAGGGTGAAACCCGCAACCTGGTCAAGGCCCTGCGTCGCCCGGAAGTCCGCGGCCAATGGGGTGAAATGACACTCAAACGGCTCGCAGAACTCGCCGGCATGGTTGAGCACTGCGACTTCGATCAGCAACACAGTGTTGATACCGAGCAGGGCAAACAGCGTCCCGACATGGTGGTACGCATGCCCGGCAGTCGCGAAATCATTGTCGACGCCAAGGCACCGATGGATGGCTATCTGGCAGCCGTCGAAGCCCGGGACGACAGTGCACGCCTGCTGGAACTCCAGCGCCACGCACGCAACGTGCGCGACCGCGTGCGTGAACTCTCCAGCAAGGGATACTGGCAACAGTTCCCCCAATCACCCGATTTCGTCGTACTGTTCATCCCCGGGGACCAGTTCCTGAGCTCTGCACTGGAAGTTGATCCCAAGCTGCTGGAGGATGCCATGACTGACAAGGTAGTACTGGCCACGCCATCCAGCCTGGTCGCGCTGCTGCGCGCCGTCGCCTACGGCTGGCGCCAGGAAGTACTGGCAGAAAATGCTGAACATATTCGCAGCGTCGGCCAGGATCTGTATGAACGATTAAGCACCTTCGCTGAGCACCTGGACAAACTTGGCAGCCACCTGAGTCGTAGTGTCGATAGTTATAACAAGGCCGTTGGATCCTTCGACAGCCGCGTGCTACCAGGCGCACGCAAGTTCACTGAAATGGGCATCCAGGGGAAGAAGGACCTGCCGGAACCCCAACCCGTGGAACGTCTACCGCGCCCGGTTCAGGGTAATCCCGAAAAATCCGGCGATGTCCATTGACGCGAACCAGAGTGCCCGACAAGGTTATCGCTGGTGCCGGGAGTTCTCGCGCAGTCACTATGAAAACTTTCCGGTCGCATCCCTGCTGCTACCCGGACAGTTACGCGACCCGATAGCCGCCATCTACGCTTTTGCGCGGACAGCCGACGATGTTGCCGATGAAGGTAACGCAACAACATCAAAACGGCTGGAATCGCTCGATACCATGAGTGCCGCGCTGCAACAGATTGTTGCCGGACAGCCACCCGACGAACCGATGTACCACGCGCTCGCCGATACTGTGCACCGCTACCAGCTGCCCACAGACCTGTTTGAACACCTGCTCAGCGCCTTTCGCCAGGACGTTACCCAAAAACATTATGCGAACTTTGGTCAGCTGATGGACTACTGCAGGCGTTCGGCCAACCCGGTCGGCCGTCTGTTACTGCACCTTGAGAAGCAGGCCAGCGAGCGCAACCTGGCCCTGTCCGACGCTATATGCAGCGCCTTGCAACTGATCAACTTTCTACAGGACATCGCCCAGGATTACGTGGAAAATGGCCGCATCTATTTGCCGCAGGACGAAATGCAACGTTTTGGAGTCGATGAAAATGCTATCGCCCGGCAGCACAACGACCCGGCCATACGATCGTTAGTCCAGTTCCAGATCGAGCGTGCCAGCAAGTTACTGGGTTCGGGCAGCCTGCTGGGGAAAACCCTGCCAGGTCGCTTCGGCCTCGAAGTGCGCGCAATTATTCTTGGTGGTTCGCGGATACTGGAAAAACTCTATCGCCAGGACAACCCGTTCAGCCGACCGCGACTTAATCGCACAGACCGCATAAAAATTGCCTGGGGCGCTTTGCACCAGGGTTTCCATTAACCGCCCCGGCGCTATAGAATCCAGACTCTGATTAACGCCTGAGAGCGCATGTCTCCCGACGAATATTGCCAGAACAAGGCCGCCGCCAGCGGTTCCAGTTTCTACTATAGCTTCCTGTTTCTGCCTGCTGAGCAGCGCCGGGCAATCATGGCGCTGTACGCTTTTTGCCGTGAAGTCGACGATGTGGTCGATGAATGCAGCGATCGTGACGTCGCGCGGCGCAAACTCGACTGGTGGCGGGAAGAAATTGCAGCCTGCTTCTCCGGACAGCCCAAACACCCGGTGACTGCTGCGCTTGCATCTGCATTGCAGAGTTACAACCTTCCCGCCGAGTATTTCCAGGAAATCATCGATGGTATGAACATGGACCTGGAGCAGCAGCGCTACGAATCATTCAGCGAACTGGCTCTCTACTGTCACCGCGTCGCTGGCGTCGTCGGCCTGCTGTCAGCAGAAATCTTCGGTTACCAGCAGCGTACCACCCTGAAATATGCGGAATCACTTGGTACCGCTTTTCAATTGACCAATATTATCCGCGACGTACGTGAAGATGCCGGGCGTGGCCGGATCTATCTACCGCTCGATGAGTTACTTGAATATCGCATCAACCCCCACGACCTGTTGAACGGTGAAATCAACGACGCACTACCGCCGCTGCTACGCTTCCAGGCCGAACGCGCCAACAGCTATTACCAGCGCGCATTGGGACAGCTACCTGACCAGGATCGTTACGCACAACGCAGCGGCCTTATTATGACCGCCATCTATCAAACGCTGCTCAGCGAGATACAGGCCGACGGTTACCAGGTCATGCAACATCGCATCCGCCTGACACCGGTACGCAAACTATGGATCGCCTGGACAACGGCGCGGCGTGAACGCCGCCGGCACCGCCAGTACCTGAAAAATCCCGCCCATGCCTGAGCCTTCGCGACGCGACACCCCGGTCGTGATCGTTGGTAGTGGTTGGGCCGGGCTCGCTGCAGCCATCACACTCACCCGGCGCCAGATACCGGTACATTTAATCGAGGCCGCACGTCAGCCAGGTGGCCGGGCGCGAACTGTACGTAGCGGCAACCTGGTAGTGGACAATGGCCAGCACCTGATGATCGGTGCCTACCAGTCCATGTTGAAACTGATGGAACAGATCGGGGTCGATACCGACACGGCCTTTGAGCGCCTGCCCCTGACACTTAAACTACTGAATGGCAGCAGGACCAGTCTACTCCTGAAAACACCACGATTGCCGGCGCCCTGGCATCTGCTGGCGGCTATATTAACGGCGCACGGACTATCTGCGGCTGAACAGATCAAGGCATTGCGCTTTGGCCGTTATGTGCTGAAGCAAACGCTCCCCGCAGACGCAGACATCAGTGTTCTGGCACTGTTACACAGCCATGCGCAATCACCCGGCCTGATACGAAAACTCTGGGAACCGTTGTGTATCGCCACGCTGAATACGCCCGTCGACATCGCCTCGGCGCATTTGTTTATAAATGTACTGACCACGGCATTTGGCAGTCATCAACAGCACGCGGACCTGCTGATACCACGTCGTGAACTCAGTGACCTGCTGCCCAGACCCGGCATCGCCTATCTGGAGCGGCACGGCGCACAAGTAGAACTTGGACAAAGAGTCACATCGCTGGCTGTTGAAGATGACCGGGTTTGTGGCG
This sequence comes from uncultured Gammaproteobacteria bacterium, assembly GCA_963752745.1. Classification (GTDB taxonomy): domain Bacteria; phylum Pseudomonadota; class Gammaproteobacteria; order DSM-19610; family DSM-19610; genus Thiogranum. The sequence continues at coordinate 9,153 of CAVWAK010000056.1, forward strand.
TACTCATTGGCAATCGCCATATCGAATGCTCACAGGTTATCCTCGCCACACCTCCAGTCATCAGCCGACGCCTGATTTCCCGACACAGCGCTTTAAACCCGCTGGCGCAACAATTGACCGGACTCGGGAATGAACCGATAGCAACTCTGTATTTGCAGTACTCCGAGGATACCAAGCTGGATATACCGATACTGGGACTGGAGAACAATGTCGGCCAATGGGTCTTCGACCGTCGTGTCTGCGGGCAGCCGGGCCTGATAGCCGTAGTAATCAGCGCGCGTGGTGAGCATAGTGCATTGACTGCCGATGCACTAACCGCCCAGGTTGTGAATGAACTCGCCACCTGTTTTCCACACTGGCCGGCACCAGAAAAAAAGCTGTTGCTGCGCGAAAAACGCGCCACCTTCTGTAGCCGTGTCGGTATTGATGTTATACGCCCGGACAACCGCACAGCTGTACAGGGCCTCTGGCTGGCCGGTGACTATACCAATACAGGATTACCCGCGACGCTGGAAAGTGCTGTTCGTAGCGGAAACGTCTGTGCACGGACCATGCTTGGCCAGTCTATAGAGTGAATCGTGATACACTGGCCGGATGAAAATCCCTGGCGACTGGCAAGCCCCCGACAACTACCTTCAGGACCGCGTTATCCTGATCACCGGAGCAGGCAATGGCATAGGTGCCGCCGTCTCGCTCGCCTGCGCTCGTCAGGGCGCAACGGTAATTTTGCTGGACAAAATTGTGCGCAACCTCGAACAGGTCTATGACAGCATTGAAGCTGAGGGCGGCGCACAGCCAGCCATCTACCCCATGAATCTCGAAGGCGCCGCTGAAAAAGACTATCTGGATCTTGCCGCTACCGTGGAAAATGAATTTGGCCGCCTGGATGGCCTGCTGCACAACGCCGCCATGCTCGGCGCACTGGTACCGATTGCCCATTTTGAAGCGGAGCTCTGGTACAAGATATTGCAGACCAACCTGAATGCCCCCTACCTGCTGACCCGTAGCTGCCTGGCTATGCTGATGAAAAGCGATGGCGCCTCGGTTGTTTTCAACTCGGACAAAGTCGGACGTAAAGGCAAGGCTTACTGGGGTGCCTATGGCGTAGCGAAAGCTGCCATGGAAAACTTCATGCAAGTGCTGGCCGATGAAATGGAAACCAACACCAGCGTGCGCGCCAACAGCCTCGACCCCGGTCCGGTTGCCACCAGTTTAAGAAGCCTGGCCTACCCGGGTGAAAATCCCGAGCAGCTGGCGAAACCGGATGATGTGGTACGCCCTTTCCTCTACCTGCTGGGAAACGCAAGCCAGGGCATAACTGGTCAACAATTCGTAGTCTAGCCTCCCTCAAATGGATGGTTTGTTTGCCATAAGCAGCGCTACATCAAGTTAACTGGAGAAATATATGTGCAGGTTTTGTTGGGCAACTGTGGTAATTCTGGCGGTGATCTCGACCGGAATCACATACAAGTTTGTGTTTCAGGGTGACGTGACCGAAAGCAATGATGGCCGGACCGCTATCCTGCTTGACAAGAGCGAAAGAGACCTTGTGTTATCCGAGATGAGAGTGTTCCTGGAAAGCCTGCAACAGATCACCAGCGGAATTACCAACGATGATATGCAACTGGTCGCCACATCTGCGCGCAAATCCGGCATGGCTGCGCAAGCTGAAGTACCCGGATCACTGGTCGGAAAGCTGCCGCTATCTTTTAAACAGCTCGGGTTTGATACACATACGAAGTTTGATGAACTGGCACTTGACGCTGAACAACTGGGCGACCGCGACCATACTCTGTCTCAAATGAACGCACTCCTTAATAACTGCGTAGCATGCCATGCGACCTATCGTTTCGAGATAAACAAATACGATAATATGTGATTATGCTTGCCCGGGAAAAGTCTTCGCACAACAAACCTGCCACCAGGCGGTTCTTAATCTAGTCCATTAAATCAATGTGTATGCCCTGCGCCTCCAGCGCATCGGCACGAGCCTGCACGAAACGCTGGAAGCTTGGCTGTTCCAGATAAGCACCGCCAAGCACATACTCCATGGCGGTCTGGGTATGAAATGATTTCAAATAAGCCTCGGTGCGAAACACTTCTTTGCCACCGGCGTCGAACATCACCATGCTGGGCACATACTGCACGTCGAGTTGGCGCGACCACTCGGCGGCCGTGGTCTGTTGGCCAGCGGGAGTCTGTAACGGTGTGTCTGCCCAGGTATCCAGCAAAACCACGTCAAACTGCTTCAACAGTGCGATACTTTCCTTACGCTTGAGAATATCGCCGTGCAATTCGTCACAGGCGTTGCAAGTTTTTTGTTCAAACAGCACCAACAGGGGTTTGTCACCCGCGCGCTCGGCCAGCTGGTAGGGTGGCTGCAGATAGCTGCTGTCATGATGCAGCTTGCCGCTGGCCGCCACTGGAGATTGTTCTGCCCAGTACTCGCGAAAGGTTGTACTCTGCTCCTTGCGCTGACCGACAAAATCAATCACAGCACTGAACTTGTGCGGCGGGTAGTAACCGTTGAGACGCACCACCACTTCGCCCTGCTCGTCCAGCAGCAGCATGGTAGGCGTAAACATCACCTTAAGATCAGCGGCAAACTGCTTCTCAGACAAGCTCACTCCGGCAAAGTCGGTTACTTCTCGATCGCCCCAGATATTAATGGCAATGACATCGAAAAAAGTCTGCGTACTCTCACTGATATCCCGCAGGCTGAAGTTGGTTTCCAGCAACTTTTTGCAATAGGGGCAACCGTCCTGGTAGAAATACAGCAATACGCGCTTGTTCCCTTTAGCCGCTTCGCTGACATCATCACGAATATCCAGGAATGATTGTTTAAACCAGGCCGGGTGCTCGTGATAACCCGGATTTACCAGGCCGGCACCAAGCTCATCTTGCGCGGCATACGGCATCCCTGTCGGCACAAGCCCAAAAACCATCAGGTTTAGCAAGAAAACGAGGCGTTTTGACATTGATGCAGCTCCTGGATAATGAATCCTGCTGGTTCGCAGTTTAGCTATGTTGTCTGGCCCGGCGGATACGCGCAAGTTCCTCAAGGCGGAAAATTGACGCTTGCCGCGCGGCTGCCGCCGGCAAAAAAGAACGTCGTATTTTTGACGTTACTCCGACACCCCAAACCAAGAACATTTTTATAATATTGATATAACTAGAGTTTATATCTCTATCAAGGTCATGGCATGAAAATCGCATTTTCCACACCATGCGACTGAAGCAACCGGAAGTCCCTATGAATAAACAGCTGCACACCATTGCAGACACGTCGATCGGCGCATCACCAGCTGGTGATCGCTCCGTGCTGTCCGACCTGACCGCACGCAAGGCCCTGGAGATCACCCAGGCCCTGCAAACAAGCCTCGATCCCACGCGTCTGATAGAACTGTTCAGCATGGAAGCCGGCACCCTGATCGTTCATCAGGGTCTTCGTTACGGGAATGACGAGCTCGACCTGGAAGTAAAACTCGGCAATCAGGCACGTCACAGCTGCACCTACAAGCTGAACATCGGTGACGAACCTTTAGGCAAGCTGACCTTCAGACGCAACCAGAAATTTACCGAAGCCGAAACCGAAGCGATAGAGCAATTACTGTGCAGCCTGCTCTACCCGCTGAGAAACGCGCTTCTCTACCAGGACGCCTTACAGCTCGCCCAGAAAGACCCGCTGACCGGAATCTGCAACCGTGCTGCGCTGGACGAAATGATGCAGCGTGAACTTAGTCACGCGCGCCGCCAGGGTTCAAGCTGTGCCATGCTGATCCTGGATATTGATCACTTCAAGGCGATCAACGACAGGTACGGGCACATTATTGGTGACTGCGCCCTGAAAAGTGTCGCGAACATGATGAAAACCTGCAAACGAGATGGCGATTTGCTGTTCCGTTATGGTGGCGAGGAATTCGTAATACTGATGCGTGATACCGATCAGGACGGTGCATTGCTGCTTGCCGAACGCATTCGCGATTATATCGAGAACAATTCCTGCAATTGTTCTGGCGCCGATCTCAACATGACTGCCAGCATGGGTGTCAGCATACTGCAAGATAATGACAGCCCGGTTTCGCTGTTCGCACGTGCCGACCAGGCTTTGTACAGCGCCAAGCGCAATGGCCGCAACCAGGTGTGCATGTCTGAACAGGCTATGCAGTAAAGTTCTGCCGGGGACAGGGTTAAACCTGTCCCCGGCGCTATTCACATTCCGTTCTTGAAAACACTCAGGTCTGCCGCTCCGCTTTCACGCACCTTGCGCAGAGCAACTGCGTATTCTTTTAAAACACCCAGCGCATAAGCAAAACGTGAGCGGAAATATTGATCTGCGTCGGGGTTGTTATCCGCCTCGTTTTCATTCAGTACGCTTTCCACATTGCGTACAATAATCTGTTCAGGGATATAACAGATACGATTATTCTTGTAGCTGCTCATACGCAGTTCCGCAACGGGGTAAGCACCACCATCAGCGGACGATACGGTGACAATCAGCGCGGGTTTGTGGGCCAGCTCACCCTTGCCCCACATTAGAAAAAAGTTTTTCAGGCCGGACGGCACCTGACCGTGCCATTCCGGCGCAATCACCACAAACCCGTCACTGGAAGCCAGCTGTTCCGAAATCGGCTGCAGGCGCTCCTGCCACTCCGGATTCCCGTCCCAGATGCTTTCGTCCCACAGGGGTAGTGGATTGCCTTTCAGGGAATAGAGCCAGGTCTCGTCACAAAGCGCCTTTTCGCTCAGCGTGTCCTGAATATATCGTGCAACTTTCTCACTCTGGGAGTTCTTACGACTACTGCCGCTGATAATGCATATTTTCATTTAATCCTGCCTCGACCGATCCTAATCCTCGTAAGCAATCACCCGATTGCGCCCGCGCTGCTTTGCCTCGAACAACGCCTTGTCGGCACGCTGGAGCACTTCGCCCGGAGTGTCACCGGGGCGAATGCAGTCGTAACCGATACTCACAGTAACATCTCCCAATGGCTCCCCGGTGTCCGTCCGTTTCAGGTTGCTTTCATCAACTTGCTGACGGATTGTTTCTGCGACACTTTTCACACCTGCCCGCGGCGCATTCTCGATAATCACAGCAAACTCGTCACCACCAAAGCGTGCCACCAGATCCTTGCCCTTGAAATTCTTTTTCAGGACGGATGCAACAAACTGCAGAACCTTATCACCAATCTGGTGGCCATGATTGTCGTTGATGGCCTTGAAGTGATCAATATCAATCATTAGCAGGCATATGTTCTTCAACTGCTGCAAGGTATCATCAAGCGTATCAGCCAGCCGCTCATCAAAGGCACGCCGGTTTGAGAGGCTCGTCAGCGGATCCTTTACAGCTTCCTTGCGAACCTGATCGAGTTCTGCGCGCAACTTGTCAACTTCATCGGCACGGTCCTTCAGCGCACCCCTGATACTGCTGTTTGACTCGGACATTGCCCGCGTATCAGTCAGTATGGTGCGTACCACTTTGCGAATATCGCGGATATCATCGGCACTTTCCAAACGGGTGCTGCAACTGTTTAGCACGGCACTGTAGTTATTCAGATCCAGACCGGCATCAAGCACAATCTGAATAATGTCGCCAAGTAATCGACAAAACTCGATCTCAATCTTTTCCAGCACATCTACACCAGGCGTTGCAACATAGCGCATAAACAGTGCTTTGGCTCTTGCAGGGTCGTAGATTTCCTTGCCAGACTCGATTTTTTCAAGTGCCGCCACCAGTTCCTCCGAACGCCCAAGGTGAAACTCGTACCAGAGCGCGTAGTTGATGGGGTTCATCGGGATATTCAACCGTGTCATCAGTGGGAATACCAGGCGAGCGATCTCCTGGGCATGTCCAATGTCGCAAGGATAATCCATTCCATTAGCGTCCTATTTCTGGCAGATCAAGATGCGTCTGCAAAAACTCCACGATCTGGGTCCGGGATCGTGCGCCACTGAATCGGGCAACTTCTTCGGCATGGTTCACCAGCATCACTGTCGGGAAACCTCGCACCCGATAGTGGCCAGCCAACTTCATATTTTCGCCCTGATCTACTTCCAGTTTAGCCAGTCCGATGCAATCCTGCAGATCGTGGCAGACTTTCTCCAGCACTGGCGCTATAACCAGGCAGGGGGCGCACCATTCAGCCCAGAAATCTACCAGTATCGGACGCTGATGAGACGCCTCGCTGACATCGCGATCAAATGTTTGTAGAGAAGTATTGATCACCCTGGATTTGCCAGACTCAATCATGAAGTAATACCGCTAACCTACTGCTTTTATTGTTATATTAAGACCAAAAAAAGGCAGCGCGAAGCTGCCTTTAGTTGCATTCGTAGCCCGCCTTCTGGCTTACATGCCCGCGTCAAAAGTCATGACAATCGTTGCCACTACACCGACCAGCAGTACGGCACTTATTTTCACAAAGCTAGTTACGCGACAATAGCGGCACGCAGCACACTGCTTCAGTTTATTCATAATCCCGACCCGTTTACTTTGTTATATAATAGTTATATTTGCGCGCGGCATTATACTTCTAAAACTGGACCAGATCAAATATGCTGATGCCAGAAAGCTTCTGACATGCCAAGCACCGTGGCTTCGCTATCGGTGGCTTCGGCCGCCAATTTGTAAGCCACGTAGTATTTGTAGACATGCGCCACGTAGCGAACCGGCTCACGCCCCACCAGCTTGCTGGCGGCCAGCTCAACGTTTAGAAACCACACATCCGGATCGAGGCCCATTTTCTCAGCCTGAGCGCGCATTTTCCGCACCTTTGCGGGACCCGCGTTATAAGCCGCCCAGGTAAAGGCCAGCTGATTTTCCGGTGTGATTGCCGGGTCACTGAAATAACGCTCTCGCAGAAAAGCCAGATATTTCGCGGCCGCGTGAATATTGTTCTCCAGTTTATCCACATTTTTGATATTCACGTTCTTGTCTGCTGCCGTCGACGGCAGGACCTGCATGATGCCTACTGCACCACGATGGCTCTTCTTGCGATTGTCCAGCCCGGACTCCTGATAAGCCTGCCCTGCGAGCGCCCACGTATCGAAACCATAGCGTTGTCCGTACTTGTCGAACAATGCGAGCAGGCTTTCAAGCCGCTTGAGTTCCGATCTGCTGATCGGATTTTTTATCCAGCGGGTGTCCTTGTAATACCGTTTGAAGAGCATGTTACCAAGCAACGTCCCCTTCTTTACTTTTTCAGCAAACACATTGAGGCTTTTAAGCAGCTCGGGGTTCTGTTTGCGCACTGCCCAGCCCACCCTGTTTCCGGCGGAAACGGCCAGTTCTTCGTATACACGAATATCGGGAAGCAGTTTTTTCCACAGTCTTGCGATATAGCCATCTACTACCGTGATTTTTACCGTACCGGCATTCACCATTTCGAGAATATCATCAGACAACAAGTGTGGATCGGCCTGTTTTATTGTGACAGGTGTGAGCCCTTGTTTTATGAACCGCTTGTTGAGCGACTTCACGTGTTCAACATAGCTACTGCCGTTTAGCACGTAAATCGATTTACCGGACAAATCCTCGATCGACTCGAGCTTGCCGACATTTTTGTTCGCCACCACCAGCTCATTGACACTCCAGCTACCGCCGGTGGCGAATGACACCTGTTTTTTCCTCTGTGGCGTAATGGTTAGAAAGTCTGCCGCTATATCTCCGCGGCCTGCACGCAGTGCAGGTATTAGCTCGTTGAATGTGACGGGAATATAAGTGACGTGTACCCGGTCCTCTTCACGCCCGGCACCTTTGTTCAGATACCTGGCGTATTCATTCAGGAATTCAACCTGAATACCTTTGGCGCCACCCTGGTGAAAAAAGAAATCGGTACGGCTATAGGTAACCAGGGCCCGAATAACTTTTCGTTTTCGGATTTCCGGGAGGTCGCCCTTGAAGATACCGGTGTAACCCGGAATATTTTCGACATCGTCAACAGCCCCGCTTCCTGCGGGCAATGCCAGCACACTGATCAGGACAACCACCAGATAGAAGGAACGGGTACGCCATATGTTCATGTCTGCAAGCGTACAGCTACACCAGGGCCTCTCGCAACTGACGGCGTTTAACCGTTAAACGTTGGTCAACTGGCAGCCAGCACGTTGTCGGCTGTGTCGAAGCTGCAAATCACCGCCTCTATCCCTTCCGACCTGATTTTCTCCGACAGCACTGTCCGATAGTTCATCATCATACTGACGCCCTCGATGACAACATCGTAAACCTTCCACTGCCCGGCCTTCTCGTACAACCTGTAGTCCAGTCTGACTGTCGGGTTGCCCGCGGATTTCACCGAGGTCAATACTGTAACGCGCCCCGCTTTCTTCCCCTTTTGCACGCCGAGATAGCTAATCTTCAGATCGGATACGCCGGCCAGTGAAGCCGCATACGTCTTAATCAGCATCCCGGTCAGCCCACGCTCAAAGCGAGCCATTTCCTCAGACGTCAGACGCTTGCGGTACTTGCCAAGCACCAACTGGGAAAACAGGGAAAAATCGACATGCTGACCGATGGTCTCAACCACCAGTGACTCAAGTGAGGCATCATCGTTGTGCACCGCTTCTTCAATCTGAAGACGATTAAGCAGCAATTCAGTCTGCGTCTTTATGACCGCTTCGGCACCCGGATTGGCGTGTACCGTCGCCATAGCCAATAGACTCAAAACCAGTATCGATAAAATGCGCATCAGATTCACTCCTGATTATTCACAACGCTTGACTCAAGCTATATGCCCCGGACCGCAATAAACCATGCGGCACCGTCGCCCTGTTATGCCGATTCGAACATAACGATGTAATTCGGCTATATCGCCAGTGATACTCGTGCCAGCCGGCCATCCGTGGTCTTTGCCGGCACACAACAGCAGAGCAGAACATCGCCTTCTTCCAACACCGCATCGGGCTGGTACTGATAAGCCACCTGGCCACCCAGCAGACGTACCTTGCAAGTCCCGCACTGCCCGCTGCGACAACCGTACGCGGGTGTCAGGCCGTGCGCTTCTGCCAACTCGAGCAAGCTGCCTGACTGTGGGGTCCATGACTGCTGAAAATGCGAATTTTCAAACTCCACAATAGCTTCGTCAGCGGCATGCAGCTGCATCTCTGAACCCGCACCGTCGTCCGGTTCACGTTTGAGTGATGCAGGTCCAAAGGCTTCTGCGAAAATTCGATTATCCGCGACACCCAGACTGCGCAGCAGGTCGTACATGCCTTGCATAAAGGCAGCTGGGCCACACAGGTAATAGTCGCTGTCGCCTAACGGCAACACCGGCGCCAGAAATTCCCGCGTAATACGGCCGGCGTGGTGGAAATCCCTGCCGCGCGTTATCGCGCCATCGACATGGCTTAGCACCGAGTGGTAACTGATGGCTCCATCCGACTTCCCGACAAGCGCACTTATTTCTTCAAAGAATGGTCTCTCTCCAACATTACTCGCGGCATGAATAAAGATCAGCTCGCGCATATGCCGGGTGCGTACTCCTTCATGCAACACATGACGCAACATTGATACCATCGGCGTTATACCAACACCACCGGACAGCAGCACCGCTGGTCTGGTTTCGCTGGCATCCAGAGTAAAACCTCCCAGCGGGGCTTTGGCCTCCAGCCTGTCACCGACTTTGACATGATCATGCAGAAAGCCGGAAACCTGGCCGGCCTGTCCACCACTACTGGCAGCCGGTTCACGTTTGACGCTGATTCGGTAGAGCGTGTCCGCCGGTGCGCTCGAAAGCGTATAGGTCCTGATCAGTTCCTCAGCGGCGACCTGCAGTTTCACCGTAAGAAACTGTCCTGCCTGGAAAGTTGGCAGCACAGTATCAACCGGCTCGAGATAGAAAGAACGTATCTGATCGCTTTCATCTTCAATGCGCACGACGCTGAGTTCGCGCCATTGCTCGCGTGTTGACTGTGCCTCGCGCTGCGCAGCTGCTTCACCCCAGGTGCCGGTCATTAGTGTGTTGGGCGAGTAGTCTCCGAACGACCAGCGCACTGGCATTGCTTCTGACAGGTAGCGTCCATGATCCAGCCGAAACTTCCAGAGACGTTCAGCACCTTCGAAGAATTCAGTATCCGGATCATCCCAAAGTATTTCTGCGTGCCCGGTTAGCATCAGCATGTCGCCGGAATTGAAATCAGCGAACAATAAACCCGCACGTGAGTTAACAATAAAATTCCCGAGCGTGTTGAAATGATAATTGCCGAGATAATCGGGAATGGTTAATGTATTCGCGTCATCGATCCGGACAAAGCCCGGTCGACCACCACGGTGAGAGACATCCACACCCTCGCTGGCTGCACCCGAGCCTTCAGCAACGTAGCTGGCAACAAAAAAGGTATCTGCGGCCTGGATAATCTCCCGGGCACGTTCTGTCAAAGCTCGCAGTGCATCAAAGCCGTTACCCTGGCGTTCAGCAGGCATTACAAATTCCAGCGCTCGCGTCTGGATGTACTGTGGACAGTTACCGAACGCCTGATCAACGACCAGTTCGAACCCGCTCTCCGAGACAGCCGACACTTGTCCGGCCAGGCGGTTACGACGACGACTTTGTAACTCGATACCGAGCATGCCCAGACGCTCACCAGGCGCAATGCCATCGGCAAGTGGGTCACCAACGATCGGCCGTGCAGTCACATGCAAATGATCCGGGTTCGGACTGTTCATGAAGCCAGGGGGATTGAATAACATCGATGCCCATGGCCAACCGCTCTGATCTGCATGGCCAACGAGCACAAATGGCAGCTGCCGATAAAACTCGCGGTGCTGCTCAGGCAGATGATCCTGAATCACTTGTCGTCCGAAGCGTTCCATTCTGGAGCGCACACCAAGACGCTCCTGAATGGCCTGCTCTCCGGCGTGAAACGGTGATGAAGTGTTCAGGTTCATAGCGAACTCCTTCTGTATCGGCGTAATTAACCGGGCACACTACCCGTAAAGCAGGGCACCCGGAAGATCACGCTGCCAGCCCGATAGCTGTTGCCTGCATGGGTACGTAGTTCGGCAACAACGTAATGCGTTCCAGCCAGGCGCGCACATTCGGATAAGGATCCAGCGAAACATCACCCTCAGGCGCGTGAGCGATGTAGGTATAGCAGGCTATGTCGGCAATGGTCACCGGTCCGGCAAGAAAGTCCCGGGCGGCGAGATGCTTGTCGAGGGTATCCAGCAATTCATTGGCACGGGCCCTGGCCGCTTCATGATCGAGTTGCGCACCAAAAACGTTAACCAGGCGTGCCGCTGCAGGGCCAAACGCTACCGGGCCAGCGGCTACCGACAGGAACCGCTGCACGTCAGCTGCGAATGCCGGGTCTTCCGGCAGCCAGTTACGGGAGCTATCGTACTTACTGGCAAGATAAACAAGTATAGCGTTGGAATCCGACACAATTGTGCCGTCGTCATCAATTACCGGCACTTCACCAAATATATTCTTGCTCAGAAACCCGGGCTGTTTATGCTCACCGTTAACGAGATCAACATCAATCAATTCGTACGGAAGTTCCAGCAGCGACAGGAATAACTCGACGCGATGACTGTGGCCGGAGAGCGGGTGACGGTAGAGCTTGATAACTTTAGACATGATAGTTCTCCTGTTGTAAAAGCATTATGGGTAAATCAATATCCCGGGCTGGTCGACTACTGTTTTCCGGGCAAGGGATAAACCGCCTGTGGTGGAAGGCGGTGAAACAACCAGGCAATAATCACCAGCGCCACGCTGCCCAGTGCGACTGGGAAAAGCAGGTAATCCCAGCCTGTGTTTTCAAAAAACACCACCAGCGGATCAGCACCGGCAGGCGGATGAGTAACCCGTAAAGCAGCCATGGCAGCGATTGCCAGACCGACCGCAATTCCCAGGCTCCACCATTGGTCTGGTAACAGTGTGTGCAGCAGTAAACCAATAAACGTCGAGACCAGGTGCCCGGCAATCACATTCACGGGTTGAGACAGCGGGCTTGCGGGTAGTGAAAACAACAACACACAGGTAGCCCCAAACGGAGCCATCAGCAGTGGATGGCCGGATTGCCCGTCTGGCCAGGCGACCAGTCCAATGGCGAGAAGACCACCTGCACCAGCCTTGAGGACAGTTGCCACAGACTGGGCTGGTTGCTGACGAATCAACAAAGCATGAACGATAGATGAAGCTCGCTGATTCATGGCAACGACCTCACTCTCCGCAAGCTTGTGGTCGCTGGCCATAGTCGCGCCGTGTGAGCCGGATAAGACCGGCTATAAAACCAATAGCGATGATCAGGCCGGCAATGGTCAGGTTGTCGATATACATGGCGTAGCTCCTTGTGTCTGGTCAAGAGCTTACTTTCATGAATTATGCCAACTAGACGGTTTGTTATATCTTATTGTTTTATATGTCTTTTATAATTTATTTATTAATTTTATTAGTTACGATATTACATAATTTACGATATTTCATTAGCGCTTTTACGATTTTTCGCCTATATTTGGCACGCTAAACACGTGACTAACCGGGAGCCACGCCATGCCTTCAAAACCAAGCTGCGCAGCGGCGGATGAACTTAGCCAGGTCAAATACCGATACGAGCTGATCATTAACGCGGCGGGCGAAGGCATATACGGTCTGGATTCAGAAGGTAACACCACTTTCGTGAATCCGGCCGCAGCAGCAATGCTCGGTTGGGATGCGGAAGAACTGATCGGCAAATCCATGCACCAGCTGCATCACCACACCCGGCCAGACGGCACCCCCTTTACCAAAGAGACCTGTCCAATCTACGCGGCCTTCAAGGACGGTGAGGTGCACCACGTCGACGACGAAGTATTCTGGCGAAAAGACAACTCAAGCTTTCCGGTCGATTACACCAGCACGCCCATTTTAGAGAATGGCAAACTCGCTGGTGCCGTAGTGGTGTTCCAGGACATCACTGAGCGCAAGAAGGCTGAAGAAGCGCTACATAAGGCTTACGCCAAGATAGAGAACATGAAGGAACGACTCGAAGCCGAGAACAGTTACCTTCAGGAAGAGATCAAAGTCGAACAGAATTTTGCCGGCATTGTTGGAAAAAGCAACGCGATTCAACAAGTGTTGCACCAGGTTGAACTCGTCGCGCCAACGGATGCCAGCGTCTTGATAACGGGTGAATCCGGCACTGGAAAAGAACTGATCGCCAGTGCAATCCACGAAAAAAGTAACCGTAGCAAGCGCCCGCTGATTCGCGTTAACTGCGCCGCTATTCCACGCGAATTGTTCGAAAGCGAGTTTTTCGGACACACAAGGGGCGCATTCACCGGCGCGCTTAAAGACCGCACAGGCAGGTTTGAACTCGCCGATGGTGGCACCATCTTTCTTGATGAGGTTGGCGAAATTCCTCTGGAGTTGCAGAGCAAATTGTTACGCGTTCTCCAGGAGGGTCAAATTGAACGCATCGGCGAGGAAAAAACCCGTAGCGTTGACGTTCGTGTTATTGCCGCCACAAACCGGGACCTGCGTGCTGATGTGGAAGCCAGACGCTTTCGCCAGGACCTGTTTTTTCGTTTGAATGTCTTTCCCGTCGATGCCGTACCACTCAGAGACCGCAGGGAAGACATCCCCCTGCTGGCAGCGCACTTCATTTCACTTTGCTGTCACCGCCTCAACCGGCCTGAAGCCCGGCTCACCCAGCACAACGTCAAACAGTTACAGGCCTATCACTGGACCGGCAATGTTCGTGAGCTGCACAATGTAATCGAGCGCGCCCTTATTGTAAGCAACGGCGGGCGCCTTGAATTCAATTTGCCTGCCACTGCAAATAAAACATTGACCACCGAAACCGACAACGCACCACCAGGCAGAACCGCTCTCCCCTATAACGAAGCCGAAAGACTGGCGCGCGACCGCGACAATATTATTGCCGCTCTCAAACTGACCAGTGGCAGAGTATCCGGCCCGGATGGGGCCGCAAATCTACTCGGGATCAAATCAACAACGTTGACTTCGAGAATGAAATCACTTGGCGTAGACAGAAAGGATACATAGTCCTCGCACCCTCCTGGCTGAACCAGGCCTCAACCTGCTACAACGCGCAACGTTGTTGCACTTTTCCGTTGGGCATCCTCTTCACTGCTACTACCCGGCTCACTCGTTTCCGGAGACCCGGGCCCTGAGGTATTTTCACTATCTTCACCTGGCCTTTTCTGCCTCTCATACAGGAACTTGAGCACTTCCGAACGATAATGGTTGTAGCGGGCATCATCTGCAAGCACGAGACGTTCACGCGGCCGTTCCAGTTCAATCCCGAGTATCTCCCCGATCGTGGCTGCCGGTCCGTTACTCATCATCACAATACGATCGGACAGCAATACCGCCTCGTCGACATCATGGGTAATCATGATCACCGTATTGCCCAGGGTGGCGTGGATCTCCATCAGGGAATCCTGCAGATGGGCACGCGTCAATGCATCCAGCGCACCGAAAGGCTCGTCCATGAGCAGCACCTCGGGTTGCATAGCCAATGCACGGGCGATACCAACGCGCTGCTTCATGCCGCCGGATAGTTCGTCCGGTCGTTTGTCTTTTGCATGCGTCATATGAACCAGTTCGAGATTGTGTTCGATCCACTCACGCATTTCCGCTTTGGATTTTTCCCCCTTGAATACCTGTTTCACGCCGAGCTCAATATTTTCATAGGCGCTCAACCAGGGTAATAAGGAGTGGTTCTGGAAAACCACGGCACGTTCCGGGCCTGGTTCAGTAACTTCCTTGCCATTGAGAATAGCACCACCTTCCGTGGCGCGGTGCAGTCCGGCGACAATATTCAAAACCGTTGATTTACCGCAACCCGAATGACCAATCAGCGAAATGAACTCGCCTTCATCGATTTTCAGATTAACGTTATCGAGCGCCCTGAAGGGTCCATTATCAGTCGGGAAGTCGATACTGACCCGGGTAAGTTCAAGATGAGCCTGTGCTTTCATGTTATTTATCTCCTTCTATTAACGCAGAACTGCGCTCTTGTCCCAGGAAAACCTGCGCTGCAGCATCAGCATGCCTCGATCGAGCATGAAACCGATAAGACCGATCACCAGAACCGCAACCATAATGCGGGCCAGTGAATTCGAACTTCCGTTCTGGAATTCATCCCAGACAAATTTCCCCAGGCCAGGATTCTGGGCAAGCATTTCGGCAGCAATCAGCACCATCCAGCCGATTCCCAGCGACAGGCGTAAACCGGTGAACATCATAGGCATGGATGATGGAATGACAATCTTCATGGTTTTCGTCAACCAGGGAAGACGTAATACGCGACTGACATTGATCAGGTCCTTATCGACCGAGGATACACCCACAGCTGTATTGATGATGGTCGGCCAGAGACAACACAGTGTCACGGTAATAGCTGACGTAAGGAATGATTTGGCAAACAATGGGTCCTTGCTAACATAAACGGCACTCACCACCATGGTTACAATAGGCAGCCATGCCAGCGGTGAAACCGGTTTGAACAGCTGAATTATCGGGTTAAACGCCGTATACAGAGTGTGACTCATGCCAGTTACAATGCCGATAGGTATGGCGATGAGTGAGGCGATAAAAAACCCTGTGGCGACAGTCACCAGGCTGGTCAGGATCTGGTCGAAAAAAGTTTCCTTGCCGGTGTAAGGACGCATCTTTACACTGGCGTCGGGATTCTTTGCCAGTTTCTCAGCGTTACGCTTTTCCTGACGCTCATAGAATGCCACCTCTTTCTCGCGCTCGACGTTGTGTTCGTCGACAAGCACCAGGGCCTGTTCCCAAACCTTGGCCGGGCCCGGCAACACACCGAGAGATGTCTGCACCTGTGCGGCAAGTACGCTCCACAGCATAAGAAACATACCGACAGCGAGTAATGGAATACTGAAGGATTTGATTGCCTGACTGGCGGCGTTCGAAGTATTCTCTTTGGCGAGAAACCCCAGGAACTTGTCCAGCCACTTGAAGTTAAAGGCATGATATTTATTGGCTGTAGTTTCTGTGCTCATAGTCTTGCACCTTGATGTTTCGTAGCGATGTTTAAGCTCTGTTTCCAGAGGAACTCACCGGGTACTACCTGTCCTGGTGTACCCGGTGAGCCGGTTTTGATCTAGAGTTTGTCTGCTCCCTTCAGACCTATGTCAAACGACTCGAGGTAGGCATTTGGCTTGGTACCATCAAACGTTATGCCATCGATAAATTCGGTCTGCGGATCCCGGAAACCATCTTCCTTGGCAAAGTCAGGGAAGTCAGCGGCGGTCATCTTGCCTTCAGCGATCAGCTCTTTGGCGGCTTGCACATAGATGTCCGGGCGATAAACCTTTTTGGCCATATCGAAGTACCAGCTATCAGCTTTCTGGTCAGCAATCTGACCCCAGCGACGCATCTGGGTGAGGTACCAGACGGCATCCGAGTAGTAGGGATAAGTGGCGTAATAGCGGAAAAAGACATTGAAGTCAGGAACCTCGCGCTTGTCGCCCTTTTCGTACTCAAAAGTACCGGTCATGGAATTGGCGATAACATCATAATCAGCACCCACGTAATTCGGCTGTGACAGGTATTTAACCGCTTCGGGACGATTGGCGTTGTTGTCTTCATCCAGCCACATGGCAGCGCGTAACAACGCCTTCACTACTCGAACCGTGGTGTTCGGATACTTCTCGGTGAATGCCTGGGTCATACCGAACACTTTTTCCGGGTTGTCCTTCCAGATTTCATAATCGGTGATAACCGGAACGCCAATGCCCTTGAACACGGCTTGTTGGTTCCAGGGTTCCCCCACGCAATAACCGTAGATGGTGCCGGCTTCAAGTGTCGCCGGCATCTGTGGCGGTGGTGTCACGGAAAGCAAGGCATCGGCCTGCAGCTTGCCCGTGATGTCGCCCTTATGCGGCGCATAGTAACCGGGGTGGATACCACCTGATGCCAGCCAGTAGCGTAGCTCGTAGTTATGCGTGGACACCGGGAACACCATGCCCATATTGAACGGCTTGCCTTCTTCCTTGTATTTCTCGACAACCGGCTTCAGGTACTCTGCCTTGATCGGGTGGACTGGTCGGCCATCATCCATCTTGGGCACATTGGGTTTCATCTGTTCCCAGATTTCGTTGGATACCGTAATGCCATTACCATTCAGGTCCATGGAAAACGGTGTAACGATATGCGCTTTGGTACCAAAGCCGATGGTTGCAGCGATTGGCTGGCCGGCAAGCATGTGCGCACCGTCGAGCTGCCCGTCGATCACACCATCCAGCAAGACTTTCCAGTTGGCCTGTGCTTCAAGGGTGACATACAGCCCCTCGTCTTCGAAATAACCTTTTTCATAAGCGATGGCTAGCGGTGCCATATCGGTGAGTTTGATGAATCCAAATTTCAGCTCTTCTTTTTCCGGCTCGCCAACTTCAGCGTAGCTGGCTCCCGGGACACCCAGCGTTAGGCCCATACCGATACTCAAGGCCAGCGTTGCGGTTTTCAGGAACCCGCGTCTGGGCTTATTGAGTTGCTTGTCTTTCATAATGACTCCAGTTTCATTGCACAAAAAATAAAAAAGGCGTCCCGAGCATCAGCCTCGGGGCTGAGCTCATGGACGCCTTTGTCCAAATTCAGATTGTGTGTTTGTTCAAACCATCAACTGCGCCATTACAGTTAAAGGTCGTTGCCCTTCTAGAGCAGAATGCGTGCCAAAGTAACAACTTACTGGATAATAAGGAAATTCTTAATTACTCATTAGCCTTCCGCTACAGAATGAGGCTGAGCGCGCACGCTAATGGCGCATCAATGTATGCGGATGGCTATTTTGGTGCGCCCTGTGATGGCAATCGACGATTGTCCTGCAGGGTAGGGAAATAAATTTGTCTGTCCTGGTCAACACAACAATAAGCAGGGCCAAAAGGTGAAACACCAGGTGCGCATCTGAAGTCTCAGGTAAAAGAGCGGCCATCCATGGCCGCTACATCGCTACCTCGTATATCTGTTCCCCGGCACCGACATGCACCTGCCGAAGGCGGTTTCCAACTATAGACTATCTATGCTGCCTCGGCGGCTGCGGCTTTCATGGTGTCAGCCAGAACACCGTACACGGCGGCCCAAGCCACTTTGGTATCCTCGGTAAACGCATCGCCCAGGCCAGCTTCCAGCGTCCAAAGCAGGGCCGCACCCACAGTGTCGTAGTCAGCGTCTTTCACACCGTACTCAACGTGGCGTGCACCAAGTTGCTGAACCGCTGGCACAATCTCATCCAGCCTGTCGAGGCCGTTCACAGCCGTGTTGATCATCTTCATGAGCTTCTTGCCCTGTTCTTCCATATTGCCTTTGAATAAAGGCTTAAGATCAGGATCCAGCTCAAACAGTTTTCCGTAGAACAGTTCCGCCGCCTTATCCGAGATAGGCAGTACTTGTGACCAGGACCCTTTAATCAGCCCCACTTGCTCGGGAGTCATATCATTTCCTCTCTAGTTGAATGTAATGCGCAGCGAGCGCTGTCATGTAATCGACTGCCGACTTGACCTCATCGTCGGACAGATCCGGATTTCCCCCGCGAGCAGGCATCATCGTATCGTCTACTCCGAAGAATCCGTTGATAGCGTGCTCATAGAGCACGGTCTTGTCTTTCTCCAGACGCGGCGCCCACTCGACCGGAACCATGGGCACCGGGGCACCTGCGATACCATAGCCATGGCATCCTTCACAGGTGGCGAGCCATATCATCCTGCCCTGCTGCAGATGTTCGCCTTGCAGCTCGACATAGGTGGTTTTTACTTCCGCCATGGAAGGAAACACACACGCGGCCGTCAACCAGTAAAGTGGTGCCCGCATACTTTATCCATCCATCGGTATACGGATCACAACACCACCCATAACATCGCCGAGCTTGAAGTCCCGCTTGGGTGTGTCCTTGTGGTCGTTGTGACAGGAAACACAGACCGGCGCGACACCGACATCTGCGTAGATAGCCGTGAAGTAGTTTTTACCTCCGAGATTTTCTTCCGCATAGAAATTCTCACCCTTGTTCTCGGCGATGAATTTCAGTCCCTCTTTCTCGACATCCGTTTTGGGTGCATTCTGTGCATTGATTGGCCATAAAGACTGCAGTGAATAACTGAAGTTGACGTCATCCAGCTTCTCTGCCCTTTTGGCCACCAGCTCCGACCCGAAGCGGAACATCTGGGCCGGTAACACCAGCGCCTTGTCGTCCTCGAAATGTTCACTGGCCTTGATTACCTTTTCCTTTTTTACAAGGCGATTAACAATTTTTCGGGTATAGATGGTGCGATCTGAATCCATGACCAGGTGCAGCGCATCGGCCATCGCCTTGGCCGAGATGCTTGGCTTGGTAAACGCGTCGTCGCCGGCTATTGCCGTACTCAGGCCCGCTACAGAAGCTGCAACGCCCAGGGCAATCAAGGTTTTATGTATAGCTTTCATGTGGTTTTCTCCTTTCCAATAGTTAGTACGAAGTAAATCCGGAATATCCCGGTGTTTGTGTAATCAATGTTCGTCGGATCTGGCGCGTTCCTGCTCTGCCCGTACCCGGTCCGCCTCGGCAAGCTCCATACTTTCAACATGGATCATCGGACGGCCCTGAAAGTTGTTCAGAATCAGCGCCTCATCGGCCAGTGCATCCAAAGTGAATCCCAGTCCGTGACAATGCATGCAGGCCGGCCTGATCATCTTTTCGTTGGGTGACAAGGTAGCGTTCTGGTTGTGGTCAACCATGATGCGACTCATCCAGTCGTTAACATCAAAATTCACCCTGGGCATGTGGCAACTTGCACAGGACACGCCAGTGCCAGGCTCACCTTCACCGCTGAGTTCTTTCTCCCAGAGCTTGAAATGCGAGCTCTGTTTATAAGCCAGGCTATGTTCGTCGCTGTGGCACTCAAGACAGGAATCGACTGCAGCCGACTGAACATCGAATCGATGCGCCTGATGACAGCTTGTGCAGCTGAGTTCTGTATGCGCCGCCTCGGGGCGCATCGACAAGCGTGCGTCTGCAGGTGTCATAGGTGGAAGATCCACTGCCAGACGCATGCCGTGTTTGCCACGTTGAAATCTCTCTACTTCGAGGCTATGACACTGCGCGCAGACCTGGTGGGTTGGCTGCTCTTCCCACACGGGTTTACCACCGTCTTCCGGCATCACCTCGTGACACGCAGAACAGTTGACACCAGATCGGGCATGCGCCGTTTCCAGCCAGCCGTCATGAATCGTTGCCTCGACACTGACATCAGTCGGCGCGTCCGCCTGTGCCGATGTCAGCTGCTCTAGCGGATACCGGTCTGCAGGATAGTCAATCAATTCACCCAGTACCGAAGCAAACTCGCGTTCCGGCAATGCAGGCCGCTCAAGTAGATCGGGCTCACCCTGGTGCTTTACCAGAAAATCTGTATACAGTGCACGGTTGTTATGGAAGTTGTGGCAGCCTGCCGCGTTACAGGTATCGAATTCCATACCTTGATGGCTTGGTCGATCCTTACCGATATCGCTGTGACAATGAACACAGAAATCCGCTGGCTGGGTAAGACCATTGTCCCCGGTCATCTCCGGCTGGTGCTCGGTATGGCAGGTCACACACATCAGCGCGTCAATATTCTGCAGCTGGTCGGCATTACGCGGATCGGTAAATTTGCTTCGCGGGTGCGAATCAAAGGGTTTTTTCCGGTCTTCACCGTGACAGCTGATACAGGATTCCTGAAGAACGTCACTGCCACCGAGGGCATCTGTATGGCAGCTTGCGCAGGCCACACCAATCTGGTGGTGCCCACCGGTCATTGGTCCCGGCATGAACACTGTCTTGTCAGAAGATGCAAACATGAAGTAGCTCAGGATTGCGATTAACATGACGCTGATTGCGAGCCATATCCACCATAGCCCGTTTGGTTTTGATGTCTGAGTATTCATGCATCAAAACCAGTAGCCTTTAAGAACATGGAAACCAAGCAATGCAGGCAACGGCCAGATAAGCAGGATGTGTGTCCACATGGAGATCTCCCGCGTTCGACCGGCCAGACCTCGCGGCAGCCGATGCTGCAGACCGATTACACCACTGGCTATTCCACCTGCCAGCAGCAGGCCGACAAAGCTGAGCATCAAATAGAGATTCAACTGGTACCCAAGGCGTAATCCGGTATGTGCAACCAGCATTCCTGCAACCAGGATTCCCAGCAGCACGTGTACAAGTCGCCAGTGACTGAAATTTCCGAAATTCACATGCTTGAAACGCTTGCGGACACTGATCAAACTGATAAGCAGTCCAAGCCCCAGCAAACTGAAACCGCTGATTTGCTTGATCAGCCCGTTACGCCATAATTCATCCCAGCGAATTTCGGTCTGTACCGTTGCAGAAATCGGTATGCCTGGTGCTAGCAGCATGGTTAGTGCCGCCAGCAATGACAGCAGCCCTGTCCAAACCAGGGTTCGGCTACCCGTTTCAGGTTCAACAACCTGGTTGTCAACAAGATCGGCCAATAACGGCTTGCAACTGCCACATACACTGGATGCACCAGTCTTCTCGCATAGTGCGTCGACAGTGCAGTGACCTGCAGCCACTGCCTTGCTCAGCGTACCGCGGGTCACATGGGTACACTGACAGACCACACTACCGGCCGGCCACTCTTTGACACTGGCAGCATCGTGTGGAGCCCACAGATTTCCGGTTGCGGAAAACCGGCGTTGCTGCCAGGGCCAGATATACCGCTCACACTGCGCCGCTTCCTGAACACGACTGATCTCGCCCCACTCGCCGTAAGCTATAACACCGACCAGCCGGTTGCGCCGCAGCAGTAGCTTTCGATAGCAGCTACTGTCACAGGAGCGCCATCTTAAATTGCGTAATTGCGAAATCGCGTCTCGTTCACCACAACGACCCGCGCTGAAAACAGAAACACCAACCACCTTGAGGCGGGTTGCCGCCTGGCTGCCGGCATAAAAGGATCTGCTCCCGGATATGTGGTGGGCCGCCACGCCTGCCTGTTCCAGCCCTGGCGCGACAAGACCGTAGATCTTGTCCCGGTGCTCAGCACATTCACCGATAGCAAATACATTCTGATCACTGGTCTGCATCTGATCATTGACACGAATTCCGCGCCCAACCGAGATACCCGCGTCGCGGGCCAGTTCGAGGTTGGGATGAATTCCTGTCGCAATAACCATGGTGTCACAGTCGATAGTGCGCCCGGACCTGAGCGCGACACCCTCGATACTTCCGTCGCCAAGAACTTTTTTAACCGAATCACCAAGCACTACTCGAATACCCTGAGACAACAGGTGCTCGTTAAGTAATTCACCTGCCTCATCGTCCAGCTGCTGGGCCATTAACCGGCTGGCATGTTCGATAACAACTACCTCGGTGTTGTATTTTTGCAGGCCCCGCGCCGCTTCCAGTCCAAGCAGGCCACCACCCAGTACCACTGCCCGACGACTGCGTGCTCGCCGTGCGAGCAACAGCTGCGCATCATTAAGGCTGCGGAACGCGAAGATGCCCTCTTTATCAGTACCGTCGATATTGGGAATATGGGGTTTCGATCCTGTTGCCAGCACCAATTTCCCATACGCCTGGGAACGACCGAGCTCATCAACAACCAGCCGCCTGGCGCGATCAATAGCAACAATTCCACAGTTGTGGTGCTGAACCACATGATTGTTGGTTGCCAGTTTGAGCCGGTTCTGTATGCCTGCAAACGTTAACTCACCAGTAAGCAGCCCTGTAAGCCGCACGCGGTTATACGGTTCCCAGGGTTCATTGCCATAAATAAATACTGGCGTAGCAGGCATACGCTGCAGGAGTTCTTCGACAAAACGAATACCTACCGGTCCCGTACCCACTACCACAACGGGCGCTAAAGGCCCGGTATCACTTTGCTCAATATTTTCTTCCAAGACGGCTGACATAACCTTCCCGATTCTGTTTCATTCGCGCATAAAAAAAGCGTCCACACCGGTAAATCCAGGATTCACCGGAATGGACGCCTTCGTCCCGTGACTGCCGCCGTTGGCAGTCCTGATTGTATTCAGTTAATTCGTATTCAGCTCAGCAGTTCAGAAACCGCTATTACATTCTCGGCAACCTGACCTATTTTCAGGTTCTTGTCCATGGCCATCTTGCGAAGCGCATGGTAAGCCTGTGACTCATCGAAGCCACGCTGTTTCATCAAAATACCCTTGGCCCGGTCGACCGCCTTGCGTTCAGCCAGATTCGCCCTGGTATCCTTTAATTCCAGGCGCAAACGTTCTGTCTCTTTAAACCGTTCTACAGCCACATCGAGTATCGCGCCCAGCCTGTGCTGATCCAGCCCGTCTACAATATAGGCACTTACACCGGCGCGAACCGCCTTACTGATGACCTCGCGGTTGTCTTCCTCGGTAAACAACACGACAGGTAACGGCTTGTGTAATGACAGCTCATGTAGCCTGGAGAACAATCGCTCTCCCGGAGAGTCGCTGTCGATCACCAAAAGGTCCGGGCATGACTGATCAGCACGCTTGAGCAGTTCAGCAGCCATTTGCGTTTCCGCCACCACGTCGTAGCCGAATTGAAGCAAGGACTGTTTGAGTAACTCACTGCGTTCGGGGTCATCTTTAACCAGTAACACCTTCAGTTGCATGGCAGCTCGTGAAAAACACTTTGATTAGCATATTAGCAAGTGCTGTGCCACCGAGCCTGACCCCGCCAAACACCGGTGTTTCGGCTGTCCGTAATGGCTCGCATGCACAATGATGAGTCAGCCCGGATTGATTACTGTCACTTTTGGTGCAAAATGTCGCGCCACATCCTCAGGTGATTCCCGGAAACTGCTGTTAAGCAGCTGTATTAAAAGCGGCATGTGCATTGCTAGACCCTGGTCAACTGGTTTTTAAAATATTTAGACAGGCTTACCTTCTTATGCAAAACAAGACATTGGCAATTATTCTGGCAGGAGGTGTCGGCTCTCGCCTGCACCCCCTCACTGCAGACCGCGCCAAGCCGGCGGTACCCTTTGGCGGCAAATACCGCATCATTGATTTCACGCTGGCCAACTGCCTGCATTCGGACATCCGCCGTGTACTGGTCATGACCCAGTACAAATCACACTCGCTGCAGAAACACCTGAGGGATGGCTGGTCCATCTTTAACCCGGAACTGGGGGAATACATCACACCGGTGCCGCCGCAGATGCGCGTCGACGGTGAATGGTACAAAGGCACCGCCAACGCCATCTACCAGAACATGTATATGATCGAGCGTAGCGAGGCTGACTGGGTGCTGATACTGTCCGGTGACCATATCTACCGCATGGACTATGCAGAGATAATCAAATCACATATCGAAAAGCAGGCTGATGTCACAATTGCCTGTATGGATATTCCCCTGCACGAAGCGAACTCTTTTGGTGTGACAGGTATCGACAACGATTCGCGTATCGTCAGCTTCGACGAAAAGCCCGAGCAACCCAAACCGTTGCCGGAGGATAGTGAGCGCGCCCTGGCCTCCATGGGCATCTATGTGTTCAGCAGGCAACTGCTAATCGATGTACTTCGCGCGGACCATGACAATAACAACTCAAGTCACGACTTCGGGCAAGATATTCTGCCGACACTGATCAAACCCGGCAAAGCCTTCGCCTACCGCTTTGGCGGTGAAGGTGGTCGAGTGTCGCCGGACCGTTACTGGCGTGATGTGGGTACTATCGATGCATACTACGAGGCAAATATGAGCCTGCTTGACCCAATACCTCCCTTGGACCTCTACCAGCAGGACTGGACAATTCGCACCTACCAGGGACAGACGCCTCCGGCCCGCACGGTACCTGGGCGCATGGGTAATGAAGGCGTATTTGTCAATTCAATCGTATCCGGTGGCTCGGTTATAGCCGGTGGCGGCGTCAATCACTCTGTCCTGTTCTCGGGAGTTCGGGTAGGCGACGAAGCGATTGTTGAAGATGCCATCCTCTTCAATGACGTGGAAATCGGTGATGGTGCACAGGTAAGGCAATGCATTATCGAAAAAGGCGTAGTAATTCCGGCCGGTGAATCGATTGGTATCGATCCGTCACGTGACCGTGAACGCTTCCAGATTTCTGAAAAAGGCATCGTAGTAATACCCAAGGATTATAAATTCGAATCATGAATGATTACGCCCATTGTGATTTGCCGGCCTGCTCGCTGAATGAAGTTATTCGTCAGCACCGGCGGAGACTGGAGCATTTGCTCAAAGAGTCCTTGCAACCAATATCGCACCAATGTGCCGCTAACTGGAATGATCAACAAGCGCTCGATGCGACCTTGAAAAACCTCCTCGACACCATTCCCTACTGCCGACTGCTGTACACCATCAACAAGGCAGGACAACAGTGCAGCAGCAACATCAGCCATTCCGGCATCGACATGAAAGCCTGTGGACAAAACCTCAGTGGCCGCCCATACCTGTCGGGTTATGCCGACGGCAATGTATTTGTTCTTTCTGACGTATATATCAGCCGGGTGGAACGACACAGTTGTATAACGGCACTACACCGGGTCTGCGATGGCGCCACCAGGGTCCTCGGATACCTGGCAGCTGATTTTTACCTGAAAGATCTTCCCCAGCTGCATAAAGCCGCTGAAATACCCACCTTGTGGCGCCAGATCAAGGGCGACCCTGCCATTCGCCAGAGCCTTTTCCAGCAGCAACGGATCAGCTCCGCCATGGACCTTCGATTGAATCAAATCAACGATATAATCCATGAACTGATCACGCAACGCGGAGTGTTTCACACCAAACTGCACTACGGCGCCTCGCGCGCCACGCTGTGGTTGAACAAGGACCCGCGCCGTTACCGGATCCATGTACTGGACGAAATAATGGACCCTTCTGTCTGCATGGCCTACCCGAAGGAAGACTATCCTGATGACGCCATTGTGAGCTGTGAAGAAGTTCGCACCACACTGGAACGCTTCGTCAACCTGCGGCTGGGTGACAGCGTTATTTATCTGCGCTCCGCTTCAGTGAATATTATTAACGGCGTGGTAGGACTTAACTTCTCCTGCGATGGCACTCACTATCTGCCTGCACACGAATTTCTGGAGAAAGACCATCAATTCTGGTTTGGAAGCTGATCACCTGCAACATTTAATGGCTGTCTAAAGGACAACATTGCTCATGAGGTGTAACACCTCCACGCCTCTCGTACCAGGGCCTGGTGCGGTTAATGATACCCACAGCAATCAACATTACCGGAACCTCGATGAGCACCCCTACTACCGTGGCTAAAGCTGCACCGGAATTAAAACCGAACAGGGCTATAGCGGTCGCCACCGCCAGCTCGAAAAAATTGCTGGCGCCTATAAGCGCAGAAGGTGCTGCCACACAGTGTGGTGAACGTACCGCGCGATTAAGGAGATAGGCCAGTCCCGAGTTAAAAAACACCTGGATCAGGATCGGCACTGCGAGCAGGGCAATAATCACAGGCTGTTGAATAATTTGCTCGCCCTGGAAACCAAACAACAATACCAGCACAGCCAACAGCGAGACCAGCGAAACCGGGTGCATTCGATCGAGCGTGCGCTGCAGATGGACATGACCATTCGGTTGGCCTAGCAGCCACCTGCGCCACAGCGTGGCAATAGCGAGTGGCACGACGATATAAACAAACACCGATAACAACAGCGTATCCCAGGGCACGGTGATCGCAGACAGTCCCAACAGCAGTCCTACAACAGGGGCAAACGCGAAAATCATGATCACGTCGTTGAGCGCAACTTGTGACAGAGTGAAGTGGGGTTCGCCCTCCGACAGCTGACTCCAGACAAACACCATGGCGGTACAGGGAGCTGCTGCGAGTATGATAAGACCGGCAATATAACTGTCGATCTGTTCTGCAGGCAGCCAGGGCTGGAACAGCCCGCCTATAAACAACCAGGCGAGAGCCGCCATGGAAAAGGGTTTTACCGCCCAGTTCACAAACAGGGTCACACCGACTCCCCGCCAATACCGGGTTACCCCTTTGAGGGCCCGTAAATCAATCTTAAGCAACATCGGGATTATCATCAGCCAGACAAGTACCGCTACCGGCAGATTGACGTGAGCCACTTCCAGTTTTCCGACCCACTGGAACGCGTCATTAAAATTATGTCCGAGTGCGATCCCCACAAGAATGCACAAAAAAACCCAGGCGGTTAAATAACGCTCGAAGAAGCCCATTGCGGCCCCGCTCGCCTTCTTCGCAGTGGTTTCGCATTGCACGCTCATGCAGGTTGTTTCTGTAGTTCTGCCATCAGGCCTTTAATCCGATCTTTGATGTCATCCCGGCTGGCACGAAACACCTGCATGACATCTTCCTCATTACCTTCTGCCTTGGCGGGGTCATTCAATGGCCAGTGCAGTTTCTTCGCGGTTGTTGGTAATGCCGGACAATGCTCATCGGCATGGCCACATACGGTTACGACCAGGTCAGCACGTGCAAGCATGGCGTCTGTCACCCGGGTGGACTCCTGAGAGGATATATCCACGCCCGCTTCCTGCATGACAGCAATGGCACGTGGATTTTTTCCATGCGCCTCAATACCCGCTGATTCGATACTCCAGCCTGCCGGGGCAAACTGTTTCGCCCAGCCTTCCGCTATCTGTGAACGGCATGAGTTCCCCGTGCAAAGAAACAGAATATTCATCATCCACAACAACTGCTGGAACCTGTCTCAGGTACACAACATCCCTGTACGGCAGTCTCGACTTCGGATTCATTAAAAGTCGGAATACTTCCCAGGGAGTGAAAAGCCTCCCAGGCAATACCCTGCGGATCGAGACTCCAGTATTTATCCGAACGCGCGTAACAACAGGTTGTACCGGTTTGTTCTCGACCGGCAATCCCCGCAGCATTCAACCTGGTTTGCAGTTCCGTCAGCTGTTCCGCGTTTTCCGCCTGAATGCCGACATGATCCAGACCGACTGAATCCGTGCGCGAAGAAATTGCAAAATTCACCGCCGGGTCGGCGAGATCCCACTTGGCGTAATCATTCTTTACAACACCTGGCCCAACCCCGAACAAGGCCGAATAAAAATGGATACTCTGATCAAGATCATCAACTGCAATATGAAGGTGTAAACGACTCATCATCTATCTCCTTTTACTCAGGCACAGCAACTCGTACCGGGGCGATTGGGCATTTGCTCAAGTGATTGCGCATCCTTTTTATAGGGTGAAAGCCCCTCCAGCCCTTCGTATGTCGAACGCAATACTGACCGGGCCCAGGCGGGTAAATCATCACGGATACGGTAATACATCCAGCGACCGGAACGCCGGGCTTCAACCAGATCCGATTCACGTAACTGCCCCAGGTGGCGGGATATTTTAGGTTGCGAAAGTGACAACGTATGGGTCAGCTCGCAGACACAGAGTTCGCCATGCCCCTGCAACAGCGCGACAATGCGTAACCGGGTGGTATCGGCGAGCATTTGAAAAATGATTTCAGGATCTGGATACATGCGCCAAATATACGTTAATCCATATATATGGTCAAGCGTATATATTGAGTTTTTTCAGCTCTTACCCAGGGTGTCGCAAACAAGTCATGTGGGCCACCCTGCGGCTACTGGCAGGCATCACCCAAGTACGACCGACGGTGATCAAGATTTCACAATCGTTAACGTTCTGCCCACTCTATACAGCACCTCTTTCACCTACACTGGAGTTCCATGGACTAGCGCCTTGCGCTGAGGAGAGGAAGATGAACCTGATATATAACCTTATGGAAAACCAGGGGCCCAAACTGATCGAACAGCTGACCGGTGCCGGCCTCAACGCTGAACAGGCAAAGAGTTTCCTGCCAGACGCCCTGCAAGGTGTGATGGGAGGGCTGGAGCATATCGACGTCCAGGCGCTACTGGGTGCTAACAGCGACGTGCAGACATCCAGCCTGATGGATAAGATCGACATCCCTTCCCTGGCTGGCAGCCTGGGTGGCGACAATGGGCTAACCGGTCGCGGCTTACAGGCTATCATCCCCCAGGTACTCGGATTCCTGAAAGATAATCCAGCTGCTGCCGGCTTGATGGACATGCTGGGCAACAAAGACGGTGCAGGACTGGCAGGACTGACCAAGGGACTTTTCAATTGAACTTACAGCACGGCATTGGGCCTGCCCGACAACATGCTGTAAGCTGCCTGTCGGCATAAAGTAAAGTGGAATACTGACCTTGCGAATTGCGATACTGGAAGATGATGCAGCCCAACTGGAACTGCTACAGTGCTGGCTCGGCGAAGCCGGTCACGAGAGCTACGGCTTCTCCACAGGCAGCGTTTTCCAGGATGCAATTCGGCGCGAAACCTTTGATTTGCTGGTACTGGACTGGAACCTGCCTGACACCAGCGGACCGGAGATGCTGACCTGGGTCCGGCAGCAGCTGGATTGGGATATCCCGGTACTGTTCACCACCAGTCGCAACGAGGAGCAGGATATTGTTCTCGCACTGGAAAACGGTGCAGACGATTATATGACCAAGCCCATCAAGCGCAGTGAAACCATGGCCCGAATTAATGCGTTACTGCGCCGCGCCCTGCCGGAAACGGCAGGGAATTCCGTATATAATTGCGCGCCGTTCGAGTTTGATATCAATAATCAGCAGGTCACTGTGGACGACCAGACAATCGGCCTGACTAACAAGGAATTTCAACTCGCGTTGCTGCTGTTCCACAACAGTGGCAGACTGCTGTCCCGCGGCTACATCCTGGAAAATGTCTGGGGAGTGCGTTCAGAACTGACGACGCGCACCGTGGACACCCACGTCAGCCGCCTGCGCAACAAGCTTGGAATACGACCCGAGCGTGGCTGGCGTCTGAATGCGGTTTACCACCATGGCTACCGACTGGAGTCAACCGGTGCAGAACAAGACTGAACTACAGTAAATAATAACGGGGACGTACCATTGGCCGATAGTCGTATCCTCAGGACAAGAACTGATCGCAAATTCAATCCAGTCGCGAGACTTTTTGGCATCACGCTGTTGCCATTCGTGCTGTTACTGCTCATGTTCCTGGGCAACCCGGCGACAGCTGCCGAACAGTACTGGGAATACACTGTACGACCCGGTGACAACATCTGGAACCTCACCAAAACGCACTGCACCAGCGTTCGTTACTGGCAGCGCATCCAGAAACTGAACAACATCAATCTGGATCGTGAAATACCGCCTGGCACCCGGCTGCGCTTCCCCTTAAGCATTCTCAAACACCAGCCCGCCACCGCGATCGTCGCTCAATTACAGGGCAGTGCCGAACTGCTGCGCGCAGGTGCCAGCAAGGCAGTACCACTGACGTCCGGCACAACCTTGCGTAGCGGCGACAAAATCATGACCGGTCCCGACAGCAACCTCACCCTGCAGTTTGCCGACGATTCCAGGCTGCTGGTGCTGCGCGATTCGGAAGTCTTGATGGACAGTCTTAGCGCCTGGGGCACAACGGGAATGGTGGATACGAGCATTCGTCTGCAGGGTGGCCGGGTCGATACCCAGGTAAGACCCGCCAGGGGTCCAGGCAGCCGTTACCAGATCATTACACCAGCGGCGGTTGCCGCCGTGCGTGGGACTGATTTCCGGGTCGCGGCGGAAACGGGCAAAGCCATAATGCGCAGTGAGGTCACCGAGGGCACTGTCGGTGTCGGCGACACCGGTAACAGCACCCGGGTGGCGGCGGGCTTCGGCCTGGTCGCTGAAGCCGGCAAGCCGCCCGATGCACCGCGTAAATTGCTGCCCGCCGTCGACCTGTCACGTCTCCCAGCTGCACAAAGACAACTTCCACTCAGCTTTACCTGGCCAGCAATCAATGGCGCCCACGGTTACCGTTTCCAGATCGCACCCAATGCAGATTTTGAAGTCCTGTTAGTCGATCAAACCACGGAAAAAGCCGTGGCCAACTGGAAGGATTTGCCGGATGGACACTATGCCCTGCGTATACGCGGCATCGATGAAGTTGGCCTTGAAGGGCTCGACAGCGTGCACCTGTTCGACGTCGATGCGCGGCCCTTCCCGCCCATCACCGCCAGCCCAGCTGATGCCGGCGTCATTACTGAACCAGCCCCGGTGTTCAGCTGGTCAGCTGCCGAGGACAAAAACTCCTACCGCATTCAGATTGCACAGGACGCCGGCTTTTCTGAACTCGTCGCCGATCAGGTAACACGGACTACGAAGTACCAGCGGGACCAGCCTCTGGCACCGGGCACCTACCACTGGCGTGTCGCTGGCATTGACAGCAGCGGTAAACAGGGACCATACAACCCGACGCAAAGCTTCACCTACCATCAGCCCCTCAGGGCGCCGCTATTGCAACAAGCGATCATCGATCACACGCGCCTCATTCTGGCCTGGCAAGCGGTAGACGGTGCCGAAAGCTACCAGCTACAGCTCGCAACGGATCCATACTTCAGAGACGTACAGGTAGACATGCGGTTGCCTGCCCTGCAATTCGATGTACCGCGACCACCTTCGCAAGTCTATTATTTACAAGTCAGGGCATTCAACCCGGC
Source organism: uncultured Gammaproteobacteria bacterium (assembly GCA_963752745.1). Lineage (GTDB taxonomy): Bacteria > Pseudomonadota > Gammaproteobacteria > DSM-19610 > DSM-19610 > Thiogranum. The sequence continues at coordinate 40,583 of CAVWAK010000056.1, forward strand.
CGGGGAACCTGGACCTTTCAGTGCGCCGCTTAAAGTTTACGTGCCCCCACTCTACCCATGGTGGCCGTTGGTACTCGCTGTTCCCCTGCTGCTGATATTGTGATTCAGTCGCATAAGTGGCGGCCGGGTCCGGGCGAACGCTTTGCACTGGGCGTTGTGCTGGTCGGCCTTGCGCTGCTGCTGGTACAGCAAGACTGGCTGTGGCGCTGGGATCGGGTGTTCTACGATGCCGAGCAGCGGTTATGGAATCGGCCTGCGGCTGAAGACATTGTCATTATTGCCATCGACGAAGCCACCCTGCGTGAATTCGGGCGCTGGCCATGGTCCCGACGGGTACATGCCCAGCTGCTACGCGTACTCAATGAAGAGCATCCCAAAGCGGTCGCCTTTGACATCATCTTTGCCGAACCCAATCTTCAGGATGCAGACGGCGATGCCGACTTCGCCAAGGCAATAAAGTCCAGTGGCCGGGTGGTCCTGCCGGTGCTCATGGAACAGCCGCGCGCAGGTAGCCAGCCGGTGGAGACCCTGCCGCTGCCAGCACTTGCCAATGCGGCGGCGGCTCTCGGTCACGCCCACGTCGAACTCGACCCTGATGGTATCGCCCGCGGGTTGTTCCTGTATGCCGGACTCGGCAGTCCGCGCTGGCCGCATATAAGCCTTGCCCTGCTGCAGGCTGCGGGCAATCCACCAGCACAGATTGATAACCTGGATATGGCAGAGCCATCTGATTCGGGTTCCCCGCTGGTCTGGTTTCGTCGCCAGCCTTTGTTGATCCCGTTTGCCGGACCACCAGGTCATTTCCAGCACATCTCTTACAGCCAGGTTATTAAAAGGACCTATGCGCCTGGCACCTTTCGCGATAAATATGTCTTGATCGGCACCACTGCAGCCGGGCTCGGGGACGCCCTCCCCACACCGTTATCCGGTTTCAGCCACTCCATGTCCGGTGTGGAAATCAATGCCAACGTAGTTGATGCGCTGCGGCGCGGGCTGACAATAACTCCACTGGACACGCCGTGGCGCATGGCTTTAAGCGGACTGCTGGCGGTACTGCCATTATTGCTCTTCCCGCGACGTGCGCCACGCACCAATCTTTTGATTACTGCCCTGCTTCTGTCGTTATGTATCGCCAGCAGCGCAGTACTGCTGGTACTGTTTCAGTACTGGTTCCCGCCCACCGCTGCACTGCTGGCCGTCGCGCTCAGTTATCCCCTGTGGAGCTGGCGCCGTCTCGAGCTGGCAATGCGCTATCTAAGCCAGGAACTTGATCAGCTCAATGATCAGCAGTCAAAACTGCCGACCGCACCACCGGCTTCCCTGACAGACGCGATCGAATTCACGCGCCAGCTGTTACCGATTGATGCCTGGTCTTTGCAGGATGCTCAGGGGGCCCGGTTGGCGGGTAGTGACCCGGCACCAGCCTTTCCACCGAGGCCAACTGGCGCGCCGCCATTGCTACTCGAAGATAGCTACCTGTGGCTTCAACCTCACAGCAGTGAAAATACCTTGACCCTGCACTGGTCGAATGAGAACAGCCCTGACACTGCACAGAAACAGCTGTTGTCGCGCCTTTCAGAACTGCTGCACCCGGCGGAGGAAACTTATACGCAGCACCCGGAAAAGGATGTCCAGGCACGTATCAATCAGGTCCAGCAGGCTACGCTGCAACTCAGTGAGTTGCGCCGTTTCATTGATGACAGTCTTGCCAATATGGCGGATGGCGTCATTGTGGCAAACACCTTTGGACTGATCATTCTATCCAATGCCCGGGCCGCCTGGTATCTGCGCGGTGACGATTATGCGCACCTCAATGGACTACCGGTTAACGGACTGCTGAACGATCTCAACCTGGAGCAAGGCGGCGACTGGATGGATCTGATGCGACGTAGCCTGCTGGAAGGCGCCCGGCTGCAAACAAGCGTGCGGCATCGCAACGGCCGCGACTTGCTGGTTCAGATTGCTCCGCTGAATGCGGGAGATGCCGGCATTGCAGGCCTCATATTCAACTTCTCCGATATCAGCCCGCTCAAGGCCAGTGAGCGAAAACGGACTGAGCTACTCAATTTCCTGTCGCATGACCTGCGTTCCCCGCTGGTTTCGACGAGTGCACTCATCGACCTGGCGCGCAATCACAAGCCCGATACCAAAATTGCCGACCTGCTGGATCGCATGGCTGCTTACACCGGCAATACGCTGGATCTGGCCGAGCAGTTTCTGCAACTGGCTCGCGCTGAGAGCAGTGAATCGTTCACTTTCCATGAAATCGACATGATGGGTGTGGCGATCAATGCACTTGAGCAGGTCTGGGGACAGGCACAAAGCAAGCAGATCCACCTGCAACAGGACGGCAAACCTGACGAGGAAGCCTGGATGGTTGGCGACGGCGGCTTACTGGAACGCGCCATGGTCAACCTGCTGGACAACGCCATCAAGTACAGTGAAGCGGGTACCGTTGTGACACTGAGCGTAACAGTCGAGCAGAACGAGATTCACTGCTGCGTGTCCGATCAGGGACGGGGTATCACTGCGGAGATGTTACCGCACTTGTTTGAACGCTTTCAGCGTGCCGATCAGCCAGAAGCAGACCGACAGCGGGGCGCCGGCCTGGGGCTCGCCTTCGTCGATGTGGTTGCACGCCAGCACGGCGGCCGGGTAACCGTCAGCAGCCATCCGGAACAAGGTTCGCGCTTCTGTCTGGTGCTGCCATCCGAGGCAGACAAGACCAGACCTGCCCCGGTAACAGAATAAAAATAATTCCCTGCCTGGAACCTATACGCCTTGAGTACCTTCGATGGTGATTTCAACACGGCGGTTTTTGGCACGACCGTCGCGAGTTGTATTGCTCGTGACTGGCTGACTTTCACCCATACCGACCGTCGATATCACTGTCGGCGACACACCCTGTTCGACTAAATAGTCCTTTACAGCGTTCGCGCGACGTTGCGACAGACCCTGATTGTAGGCTTCGGCACCGCTGCTGTCTGTGTGGCCAACCACGTTGACACTCTGAACATCCTGCATCGCCTTGATACTGGCAGCCAGTTCCGAAAGTTCCTGTTTGCCGGCATCTTTAAGGCTATCGCTATTTACATCGAACAAGGCGCCTGCCGATAAAGACACTGCTTGCCTGACCGCGACGGGTGCAGGCGGCTTTTCAATCACCGGGGCGACTTGTGGTTCTATCGCTGCCTGTTCGGGTACGGCACCACAGTCCTCCAGATCATGATCCTTGCTCCACGCCCCGGTTTTTGCGCAGTCTCCATAACCATCGCTGATCAAATGTCCGCTCGAGTCCACTATATAGGAATCATTCCCCTCACCAAGCCCATGAGCCGTGGTATTTTTATTCACCATGAAACTGACTAAAGATATTGCCAGGATGAGAGCCAGATGACTGTTCGACATACTTGAATTCTCCGTTCAGGCACGAGCGCCTGCGTTTGTTACTGTTAGCCTGTAAATATACGTGAGCCTGTTTGAAGAAATAGACTGGCAACACCGGTTGTTACATATGTTTACATTTCCCCCGATGCAAAAAAGATGGCGGGTACGGGACCCGCCATAAGGCTCAGTGCCGGAGGACACACTTACTTGCTTGCGGTGGACACCATGTAGGCGACCGCTGCTTTCACTTCGTCGTCATTGAGCGTAGTAAACCCGCCCTTGGCAGGCATAAAACCGTTACTACCCTTGAAGCCATTGATAGCGTGGTCATTAAGCGTATCCATGCCCTTGGCAATACGCGGCTCCCAAACAGCTATATCACTGATTTTTGGCGCACCGGCCACACCTGCCGAATGGCAAGCCATACAGTTTTTTGAATAGACAGTCTTGCCGATTTCAACCAGTCCAGGATCCAGACCATCTTTGACGCCAACAGCCTCAAGACCGGCTGTTTCAACCGTCGAAGGCATTGCGTTTTGCACTTCTGCAGTATCAACAGATGCCTGATCAATAGTCTCCTGACCTGAATCCATGACCGCAACCAGATCTCTGCTCGCTGCATCCGTCTGCACCTGTACTTCATTACCAACAAGTTGACCGGATTCTTCGACAACTTTACTTTCGCCGATAGCCTCTCCACTAACCGGGCCAGTCAGCGATTTAGAGGCGTCTACTACCGACTCCACTGCCTCGGAACTCGCCTGCTTTACTGAATCGACCGCTTCACCGACTTTTTCGGTGGCCTTATCCAGGCTTGCTGACGCGGCTTCTCCGGCTTCAGATACGCCCTGTTTAACCTTGCCAGCGAGATCACCACTCATATCGCTGGCTTTTTCAATCAGTGATGTATTTTCCCCACCGCTGTTCACATCCTCTTTATCGCTACAGCCGTACAAGCCTGCTAACGCAATCACAAACAGTAATCTGTTAAATCTCATTGTTGTAACCTCTAGTGGCCCGAACTTGTTTTTCGGGCAGTTTCAGTAATACACGGCCGGATCAAGCTTGCCTGCCTGCTCAATCCAGCTTTCAATCGACTTGAGACCGGGCACTGTGCGTACCAGATCTTTTTCCTTGTTAAGGTCTCGCATTTTCTCCGCGAGGTTGTCAGCGTTCCGGTTGCGCAATTCTTTCACCGTATCGACACCCGCCGCTTCCAGAAGCTCGGCGTATTGACCTGCAACACCCTTGACGCGGAACAAATCCGCCATATTGACCCACTTGAGAATCAGCTTTTCATTGATTCCGCTTTGCTCGGCCAGTTCATCCCGTCCCTTTGCAGTGCCACCCCTGGCCAGTAACTGGTCAGTATGGGAGACACCTGCCTGACCCAGCATTTCCGCGTACTTCGGCCCGATTCCTTCGATGTCCTGTATTCTTCTATTCATGGTTACGCTCTCCGATCTGATTTAAAGATACGTGGATACTCTTCCGAATTTCCCAGCTTGTATTTTTCACCCGGGTCTAACCATTGGCAATACAGGAATTGTTAACTTCTGTTACATTTTGGCTTCTTCCAGGACCCCGCTTTCGCGGCACGCTTTCTTCAGCTACGCTATAGAAAGAATACTTTGACATTCCGAACAGGGGTCTACCGATATGCTTTCAGGAAAAATAAAGCCGGTCACATTGACTGTCACTTTCATGCTTTTTGCAACGCCGGCACTGCAGGCTGGCTGGAACGACTGGCGCCAAAAGCTTGAAGACGCAATACCGGCAGGAACACAGACCGATAGCGTAACTGCAAACCTTTCCCAGACAGAGATCATCGCCGGTTTAAAAGAAGCCTTGAATGTCGGCGTTGAGCGCGCCACAACTCTACTTGGGCAGGATGGCGGATTCCTGAATGACGCGGAAGTAAAAATTCCGATGCCTGAAACATTGCAACAGGTTGAGAGAGGTCTGCGAGCAGCGGGGCAGGACGCGCTCGCCGACGATTTTGTCACGTCTATGAACAGTGCAGCCGAAAAAGCGATCCCCGAGACCACGACCATCCTGGCAAACACCATTAAAAACATGTCACTGGAAGACGCCAAAGGCATACTCGATGGACCGGATGACGCAGCTACGCAGTATTTCCGCAAACAGAACGAAGCACAGCTGACCAGCGCCATCCTCCCCATTGTCGAGGACACCACTGCGCAGGCGGGCGTTACGTCGGCTTATAAAAAAATGACTGGCAGCCTTGGATTTCTTTCGCAATTCAGCGACCAGAGCAACCTTGACCTGGACCGTTACGTTGCCCGGAAAACTCTGGATGGCCTGTTCCTTAAACTGGCGCAAGAGGAAAAACTCATTCGACAGGATCCGGTAGCGCGGACCACCGAATTACTCAAAAAAGTATTTGCCGGTTCATCATAGGCAATCACCGCTACAGGAACCCGGGCTACCTCGCAGCTTGTCGCGATACTGGATCAGCTACTACCGGCTGCCTCAATTAGCCTCTGGTTTTCCTGGTAGGCCGTCAGGTACAACTGCTCCATCTCGGCATATTTGCCTTCAAGCTCTGTGAACGCAACCAGCCGAGCCTCGAGCGTTTCCTTTACCGCCGCGGCATCTGCCTTGATCTCTGCCTCTTTCTCCAGTTCCTGCTTGAGCAAGGCCGAGATCTGTTCCTGCAGGAAGTCGTTCTCTTCTTCGAGATGGTCCATCGCAGCTTGCAGATCCTCATACTGCGACTTGAGTTCACCGGCATAGCTTTCCAGGCGCTCCTTGTCTTTGACGTCCAGCTTCAGATTCATCACCACGCCGTTAAGTTCATTAACATGCTTTTTATATTCGGTGATTACCCGCCTGATGTTTTCCACATCGCCTTCCAGACCGGCAGGCTGACTGCTGACTGGACCTTCACCAGACTCCGTCTGCTGGTTACCCACCGGTCCAGCAGCGCGCAGGACATCGTCAAGCTCTTGCTCTATGTGAGTTAGCTGCTCCTCCAGCGTGTGGTTCTCATCGCGCAGTGTTGACAGCATATCCCTGAGTTCCGGCGTCTGCTCCTGTTGCGGAATTACCTTGTCGACCTCGGTGCGAATCTTCTCTTCCAGGCCTTTGCTGTTGACCTGTTTCATCTTGATATCAAAAAACAGTTGCTTGAACTGCTCGAGATTGCTGATACGTGTCTCGTAGGCCTGGATACGCGTCTGTAGCGCTTCAATAAGGGAACTCTGGTCTTCCTGGTCGGAGACGGGTTTATCGGTTTCGACGGGGGCGGGAAAACAACCGGACAGCAGCTCTGTCATTCGGGGCCAGAATGCCTCGTCACTGCTTGCGGAGTCACTTGCCGCCTCCTGTTCCGCACGCAGAAAGGTCAGCCGCGCCTGAATCGCATGCACCAGACCGGGTTCTGCATCCGGCTTATCTTCCAGCTGGGCCAGTTTCGCTTCGGTCTTGAGGATCTCTTTACTGACCAGGTCGGCGTAGCTGTCGATATCCAGTGCCTGGCTACCCGCCTGATCGTCCGCCGCGGCCAGTTGGGCGTTGCGGCGCCGTTTGCTCCATTGAAGATAAACCACCCAGACGCCGACAATCAGCAGGGCTTCGAGAACAATGTAGTACCAGAAACTGCCAAACTCCATCCAACAACCTCCAATGTTTGTCTCCTGAAGATCGACTACTCCTTTGCTGGAGAAATCTGCAGGCGGGCATGATGTAAAATGATGCCACAAGTGATCTGGCACGGGAAACCCGTATCCAGCTCAGCGGAAGTGCGCGTTGCTGTTGCTCTTTACCTGTTGGATAATTACAGGTTAATGGTCTGTCGAAAGCCCGATTTCAGGCCCACAATAGATGCACCCCGTTTATGAGAAAGCGCCCGTCCGCTAAACAATCCATACTGGCAGTCATCGCGATTGTCGCTATCGCCTTATTCCAGTACCTGGAACAGGATACCGGGCAAGGCACGCCATCGACACAGCAACCGGTCTCCGTTCAGCAGAAGAGCAACCCGGCCACCTGGTCGTCAGGCCAATGGCAGACCATTAGCGGCACCGTCAAGCGCACACTGGCGGATGATAACGAAGGCTCGCGGCACCAACGCTTTATCCTCGCCGTACCCGGCGGAAAAACCCTGCTGGTAGCCCACAATATCGACCTGGCCGATCGGGTGCCGCTGAAGACCGGCGACCAGCTGTCACTTCACGGCCGTTACGAAACCAATGACCGCGGCGGCGTCATGCACTGGACACATCACGATCCCGACGGCCGGACACCCGGGGGCTGGATCGAATTCAAGGGCAAACGTTACCAATAAGACAGGCTGTCCCGGGAACAATCGTTCAGAATGTTGAACCGGATTTACGCCCGGCTTTCCTGTTGTGGCTGGACTTCCTGGTTTGTCATTTCCCGGGGTTCATTCTTGCCCCATCCCTGCAGCAGCAGTTGGTCAATTTCCATTTCTGCTTCCAGCCAGTCCTGCTCGGGATTGCCATACATGAACCCACGGCGTTCGGCACGCAAATAGGCGCATTCGGCGATTAACCTGCGCCTGGAATCGACATCAACAGCTCCCCCATGCCCCTGGATCCTGATTCCTGCCCCTTCCGAAGCCTCAATCCGGGCCTTCAATTTCTCGGTTGCCTTTTCCATAGCGTTCTCGAGCTTGCGCTCGAAACCGGTTTCAAATTCGCGCAGACGCTTACGCAGTACTTCCAGCTCGCCTGACAAAACCTTCATGGTCAGTTTCTCTGCCATCTCTATATCCTCCATGTCTATGATTACCATCAACCTGCTCCATTTCTACAGAAACAGTAGCAGTTGTTACCCGTATCGCAAGATACTCGCCTGACAGAATACGGGAATTGATCCCGGTCATTTTCCCCTGGACTGGTACGTAGTATCAACTAGTCTTACTGAGGATGGAATATGTTCCCAGGGGTGAGCAAATGCCCGATACTCACGGGATTCCCGGTGTTGGCGCACCGGGCCCCGAGTCGAAGAACCTTATTTAAAAGAGAACGCCTGATTATAACATTATGAAGATCGAACGAAGTCTGCGGGAAGTCGAAGTAATGGCCCTGGAACTACAGCCTCCTCTGGTCATTGACGCGGCAACCACCGTGAGTGACGTGATCCGGAAAATGCAGAACGATGGTCTTGGTTACGTACTGGTTACGGCAAATAGTCGTCTGACCGGGATTTTCACGGAACGGGACGTATTCCTCTCTGTTCTCGGTAATGACGCAGTCCTGGCTCAACCGGTTTCCGAGTATATGACTCCGAACCCGGTCTGCGTTGGTGCAAAGGACCCGGTCCGGCAGGTGGTGCTGCTGATGCACCAGGGCGGTTATCGCCAAATTCCGGTTGTAGACGACATCGGACAGATCACCGGCTGTGTGCGCCACAAGGATATTGCTGAATACCTGGTCAATCATTTCGCTGCACATGTGCTTAATCTGCCACCTGACCCCGAGCAGATTGCACGGACACCGGAAGGTGGTTAGCGCCATGCGGACGTGCAGATGGCATCAGGCTCGATGACGACTTCAGCCAACACAAAAGAGGCGCTCGAACAGGTCACCATCCTGTTCAGCGGTGACTCCGGCGACGGGATGCAGCTGACCGGAAGCCAGCTGACAACGACATCCGCCGCCCTCGGAAACGACGTTAGCACGCTGCCGGATTACCCCTCCGAAATTCGCGCGCCAGCAGGCTCCGTGGCTGGTGTCTCCGGCTTTCAGCTGCATTTCTCCGCTCTGGAAATCCACACCCCTGGTGATAATCCCGACGTCCTGGTGGCGATGAATCCGGCGGCGTTAAAGACCAATTTGCCGCGGTTACTGCCCAACGGGGTTCTTATTATTGACCAGGACGCCTTCTCGGAGCGCAACCTGGCCAAGGCGGGTTACGAAGAAAACCCGCTTGATGACCCTGAGCTGGGCTCCCGTTACCAGCTGCACCCGGTGCCCGTTACCACGCTGACGCTCAATGCCCTGAATGACCTTGACCTCAAGCGCACCGTGAAGACACGCTGCAAGAATTTCTTCACTCTCGGATTGGTGTACTGGCTCTATGAACGCCCCCTGGAGCAGAGCCTGGAATGGATCGACAAGAAGTTTTCCCGGGTGCCACTGGTAGCTGAGGCCAACCGCCTGGCACTGCAGGCCGGATTCAACTATGGGGATACGTCCGACACCTTTGCTGTTCAATGGACGGTTCCGGGTGCCCGCAATACACCAGGCACCTATCGCATCATCAACGGCAACGAGGCCAGTGCCCTGGGATTTGTCACGGCAGCACAGCTGGCTGACAAACCGCTTGTGTACAGCAGTTACCCGATCACGCCGGCCACCGATGTGCTTAACCATCTATCGCGATGGAAGCATATGGATGTGCGCACTATCCAGACCGAAGACGAGATTGCCGCAATGGGCGCCGCTATCGGAGCAGCCTACGGTGGAGCCTTCTCGGTGACGGGAACCAGTGGACCGGGTATCTGCCTCAAGAGCGAGGCAATCGGGCTGGCCATTATGCTGGAATTACCGCTGGTCATACTGAACGTTCAGCGTGGTGGACCTTCGACCGGACTGCCTACCAAAACCGAGCAGGCCGACCTGCTGCAGGCCATGTTTGGCCGTCATGGCGAAAGCCCCCTGCCCGTCCTCGCAGCCGCAAGCCCGGGAGACTGTTTCGAAACCGCTATTGAGGCATTTCGCATTGCGGTACGGCACAGCACACCGGTGTTCATTATGAGCGAGGGATACCTGGCAAACGGCAGCGAGCCCTGGCGCGTTCCTTCACTAAAGGATATGCAACCCATCACCGTCCGGCATCTCGATGATCCAAACGGGTTTCAACCCTACTCGCGCGACGCAGCTACCCTGGCACGGCCGTGGGTAATCCCCGGAACCGCAGGAATGGAGCACTGCATTGGGGGGTTGGAAAAACATCCCCCAACAGGCGCTGTCAGTTACGCACCGGAAGACCACGAGGAAATGTGTCGACTACGTGCGGAAAAAGTGGCGCGTGTTGCTGATTTCATTCCAGAGCTTGAGGTGAACGGCCCGCAGCATGCTTCATTGCTGGTACTCACCTGGGGCGGAACCTGTGGTGCAGCGCTAACCGCAGTGCAGCGTGCCCGGGAACAAGGCCTTTCGGTGTCCCATGCCCATCTCCGCTATCTAAACCCCTTTCCTCGCAACCTGGGGAAACTGCTTGCGCGTTATGAAAAGGTGCTGATCCCGGAACTGAACTCAGGGCAGCTGTCCTTGCTAATACGTGCAAAATATCTCCTGGACACCATATCGTTACCAAAATTAAGAGGCCAGCCTTTTACCGTGACGGAAATCGAGTCACGCATCAAGGAGCTTTTGCCATGAGCCCCGAGGAAAACACCATCAAACTGACCCGCAAAGATTTCGCAGCCAGCCAGGACGTACGCTGGTGCCCGGGTTGCGGTAACAATGCCATCCTTGCACAGGTACAGAAGACGCTTCCCGAACTGGGTATTCCTCGCGAGAATATTGTCATTATTTCCGGGATAGGCTGTTCGAGCCGCTTCCCGTATTACATGAACACCTATGGCATTCACTCCATCCATGGCCGCGCACCGACGCTGGCGATGGGTCTCAAGTGTGCACGCCCCGAACTGCAGGTGTGGGTGATGACCGGCGATGGTGATAGCCTGGCTATCGGCGGTAATCACTTTACGCACGCACTGCGCCGCAATGTCGATATCAACATCGTGTTGTTCAATAATCGAATCTACGGTCTGACCAAGGGGCAGTATTCACCGACATCCGAGATCGGCGCAAAAACCAGTTCCAGTCCCGATGGTTCAATTGAGAACCCGGTGAATCCCATTGGTGTTGCTATCGGTTCCGAAGCCAGTTTTATCGCGCGTACCGTAGACGTATTCCAGAAGCACATGTCCGAGGTGCTGAGACGTTCTGCGGAACACCGCGGAGCGGCCCTGGTCGAAATCGCGCAAAATTGCATCATCTTCAATGACGCTACCTGGGCGCACATTACCGACCCGGACAATCGTCTTGAACATGTTCTGTATCTGGAACACGGGAAGCCCATGCGTTTCGGTAAGCAGGGGGAGAAAGGTATACGCCTGAACGGACTCAGGCCCGAGGTGGTCAAGGTTGAAGATGTTGGCGAACAGAACCTGCTGATCCACGACGAACAGGCCAGCGAACCAACCCTCGCGTATTTGCTTTCGCGCATGGGACCACCGGAATTTCCAACGCCGGTAGGTGTGTTTCGTGCTATTAAAAAGCCGGTTTACAGCCAACTTCTCATGGAGCAGGTGCGCAGTGCACAGGCTGCAAAGACCGCTGATCTGGACGCTCTGTTTCGCCAGGGCGAAACATGGGATGTACCCGGATCGCCAGACGGAGACAATCGATGAAATGCCCAAGCTGCGGTTATGAAAACCTGCCCGGGGCTGATGACTGCGAGAACTGCGGAAACAGCCTGACACGTGACGATGTACCACAGGCCGGGACCGAAGTGGAGCGTAGCCTGATGGAAGACCCGGTCGAGTGCCTGAATCCAATCAGACCATTAACGGTAGAGCTTTCAACATCATTGACAGAAACTATACAATTGATGCGTAATCACCATATCGGTTGTGTGCTCGTTACTGCAGCGGATGGCAGTCTTGCGGGCATTCTGACAGAACGTGACCTGTTGCAGAAAGTTGCCGGTCACGGACTCGACCTTGACCAGTGTGTTGTACAGGACTTCATGACAGAGGTGCCGGAAACCAGCAGAGCAGATCACCCGCTGGGTTACGCAATGCAGCGTATGATTGTCTGCGATCTGCGTTACCTGCCCCTCGTCAATGAATCCGGAAAGCCAACAGGTATCGCCTCATCACGTGACATTATTGAGTATATGGCGAGAAAATTCAGCGCCGTTAGCGAACTGTAGGCACATGTAGCATTCACTTCAGAAGGCCGGGAGTTTACGGATCAAACCATTATGCTGCACTTTATAAGTTCACTTTTTTCATCCGCCGACCAGGCAGCCGGAAAACCGGACAAGGATCTGATCGCGAAGGCAACCGATCGCGTGGTGGACGCAACCGATAGCCGTCTGCGCGGCTTTGGCAATTACCGCAAGCGCCTGTGCCCGGCCATTGAGCATGCTGTTATTCACATACAGAGCATTGTCGGCATATTACCCGAGGCGATAGAACTCAGCAGTAATACCTACAAACATGACCCGCGTTTACGCGCCTTCTTTGTCTCGGCCAGCCACATGCAGGAAGTGATCGGAGGTTTCACAGCAGTCAGGGACTACGTCAGAAAATTACAGGCTCCCCTGCCCGATGAGATATTCGGCACCCTGTCGATGGACTATTCTGAAAAAATTGTACTCGGCATGGAGCTCGGCGGGGACATCGTCCGCCGCGATGTACAACAGGTCCAGGTTAATTTCTCCGACCACCGCTATTTGGGTCCCAGTGGCAGTGAGGAGCAATCACGTCATGAGCTGGAAAAACGCGGCTTTGACTTCCTGATCGAGAAAGTTCTGGAGCACATCGTCACTGTTCGAAGTACCCGCAGCGAACTGGAGCAGCAGCGCCGGCTGCTGCGACGAAAACTCGATGCCATGCGGGCTGGTAACTGGGGCCTGGAACCGATGCTTGCCGAAGCTGGACAGGTGAATTCAAACCCTGATTACGCATCGCTGGAAAAAGAGATCAATGAAGTTGACACTGAACTGCTTCGATTGGGTAGCCGTCCTGCTGACCTGGAAAATAATATCGAACACATTAACGATATCCTGGGCCGCGCATCAGATTTGCTTTCGATACACGAAATACATATGTACCTTGATCCCATGATGATAAAGAAAAGCGAATCTTCCTCCGATGAACGCACCAGCCATCTGCAATTAACTGAAGCATCGGCGAAGTCAGGCGAACGCAGAATAATTCTTCTCGGCCGTTTCCCGACGCAGGAGTTGCCGAAACAACCCGATTTTCTCAGCGAAGCCCGGCGCTACCTGGGCTGATGGGGAAATACCGGAGGCTTATAAGCCGGGATTTTTACAGGTAGACTTGCACCAACTACAACCAACAGGAAGGAGAGACATCATGAAAGCAGGCCGCAGTATTGGCATCGCCGTATCGGTTTTGGTAGTCATTATCGTAGCCGCAATGATTTATATCGTGTCTTCGCTGGACACCATCGTCGCTGGCGCAATACAGAAATACGGCTCCCAGGTAACGCAGACACCGGTAAAAGTCTCTTCGCTGAGTATTGATTTACAATCCGGCACTGCTGGTATCAAACAGCTGTCGGTCGGCAACCCGGACGGTTTCTCAGCACCCAACATATTTACCCTCGGCGGTATCAGCACAAAGCTCGACGTCTCCAGCGTCAGAAACGATCCCATTGTTATCGAGGAAATCCTCATCGACAAGCCAGACGTAATCTACGAGATCAACAATGCAGGGGAGTCCAATATCAAGGTACTGCAGAAAAATATTGCACAATCAACCGGGGGTGGTGGTGAAGCTGCAGCCGATACGGCAGAGTCCAGCGGTCCGAAGGTGGTGATTCGCAAACTGGTCATTGAGGGCGGAAAGGTCGATGCCATAGTAGCTGCGCTGGGCAACCAGTCTCACTCTGCCAAACTACCACGTATCCAGTTAAACAACATCGGCGAAAAGTCGGGTGGCGCGACCGGTGCCGAGATCGCCCGCCAGGTCACCAACGCAATCATTGCAGAGGTCGGGCCAGTGATCGCAACACTGGGCCTGGAAAAATACGTCGGCAAGAGTCTGGATGAAGCGAAGTCACTTCTGAACGAGAAGGTCGGGGATCAGGTTGGTGGTGCGCTTGAAGAAAAAACAAAAGAGGGAGCCGAGAGTCTGAAGAAGCTGTTTGGAAAATAAGCCCCGTGTTACAGGCAAGCTGATTTAGTTCGGACTTGCTCTGAAACTGAATTTACAATTATTAACATTTCAATCATTGCCCTAACAGATTTGGCCGTGTAAAAATCTTGCTGCGTTTTTAGAGCAACAAGAAGCCGCAATCAGGAAGCTCAAACAACTATTGGGAGACAGGGTAATGTTTAAGGAATTTAAAGAATTTGCCATGCGTGGCAATGTAGTGGATATGGCAGTCGGCATTGTAATCGGTGCTGCCTTCGGTACGATCATAAAATCGCTGGTCGCGGATGTCATCATGCCTCCCATCGGTTTACTGATGGGCAACGTTGATTTTTCCAGCCTGTTTGCAGTCATCAAGGAAGGCGCTACTGCAGGTCCGTATGCCACAGTCGAAGCAGCCAAGGCGGCGGGCGCAGTTACCATTAACTACGGCATATTTATCAATACAGTCGTTAGCTTCATCATTATTGCCTTTTCGATTTTCATGGTCATAAAAGCAATGAACTCAGCGAAGAAAAAAGAAGAAGCGGCGCCGGCAGAGCCAACCACTAAAGAGTGCCCTCATTGCCTTTCCGAGATCCCTATCAAGGCTACCAGGTGCGGACATTGCACATCGGATGTTTAGTAAATCAAGCCCACATCTCTATCAGTCACTGTCCTCTCAGGTTACGGGTGTAGCGGTTACGCCGATTTCCGCTTCCGGGTGATGCTCGATGATAAGCATTTTCCACTGTTCGATGTCCTTTTTCGGAACATCAACAATGAGCAGGATGTGCCCGCGCTCAATATCCCTTTCGAAGGCTGCAAGCCGGTTGCTGTGGATGTCCTTGGAAATCAGGCCCATGGCCAGCGCACCAAAACCCGCCCCTCCCGCAGTAACCGCGGTCAGCAATGCCGCGCCCCCCAAAACCAGCCCGGTGACCGGAAATGTCACAACCAGCATCCCGCCAAGCAGTCCCGCGACGCCACCCAGGGCAATGCCTTTTTCGATCCCGTGCGTGAGTTCGGTTTTCTGCAGCAGTGTAGCCTCTGGCAGGTCTTCGAGAGGAACGGCCAGACTGGCGACCACATGCAGATGCCGTTCGGGGATACCGGCACTTTTGAGTTCAGTAACAACCTTTTTGCAGGATTCCGTGTCCGGCAACATAAAGTAGAGACGTTTCATAACCATCAAAACCTGTCAGATTATTTCTTTCCAAACCCGTTGCTCAGCCACCATTCTCGTGGCTCAGTCCGAATTCAACCCTGTCGATTTTAATTCCCTCAGGAAATGCTTTTCTCAGGCGCCGCTCAAGTTCCTGGTAAACTTCCGCTTTATGTTGCTGAACGTCATAGTCCCGACTTCCCGAATCAATATCTTCAACCTCCAGGTCCATCTTGAACTCTATATCCGGAGCAATTTGAAATCGTATCTTTGACATAAACAACGCCTCCTTTTCAATTGAATGGCGGATTCGCCGGTACGTATCGGCTCCTTCGTGGCATGTAGATTTCCATGATGCCATTCTTCGTTGTTGTGCTCATTTGCGTCCAGTCGGCATCGTATGGGAGCCGCAATTTCCGCGTAAAATTCATTCGCCATCGCGAGGATCTGCGAACATCGGCGGTATTCGATCCACGCCGGTCACCTTGCGCGACTCGCAGTACCAGCCGGTTACGCTGGACATAGACATGGACGTCTTCGGGGGTTAATCCTTCAAGATAGGCGCGGAGGTAATAGCCGTCCTCGGTCTCACCTGTTTGTAAGCGCAAGGAGCTCGAGTAGTTATTGCCTCGCGCTGAAACTGCGTAAGGATAATGGCTTCTATCACCCTGGTAATCATAAGAGCCATAGCCCCATACAGTCACGGGTAACGAAGCTGCTAAAAAGACGCCTGCAAACAACAAGTGGGTGCTCTGCTGCATGGTCCCTGCCCTCTCGGTCAATGTCATTTAATCGCAACGGTGTCTTTATGCCACACATCTAAGTATAGCCTGTGCATGGCCATATAGTTCCGTTGCGGGAATTGAGATATCCCGGCAAACACAATCGCCGGTAACAGCGTTGTAATATTACCCGCAGCCCTATCGGCCAATGTAGGCTTGCACAGAAAACTCGCTTGATCTGGGTCAAATATCTCCTAACTTTTTTTATACCATAAACGCTGCGTCTATAAGGTAATCGATTCAACAGGCGAAAAATAAATTAGATAAACAACAGGATAAGACAGCTTTGTGCAGGACTGGAATAAGTATTCCGGACATTTAGAAGAACAGTAGAAATATGTTGCGTCTATACTTGTATAGGGGAAGACTATTACCCACGCTTTAAGCGAGTATGTTGTTCCACAATATAAAACCAGATCGGAGAGAGACGATGAAATTCAACAAAACTGTTTTAGCAGCAATTCTGGCTGGCGCTACTGCGCTGACTGTCACATCTGCACAGGCATGGTGGGGTAATGACGGCTGGGGTAACCGCGGTTATGACCGTGGCTATGGTAGCGGTTATGGTGACGGCTGGGGTGACGGTTCCGGCGATATGGACGGAAGCTTCAACTTCGGCATGAGCGGTCGCGGAAGTGGTCGTGGTTATGGCCGTGGTTATGGCCGTGGTTATAACGACTACTACAACCGTGGCTATGGTGGTTACGGCTACCCGGGTTATGGCGGTTATGGCCCTGGCTATGGCTATGGCGGTCCTGGCTATGGTTACGGTGGTCCTGGCTATGGCTATGGTGCACCTTATGGCGCACCTTATGGCGCACCGGCGGCTCCTGCAGCAGCACCCGCGGCTCCTGCCAAGTAAGATACCTGGTTACATTGCAGGTAAGAGGGGGCTCATTGAGCCCCCTTTTTTATGGTGTAAGTGGCGAATCCCTGTTCATGCGGAATTCCGGCTTTAAAAAAGTCCGCTACATTACGGTGTCCCGAAGAATCGAAAGCCACCCTTGTTGATGCCACTTAAAGGTTTAGGCTGTTGTCTTTCCGGCGACACCAAACTGCTAGAAGTCCTTCAACCTGAGGGTGTGCCCGATCTGATCACGCATCGAAACAGGAACACCGGCTTCTTCGGCATACTCTTTCCATCGTGACAGTACTTCCTGCACCTCTCTGACGATGACCTCGGCACGCCCGCGTTTCATCGAAGCCGTCTTTGCACAGGCCTTGAAATCATCCATGATGAAATCATCCCGTTTCCCGTTCAGGGTCATCTGATGGCTGGCTGTCCAGCTACCGGCAGGGTTAAAACTGTATGTCATGTCAAAGGCAGGCGAAAGCGACCATGCCCCGGATTTATCCATCAGGAAGGCGATGTTTTTGACATGATCGTCCTGATTACGCGCGACGATATTGAATGCCATGCGGCGAAACTGCTCTTCGATCGCCTGCATTGGCAGACCGAGCTGCCGAATCACCAGCAGCGCCTGTTCATAGCTGTACGCACCCGCCATGTTGAAATCAAAATGTGCCAGTGCGCACAGTGATTGCATGTGAAGTTTCTCTCCACTCGCCAGGCGATCAAAACGCCGGGTCATAAAATGGCGTCGGCCGTTCTCTTCGAACAACCGGCATTCGCTGATATCAATGCCACAGTCCTTTGCCATTTTGTAATAGGCGTATTCAATCACGCCATAGCCCTGAGGGTCTTCGAGTTCCTTGTCCCGGTTACCGCTGACACCGTCAAACTTAAGCAGCCAGTACTCAAAACCCTCGCCTGCCGGTATCTGGCCGGAACGCACCTCGTTGGTGGACGGATTCCATGCAATCACCGCCTTGGCCCTGGCACCACCGGCCGAGGTGCCGACACGCAGGATATCGGTCAACGCCTGTTCCTTGCTTTGATCAGCAAAGGAACCCCGAAGACCATTGCGGTGAGTCAGTACTTGCGATGCAAGCTCAACCAGCTTGTCGATTTGTATTGCATTCGCCTGACGGGTCCTGGGTCCAATCATCGGCAAATATTCCAACGCCCCCATACCCCGCTCACCCGTATAGCAAAGCCGCTCAACAGCATCGAAAGAATCCGCTGGCCGCCCCTGGGTAGCCAGCCAGGCATTGATCAGCGCGTTACCGAACTTGTCCGGCAGTGAATCGGCCAGTAGCCCGGGTAATCCGTAAAAGGTTTTTACCGATAGCTCAGGGAAGGTATAGACACGCCTGGAAAGCGGCATGGCAATCGGTGAGACCTCAATGCCACTTCCGGAAAACGCAGCGTCGTAGTCAAAGGCGGTCACCTCATCATTATCGCCCAGCGAAACCGCGCCGATGGTCCGTCCCCAGAGCCTGACCTCGGCAACGCTGCTCATTTCTCATCATCCCAGGACCACGGCTCACCGGTCTGATCCGACCGACCGCGGGTTGATGCACGTTGCCGCAACTTCCCCTTTCTTTTCAGCAGGTCCATTGGTCTCGGCACCGCCCCGGGTAGCATGAGATCCAGACCTGGCAACAGGTCGAGCGCCCGGAAAATCCGGATCATGCTAGACAACTGCGCCGATGCCCCGGACTCAATCCGCTCTAACGTTCGCTTGGAGACACCCGCCTGCTCAGCCACATCCGCCTGGGTCAATTGCAGATCAAGCCGTCGACGCGCAATACGCTCACCGATTTCGGCAAGAATGACATCATCCGTCAGGAGTTCTGATATCTTCATAGTCGCCATAAATTACGATTTAAGCCTCTTTATAACATTTATTCGACATATATGTCGACTTATAGTTCATATTATTTAACCTGTCAACTCGTTATTTCTGTCGAATTATATACTAATGCTCCTTTTTTTCGTCTTTTTTGTCGATTTATACTTGTTCCTGAGAGAGTATCAGATAGGGAAAACAAGTAATGCTGGTGAGAAAGTAACCAACCCTCTCAACGGGTTTACAAACAGTGTCAGAAGCGAAGGTATTAAGATCCTGCATTCAGCCAAGTCCCCATATAGAACGCGCTACAATTTGAGCAACAATGACAGATAACCCGACAACAAAAACAGCTCAACTGAAATTCGGCGAGGTGATGCCCGATGGCCTGCAACTCAGTCTTGCGGGCGCCTGGCTGATCAAGGGAAAGCTACCCGCCACCGCAGAGGTGGAACAACAGCTGCAATCCCGACCGGAACTTAAACAGGTCTCCTTCAGCGGGGCGGAGATTACAGACTGGGACACCGGCCTGTTGACCTGGCTGACCAAGGTTATCGTTTTGTGTCAGGCGCAGAAAATCACCACCGATCTCGCCGGCCTGCCGGAAGGCGTTGGCCGCCTGATCAGACTGGCACGCGAGGTCCCTGCCAAGAAAGATACTGGCAAGCATGGCAAAGAACCTCCACTGCTGGCGCGCGTCGGCGAATCCACGCTGGCAGCATACCGGGCAATACCGGCCATGCTTGAATTCCTGGGCGAAGTCACTCTGTCAATTGGGCGCTTTTTCCTTGGCAAAGCCCAATACCGACGCTCAGACCTGCTGCTGATCATCCAGGATGTCGGACCACGCTCCCTGGGCATTGTCTCGCTGATCAGCTTCCTGGTCGGGCTCATTGTGGCTTACATGGGTGCCGTGCAACTGGCACAGTTCGGTGCACAGATTTTTATCGCCAACCTGGTAGGGCTTGGCATGGTCCGGGAAATGGGCGCGCTGATGACAGGCATTATCATGGCCGGCCGCACCGGGGCTGCCTTTGCCGCACAACTGGGGACCATGCAGGTCAACGAAGAAATTGATGCCTTCAGGACACTGGGTATAGCACCCATCGATTTCCTGGTACTGCCGCGCATGCTGGCACTGATCATGGTCATGCCACTGCTGGTCCTCTATGCCGACCTGGTGGGAATACTGGCCGGCCTGATGGTTTCAGTTCTTGCCTTTGATATTGGTGTTTTCGAGTACTACCAGCAGACGATACGCGCGCTGGACTTAAGCCACATAGCCGTAGGGCTCAGCAAAGGCACCGTGTACGGTATTCTGATTGCATTTGCCGGCTGTCTGCGCGGTATGCAATGTGGCCGCAGCGCCCAGGCCGTGGGACAGGCAACCACCTCGGCGGTGGTCACCAGCATTGTGATGATCGTCGTTGCGGCCTCCGTGATGACGATCATTTTTCAGCAACTCGGGATCTGATATGTCTGTGACAGCCACACAAGCAACGCCAGCCGCGGCCCATATTGAGGTTAAAGACCTCACCATGGCCTATGGATCATTTGTCATACAACATGACCTGACCTTTACCATCAACCACGGCGATATCTTTATCATCATGGGCGGCAGCGGTTGCGGGAAGAGCACCCTGCTCCGGCATCTCAACGGACTGATGGCGCCGGCAAAAGGCTCGGTGCTGTATGACGGCACGAGCTACTGGGATTCACCAGCCGAGGAGCAGGAGCGCATCAAACAAAGCTTTGGCATGAGTTTCCAGAGCGGCGCCCTGTGGAGCTCACTGACACTCGCAGAGAACGTGGCACTGCCGTTGGGCGAATACACCACGCTGAGCCCGGCCGAGATCAGCGAGATAGTATCTTTCAAACTGTCGCTGGTCGGACTGGCGGGCTTCGAAGAATTCTATCCCTCGGAGATCAGCGGCGGCATGCAAAAACGCGCAGCGCTGGCCCGCGCCATGGCGCTTGATCCGGACATCCTTTTATTCGATGAACCATCAGCAGGCCTCGACCCTATCAGTTCGCGGCGGCTCGATGACCTGATACTGGAATTACGCGATAGCCTGGGCACTACAATAGCCGTGGTCACCCATGAGCTGGCGAGTATCTTTACCATAGGAAACAACTCCGTGTTCCTCGACCCTGAGACCAAGACCATGATTGCCACCGGCGACCCGAACTGGTTGCGCACCGACTGTCCCGAAGAAAAAGTGCGCACCTTCCTCAATCGAGGTGAAACATGAGCAGACAGGCAAGTCCCACCACTATCGGCGCTTTCGTGCTTGGCGCCATCGCGCTGGCCATTTCAGCTATAGTGCTCCTCGCCGGTGACCGGTGGTTCCATCAGGACACATCAAGATTTGTCATGTACTTTCATGGCTCCGTGAACGGGCTGAATGTGGGTTCACCCGTGATGTTTCGCGGGGTCAATATCGGTACTGTTACCAACATCCAGCTGGTGGTGGGCAGAACAGAAACGGATGTGGATATACCCGTTATCGTGGAGGTCGATAATACCCGATTCGTTCACACGCACCCGGAAAGCCTCAATGCAGAAACCGACGAAGACATGGATGACCTGATTGAAGCCGGCCTGCGCGCGCAACTGCACCTGCAAAGCCTGTTAACAGGTCAGTTGTTCATCCAGCTCAATTTTCAGCCCGATACACCGGTTAATCTGATCGGTGACGGCATGTACAAATCGAAATACGAAGAAATCCCCACTCTCCCGACCCCTATTGAACGACTCGGCAAATCACTGCAGGACTTCCCCACCGACAAGGTGCTGAAAAATGTCGTCGCCATCGCCGAGGGCATGGACAAACTTGTCAATTCACCACAGTTGGCAGAATCTCTCACGGCACTCCATGAGGCCCTGGACGAGCTCAAATCACTGGTCACCAAAATCAATGCCGAAGCGAGTCCACTCGCAAGCAATGCCAATGATATGGTAGACGATGCCCGCGCTGTATTGGGAAATATCAATAGCGCTGTCGATGACGCAAAAGGCGCACTGCGACAGGCAGAAAAAACATTGAAGTCTACCGACGATCTCGTCGGCAACGAACAACTGGCGATACAAATGGAACAGGCCCTGACGGCGATAACCAGCGCCGCAAGGTCGATTCAACTACTCGCTGAAGAAATCGAACGCCGGCCTGAATCCCTGATCCGGGGGCGTCAATAAACAGGAAGCCACCTCACGCCTTCCAGGACCACCCGTATAACCCCGCTTATCAGTAGCGCTACACCCACGGACAGGGCAACGGAGAAAAATGCTTCCTTGCGCCCGATGGTTTTAAGCATCACTGCGAAAGTAGATACACAGGGAACGTAAAACGTCAGGAAGATCAGGAAGGTCATGATCTGCACCCAATCCAGATAAGCGCCTATCTCAAAGCTGCCGAGAGCCTGATAGATCATTAACAGTGACAATTCCTTACGCAACACACCAAACAAAATAGGCACACCCAACACCACCGGAAGACCAAGCCACCAACTGGTAACCGGTGTAAACAAGGTATTGATAGCGTTGTCGGCGCCTATATGAGAAAGCAGCGCCAGCACTATGCTGCCGCCAACAAGTAATGGTGTAACAATAGTCAGGATATCGCTGGTACGCATCCAGGTTTTCCTGACCAGGGCGCCGGCGGTGGGCATTGCATAGTCAGGGATCTCTATGACTTGTCCGGGACCTGTTTCAGGATAGCGGCGCGTGAGCACACGACCCAGCACTGCAATCACGATCATTGTGAGCATGAACACGGCGAATACACCAATACCCCCGAGATATTTTCCACCGATGGCAAGGATGATTGCCGAGCGTGCAGAACAGGGTACAAAAGTAATAAGCAGCGACGCGACGATACGGTCACGGCCGCTGGCCACTGCAGCCGCTCCCGATATAGCCGGCACATTGCAGCCAAGGCCAAGCAGAAATGGCAGTGCAACGCCTCCATGCAACCCTATTTTATGGAATCCGCGGTCCACAACAAACGCGATGCGCTGCATGATGCCGGCTTCCTCAAGCCACACCAGTAACAACACCAGCGGGATCATGTAGGGTATAACGATCCCCACCAGACCGATCAGACCGTCCGCTACTGCACGCCCCACTACACCGCCGGTAGTGTCCGGCTGCCAGACGGATATCCAGTCGATCAGTTTTGCAGCAGTAATACTGTCCAGGTATGTACTGCCCTCGAAGACCACAAACAGCACCAGGGCAAAAACACCCAGGCTACCCAACAGGCCCCAATGAGGACTCAGGAATAATTCGTCAAGCCAGTAGCGCCATCCGCGCACATGTTGCGGCGGGCCTAACCGGGTGGCTGCCTCAAACAAGGTAGCCGCGCGGTGATGACGATCAGCATGGAGTTCTTCCCGCAGTGGGCGCGGCAGTGTTTGTTCGGCCTCGAGACGTACTTGTAATAGTTCCGGTAGCCGATCCGGAAAATGCTGCCCCAGTTCATCCATAAAGTAGCTGTCGTTTGCCGCCACTTGCATGACCAGGAAGGAGTAAGGCACGCAGAAGGCTTTTTGTAATTCAGGATCATGCAAAGCCGTGCTTAATGGCCGTAGAGATTTAACAATATGTTCACTGGGCGGTTGCGGATGCGGATACTCACCCTCCCGCACGGCATTCGCCGCTGCGGTAAACAGGTCCGATATACCATGCCCCATCAGCGCAACCGTCGGCACAACCGGTATTCCAAGTTGCTCACTCAAGGTCCTGCTGTTGATGTGCAGACCCTTTTTCCTGGCCTCGTCCATCATGTTTAACGCCAGCACCATAGGCTTGCCAAGTTGTCCAAGTTCAATGGTGAGTTCCAGGTTTCGTTCCAGTGCCGTGGCATCCACTACCTGAATGATGACATCGGGTGGCGCGAAGGGTGCCGGCGGTGCGCTCTGCTCGTGGGCCGACACCGGTGGCAACTGGTCACCCCACAAAAGGTATTGCAAGGCCACCAGATCTTCATGGGGCAAATTATTCAGGGACTGGATACTGGGAAGAACCACCAGTCGGGCCTCATCGAAGCCTATCTGGACCGGGCATTCACCGTAAGTACGGTCGGTACCTGCAAGTTCTCCGGTATGAATCGACGTCGCAGACACTGCATTAAACAGCGTCTTCTTGCCACTGTTTGGCATGCCCACCAAAGCGATGCGCAAATGCTTTTCGCCCCGAAACACCGGGGTCGCAACCGGGAGGTCGAATTGTTGGCTGGCCGTCGGCTTCTTCATTCGGTTTATTGTTCCTGAAATCTCTGTAGTAATACAAAGAAATCAATGGGGTCAGGCGAGAAATATCGCGCACGCACCCTGTTAGCCTGATACTTGCGCGACAACTGACCGAAAGTCTAACTTTGCGTTAAATCGGTTACTTCGGTGTACCTGAAGCACATCCGTGCAAGAATACCCGGCTTGCCGAGTTACTTCGCCGAGTATAAACTCTCTAACCCGTGCCGACTCAAATACTTATCTGCGACGATTCACGATTCGCCTGCAAGCAGCTGGCCCGATCACTCCCCCAGGATTGGGATGCCAGCGTCAGTTTTGCCGCCAACGGTGAGGAAGGTCTGGCAGCTATTCGCGCTGGCAAGGCTGAACTCCTGTTCCTGGACCTCAATATGCCGGTGATGGACGGTTACGAGGTGCTGGAAGCCATCCGCAAGGAAGATCTTCCCAGCATGGTGATTGTCGTATCCGGCGATGTCCAGCCCGAAGCCCACCAGCGCGTCATGGCCGCGGGCGCCCTCGCCTTCATCAAGAAACCCGTAGATCCTGGACTGGTCCAGAACATACTGACCGAGTATGGCATTGAGATCGAATCCACCGACCAGAGACAGGAAGTGGAAATTGCGGTCGAACATAGCGATGCTTACCAGGAAATTGCCAATGTCGCGATGGGACGGGCGGGTGATCTATTGGCACGACTGCTGGGCGCCTTCGTAAGACTACCGGTTCCCAAAGTCAGCATGCTCAAGATCCCGGACCTGAAAGGGTTACTGGCAAGAGTTGACGAGGACGATGCGATCACCGCGGTTTGCCAGGGATTCATCGGCGCCGGGATCGCCGGTGAGGCTTTTCTGGTTTTCAATAAATCCAGCTTCCAGGATATCGCCGAACTGCTCAAGTATGATGGCAAGCTCGACCAGCAAGTGGAACTGGAATTACTGGTGGATGTATCCGGCATCCTTATTGCGGCCTGTCTAAACGGAATTGCTGATCAACTGGATATCGGCTTCAGCCAGGGGCAGCCAACAATCCTGGGGCGTGATGAAAAAGTTGGCGAACTGATTGAGAAAAATGTTTCCCACTGGAACGAGATTTTGTCTATCGAAATCGAATATGCGATCGAAAATAAGAATATTAACTGTGATTTGTTGCTGCTTTTCACAGAAGATTCGATTCCCGCGCTGAACGAGCGCGTTTCCTATATCAGTATTTGAGCATCCATCGTGAACGAAAAATCAATAGATGACATGCATTGGCAGCTGGACATGCTGCAATCCATAGATGTCGGACTGGTTGTTGTGGATCGAGACTACACTATCAAGCTATGGAATGGCTTCATGGCCAACCACAGCGGCATGTCTCCGGCGAAGGTCGTCGGGGAAAACATATTCAAACTATTCCCGGACATCCCCGAAGACTGGTTCAAGCGCAAAGCCGAGTCAGTTTTTCTGTTAAAAAATCGTTGTTTCACGCACTGGGAACAGCGGCCGTATCTGTTTCGATTCAAAACCTATCGTCCGATAACCGGTGCCGCCGAGTACATGTATCAGAATGTCGCGCTGATACCGGTGTCCTCTGCCGATGGAGAAGCCAATCAGTTGAGCGTTGTTATTTATGACGTAACTGATATAGCGGTGGGCAAGCAGCAACTTCATGAAGCCAACGAACAGCTTGCGGTATTAAGCCGTACTGACAGCCTGACCCAGCTGAATAATCGTGGCTACTGGGAAGAAGCAGTTACGCACGAATTTCGCCGCTTGAAGCGAACCGGTGCCAATGCCAGCCTGGTGATGTTCGATATCGACCATTTCAAACGTATCAATGATGGTTATGGCCACCCGGCTGGAGACGAAGCTATTCGAGAAACGGCACGCGTACTGAGGGAAAGCATAAGAACAACCGACGTATCCGGTCGCTATGGTGGTGAAGAATTCGGTATTATCCTTGTCGAAACCGGCGCCGATGGAGCCATGGTGTTAACCGAGCGATTGCGCATTGCCATTGAAGCAATGACGGTCGTACATGAAGATTATAAAATACAGTTCACCATCAGCATCGGTTTCGCTGAATGGGACCCCGAGCTGGTCAGTCATGAACAATGGATCGACTGTGCCGACCAGGCCTTGTATGAAGCCAAGGAATCCGGGCGCAACCAGGTCGTTCAATTCAAGAAGGTCGATGCCGGCTCTATTATTGCCTGAAATAACTATCCAGCCGCTTCAGCCTGAAAGCGAATAATCGCCCGAAGCCCCGGCGCATTGTCTTCAAAGATATGCGTGTTACAGGACTCCTGAGATCATGGGCCGCGTTATCGGTCACTTCATGCATACCCGCCATGACTTCCTCTATCCTGTCCAGCATGGTATTCAGGCGCTGCGCCAGCATATCGAATTCATCATTTCTGCCGCTCACCGGAACCCGTTGTGAAAGGTCACCAGCCATGATTTCACTGGCTGTCCTGCCGATAGAATCCATGCGTCGTGTAACCGCCCGTCCCATCGTTCGTATGAATGGAACTGGGCACTGGCCACCGAATTCTGGCTGAAATGACGGCTGGTCCTTTGGACTCAGCTACCAATCCGACCTGGCTGACTCGGACAGCCGCCTGCTTGAAGACAACAACGACCGCTATGCCGAACAGGTGGCTGCTGTAAGCGGCTATATTCTATGGGCAGGAGACTGGGTAGACAAATGGCTATATTTTATAGCAGGCCGACTCTAACAATGGCACCCCCAACCCGAATTGACCTTGCAACCGGTTACATGCAGGCCCAATCTTTAAATAATTACTTTTAAATTTAATAAGTTGAAATACAATCCAAAGTGCAGACAAAGGTCTTCAAACTTCCAATGGTGCACCTAATGCGATACACGGAAAGTAATGCCAGCGTGGCGGGTACCGCACATTCTGCCCGAGAACTACGCATCCCCGAGTCACCGAACCAGCTTGATCAACCCATAACCTTATAAATTTCCTATTAAATTATTGCGTTTAAAGGCCGTTATGCGGGACTACGACCACAGAAGGCAGGACAAATGATGCACGCATCAGCGAACAGCGGCTCAGCACTAAAGTCGACCCTTTCGCGGGTATGGACGACAGCCATTGCGCTGCTGCTGCTTGGCCAGGCAACGTCCCTGGCTGCCGCCGATCAAGTCCTTAAATTCGGTGTGGTACCGCAATTCGACGCACGGCGCATACAGGCTATATGGCAACCTGTTTTTGATGCGCTTGAAAAACAGTCAGACCTTCACTTTGAGTTGGTCGGATCACCAGGTATCCCGGAGTTCGAAAAGCAATTTGTGGCAGGCGACTTCGACTTTGCCTATATGAATCCCTACCATCTGCTAAAGGCAAACCAATCACAGGGCTATACGCCACTGGTGCGAGACGTTGGCAGAATGTTGTATGGCATCGTTGTTGTCCGCAAGGATAGTCCTGTCGAGGATGTGAAAGAGCTGGATGGAAAATCCGTTGCGTTCCCGGCGCCTAACGCACTGGGTGCAGCACTGATTCCCCGCACGGAGTTCGGCGAAGTCTACAAGATAAACATCCAGCCCGAATATGTACGCAGTCATAGTTCAGTCTATTTAAACGTTGTGACAGGGCAAACAGTCGCTGGCGGAGGTGTACATAAGACACTGCAAAAACAGCCAGAAAATATTCGTGATGCATTGAAGGTCATTTACAAAACACCAAAAGTAGCCCCTCACCCGGTGGCAGCCCACCCCCGGATAAACAAGGCGACTCAGGACAGGGTTCGTGCAGCCTTCCTGCAGCTGGCTGACACACCGGAAGGCCAGGAGCTACTCGCTAACATACCGATGAAGCAGCTGGGCACCGCATCTCTGGAAGACTACGAACCACTCAAACAAATGGGCCTGGATAAGTACTACGTGAAATAATATGGGCATTCGCAGCAAATTACTTTTTCCACTGCTCAGTCTGGGAGTAGCGTTCGCAGCGTTATTGCATTTGTATTGGTTGCCACAATTTCGCGCCTCAGAAACCATCAATTTGCAGGATCGTGAGCTGGCAGCCATGGAAGTTGTCGCGACTGCGCTGACACCCCCACTGCTATCGGGCGACCTGGCCCAGATCCACGCCACGCTGGATCATTTGCTGGGACGGCAAAGTGGTTGGAAAGCGTTACACCTCAAGGGGGACGATGACCGTTATCTTTATCCGATTGCTGCCCCACCTGATTTACCGCAAGACGCTGCAGACCAGTGGTTAAGGCTACCGGTTGAGTTTGATGGCAGGCGGATCGCAACTCTGGAACTGAACATCGACATCGATGCACTGCTGGCCAGCCAGCTCGTTCAAATCAAGGCCCTTGAACGACTGTTATTGATTATAATGTTGGCCACTACCGTGCTGGCTGCCCTGTTGCAGGACCGCTGGATACGCCGGCCATTGAAAACGCTGGTAGCTGCGACATCACGTATCGCTGATGGCAACTTTAACACGTCACTCCCGGAAACATCGACTCATGACGAGGTTGGTCAGCTCGTTACCACCTTTAACACTATGCGTGCAAATCTGTCGCAAAGGGAAAACAAACTGGCTCAGCAACATGCACTACTCAACACAATCCGCAGCGCGCAAGCCAGATTCATCCGTGACACTGACTCCAAATCCATATTCAACAAACTGCTTACAGACATACTGGTGCTCACCGACAGTGAATTCGGTTTCATTGGTGAAGTTCTTTACCGGGATGACTCCCCATACCTCAAAACCTTCGCCATCAGCAATATCGCATGGAACGACGAAACCCGTCAGTTCTACGATGAACACGCACCGCAGGGCATGGAGTTCACCAACCTCAAGACCTTGTTCGGGGCAGCGATATGCACTGGAAAACCAACCATCGCCAATGATCCATCCAGCGATTCGCGAGCTGGCGGCATACCTGACGGCCATCCACCCCTGAATGCGTTCCTGGGCGTCCCGTTTCTTCGCGATGGAAAAGTGATAGGAATGTTTGGTATAGCGAATCGCCCAAACGGTTATGACCAGGCATTGGTTGACTTCCTTAATCCGGTTACAAGTACATGCAGCCATATCGTCGAGGCGCTGAAAGCCGATCGCTATCGCGTTCAGGCCGAAGCACTTGTCAATGAGCGCGAAACCCGCATGCGCACCATATTCGAGAACGTCGTCGATGGCATTATTACCACAAACGCGAAGGGCATCATCGAGTCTTTCAACCATGCAGCCGAAATATTGTTTGGCTATACCGCTGCAGAAGTCATCGGCAAGAACATCAGCATGCTGACACCAGCACCGCATCGTAATCGGCACGATACATATATCGAATCATATCTCGGCGGGCAGGAAAGCAAGATCTTCGGCACAGGTCGCGAAGTCGAAGGGGTGCACAAGGATGGCTCGCTGTTTCCAATCGATATCGCCGTGAACGATATGCTCGTAGGTGAAGAACGAATTTTCTGCAGTATTATGCGCGATATCACAGAGCGTAAAAAGATCGACAGAATGAAAAACGAATTTGTCTCCACTGTCAGTCATGAATTACGCACCCCATTGACTTCGATTCGGGGATCCCTGGGCCTGCTGGCAGGCGGTGCTGCAGGGGAACTGCCGCCACAAGCCCGATCCTTGCTGGATATTGCCGGAAACAATACCGAGCGCCTGTTGCTGCTGATCAACGATATCCTTGATATCGAAAAAATCGAATCGGGGCAGATGACCTTCAAATTCAAGGTCGTCACTGCCCTTGCACTCCTTGAACAGTCTATTAAGGTGAATGAACACTACGCCAGCCAGAATAATATTCTCTTCAAGTTAGGTGACATCGACAGCGGCCTGCAAGTGTATGCTGACCCTGATCGTATTATGCAGGTAATGAGCAACCTGCTGTCCAATGCGGCCAAGTACTCTCCAGAGGGCGCCACAGTAGAAGTCGCCGCAATGTGCCATGATGGCCTGGTACGCATTAGTGTTACAGATCACGGCTCCGGCATCCCTGAAGAGTTTCAGCCCAAGGTGTTTGAAAAATTCACTCAATCTGATGCTTCAGATACTCGCAGGGTCGGTGGCACAGGACTGGGTCTGAACATTGCCAAGGCCATTGTTGACAAACACGGTGGCAACATTGATTTTAAAAGCCAGCGGGGTGCAGGCACGACATTTTTCTTCGAACTTCCTGCTCTGCTTGGCCCAGGCTCGGATAACATACATGAAGAGCTCACGGTTAGCACCGGCAAAGCGGATACTCGTGTCCTGATCGTTGAAGACGATCCCGATGTCGCTTCCGTGCTCAGGATGATGTTGACTCAGTACGGGTTCAAATCTGATATTGCCCTGGATGCACAGCAAGCCAAGGAACGGTTGAAGGAACGCTGTTACGCTGCCGTCACCCTGGATATCATGCTACCGGACCAGGATGGCATCTCCCTGATCCGCGAATTGCGTGAGCACGCATCGACGAAAAAGTTGCCGATCATCGTGGTATCGGCTAAAGCGGACGTCACGCGACGTGAACTCAGTGGCGGCGCCGTCAGTATCATCGACTGGCTGAACAAGCCAATCGACCAGAACAGACTTCTGTCAGCAATCAATCAAATTACTGTTCCTACAGACTCCCCCGTCATTCTGCATGTGGAAGACGAGCCTGATGTACACGTGATTGTATCGACACTTCTGAAAGGTACGGCCAAAGTAGTTTGGGCGCCGACGCTGGAAGATGCGAGGGAACAACTGAAAAGCCATGCCTTTGACCTCGCCCTGCTGGACATGGGCCTGCCTGACGGTTCAGCCGTAGAACTTCTCGATACACTCAACCAGCACAGCCCGCCGATCCCGACGGTGATGTTCTCTGCACAGGACGTTGATGAGTCCATTTCACAACAAGTCAGTGCTGCCCTGGTCAAGTCGACAACCAGTAACGACGACCTGATAAAAACTATCAGGTCACTATTGCCCACAAAGCGCGCGGCATCAGAAAATCTATTACCTGTAACCGATTCCATGGAGACGGATTCCTATGAGCAGTGACACATTACAACGTATTCTGTACGTCGAAGATGAACCGGATATTCAGGCAGTAGCGCGAATCGCCCTCGAAACAGTGGGCGGGTTTACTGTCCATATATGCAGTTCCGGAGAAGAGGCCCTGCAGATTGCAATCGAATTCGCCCCGGACTTGCTGTTACTCGATGTTATGATGCCCGGCATGGATGGACCCACTACCCTGAAGGAACTGCGCAGATTTCCCGACCTGGCCAATACACCGGCAGTGTTCATGACAGCGAAAGTTCAACCCCAGGAGATTGAGCATTTCAAATCCTTTGGCGCACTGGATGTGATCGCCAAACCTTTCGATCCCATGGCACTGTCCGGCCAGATTGCTGAAGCCTGGCAACAGCGTGATGAGCAGCACTAACGACGCCGATATCCAGGCGCAACTTCAGGCATTGCGGGAGTCCTACGCAATGCGGCTGCCAGGGAAGCTGGAGGAGATCGGCACACTCTGGCATACACTCAGTAGCGGTAAATGGGAAACTGATAGCGTTGAGGTGTTACACAGGCTGACCCATAGCCTGGCCGGATCAGGAAGTACCTTCGGTTTTCCCGAACTGGGGGAAATCTCGAGAAGCATTGAACAACTGCTTAAAGACTTGTTACAGAACCGTCTTGAACCTGATGAAGAGCAGCGCGGGCATATTGCGAATCTGCTCGTCCAACTTCACAGGTATGCAACCGCCGGCTCTTCGGACAAGGCCGCCGATAATGCCATAGACGTTATTGAGAGGGACCGGGCAGAAATCTCTGAGCAACCGCTGATCTATCTGGTAGAAGATGACGTCTCGCTCGCCGAAGAACTTGCATTGCAACTGGATCATTTTGGATACCGTATAAAAGTATTCTCATCCACCGAACGCGTTGACAGTGCAGTAGCAACCCAGCCCCCTGACGCTTTTATTGTGGATATCAACTTGCCCGAAGGAGCCATGGCGGGCACAGACTTGCTAAACGACATTCAAAATCGCCATGGGATGAATCTACCAGCAATTGTGATTTCGTCGCACAATGATTTTACCACCCGGCTGGCCGCAGTTCGCGCCGGTGGTGAAGCCTATTTTGTCAAGCCACTGGAAGTGTCCGCTCTCATAGACCGCCTGGATCATCTGACTCGACGCGAAGTGGATGAGCCCTATCGAATACTGGCCATCGACGATGATCATGCACTGGCTGACCATTATGCGTTGGTGCTCCGTCAGGCCGGTATGGAGGTACGCACCGTGACTCAAGCTGAAGATGTCATGGCAACGCTGGCAGACTTCAAGCCGGAACTTATCCTGATGGATGTATATATGCCCTCATGTTCCGGGCTGGAACTTGCCAAACTCATTCGGCAACAGGAGGCCTATCTGGGAATACCTATCGTTTTTCTGTCTTCAGAAACCAATCTTGAAAAACAGTATACAGCGATGCGTATGGGCGGTGATGATTTCCTCACCAAGCCAATTCAGGATCAACACCTGGTTACATCCGTAGCAGTACGCGCCGAACGGGCTCGCATGCTTGGCGCATTGATGGTTCAGGACAGTCTTACAGGTCTACTGAAGCACACCATGATCAAGGAGCAGTTAGCCCAGGAACTGGCTCGCGCCAAACGAACAACATCAGCGCTCAGCTTTGCCATGATCGATATTGACAAGTTTAAGGACGTCAATGACAACTATGGTCATATGATGGGCGATCGTGTCATAAAAAGCCTCGCTCGCTTGCTCCAGCAACGGCTGAGGAAATGCGACACAGTCGGTCGCTACGGAGGGGAGGAATTTGCCGTAGTCCTGCCAAACTGCGATCTGCCCTCGGCTCTCAAGGTGATCGAAACAATCCGCGCGGATTTCTCTGAATTGCACTATCAACATGAAGGCAAGCCGTTCTCAACCACTTTCAGCGCCGGAATTGCGAGTTTCCCCACGCATGAAACTGCCGAGGGAATCAATCAGGCTGCTGACGAAGCATTGTATAAATCAAAGCGCGAGGGGCGTAACCGGATTACTTTGGACAGCCCGAACAAACACCGGGGATAGTTTTCTGTCCTGTAGTAACTACGGCCTCATCGGGTTTAACCACATTCCCGGACAGTACAGAACACTCTACTCTGACCTGGCAGTTAGCAGCGGCTAAGGACCGGCATGAGCAATATCTTTTGACTGCCAAACGCAGAATCCGGGTTATCAGCCAGCCACTCTTTGTAACCGAGACTGCCAGGCGTCGAACTTTTCACGCACAACCGTTTCGATACAGATCAACCGGACTCGAAGCCCAGCGAACATGACACAATCCAGGATTGAAGAATTGTATTAAAGGGCCTTCTTATCGAACTCGAGATTAACTGCACCTGATGAAGCAGTTTGAACCCTGGGGATGTCTATAACGCCATCACTGACAAAGCCCGATGGTTTCCCAATCTCATCGTAGCGCACGCAATTGGCGCCTTCGAACTCAAATTCGCCGATATAGCGATGTGATATTTTTCGTTTCAACTGCGCCGCATAGTCAAGACCCAGGAAGTAGCTGACCAGCCCCCTGATAACGCCGGCGTGAACTACCAGCAGAATGGTTTTTTGGGGATGTGTCTCGGCCAGGAATTTGAGGTAGTGTGAACTGCGCTGCTGCATCTGCCGAAAGCTCTCACCATCGGGATAGATAAAGTCCGGGTCTTTCTTGTGCTGCGGAATGTTGTTGGTTACCCACTTCTTACTCTTCCTGTACAACAATCCATAGTTGACCTCATTGAAATCGGCGACATCGTGTATGACGGGTATACCGCGTTGCCGGGCGTAAAACATCGCAGTTTGCCGGGCTCGTTCCAGGGCGCTTGAATAGATGGCGTCGAATTCAATAGCATGCTTCTGCAAAGCCGCTTCGACCTTGGCTACATCCGCCCTCCAACCCTTGACGCGCGGCGCATCGCCCCACCCAAGAATCTGGTCAGATGCATTGAGCAAGGTTTTGTAATGCCGAACAACTATAGCGCGCATAGGCAAAACATAGCAGCTGGCGGCTAGCGGTACAATTCGGCGTTTCCGCGGACCCTGCCATATTCGATCAAGGCGACCTACTCTGTTGATATCCCGTAGTTTTAATTGTTTGGATAACTGTCTACGCACAGTACCAACAGGCTGGAATATCCGCCGCCGGGAAGCAAGTTCATGGACTCCAGCCGAGTTTTGACACAGCGTGCCTTTTTCATGAACTATTGACGTGGAACAATAACTTACCAGCCATCCTGCAGGCGAAACTGCTACACTTGCAGGGAGAACATTCAAGGGGGCGATAATGAACAAGACCGGCCAAGACACCAGACAAATACTTGCTTCGGGCGTGACAACCCGGGAATCGCAAGCCGATGCCACTGACAGCATAGGGGTTCCTCCGTACCGGTCATGGATACGGCTCCTGAAGATACGGCTGCTGACGTTGACCTGGAATCCGCCGATCTTTACCTGAACCGCGAACTGACCTGGCTGGCCTTTAACCAGCGGGTACTGCAAATGGCCGCCGATGAGCACACGCCATTGCTCGAACGCGTCAAGTTTCTGGCCATTGTCAGCAGCAATCTCGACGAATTTTTCATGAAACGCATCGGTGGTCTGAAACAACAGATCGCCGCCGGCATCAACACCGTCACTGTTGATGGCAAAACACCCCTTCAGCAGGTGGAAGAGTGTCAGGCAGAAGTTCGCAAGATTCACCATGAGCAGAACCGGATCTATCTGCGCTGCTTGGATTGCTCGCCGAACAGGGCATCCGGCTGGTCAAGCATGCTGACCTTCAGGCAAACGAGAGAGGCACCCTGCGGCAACATTTTATTGAAAATATCTTCCCTTTGCTGACACCTCTGGCGATGGACCCGGGACACCCGTTTCCGTTCATTTCCAATCTTACCCTTAACCTGCTGGTCTCACTGCGCCATCCAGGCGGCAGCGCGACCCATATAGCGCGCGTGAAAGTACCGGTCTCCAGAGACGTTGCGCCACGCTTTATCCGTGTTGGCGATAACAACACCTTCGTCACGCTGGATGACCTCATCACCAACAATCTGGATCTGTTGTTTCCCGGCATGGACATCATTTCCTGCGAAGTATTCCGGGTGACACGTAACGCCATCGTCGAGGTTGACGAAGAAGAGGCCGACGATCTGCTGGCAATGATCGAGAGCGAATTGCGGCATCGCCATTTTGCACCCATTGTCCGGCTGCAGGTCGTGGAAGGCATGAACGCCGCCCATCGCGGCATGCTGGCTGCCGAACTGGGTCTGAATGAAGATACCGATGTCTTCGAGGTCAAGA
This sequence comes from uncultured Gammaproteobacteria bacterium, assembly GCA_963752745.1. GTDB lineage: Bacteria > Pseudomonadota > Gammaproteobacteria > DSM-19610 > DSM-19610 > Thiogranum. The sequence continues at coordinate 76,076 of CAVWAK010000056.1, forward strand.
CGATGATGGCGATGCGCGACCTGTTCGAGATCGCCGGCCTGGATATCGCCGAACTGCACGATGCGCCCCACAAGCCGATTGACCATACGCGTTTCGCGCATGACTCGCGCAATATTTTTCACATTATTCGCGAACGCGGCGCAATACTGCTGCAACATCCCTATGAGTCCTTCAGTACCAGCGTGGAGCGTTTTCTGCGTACCGCCAGCGAGGACCCGAAGGTTCTCGCCATCAAGATGACGCTATATCGCACTTCCGCAGAGGGAAACATCCTCAAGTCACTGCAACAGGCGGCACTCAACGGCAAACAGGTTGCCGTTCTGATTGAATTGAAGGCACGCTTTGATGAAGCCGAGAACATCCGCTGGGCGCGCAGACTGGAACAGGTCGGCGTACATGTGACCTACGGTGTTGTCGGCCTGAAAACCCACAGCAAGCTGATCTTTGTGGTGCGCAAGGACTTCAACGGCCTGCGCCGCTATGCGCACATCGGCACCGGCAACTACCATGCCGGCACGGCACGCCTGTACAGCGACCTGGGCATGCTGACCTGCTGATGATGAGATAGGCCAGGATCTTACCGAGCTGTTCAATTACCTGACCGGGTATTCCCCGCCGCCGCAATACCGCAAAATACTTGCGGCACCCTACACCCTCAAACAGACCCTGATAAAGAAGATCGAGCGGGAGACCAAGTGTCAACGGCAGGGAAACCAGGGGCACATCCAGTTCAAGATGAACGCGCTGGAGGATGTCGATATCACCAGGGCGCTCTACCGCGCTTCGCAAGCCGGGGTCAAGGTCGACCTCATTGTGCGCGACACCTGCCGCCTGCGTCCGGGCATTCCCGGACTGAGCGAAAACGTAACCGTCACCAGTATCGTTGGCCGCTTCCTGGAACACTGCCGCATTTACTACTTCCGCAACTGTGGCCAGGAGGAATACTACATCGGCTCTGCAGACCTGATGAAACGCAACCTGGAAAGCCGCGTCGAGGTGGTGGCTCCGATAGACAATCCGAAACTGCAGGAAGAATTGCGCCTGATCCTGGACGTACAGCTTTCCAGCCAGAAACACGCCTGGGTGATGCAGCCGGACGGCAGTTACAGCGAGCGCACGGAGAGCAGTGGAAAGGATACTCCGGAAGCACAGGAAACATTTATTGCACTGGCACAAAAACGCATGGCCGCCGCCGCCAAACACAGGCAGGCCAAACTGCGCGAGAGACTGCTGACCCACTTCCGGAAACGTCTGAAGAACAGCGACTGAGGTATAAGACGAATAATGACGCAAGATAAAAAGGCCCGGCCGATCCTGGTGCCAGTCGATTTCTCGACCTATTCGGAAGCTGCGCTAATGTGTGCCGCCGACCTTGCGGACATGATCAAGGAACCGCTTATTGTGCTGCACGTTGTACATGATCCCGGCGAAGCACCCGGCTACTACGCGGTGAAAGGCAGAAAGAAGCAGTTACACAGGCTCGAGGATGTTGCCGCCGAAATGCTGCAGGAATTCGTGGAGAACGTGAAGAAGAAACATCCCGGCAATATGGCCATTAAAACTGCACAGACCGAGCTGGTTATCGGCCTTCCGGTGAATAGAATCCTCGAAGTTGCTGAACAGAACCATGCGCGCATGATTGTCATGGGCAGCCAGGGAAGAACCGGGCTTTCACATGTGCTCCTCGGGTCGAAAGCCGAACAGGTTGTCCACCTTTCCCCCATCCCCGTCACCATCGTCAAGAACAAACACAAGAAGTAACTGTTAGCATGGATGCCATCTTCAGCTCGAGGGAATGGGCCATCAACATCGGCAAGATTTTGTTTGTGACTGCCTGCTTCGTTGCTGTTCACCACAACACCTGTGTTGGCTGCCGATACCGTCACTGATACCGATGCGATGAACTGGGGCAATATGGGCATGCACCTGGTTGGCGGCCTGGCGTTGTTTCTTTTCGGCATGGACCAGATGGCCGACGCGCTCAAGGCGGTGGCCGGCGAGCGCATGAAGACGATCCTTGCGCGACTGACCGCCAATCGTTTCATGGGGGCCATGACCGGCGCATTCGTAACCGCCGTCATCCAGTCCTCGTCGGTAACCACGGTGCTGGTGGTCGGCTTTATCACCGCCGGCCTGATGTCGATGGCCCAGTCCATCGGCATCATTATGGGCGCCAATATCGGCACCACCATCACCGCCCAGATCATCGCCTTCAAAGTCACAGAGGGCGCCCTGTTGATGATCGCGGTCGGCTTCACCCTGCTGTTTACTTCAAAACAGGAACAGATCCGTCACTATGGCAGCATCCTGATGGGGCTCGGCCTGGTGTTTTTCGGCATGAGTGTAATGAGTGACGCCATGGCACCGTTACGCACCTACCCGCCGTTTCTCGAACTGATGACCCGCATGGATAATCCGCTGATAGGCATACTTACCGCCGCGCTGTTCACTGCGCTGGTGCAGTCATCGTCTGCAACCACGGGTATCATCATTGTCATGGCATCACAGGGTTTTATTTCCCTGCAGGCCGGTATTGCACTGGCCATGGGGGCCAATATCGGCACCTGTGTGACCGCCATGCTCGCATCTATCGGCAAACCCCGGGAAGCCGTTCGTGCAGCCCTGGTGCACGTGCTGTTCAACGTGTTTGGCGTTCTGCTGTGGGTCAGCTTCATCGACCAGCTGGCGCAGTTCGTCACCACGTTTTCGCCAACCCGCAGCGACCTGTCAGGCGTTGAACTGCTGGCAGCAACGGCGCCGCGCCAGATTGCCAATGCGCATACCGTGTTCAATATAGCCAACACACTTATCTTTATCTGGTTTACCGCCCAGTTCGCCAGACTGGTCGAATGGCTGGTCCCCGACAAGCCGCTTGAGGAGGTCATTCTTCTGTCACCGCGCTACCTGGATGATTCTCTTCTCGAAACCCCTTCCCTGGCGCTCGACCGGGTGCGTATGGAAACCGGACGCATGGGAAAACGCGTCAGGGATATGCTGCAGCGAATCATGCCCGCCATTCTCAGCGGTGACCGGAGCAACGCTGGGTGAAATTGCGATAATCGATGATGAAGTGGACGCCCTGCACGGGCATATCATCAAGTACCTCGGGCAACTCAGCAAGCAGCAACTCTCGGAGAAGCAGACAGTCAATCTTGTCAATCTTATGTCCGCTGTCAATGACCTCGAGAACATTGGCGACCTGATAGAAACCGATCTGATTCACCTCGGTCATGAGCGCATAGATAATGGCGTTTCGATCAGCCTTGCGACACAGGAAATCCTGACCAAACTGCATAAAACGGTGTCAGATGCGGTCGAGACGGCCATCACTGCATTGATGGAAGAAGATTTCACAGCAGCACAGGAGGTCATTTCCGTGAAAGCGGAAATCGATCAACTGGTCGATTCGGCAGCCAGCACACCAGGTCAAACGGCTGGTTGCAGATGAACCCAACCGGCTTGCTGCCTACGCGCTGGAAATCGATATCATCGGTAAACTGAAACGTATCTACTATCACGCAAACCGGATAGCCAAGGCCATAGTGCAGGAAGAAGAAGTCGAAGAAGAAAAGGAAGAAGCCGCAGCAGAGGCCTCATAAAGCATCACTGTTCAGATTCAGCTTCACTGTCGCCCGACGGCACTTCATTCTCGCGGCGTATGGTTACCCGGTAGATCCGCCGTGACGTAGCCTTGTTTATTTTCACCTCCAGACCGTCGATCACGAAAGTTTCCTGTTCCTTGGGAATACTGGCTGTATGGTTAAGAATCCACAAGCTGATCGTGTCAGTGGGTTTACCCGGCAGATCCAGTGCAAAGAATTCTTCGACCACGCGCAGTTCCGCAGCACCGTCCACCAGTATCTCATTGTCCGACACAGGGCTTGCCAGGAGCGGTGCCGCATCACTTTCGTCGTATATTTCGCCCACCAGTTCTTCCAGCAGGTCTTCCAGCGTTACGATACCGCGCACCGTTCCATATTCGTCCACGACAATGGCACTGTGCAGCTGTTTGCGTCGCAGCTCGGAAAACAGTTCATTGATCTTCTGGTACTGCGGGACAAAAAGCGGCTCGTGGGCGATCTCGTCAAGCCTTGCCTGCTTGCGGTCATGTGCGACTGCATCGAGCAAGTCGCGCAGATAAACCATCTTGTGAATGTTATCCCGGTGTTCGTCAAACAGCGGTATTCGGGAAACCGACCCGGACAGAACCTGTGGCAGAGCGTCGGCGATCGACAGACTGCCCTCGAGGGCGAATATCTTGTCGCGTGGCGTCATGACATCTCTGGCCTTCAGATTATTGAACGCAAACACCCGTTCAATAATTTCACGCTCCCGGCGGGCGATGAAACCCTCTTTTTCACCATGCTCCAGCATGCTGATCAGCTCGGACTGGGTAACTACCGGGTCACCCTGCTGCGCGCGTCAGCTGGTGCACCCAGGTGGTGAAATACCCGAACAGCCAGACTAACGGATAAATCAGGCGCATAAACGCCAGCAGAAATGGCGCTATCATCAGCGAGATGGTTTCCGAATAACGGGTGGCAAGGCTCTTTGGTGTTATCTCACCAAACACCAGAATGACTATTGTCAGCACACCCACGGCGATCCCCGGCCCAGCGCTGCCGAACAATTTTGTCGCCAGAACAGTGGCCATACACCGATGCGGCTATATTGACGAGATTATTGCCGATCAGTATCGTGGTCAGCATGCGCGATGGATCTTTCTTGAGCCGGTACAAAGCCTGGGCACCGCGCCGCCCTTCCCTGACCAGCCCTTCCACCCTGCTAATCGAAAGCGCGACCAATGCCGTCTCTGAGCCCGAGAAGACGCCGGAAAACGTCAACAGCAACAGCAGAAGGATAATATCTATCACCGATTCACTCCCCGTATCCGGCCCATGGCATTAGTACTCAATTCTTATACACTGACCATCTGTTCAGAGCCCAGAATAGGCGGCTGTTGACAGCCATTCAACTTGTAGCGGACGGGTGATCGCACATATAGTGCCGGGCACCCATTAAATTAGCGGAAAACGATTGACCAATATCAGTTACTTATAGGGAATTTTTCAGTAACATCCACTTGGCCTGACCAAACCGGGATCCTCGCAGACCATTCGTCCGGGGAGAGGGGTGGGTCGGGCCATTACAAACCAGAAAACCCGCATCTGCCAAATACGCAGAGCGCTGTAAAGACTAGTGAGGAGAAACACTAAATGAATCTTAAACCACTGCTTGTGGCAGCACTGCTCGCCAACTTCGCCTTCCTGTCGAGCCACGCGGTTGCACGTACTGAAATCCAGAACAAGGGTTCCGATACACTGGTAAACGTAGCCCAGGCCTGGGCCGAAGCCTATCAGAAGGTTAACCCGGAGGTCGCAGTGGCAGTATCTGGCGGTGGTTCAGGCACTGGTATCGCATCACTTATCAATGGCACCGTCGACATCGCCAACGCCAGCCGCAAAATGAAGGCCAAAGAAGTCACCATGGCTGAAGAGCGCGGCGTGCACCCGGTCGAGCATATTGTCGGTTATGATGCCCTGGCGGTTTTCATCAACGGCGCCAACCCGGCAAGTACCCTGACAATCCCCCAGCTCAAGGAAATCTTTGGCCGTGGTGGAAAATACACTAAATGGACCGATCTCGGACTAAAAGTACCTGGCTGCCAGGGTCAGAAAATCGTGGTGGTAAGCCGGCAGAACAACTCAGGCACCTATGTCTACTTCAAAAAGGCGGTTCTGGGCAAGAAAGGCAAGTTTCGCCAGGGTACGCTGGATATGCATGGTTCAAAAGACGTGGTCGACCTGGTCGAGAAGACACCCTGTGCGATTGGCTACAGCGGACTCGCCTATGCTACGGACCATATCAAAATGGCCTGTATCGCCACAGATGAAGGCCAGGACTGTGTCAGTCCTTCGGTAAAGACGGCCTCGGACAAAAGTTACCCCGTCGCCCGCCCGTTGTTCATGTACACCAGCGGCGAACCGGAAGGCCACATCAAAACGTATCTTGACTGGGTGATGAGTGATACCGGCCAGTGCATTATCAAGAAGAAAGGCTATGCACCGCTCAAAGCGGTCACCTGTGAATAAGGCTTCAATGTAGTTTGTTATCCAGGAATCGGACCCGCTGCGTATTGCGTTCGCTGCGCAGGTTCATTAACCTCGCAAAAAACAACCTGGAGCGATAGGGATGAGTCACTACGAAGAGCGACTGGAGAAAGACCTGCTGAAGATCCGCAATCGGGTTGCGGAGATGGGCGCGCTGGGTCGAGGAAGGCGCTGGCGAATGCCATTCGGGCACTGGAGACCAATGATTACACGCTGGCTTCCACAACCATTCTGGCTGACCACCCGATCAACCGGAGAATGCGCGAAATCGACCAGCTGTGCCATGCATTTATCGCCGTTCACCTTCCCAGCGCCGGCCATCTTCGCATGTTGTCCGCCGTCATCCGGGTAAACATCGCGCTTGAACGCATCGGTGACTATGCCGTCACCATCTCGCGGGTCAGCAAACAGATGTCCTCTGCCCCTGAAGGCCACACTGCCAATGAACTGGCGCGCATTGCCAATGCGGCGCAAGGTCATGTTGAAGCAGTCGATTTCTGCTTTCAGCGACCTCAACCCCGAGGCTGCCCGGGCCACTATGGTGATGGAAAACGAAATGGAGTTTGACCTGGACGCCATCTATGCGGAACTGATGGCCAACAGTGAACGTGGAAACGCTAAAAACCTGCTTGCAGTCTTCGTAATATTCACACACCTGAAACGCGTTGCCGACCAGGCAAAGAATCTGTGTGAGGAAACGGTATTCGCAGCTACCGGTGAGACCAAGGCACCCAAGGTCTACAACGTTCTGTTCGTGGACGAGGACAACAGCTGCCTGAGCCAGATCGCCGAAGCATTTGCAGCCAAGACATTCCCGGGAGTGGCAAATACAGCAGCGGTGGATCACGCCCTGCCGATGCATTGCATCCTGCCATGGTGGAATTCATGCAAGCCCACGGTTTCGATCTGGACAATGCGAAACCCAAGTCGCTTGACCTGACTCACCAGGAGCTTTCCGAAAAGCACATTATTGTCAGTCTGGGCGGCCGGGTCAGGGATTACCTTCCGGTGATCCCGTTTCACACGACAGGGCTGGTATGGGATATCGATGCGCCACCAGCCTGGCGAGCGCACCAACCTGAAAAATGAGCAGCTGGAATCCATTTATCGGCAAATCGCCACCGAGGTGCGCGACCTCATGGAGATACTGCGCGGTGAAGATGCGCCCTAGACAGGCCCACCAAGCGATTATGACTCAGCAAGACGCAGACAATTTCGACCGGCGCGACAGCGACTGGTACATCGACAAACTGGTGCAGATACTGGTGTTCATCGGTGGCATTTCGGCCATCGTTTTCATCATCGGTATTTTTGTTTTCATTACCAAGGAAGGCATCGGCTTTATCCTCGACACTATGGACATCAGGGAGTTTTTCCTGTCGCCCTACTGGGAACCGAGTGATGAAGATGCCCCGGAATACGGCATACTCGCCCTGGTCGCCGGCACCGCCAGCGTAACCGGACTGGCGTTGGTGGTAGCGATACCGTTCTCACTTGGAGCAGCCATTTTTATCGGCGAATTCGCCACCGGCAAGACCCGCGAGTTTCTCAAGGTCCTGGTGGAACTGCTGGCGGCGATCCCGTCTGTAGTGTGGGGCTTCATCGGGCTCACCATCATGAACCCGCTGATCATTGAAGTATTTGATGTGCCCGTCGGACTTACCGTGCTCAATGCCGGCCTTATTCTTGGCCTCATGACCGCACCGATCATGACATCGATCGCCGAAGATGCGCTCAAGGCAGTGCCTGACCGTTACCGCGAAGCTGCCGAGGCCATGGGCGCGACGCGCTGGCAGGTAATCTTCAAGGTGGTGCTGCCTGCCGCCAAGAACGGTTTGCTTGGCGCAGTATTGCTGGGCATCGGTCGCGGCTTCGGTGAAACCATGGCGGTACTGATGGCCACCGGTCATGCCGTAAATATCCCTACCAGCGTATTCGATTCGGTACGGGCACTGACGGCAACCATCGCCGCCGAGCTCGGTGAAACTGCCGTGGGTTCTGATCACTACCAGGCACTGTTTACCATCGGCATCTTCCTGTTCCTGATCACCTTCATCATCAATCTCACCGCCGACCTGGTGGTGCGAGGCGTGCGTAAAGGGTAATACACTATGTTTGAGATAACAGCGGGTAACATCAAGGACAAAAAGGTACAGACCCTGTACCGTACCCTGTTCATGTTGATGACAGGACTACTGATCCTGCCGGTACTCATCATCCTCGGCACGCTCATCGTCAAGGGCGGTTCGGTCCTGTCCATGGACTTCCTGTTTACCGCACCCACCGACGGCATGACGGCAGGCGGCATCTTCCCTGCTCTGCTGGGTACTGTATGGATCGTGGCCGTAGCCTTGCTGATATCCGTTCCTATCGGTGTCGCGGCAGCAATCTATCTGAGTGAGTACGCACCGGACACCTGGTCCACACGCATAATCAACCTGGCCATTATTAACCTGGCTGGCGTACCTTCCATAGTCCACGCACTGTTTGGCGTTGGCGCCTTTGTTATTTTCTTCGGCTTTGGCACCAGCATTCTCGCCGCCAGCCTGACGCTGGCAATCATGACACTGCCCGTGGTCATTGTCGCCACGCGTGAATCCCTGCAAGCGGTACCGATGGCATTCCGGGAGGCCTGCTGGAACATGGGTGCCACGCGCTGGCAGACGATACGCCGCGTTGTGCTGCCGAATGCGGTCAGCGGCATACTTACCGGTGTCATCCTGGAAGTTTCACGCACCACGGGCGAGACAGCCCCGATCATGTTTACCGGCGCTGTGTTCTTCACCCCCTTCCTGCCGGAGAGCATCCTCGACCAGACCATGGCGCTATCGCTGCACCTGTTCGTGGTCTCGACGCAGGTGCCCGGCGTACCTGAAGACCTGCCCTACGGGGTCGCGCTGGTACTCATCGGCATGGTGCTGTTAATGAACAGTGTATCTATTGCATTCCGTATGTATCTGCGAGGCAAAAAGAAATGGTAGTGGCGTCATCCCCTGCTACGGATATGGCGCGGCATACGCTGGACGTCAACGGGCTAAGCATCAGTTATGGCGGCCAGGAAGTGCTCGGGGGCGTCAGTCTTGAGGTTCGTAAAAACGAGATCTTTGGCATCATCGGCCCTGCCAATGCCGGCAAGACATCCTTCCTCAAGGCCATCAATCGCATGGATATGTTTACCCCCGGGATGCATGTTCAAGGTGATATCCATTTCAACGGGCGTGATGTCCGCCGGTTAAAAAATGTCTACGCGCTGCGCTCGAGGATCGGCGTCGTGTTTCCTTTACCCGTCGGATTGCCGATGACCGTCTACGAAAATGTCGCTCTTTCCCCCCGATTGTCAGGTATCAGCAACAAGTCGGAACTGGACGTCATCGTCGAACGCTGCCTGCAGCGTGCCGCGCTCTGGGACGAAGTCAAGGATCGCCTGGATTCCCTCGGCAGCCTGCTTTCGGGTGGACAGCAACAGCGCCTGACTATCGCGCGCGCGCTGTCACAGAACCCGGAATTGCTGATACTGGATGAATTTTCCATCGCTGTTGACCCGGTCACGACCATGCGCATCGAGGATGTACTTAAAGAGCTCAAGCAGGAAATGACTATCCTGCTGGTCACCAACCTGGTGCAACAGGCACGCCGCCTGGCAGACCGTACCGCCTTCTTCCTCGACGGTAGCTGCGTGGAAGTCAACGAAACAGAGGCGCTGTTCACCGGCGATGTAAAAGACCAGCGGACGCGCGATTATGTCGAGGGGCGGTTCGGCTGATGGACGCGGAAACCAGCAAACTCGCCATACGCACCCAGAAACTGAATCTCTGGTACGGCACCTTCCAGGCACTGTTCGATGTTGATCTCGATATCAAGGAAGGGATTATCACCTCCCTCATCGGGCCTTCGGGCTGTGGGAAATCGACCTTCCTCCGCAGCGTCAACCGCATCAACGAACGCCTGGGATATGCCCGCATTGAGGGTTCTATCGAGGTGCTGAACAAGAATATCTACGATGCTGATGTCGAACTCATGCAGGTACGCAAACAAATCGGTATGGTTTTCCAGCGCCCCAATCCCCTGCCGATCTCGATCCGTGACAACGTACTGTTCGCGCATAAGATCCACTCGAAAGGCGAGCGCCAGTCACGTGCCGATCATGACGATATTGTCGAGAGTGCCTTGCGCCAGGTGTTATTGTGGGACGTGGTAAAAGACAAGCTGGACCACAAGGCCACCGGGCTGTCACTTGAGGAACAGCAGAAGCTGTGCATCGCTCGCCTGCTGCCGGTGAAGCCCAGTGTGCTGCTGATGGACGAACCCTGCTCCGCGCTTGACCCCAAGGGCACAGAGGCCGTCGAGGAACTGATCTGGGAGTTGCGTGGCGACTATACGATACTGATCGTGACGCATAACATGGCCCAGGCACGTCGCGCCAGCGAAGAATGTATATTCATGCTGATGGGCAAGGTCATCGAACACTCGCTCACGGAGGAATTGTTTGTTACTCCGAAGCAGCGTGAAACCGCAGACTACATCGAGGGACGTTACGGCTAGCCCCGCACGATTTTTTCAGACCGCCATCCCTTCTTGATGGGACTCCGGACTTCCTGATTCTCCACGTCGATCCCACCACTGCCGGGAACTTACCGATTCGGAATCCTGCCGCCCTGCTGGCGGCGCCTTTACCACGGTTACCGGTATCGAACTGCGCAACACCACCTCTGCCGCCACTGAACCCGACGCCAGGCGCGACAGACCCGAGCGACCATGGGTACCCATGACAATAAGCGCAGCATTTTCACGCACGGAAATTTCTCCAATACGCTGTGCAGGCAACCCGTTCACCAGCAGCGCGCGTGCCGAAGAAAGAGCTTCCGAACCACTGTCATAGCGGCGCACATCTTCAATAAATTCATCAAGCATGTCAGCCGCAACATCGTCCATCGGCCGCATGGCACTCCGGTTTCGGTTGTTAACGTACAAGCCCGGCTTGCGGTTCTGGTCATGTACTACATGCAGCACCAGGATCGGCGCGCCTACACAGCTTGCAAACTGACTGGCAAACAACAACGCGTTCCGGGAGCATGATGAGAAATCGACCGGCACCAGAATCGGCCGCTTGTCTGCACCGGATTCCGGAGCCGTACCGTCAACAATTAAATCCATCGCTTGCGCCTCTTTACCTGCTATAGGTGAACAATCCTGTACCTTTTCCGGACAACCATCGGGATTGGCACTACTAACAGGTTAACAAGCAAATGTTACTGTTTTATTACGCAATAATTTAAATTAAGTATATTCTATATATTATTGTTTTATTTATTTTTTATTTGTTTTTTCCAAGCGCTTCCTGCAGTCTCTGGCACAGGGTCCTGATCACCTTGATACGCGCATAACGCTTGTCATTACCCTCTACCAGGGTCCAGGGCGCAACGATGGTACTGGTATGTTGAATAATGTCGTTGACTGCAAGCTCGTAGTCATCCCATTTCTCCCGGTTTCTCCAGTCTTCTTCAGTGAGTTTCCAGCGTTTGTGCGGCGTCTCTTCACGTGCCTTGAAACGCACGTGTTGCTCTTCCTTACTGATCTGAATCCAGTATTTCACCAACACGATACCGTGATCGATGAGCTGGTCTTCGAAGTCATTGATCTCTGCAAAAGCCCGCTTCCACTCGTCTTCGCAGGCGAAACCCTCAACACGCTCGACCAACTCACGTCCGTACCAGCTGCGGTCAAAAATCAGCACGCGCCCGGCGAGTGGAAGCTGCCGCCAGAAGCGCCACAGATAGTGGTGCGCCGCCTCCTCGTCGGTCGGCGCAGCTATGGGAATCACCTGATAGTTATAGGCTTGCATGGGCGCTGTAATACGGCGTATTGCACCGCCCTTTCCGGCCGCGTCCGGCCCTTCGAATAGCATGACCGCTGATATCTTGCTTTCCTGTGCCTGGCGACACAGCACGCTGAGCTCAGCCTGGTACTTTTTCAAATCCTTTTGATAGTCTGATTTCAACATCGACTTCGACATGTCCAGGGTGCCCAGAATTGTCAGTGGCGGCCTGTCAATCGGTAGCTCGTCTGCGGAGGCATTGGGCCCACACTTGCTCACAGTAACCGCTTTACTTCCGAGCGCTTCCTGGCGCTGTCTTTCCATGAGTTCCCGTTTCTGCCGCATGTCGTCAAGCTTGGCCGCGAGTGCATCACGGATCATGGTACCGACCGTCAGGCTGCGATAGTTCTCGTCCTCGCCTTCGATAACGTTCCATGGCGCCTTGCCCGTACTGGTACGCAAAATGGTACGTTCGGCCGCTTCTACGAACTGGTCATACATACGCCAGTGCTTCCAGTCACGTTCCTTGACTTGCCAACGCGTTAAAGGATCTTTCTCAAGACTCTTCAGTCTTTTTTTCTGCGCATCCCGGCTCAGATGCATCCAGAATTTCAAAATGACAGCATTATCCTCAGCCAGCGCATTTTCGAAGTTGATAATCCGGTCAAGGCGGTCAATAAATTGCGGCAGATCGTCCTTTTTATAGGCGTGCTCACACACCGGCTGCGAATACCAGGAACTGAGAAACAGACCGATCTGCCCCTTCGGCGGAAGATCCCGCCAGAACCGCCAGAATTCCGGTCGTTCGCTCTCTTCCTGCGATGGCGTGTCATAGGCGCGCGTTACCAACCAGCGCGGATCCATCCACTCGTTGAGGAGATTGGCTGTTTTTGATTTGCCCGCCCCGTCAACGCCCGCAAACACAATGATCACGGGAAACTCATTGAATTCGCGAAGCTCTCGTTGCAGATCCAGTAGCGCCTCGCGCAACAGCGGTTCGCGCTCCCGGTATTCTTTCTTGGGTATTCTTATTCCCAGTTCAGCAGTTTCAAACACGGTGTCTCCGGCAATCACAAGCGACATTACTACTTTTATAGTATATATATACCTGCCGAGTACATATAATCACGATAAAACTGAATATTGCCGAGGACACCAGGTGGCAAAACTGCTCATTGAAGATCCAGAAGGAGGAACACAGGTTCCATTTCTGCGCGGGATTCTGACCAGGTCACTGCAGAACTCCGGCCTCCCTTTTGAGGACGCCTACCAGCTGGCAACAACAGTGCGCCAGGAACTCGACGACATTGATTCGATTACACTCGACGAGCTTCGCAGCAAGGTACTATCGCACCTGGAAAAAACCTCACTGCCAGATGTCGCATCCCGCTACCAGAATCAGGGTACCGCTGATACAAACATCCAGGTAAAACCGTTAGACGACCGGCTAACCCCGTTTTCTGCCGACCAGCACCGGCATTGTCTGGAAACCATTGGGCTTACCTATAAGGAAGCCATGATGGTCACGGAAGAAATCCGCAAGCACCTGATCGAAAACCGGATGACGACTGTGAGCTTCGCAGGAGATCAGCCGTCTCACTTACCGCTTTCTGGAAAAAACGGAAAAACTTGGACCCGCCGTGGCCAAACGCTGGTTGGTGTGGATCGATTTCCTGCGCAGCGGGAGACCGTTGATTCTTCTAATCGGCGGCACATCGGGCTGCGGCAAGAGTACTATCGCCACCGCGCTGGCCAACCAGCTGGATATCGTACGTACGCAGTCAACAGACATGCTTCGCGAAGTCATGCGGTCGATGCTCTCCAAACGGCTGCTGCCTATTCTGCATGCCTCCTCGTTCAGCGCCTGGCAATCCCTGCCCTCCCGCGAAGGCCGCACCCACGAAGATGACGACGAACAGCTACTGGCCGAAGGTTTTCTGGCCCAGGCGGATTTACTGTCGGTAGCCAGCGAAGCGGTCATCGAGCGTGCGTTGCGTGAACGCGTTTCACTGATTTTTGAAGGTGTCCACATCCATCCTTCGCTGCTGGACAGGATACCCACGGATACCGATGCTGTGATCGCCCCCATCATGCTCGCCGTACTCAAACGCAGCCACCTCAAGGAACGTATTGCCGGCCGTGGCACCAAGGTTCCACAGCGCAGATCCGAACGTTACCTGCAGAACTTCCAGGACATCTGGCACCTGCAGTCGTTTCTGCTTTCCGAGGCAGATCGAACAAAGATCCCGATCATAGTAAACACCAAACGTGATGTCGTTGTTCGTGAAATCATGCGCACTGTTATAGAAACGCTCTCAAAAGACTTTACCGCGACACCTGAAGAAGTGTTTGGATAGGGTTTAAGGTGTACTCGTACCCGGCTTCATACTGACATAAATAACACGCTCACATTTCTGTTAGCGCTTAACCAAATAAATACTGCACTGCGATATTGTTTTTGCAACTAAAGTGAAAACAGTGGCATATATTTCTGCCTATTCCTCCGGAACACTCTATATTCGGCATCCACGCTCGATAGCAGGACCAATTATCATGATTAAGGCATGCGCGGCATTTGCACCCACTGGTACAGCGGGTGCGGCGGAGCTCATTTGTCTGTTTTACGTGCCACGCCTACCTGTAACAGGCTCTTGCCAAACTTCTCGGCAACTGCATCGATCGTTTTCAGCACCTGCTGGCTGGAAGCCTTCTGTTCCGGTTCATCGAAAAGATCAGCCTGGGCTGGTTGATCGTCCTCCCAACTACTGATGCCCACACCAATGAGGCGAACCGGTTTTTTTGGCAAGTTACCATTATTGAAAAGCTGCCATGCCGTTTTCAGAATTTCGCGCTCGTCGTGGGTCGGTGCCGCCCGCTTATGCTGCCGCGTGTACGTTTCGAACCCCTCGTAACGAATTTTCAGTGTGATCACTGATCCGGACAAACCTTCCCGGCGAGCGGTTCTGGCCACCTCTGCTGCCAGGCCAAGCAGCACGTCATGCAGGACCGCATGATCCCGAACGTCGGCCCCGAACGTTGTTTCTTTCGAGATGCTCTTACGCCCCTGTCCCGGCACAACCTGATTTGAAGCAATACCAAAGGCCTGGTTGTGGAAACCTGCTGCGCCCCTGTTTCCCAGGTGTTGCTCCAGCATTGCGAGCGGGCAAGCTCGCAGCTGCGCCACGGTCCGGATACCGAGACGGTCAAAAATCTTCTGTGTCTGGCGCCCCAGTCCGCGGAGGTTTGACACCGGCATGGGTGCGAGAAAATCCAGCACCTGATCCGGAGTTACCACGGTCAAACCGTCCGGCTTGTGGAAATCCGAACCCAGTTTTGCGATCAGCCGGTTCGGACCAATACCCACGGAGGCCGTCAGGCCTGTTCCGGAAAAAATACGCTGTTTGATCTCGTGGCCAATCGTCTCCGGCAGGCCCATCAGCTTGTCGAGCCCGCTGATATCGAGATAGGCCTCGTCGATAGAGGCAGCTTCGACAGCGGGCGTAATCGACTCGAGGATTTGAAATACCTGCCTGGAAATCTTGCGGTACTTCTCTATATCCGGGCGCAGGTAGACCGCGTCCGGGCAACGCCGGTAGGCCTCGGCAATCGGCATGGCAGAGCGGATGCCGAATTCCCGTGCCTCATACGAAGAGGCTGCCACCACGCCACGATTGCCGGGCAGCGCCCCGACCACGACGGGACGTCCCTTGTATTCGGGGTGTTCCTGCTGCTCACAGCTTGCGAAAAATGCGTCCAGGTCCATGTGGGCGATCCTGCGGTGCTTTTCTTTCACGCGTGGTATGTTCCCGGGGCAATTAATAAACTGGCTGGACGATACATTGTTGTGATGAGAGACCAAGCGTTGAATGTGTTGGGCCTGAAATGGACATCGGGCAAATAAAATTACAAGCTAAACGATAGGCGGCTCCCCTTGCTCGCCGCTCTCCTGAACTTCTTCGGGTGCATGCTCAACCTGGAAGGACTCGACCTGACCTGCCACCTCCTTTATGTCTCCAAATCGAGCGATATGGAACAGGGCCTCGCCTTCGTGTACCAGCGGTATTTCTGAACAGCCGATGACGATCCCGCTGGCCGTTGCTATTACTTCAAATTCCTCTCCGCCAAAAGGGTCATCTACTAAACCCAGAATCTCATCACGCTTCACCCGGCTACCCAGCCCGCAGACCTTCCGAAACAAACCGCTTGCCGGAGCCCGCACCCAGGCGCTTGAGCGCGCAATAAAAGGCTCGTGCTTGTGCTGGCGACGGGCCCGGGTTTTCGGCAGCATGCCGAGGCAACGCATAACGCTGATAATCCCTTCTACACCCGCACGAATTGAGACCTCATCAAATCGCAGTGCCTCACCGGCTTCATACAGCAGCATAGGAATTCCCTGCTCGGCAGCAGCTTCGCGAAGAGAACCATCCCTGGTGTTCGAGTTCAGCAGCACTGGAACACCGAAAGATTCAGCCAGCCTGGCAGTTTCCGGGTCATCCAGGTTTGCACGGATCTGCGGAAGATTACTGCGATGGATGGCACCGGTATGCAAATCAATTCCGTGGGTACATTTATGCACTATCTCGGTCATGAATATATGCGCCAAACGCGCCGCCATTGAACCCTTTTCCGAACCCGGGAAGGATCGGTTCAAATCACGCCTGTCGGGCAGATAGCGGGAATGCTGAATGAGCCCGTAGAGGTTAACAATTGGCACAGCGATCAAGGTCCCTCGCAGACGCTTCAACGCTGGCCGCCGCAAAAGGCGACGGATAATCTCGGTGCCGTTAAGCTCATCACCGTGTAGAGCGGCACTAACGAACAGTCGCGGCCCGTCTTTTGCCCCACGCACTACATGCACAGGCAGCGTCAAA
>CAVWAK010000057.1:0-17706 GCA_963752745.1 uncultured Gammaproteobacteria bacterium
GGTCGGGCCGAACGGAAATCAGGGGGATGTTGGCGAACCTGCAACAGGCGCAGCAGGCTCAGGTTGTAAAGATGAAAACTGGCTTAATAAAAGGCGCTACGGGTACAGCGCTCGCTCACCTAACAAGGTGGATGCTTACCAACGTGTGCCGCCCGGTATCAATTTTAACTGATTGAAACTCAACGGGTTCTGGAAGAAACTCGAATTGTATGACGGCATGCCGACGCGGGGTCCGGATTTCCCGCCGGTGATTGCTCGCATGGCTTTTCGGTCCAGTTCAACATTTTCTGTAAGATCCTTGATGATGAGTTTTGCCATGTCGGACTCCTGTATCTAATAATGAACAGCCAATCGAGGAGTAGTATAGTCGTAAAACCTTCCAAGAGGCTTATAATCCACCAAACTGCCATAAAGTATAAGAACTTGCTGAATTATTGAAAGTACCGTATCAAGTTTGGCTGGCTTATACTACATTTGGAATAATAATAGGAAAGAATTGAAGCGGTTCCGGTTGTGCGGGCCGGGTTCAGCAGGCATCGGGGAGAGCACATTATGAGTTATCGATGGTGGTCATGTGGCCGTACCGATACCGGAAGGCTGCGTCGTGTTAACGAAGATGCTTACCTTAACCTGGATAACATTGGTCTGTGGATTGTCGCCGACGGTATGGGGGGGCACGCCAAGGGTGATATCGCAAGTCGCCTGATTGTGGATTCTTTCAGGGGCATTGCCAAACCCCAGTCAGCCGATGCGTTCGCAGAACTCGTCCGCGATCGTCTCGGCCTTGCCAACGAACGTATGCGCCATCAACTACCGGGTCTGCAACCAGGGGAGATCATGGGTAGTACCGTGGTCGCTTTTCTCGTCTATAAACGCGAATGGCGTTGTCTGTGGGCTGGAGACAGCAGAGCCTACCTGATGCGCGAGGGCCGCCTTACCCAGATTACCCGTGATCACAGTGTTGCCCAGGATATGGTGGAACGTGGTGAGATCCGTCAGGAACAGGCCGCCTATCATCCGTTTGCAAACCGGATTACGCGGGCTATCGGTACCCAAAACGAATTGTTACTCGACGAATACCGTTCCCACTTGCGGGATGGTGATACGGTGTTGTTGTGTAGCGATGGGCTGAACAAGGAGGTCGACGATGAGGAGGTGGAAGAGATCCTCGCCCAGTACGACTGTGACGATGCCAGTCGGGAACTTGTTGACCTGACGCTTGAACGTGGTGCCCGCGACAATGTGACGGTTGCAGTTATCAAATTTGAGGAAACCACTGCGTTCAAATCAAGGATTCCTGATGATACAGCGGTTAACTATGGTTTAACCGGTCAATGCACGCAGTTGACTGGTGAGTTTCGTCCGGAAATCAGAGGCTGTATGAATCATGGCTAGTCTGGTACGCGCGTTACGGTCATTTCAAAGCGGATCCCTTTCCAGGGAAGAGCTGTTTGCCGAAGTTGATCACATACTTGAGGGTGGGCGTTCTGACGAAGCCATTCTGATGGAAACGCTGGAAGATGAAAATACCAAGGTGCCGCTGCCTGATGACGTGCATGACCAGGTACAGGACAGGATTGAAAAGGCTGCGGCAACCAGGAATAAGATCAACAGCGCAGTCATGGAAGGTGAGAGCGACATTGATCCGGACCAGAGCCGCACCCGTCTCGCTACCAGCCTGTTCTTTAATGGCGCATCTGCCAGTGGGGCAGACGACGCAAAGGGCCGGGCGCCTGATCCTGCGGAGCCGGGTACGGATGCTTTTCGGATGAATGCGCCCGAGCGGATGAAAGGTACTGGCGACGTGCTCAACGACCGCTTCGTGCTGGAAGAGTGTATCGGTACGGGTGGTATGAGCAGTGTCTACAGGGCACTTGACCGTCGCAAACTGGAAGCTGATGATCGAAAGCCCTACGTTGCCGTTAAGGTCCTGAACGTCGAGTTTCGCGCCCACCCGGATTCACTGATTGCGTTGCAGCGCGAAGCCAAAAAATCCCAGATCCTTGCCCACCCGAATATTGTCAGGGTCTACGATTTCGACCGTGACGGTTCCACTGTGTACATGACTATGGAGCACCTGCCAGGCAAATCACTGGCAAAGGTACTTAGGGCACCTGGATTCAAGGGGTTGCCGGAGAAGGAGTCCATGGCGATTCTGGAGGGCATTGCCCGGGCGCTGATTTTCGCCCATGAGAGTGGCATTGTTCATGCGGACTTCAAACCGGCGAATGTCATTCTGGGCGATGACGGCAAGGTCAAGGTTATCGACTTTGGTATTGCGCGTGCCTTCCAGCGGCCCGAAGACACAGACATGGAAGCCACACGTTTTGATCCTGGTACCCTGGGAGCGCTCACACCGACGTATGCCAGCCCGGAAATGCTCGAACACGAGGAGCCGGATCCAAGAGATGATGTATACGCCCTGGCATGCATAGTCTACGAGATGCTTACCGGGCGGCACCCGTACGGGCGCATGCAGGCCACGGAAGCACGTGATGGCGGACTGGAACTTGAACGCCGCAAGCTGACTCGTCGCCAGTGGCGTGCAATTAAGTCGGCGCTTGAATTCGATCGTGACAAACGAACGCCCGGTGTTGAAAAGTTTTTGCTGGATCTGCATGCGGAAAAAACCGGGATACTGCCGGCACCCGTTTATGCTTTGGGCAAGGTTGCCGTCGCTGCGACTATTGGTGTGTTCGTGTATCAATACCTCATTGCGGGGCTCATCGAACCGGCCGAGACCGACTCCCTGGCTGTGGCTGTCCCTGCGGCTACTTTTGTGGAAGAGAATGAAACGGAACTTGCCAGCCTTCAGATTCCAGGTATCGGTTCGGATGTTGTCAGTCCCGACACGGGTAACGGGCTGGATGAGCCTGAAATGCTCGCCATGGTAGAACAGGAACCGGTTATACCTGTAAAGATACCGATTCCAGAACTCTCCACGGCGGCTGTGACTAACGTTCTTCAGGAAGTGAAGTGTGCGGCGCTCAGCACCTCGGTAAACGATGGTGTTGTGAACCTTGAAGGTTATGTTTCGCACAAGTTCGATGTCGGTAAGCTGGAGAAGGATCTACTGGCACTGCCGGGTGCCAAAGAGGTCAATTCCAACCTGGCGCGTATTGATGTGTCGAAGTGCGCTATTGTCGAATTGCTGGCGCCTTATTGGGTGCCGGATACCGGCAGGGATCAGGGTGCCTCAATCAAGACCAGTCAGGCTGGCGGTGAATATGTAGAAGGGGATCCGCTGGTCGTCGAGATCTCAACGCCAGCCTATGAAACATATGTCAATGTGGATTATTTTTCACTTGATGGCGGTGTTGTTCACATGGTGCCAGGGCCGAGAGTTTCGGGTAATCAGGCGCCAGCCAATTACAAGGCGACCATAGGCGATCTGGGTGAATGGACTATCGCAGAACCGTTCGGTTCAGAGATGGTAACGGTCTTGCTGACACCGCAGCCGCTGTTTGACAAGATGCGCGAGGAGTATGAGACACAGGAAGATTACCTGGCCGATGTCGAGAAGCAGCTCAAGCGTATGTCAAAAGTCCCCGGCAGCGACAAAATCACGGCTGATTTTGTCATGCTGGATACCAGGCCGAAATCTATCCTGCAGAAACTGCGCGACAGGACAGTGGATCATTAAGGTAGCGTTCGGGCTATCCTGAAGCCATTCAGCAGATAGCGCACATGCGTATCGTATTTGAACCGGCTTGCTGAGTGAATATAGCTGGAGTCGTTGCGCCATGCTCCGCCCCTTATGACATTCTCACGGCAATCATTCCCGCTCCATGCGGTGCCGTCTTTGGGAGCTCCCTTGTAGGTCTTGTGCCAGCAGTCAGCAACCCACTCCCATACGCCACCACTGGTCCCATACAAGCCAAACGGATTAGCCGGGAAAGCATCTACAGCGGCAGGTGATTTATTGTTCCATTGGCCACCGCAATTCTTGCAATCGGCCTGGCTGACGCCAACCTCGTTTCCCCACCAGTATGTTGTGTCAGTGCCGCCCCGGGCTGCGTACTCCCATTCCGCTTCAGTTGGCAGTCTATATGGCTTTTTGGTGACCCTGCTCAGCCACTTGGCATATTCCTGGGCATCGCTCCAGCTGATGTCCCTGATGGGAGAATTGTCTTGCGGGTCATTAAAGTCGGATTTGTAGCTGCATGCACCGGCTGTGTGGCACTCATTCCACTGGGCCACCGTTACTTCATACTTGCCGATAGCAAACGGTTTATTGATAGACACCTTGTGCGCGGGTTTCTCGCTGCGGTCACCCCGACTGGCGCCCATAGTGAAATTACCTGCCGGCAGTGCCAGCATCACCGGGCAGGAAGGACAGTCCTGGATCTCTTCGACCTTGCCCGCCCGAACCGGTAGCACCTTGACTGGCTGGGGCGTCGGTCTGGCTACCGGTTTTGGTTTTGGTTCAGGTGCCGGTTTAGCTTTAGGCGCAGGCTTTGCGACAGGTTTGCGTAACAGTTCCGCATATATATAGCCTGTCATTCCTGCAAACCTTACCTGGTACCATTGTTTGTCAGCCAACTGACCGGTTACATGTACGCTACTACCGCGCTGCAGCTCGGCAAGTCGCCTGGATTTTGAGGACGGTGTTTGGCGAATATTTGCATTCCGGATGACTTCGTACTGATCATCCAGTTCATTGACGACATAGGCGGGTTGTCTGGCCGGCTCGGGTGTTGATTTCTTATAGCGCTGCGCCCGCGACTTTGCCAGTGGTACGAATTTCCCGTCAGGGTAGGCCTCAAGATAGGCTTCATAGTCTGCGGCATCGGTGCTGTCTTTTATCGATTGCCAGAATTCCAGTTCGTACTGGGCATCGCCGTCTTTAGGAAGAATGCCGCGAGTGGGCATTGCTGTCAGCTGTGCGAGGGACAGTACCCCGGGGTGGCTGGCAGAGAACTCTTCGCGAGTCTGCACCGAATCAGGGGACAGCATCAACGGCGAATCGAGAGATGATAGTACCCACGGAACCTGCTGATTGCGGGTCCTGACGCGAACAGTTTGTTGCACATCATCAAAGATAGTGCCGGCGTCCAGCCCGCGTTTACCAAGGGCATTCATGAGAGCCTGTGCGTAGATACCCTGTTGTTCCATGCCCTCGTAAGCGACAGTGCCTGGTGCTGTGGCGAAGGCAATCAGGGTTTCTGCCGGCAATTCGGGCAAGTGGCCGACCTCCGGGCGTGTCTGAGCTGACAGGCGGTAGGGATTGTTGAGGCAGCTATCGATGATTAACAGATTGGGTTGACCGGGACGCCGCAGCGACATTTGGCTGATAATCCGGTCAACACTCAGTGCTGTTCGTTGCATGGTATCCAGGGATGTGGAATCCGTATCCACGGGCAGGACCAGCATGGATTTTGCCGTTTGCAAACCGTGCCCGGCAAAATAAAACAGGCCTGTGCCGGTTTCGCCGAGCCGGGCATTGAGCTCCAGCAACGCCTGCTCCAGCGTTTCAAGCGACGCATTTTCGATCTGTATTACGTCGAAGCCACGGTCCCTGAGCAGTCCGGCGACAGCATTGGCATCTGCCGAAGACGTGCGCAGCGGATTGCTATGATAGCGGGTGTTACCTACTACCAGGGCCACGCGGGGCGCTATGGCGATCGGGGATGTATCGGTAACGGGTATGGATGTCGTAGCGACAGCAGTAAACGACAAAAAGAAAAAACATACTACGAACAGCTGATTTAGCATAGTCCAGGGTCCGTGGTCAAAGTTTGAGTTGGGAAACAATCCTGTCCGGCCATCTTTAACGCAAGGCAGGTTCAGGCCCGGTTGTTGTGCAACATAATACTCAGGGTACGGCAATTTGTCAGATTCCATTGACTTGATTTACATCTCGGGTCATCTATGCTTTGATTCTCTGCTAGTTCGTTGTTTAGATCAAATTTTACGGAGGATCCCGGAATGCTGATGAGGGCAATTGCGATCGCGGCAATGCTAGGTGGGTTGGTTGGGGCACCTGCGTTGGCGGAACTGACTCCGGCACCGACTAATGCCGTGCTCTATATCATCTGGCCTCCGGACGGGGCAGTTATCCGGGGCGGAAAACTCTGGGTGCGCATGGGTATGCGTAATGCCGGTGTGGCGCCCAAGGGCGTTGAAATTCCGAATATTGGACACCATCACCTGTTGCTGGATACTGATCTGCCGCCACTGGATGAAGAAATTCCTTCTGACCGAAATCATATACATTTTGGCGGTGGGCAAACGGAAGCTCGTCTTGAAGATCTCCCGCCAGGCGAGCACACCATCCAGCTGTTACTAGGCGATCATGACCACACGCCGCATGATCCACCTATCTACTCAAAAAAGATCACTATCACCGTACCACCTTACTAGGTGAAGTGGCCGGGCAGATAAAAACAGATTACAGGGAGTCAATAATATGATCAGGCAAATCACTGCATTCACCTCTGGTTTGGTATTGTCAGCCGCCGTCATGGCTGCCGGTACGCCGGCGCCCGACAATGCCTACGTGTATATCGGCTGGCCCAACGACGGCGAAGTGCTTTATGCTGGTCAACCGTTTCGGGTCTGGTTCGGGCTGCGACATATGGGAGTTGCGCCGAAAGGTATAGACAAGCCCAACACCGGACATCATCATCTGTTGATCGATACCGATTTGCCGCCACTGGATGAGGAAATCCCGTCAGATCGGAATCATATCCATTTCGGTGCCGGGCAGACCGAGACTATGCTCGAACTGCCACCGGGGAAACATACCTTGCAGCTTCTGATGGGTAATTTTGACCATGTACCCCATGATCCACCGCTATATTCGAAGAAAATAACGATAACTGTTAAATGAAATTTTGCTGTTGTTAACGATTCGATGAGCTGTCAGCAAATCTAAGGCCAGTGGTGTCGTTCTCGGTTGCCCTGGTATGGGCGGCATCAATAAACTCTCTTACAAACCGTTTTTTGAAGCCGCGTGTCAAGGCGTTCGGAAGGCCGACATTAATAACGGCAGAATAGTCTACACGGATGCTCTGTCCACTGGTGACAAACTTCAACTGGCCTGTGTTGGCTGTCATGGTCCCTTCGACCTGATGCCAATTGATTGAGTTCCGGTAGTCCGTACTGACTTCAACGCGCGACCAGCGCTGTCCAATAGGCCATGGAAACTTAAACTGGATTAAAAATTCCGAGTTTCCGCCGGCTGTGGGACTGGTCAGCGTGGCTTCTGTAATCCATGGATGAAGCTCTGCATAGCCTTGAAAGCTCAGCAGTACTCTGCGCAAAGCAGTTCCATGGTGGTCAAAAACCGTGTGTGCGTTAAGAGTTTCCTGCCCCGATGTTGAGTCTTTCGCAAACCGGATTTTGATGGCTTGCTCTGCCAGTACAACGTTGCAGGTCACCAGCAACGCCAGAGTTGCGCAGATCAGTTTGATAAAAGAATGCGAGCTCATTTCTTGTCAAACTGAATAACATCTTCAAAATCTTCCAGAGACCAGTTGTCCAATGGCTCAGGCATATCGGCGTCGTATGCGCTGCGGCTATCGATGGTCACTGTTTCGATATAGTCGTTGTATTCAGACATGATTTGTAGCTCCTCTCAATTAAAGTATCCGGGGGTGCAGCGGGTTGGTGCCGTTGCTTGAGAGGTTGTATCGCAGTAACTGTGCCAGCATCACGCTACGCATCTGTAGGGTGTGTTAACAGTCTGTTATTAAAATAAAAAAATAGATTCTGGAGGGGGATTTGGCGGTACTGATCAGGCGGGTGAGGTGATTAATGTTGGGCCTGAACCAACGGGTTGCCAGCTACTGTCTGGATTTAAAAAACAGCTGGTACCAGCGCCATGAGTCAGCCTAGAAACGCGCCAGGAAGAAGGGGATAAGCAAGGCATTAACCAGGTCAATGAAAAAGGCACACACCAGTGGAACAATAATAAACGCCAGGTGCGAAGCTCCGTAACGTTGAGCTACCGCCGACATGTTTGCCATAGCCGTTGGGGTCGAGCCCAGCGAAATCCCGCCGAACCCGGCACACACGACGGCAGCATCGTAGTTGCGCCCCATCAGCGGGAAAACCACGAACACCGTCAAGCTGACTGCAATCAGGAACTGGGCACCGAGTATGGTAAATATAGGGCCGGCCAGCTCTATCAGTGTCCACAACTGCATGCTCATCAGTGACATCGCCAGAAATGTGCCCAGCGATACGTCAGCAATAAGAGCGATGGCCGGTTTGCGGCTCGGCCATACTGTGCCGGTGATTCGTGGGAAAGACTTCGGGATCAGGTTGGTAATAAGAATGCCGGCGAACAGGCAGGTCACAAACAGCGGCAGCTTGAGTCCGAGGATTTCCAGCTCTGCATTTATCAGAAAGCCCAGGATGGCACTAATATGAATGGCGAGAATGGCATCCAGCAGGTCAAGGTGATCTATCCCGCTTTTGCCCTTCGATTCTTGCGCTGCACCAATATCCAGTGGCTCCACACGCGTCGGTGTCAGTTTGTGCCGCGTAATAAGGAACTTCGCAATGGGGCCACCCATTAAACTGGCAAGAATCAGACCGAACGTTGCGCAGGCAATACCAATCTCCATGGCGTTGGTGATGCCGAAGTCCTCCGCAATTCTCGGTGACCATGCAATAGCTGTCCCGTGTCCGCCAATCAGGGAAACAGTACCACCCAGCATACCAACTGCCGTGGGCTGGTCGAACATCGCGGCCACCGTTATACCGGTAAGGTTCTGCAGGAACATATAGGCGATAGTGATCGAAAGCAGAATGACCAGTGGCTTCCCTCCCGCCAGCAGGTCTTTCAGGCTCGAGTTGATACCGATGGTGGTAAAGAAATACACCAGAAGGACGTCGCGCGCGGCCAGATCGAAGTTGATTTCGATGTCGCTTACAAAGAACAGCAGCGCAACCAGCAGTGAAGCTATTAATCCACCGGTTACCGGTTCCGGTATGCTGAATTCCCTGAGGAAGCCGACGGCGTCGTTGACGCGTTTGCCCAGAAACAGGACGACAATGCCGAGTGTTACCGAGAAAAAAGCGCTAAATTGCAAAACTCCGTTTTCAAATTCCACAGATTTATCTCATGTTGAATAGAACCGGGACGGGAGCAGGAATCTCAGTTAGCCGGTTTCTTTATATAAATATGATGTTTGGCAACAATGGCATCGTAGCTGCCGTCCTTCTTCATTTCTTTAATAGCCTTGTTAAATGCGGCCACAATTTTCTCGTGATCCGGATTTTCCCGGCTTACACCAATATGGATGCCACGCACGGCCAGCGGTTTGGGCAGGAATGCAAGTTCCCTCATGCTGTTTGGCATGTACTGGTTAATCTCATACTGCAGGACGAGTTCATCGTCCAGGGTGATGTCGATACGCCCCTGGGTCAGTTTCAGCAGGTTCTGGATCAGGTTGCGTTCGCTGATTTTGATAAGGTCGCGTGAATCGTTAAATTCCTCGTCGTATGCATAGTCCTGTACCGTGCCAATCATCATCCCCTTGAGATCGTCAAAAGATTCGTAGGTGAAATCCTTGTCCTTCTTCTTGATAAAACGAATGTAGGACTCCAGGTAAGGCTCGCTGAACATCAGGTACTGGTTTCTGGCGTCGCTGTACCAGGGGGTGGCAAACACGTCATAAACACCGAGAGAGCCACCTTCCAGGATTCGGTCCAGCGAATCGATACGCATATACGTGGTGTAACCGGCTCGCTTCAGTGCGGTGGTCACAATCTCGACACCGAGCCCCTGTCCCGGCAGGCCGGCGTCGGCATAGGGTGGCCATTTGCCACTGTGGACGACGTTTAGATCAGTTGCTGCTACAGGCAGCTGGATGCCTGCAATCAACAGTAGTGTGGTCAGCCAATGTAGTGTTCGGGACATAGGAACCTCTTGGATTGTGGGTTGTTATTAGCGTACTACATTAACAGCCGGGGCTGGTTCTTCCTATCTGCTCGGCAATCTCCTGGCTGAGCTTCGCAACCGCGCGACTCATGGTGCTGACGAATTCCGGGTAACCCGTACCTGCAAGGCTTTCGTCAAAGCTAAAATGGTGTACGGCAAGTTCACAACCTTTAGCACCGTCCATTAGTCGCCAGACACCCTCAAACCTCGCAACATTTCCAAGTTCACCGTCAAAGCGGAAAACCTGTACAGCTACCTGGAAGTCAGGGTTGTCACTGCGTGACCATGGATGGGGCAGGATACTGTCAGTATTCAAACGGCTCATCAGGTTTTGTGCCAGTACCCGGCTCAGGTCGCGATTCAGATCGCCGCCCCAGCGATCAAATTCTGCGAGGTCGATGCGGTTGGGCTGGGGGCGCGTTACGATCTGCGGGCGATCAAAAATGTCAGGCATGGTGATTGGCCCCAGCCCCACGGTCAATTGATCATCCGCTGTCGTACGGCCACTGACCGGTGTTCCCGGTTCAGTATTCAGAACGTAAAACTCCGAGGGGCGAGAAGCGCCACCAATACTGCAACCCGTCTGAAGCAGCACCAGCATGACTATTAACAGATAAGTTTTTTGAATCATCATTCAGTCCTCAGGGTGTGCTCTTGCCTTTTATCAATGCTTCGGGATGTCGTTCCAGGTACTCCGCCATCACCCGGATCGAGCGCGCCGCTGTACTGATCTCTTTCAATGCGTCCTGCAACTGGCTACCGATTTCACCGTCGGTGGAGGCGCTTGCTTCCAGGGTCGCCAGTGCGCTATGTGCCGTCTCCAGCGTCGCCATGCAACTCTGCAGCCAGTCCCGGCATATCCTTCTCTAGCGTGGAGGCCAGCCCGGAGGTCGAGACCATCAGCGCGTTGAGATTTTTCAGGGTGCCCTGAAGATCGGCATCCTCAACCTTGTCCAGGATTCTGTTGAGACTGGCGATAATACCTTCCAGCGAATTCGGCAGCGTCGGTATCTCGGGATACTGGCCACTGGTTAGCATGACCGCGGGCGTTGCATCGGGGAAAATATCTATCTCGACAAACAATTGTCCGGTGATCAGGCTGCCGGTCTGCAGGCGCGCCCGCAACCCACGCTTTACCAGCGCCTCAATCCGTGCAACCGGATCTTTTTCGAACTCGGATATGCCTTCTTCACTGGTCTTCGTTTTGTCGATATCCTGGTAATCCATCGTCCGTTGCGGCTCGATATCGATCAGCACGACAGGGCTGACAGTACCCTTGTTGTTCGGGTCAGCGCCCAGTTCGATAGCCTTCACCGTGCCAACCCGGATGCCGCGATACTCTACCGGCGCCCCGACACTCAACCCACGTACCGAGCCATCGAATCTCAGCACAAAGGTCGCCGTTTCGGTGATCGGCCGCTCCAGGGCCTGGGTGCGATTTTCAAACAGCTTGAATACCGAATCTTCCCCGGCAACCGGTGTATCAAGAAACTCGGGGAGGGTCTCAAAGGCGACGCCACCGCTCAATAATGCAATCATGGATTCCATCTCGAGCTTGGCCCCGGATGCCCCCAGGGACAGGCTCACACCACCCACGTTCCAGAAGTAGGTCCCTGTGCGCACGAACTGGTCGTAGGGGGCGCTTACAAATATGCCGATATCGACATAGCTGTAATCATCCGCCAGCTTGTAATCGGTAATCTCTCCGATGTCGAACTGACGGAAATAGACCGGCGCACCGATCGAGATAGAGCCCAGCGAATCGGCACGTAAGCGGAATTTCGTACCTTCCTTGTCGCTGGTGACAATGGGCGGTTTTTCCAACCCGACAAATGTTTTCTGCGATTTCCCCTTGGTACCGGGTTCAAATGCAATATAGGCGCCACTGAACAGGGTGCCCAGACCCGTTACTCCACCTGCTCCGATACGTGGTTTCACCACCCAGAAGCGGCTGGAGTCTGTCAGGTGTTCACCGGTTCCTGAAAGCATCGTTATGGTCAGCTGAACGGCCTTCAGGTCTTCGGTAATATCCAGCTTGTTAACGGTGCCCACGGTCACATCCCGGAATTTCACCTTGGTCTTGCCTTCTTCGATCCCTTCGGCCGTATTAAAGCTGACTGTTATCTCGGGTCCTTTCTCGGATTCGGTTTTGTAAATCAACCAGCCACCAACCAGCAACGCGACCAGCGGTAACAGCCAGACCACCGGAAAACCCTTGCTTTCCGCGTCAACTACCGCGTCAGGTACGTTATCAAGATCACCTGGTTGGTTCGGTGCTGTCATTTATGTCTCCCGGATAATCCCAGATCAGCCGCGGATCAAAACTCTGCGCCGCGAATATTGTCAGTATAACGACCGAAGTAAACGCAATCGCGCCTGGCCCCGGTTCAATCGTCGCGACGGCACCCACGTTAACCAGGGCTGCCAGCAGCGCGACCACAAAGATATCGACCATCGACCAGCGCCCGACCAGCTCGACTATCCGGTACAGGCGGGTACGCTGCTGGTTACGCAGGTGAGATTTTTTCTGCACGGTTATCAGAAGATACAGCAATGCCACCATCTTCAGTAACGGCACCAGTACGCTGGCAACGAATACGATTAGCGCCAGTGGCCAGTCACCGTGCAGTAACAGGTAAATAACCCCGCTCATGATGGTGTCGGACTGGGCCTTGCCAAAAGATACCACCGTCATCACCGGGTACAGGTTGGCCGGCAGATAGGCAACTATGGCGGCGAGCAAAAACGCCCAGCTCTGACTGACACTGTTGGGTTTGCGCATGTGCATGGGTGTTTTGCAACGCAGGCAGTGCGTATGATTTGATGTCTGTAGATGCAGCAGCAGTCCGCAGGTATGACAACTGGCAAGGCCGGCGTCCCTAGCGCGCATGTTTGTGTCTCCTGGGAATGCCAAGCCTGCGCCAAAGCAGATTGGCGTCAAATGACGAACTCGCTGCAGCAAGCGCCACAATCAGGCCGACAAATGCATACAGGGACGTTCCGGTATGCATGGTTGCCATGTTTCCCAGTTTCACAAAGGCCACCAGTACGCCGAGCATGAATACATCCAGCATTACCCAGGGTTCAAGTTGACCAGTCCAGGACAGCAGCGGACGCACAGCGGGCAATGGCATCTGGAAACGCACTGCCAGTAGAACATACAGGCTGCTGCTGATCATCAATGCCGGTGCCAGAATGCTGGTGAGGTAGACCACCACAGCCAGTTCGCCCATACCCGCGTTATAAAGTGCTTTCGACGCACCGAAAATCGTGGTGATTTCCTGCCGACCACCGATTTCCAGTGTCAGGAACGGGAAGGTATTGGCCAGCAGTAACAGTATCAGCGCTGTGTAGTGCAGGGCAATTGAGCGATCGAGACCGCCTTTAGGGTTACGCGCCAGCACTGCACCGCACACGTGCAGCGCGCTGTTGCACCTGGCGCCAGTTGGTGAACTCGGTGCAGTGCATCGCATTCGTGGCAGGCGATTACTTCTTTGTCAGCAGTAGCCGGGGGTTCGGGTACGCTCATTGAGCCGGAATTATCCTTTATCCTCTATGTAAATGCACTGCTCGCCGGTGAGTCGCATGGGCTATCCCGTACCTTCGACAGCTCAAGGTCAGGCCTTGTCGCCAGGGAGGGGGGTGTCCGCCTGTCCATTCTCCTGAATCCAGCGCGTCATGCTACTGGGTGGCGCCAGGCGGATGCCTTCGGCGTCAAAACGGCGCATGATCTGCATATTGACCTGCTGGTCGTAGGCCAGTGACTTCCAGCGCTTCGGCGGGTGATACCAGTAAGAGACAAACAGGTTCAGTGAGTCAGTATTGAACTCGTCGAAGAATACTCTTGGTGGTAATTCCGGTTGCATGCCTTCGTGATCCTTGAGTACGTCCTCGATAATCGCCAGTGCCGTTTCTATTTTGTCCGGCGGTGTATCGTAAGCCAGCCTCAGGTTGGTCTGGCGACGGATGAACTGGCGCCGGCCGATGTTCTCGATATCCAGGCTGGCCATTCTTTCATTGGGAATCGAGGTCAATGCGCCCCCGAGCATGCGAATCTTGGTTGAACGCAGGCCGATCTGTTCGACGAAACCATCATGACCCTCGACGACGATACGTTCACCTGGCTTGTATGGCTGGTCCATAAAGATCATCAGGCTGCCGAGCAGGTTTTTAAGCGAGTCCTGGGCAGCCAGCGCGATGGCGAGACCACCGACACCGACACCGGCGAGGACGCCGACCAGCGGGATGCCAATCTGGTTGGCACCGTAGAACACCAGCACCAGACCCAGTACGATGCCGATGATGCGTGCGCTCAGGCGCAGTAGCTGGGCGTCCAGGCTGTCTTCGGATATCCTCGGCGACAGGATGGCCAGTTCGGCTAGCAGCAGCGATGCCACCCAGGCGGCCCAGGTGGCCATCAGATAGGTAATTATGCCGGTGACCAGGTTGACGCTTCTGGCAATATTTCCAATGAAATTGATCTGCTCGGTCAACAGGTAGGCCGATGGATTCATCAACATGATAATAACAACCGGCAGTGCCAGTTGGCGGAGATAGCTGTAAACCGCCTTATCGGAATGGAAGCGGCCTAAAAGTTTGCGAACTGTGAACAGCAATCCGATTACTGCAAACAGTAACAGGGCGAAGGCAGACCACTTCCAGACAGCCTGGCCCAAAACCACTTTCAGCATCCAGTCGGGCAGGCGTTTTACAGCGGCTATCGGGATCATCCAGCCTGGCATGTACTCGCGAAGTTCAGCTACATGTTCCAGTGGCACGGGTACGCGGTAGGGCAGGTGCTGTACTTTTCGATAAAACTCTTCAGCCCGGTTGATGGTTTCGGGCGTGAACAGGAATTCACCCTTGCGAGGGCCATCGGTGATCCGTGCGATGGTGATTTCTGTGTGCGGGATGGTCCAGCTTGCGGGGCCGTCAACCGTGGAGAAGGCGCTGGCATCGGGAATATCCTCATCGGCTGGCAGCGGGATGCGTACGAGTACTTCGTAAAGGTAAGTAGCGCCGTCATAACCGACCTCAATCCGCGTAGTCGGCGACGTTTGACTGAGGTCGAGCGTCTTCAGCGCGCGTACTGCCAGCACCATTGCCTGGGAAAGTAACTTGTAACTGGGCGACTCCCAGTATTCGCCGCCGAAAAACTCCCAGATGTCACCCACGTTGGTGCGGAAGCTGTTCAGTGTTGCTCTGGGGCTGGAGGTGTCGACTGGCTCGAGCGGGTAGGGCTGGTCGGCCCATAACGGCGAAGCTGACAGGAGTGTAATGAGTAGCAGGAGGCGGGAAAGAACCGACAGCTGCGGGCAGGCTGCATTCATTGTCCCAGTGTTGCCGAATTCAGTGCCTCTTGTCCACCAGTCGCTGTTTCGCGGGTGCGATTTTCAGCAACTCACCGGCACGCTCGAAGACCGTATCGGGAACACCAAAGGCTGTCTTCAACGCCACGTCACGGTCCCAAAGGTTCTCAATGTCGCCTACCGCCCAGGCTTTCTCGGCGCCGATGTGGTTGACGTGGTACCAGGGTGATACCAGTGGAAAAAACTGCAGTGGCCAGTCGGTACCGTAAAGCATGCGTTCGGTGATCCCGTCGACTTTCAATGCTCGAGCCAGGTACCCGAGTTTGTTTAGCTGGGTGAGGCTGGAGATATCGGCGTAAAGATTGGGGTGTTCGGCAAACATCGGCAGGATGCGTTCAAAGTTGTCCTGACCCTCGCTCTCGCCGGTCGTGGCGATATGTGCTGCGATCACAGTAACACCCAGTTCAAGAGGCAGGCGTAGTCGATGAGGATCGGCCAGTTCGTCAACGGCGCCGGCAAACGATTTTTCCATACCCGTGTGGGTTAATAGCGGTATCTGAAGCTCGGCCATGGCCTTGTAGAAAGACTCGTACTTCGGATTGGCCGGGTCGATATTCATGATCGAGGGTATCCACTTGACCAACACGGCGCCGCTGGCGTGCGCGGCACGCAAACGATCTACAGCGTCCAGTCTGTTGGGATTGACGCTGGCGCCAAACAGCAGGTTGTCGTAGCGGGCTGATTCGCGGGCAATGTAGTCGTTAGGGACAAAAATCTGTGTTTTAACCCGGTCAAGTTCACCGCTGTCGGTGACATAACCATCCATGGCCAGGATGACGGCCTGGCTGATAGTTTGCGAGGCGGCAATCTTTGCGCTGAGTTGCTCGAGTAACAGGCGGTCTCCTTGTGACTCAAGTTCTTCCTCAGTGACACCCATGGCCCAGAGATAGAAAGGGAAGCGGAAGTTTTCACGCATGGTTCCATTGATGAAACATCCGCTGTCACCATAGCCGAGTCCGGCAACGTGAACGTGAAGATCAATGATGGACTTCCCGGTTCCCGGTAATAAAACGTTGCCGGTTTTACCCGAGTCCTCGGCAAACAGGGGTTGGCAAACAAGTAGTATCAGGTAAATCAGCCAGGCAGGTTTCATAATGTAAATCACTATTTTGTTTCGTCAGGGATATCTTCAGGTAATACAAAGGGTGTCGTATTGAGTAGCGGCCCCATGAATATGGTACCTCCACCAGGTTTGCCGATGCCGGCAGTTGTATAGATGTAGTCGAATATGTCGTCAGCCTGATCCTCACCGACCACGATTTGTACCATTCTGACTAACGTGGGCTCTGGCAGCTTGCCGCGTTTGGCGACAGCTTTCTGCAGCATGGATATACCACGGCAGGCGATGCTGCTACTGCTCACGATCTGTTTGTCCTTGCGTAGTGCTTGCATCAGGCGTTTATCACTGCCGTCACCTTTCAGAACGCAGGTGATAAGTTTGCCGGGAGCGGATGAAAACGTATTCATAGCCAGGTCGCTCAGGTATCCGGGTGTGATTCAGTCAGGTGCTTCAGCATGTCCTGCGGAATGTAGGTGGCAACTTTCTCCAGTAGGGTAATGTATTGGTAGCCGTTGCCAGGCACGTTGAGTTTCCCGGCCCGGAAGACAGCATCAAAAACGGTATCGCGTTGTTCACTCGATACCAGCAGGCTGACGACGTCTTTCTCTGCTTCGACGGCGATACCGACCAGACCGAGGCGTTCGCGTGCGCCATGACCACGTGCCTGGTAACTGATGGCGCCGGTGAGTGCACCGGCTTCCAGTGCCGCTTTCAGGATGGCGTCAGTGGCACTCGGTTTAACGACGCAGGTGATCAGGGCTACGTCGGTCAGGTTGGTCATTGACTGTTCATTCATAACAGGGCCTGTGCCTCCTTTGACGGTGCAACCGGCGCCGTTATCGCGGCAGCGGCAACTTGTTTTCCAGCCTTGTAACGCGCCCAAAGCCCGGTGACCATAACAGAAATAATCGGCCCGATGGATGCCATGCAGAGAATGCCAAAACCCTCTACGGCATTCATGGCCGAGCCGATACCCAGCCCCATGGCGAGCACCAGGGGTACGGTAATCGGACCAGTGGTGACACCCGCACTGTCCCATGCGACATTGACGTACTCTTCGCTGGAGAAAAATGTTAGCACCACGGCGACCAGGTAACCTGGCACAATCATCCAGACCAGCGGCAGGTGGAACATCAGCTTTGCCAACCCGGCAGCGATACCAAAAGCCACACCCAGCGAGACTGCGTTCAACAGCGTCTTTTTCTTGAACACGCCGTTGGTGAGGTGCTCGGTGGTTTCACCCAGCGCGTTGAGTGCGGGTTCCGCCATAGTGGCACCAAAGCCGAGGGCCCAGGCGAATAACAGCGCCAGCGTGAGCCCGATGCCATACATATAGATAGGCGATATCTCAATGCCTGGTATCTGTGTGTAGGCTAGCAATACAT